>CAZIDP010000021.1:0-70078 GCA_964537975.1 uncultured Nitrospirales bacterium | reverse complement strand
AGTGAAGTGCTCCCGGAACATGTACCAGGACATTGAGAAGCATGGCGGTACCCCGCTGATGTGGCGCACAGGTCACTCACACATCAAGGCGGCCATGATTGAGCACAAAGCAGAGTTGGCTGGCGAAATGAGTGGGCATATCTTTTTTAAACATCGCTGGTATGGCTTTGACGATGCTATTTATTCTGCCGCGCGTTTGTTGGAAATTGTAGCAGCAGGAAAAAAACCTTTGAGCGCCCACTTGGCAACCATTCCCGAATGGCCAATTACACCAGAAATTGAGATAGACTGTCCAGACAACCGGAAGTTTGACGTTGTGAAAGAAGCAACACATTACTTCCAGAAAGAACTGAAATTGGATGTAGTCACTATAGACGGAGCCCGTGTTGAATTTCCTGATGGCTGGGGCTTGCTGCGTGCTTCCAACACTTCACCCAAGCTGATCATGCGTATGGAAGCAGAGACACCTGCCCGTTTGAAAGAAATACGCAAGCTCATTGAGTCCAAAGTTTTGGAGCTTGTCAAGTAAGCTGCTGATTCTAGCATGTATTTTATTTCGGTGTGTACTAATATTGTAATAAGCATACGGTACACACCGAATTTTTTTATTATTCAATACATCACAAAACTGCCATGACATACTGGCAGCTTCACATTTTGAAATAAATGCATGTCATAGCAGCAGGACTTTCAGGTAGAATACGCGATAACTTCAAGACAATTTGAAAAAGAGGAGTACATTCATGATGTTGCGTAGGTTGTTGTTGACTGTTGTACTTGTTGCAATTGGAAGCTGTTTTTTTGCGGGGGAAAGTTTGGCAGAGGAACCGGATTATTCCTTGTTGCCGGAGTTCATCAGCAGTGACGCAGAAAATGACGCACTGGCCATGGACCTGTTTCGCCGTCATTTGCGTATTGTTGGTGATCCAATACGATTTGACACTGGCCCTCCTGTAGGTGGTGGACTTACCTTGTGGTGGTTGTGGAGCAATCCGCAGTATGTGTGGTTTTCGCCGGAACCCAAGTCATGGCACGATAATCGGCATGCCGCATTTAAAAACCATATGTTGAATGGTGTTGTTGATCGTTTTGGCTACCATTGGACAGCCCACAGCGGCTCGGTAGACCCCATGACGAATCCCATGACTTTGTTCGGGCAGGGATGGGCTTTTCCGGAATATCCACAGAGCCACGGTAACAGCACGGGATGGGAATGGAATGGCGACAGTGCCGAGGGCTGGACAATACACGGTGGTGAAATTGAAAAGGTAGAGGATGGCAGCCTGCATTTTGAAATCAATCAAGTAATTGCATACCTTCAGGCACCTGACTTCAAAGCCCAGGCACATCATGCTCCTTTTATTTATCTTCAGGCTGCCTGGTTGAATTCGGAAGAAGACCTCGCTGAAGCGGCCCACCAGTTTTCTGTGTATTTCACGACAGAAACGGAGCCCGAATTCAATGATGACAAAAAGGTAACTTCCTGTGTGGACGCAACCATACCGTTAACCGAAGTTGCCGCCGGATCGCGCCACAAATTATATTTCCCAATGCACCTGCATCCCAAATGGGAAGGTGTCATCACAGGGCTTCGTATCGCATATCCCCACGGCACTGAAGAAACTCCGTTTCTAGGTGCGCTGGACTTTCTTCGATTGAATTATGACAACCGTCAAGCCGTTAACAACCCCATCTCCATCATTGCCATCCGTGATTATGTCTGGTGGACGGGGGACATCACCCTGATTGATGAGAAGCTGGATGATATGCGCCGTTCCATGGTCTTCATGCTGGAACACCTGCATGGCCGTAGGGGATTGCTGGATGTGGGCGATTTTTTTGTCGGGCATGAAGGCACGACCCTGGATGAAAATGGTGAGATAATCGTGGGACACAGCATCGGTGATGGCTACATGGATATCATCGCTATCGGGCCATTGGCGCTTGAACCCAATATCCATTTTCACGACGCATTGATAGCCATGGCAGATATTGAAGCCCTGGTAGCACGCAAGCCGGAACTGCAACGACCTATGCCGAGTGTATCCGGGCCTGACGGCCACAGCACGACAACGTATCGCGAGACAGTGGACAGCTTGTTGGATTTGGTGCCGGTCGTCCGTGATGCCATCAACGATACCTTCTGGAATGAGGAGACTGGACGATACGCGTTGTCAGTGGATGCGCGGGGCGATTTAAAAGATTTCGGTTACACCTTACAGAACCACATGATGATAACCTCGGGGATTGCACCGGAAGACAGGGCACGTAAAATCATGGACTGGATAACCGGCAGGCGTATAGTTGCCGGTGATGATTCCCAGGGCGAAGACATTTACTTCTTTCGCTTTGCGCCGCGTTTCAGTACCCGCGAAAACACCTATTGGTACTTGTGGGACTGGACCATCGGCAAGCGTGTCTGGACACATCTGGGCTTTGGTGACCAGATTCAGGATGGCGGTGTTGTGCTGTTCCATTCCTACTATGACCTCCTGTGCCGCATTGATGTGTACGATGCCGATGATGCCTGGCAGCGTTGGCTGGAAATCATGGAATGGCATAAGGATGTACTGGAGCATGGAGGTACTGGTGGACGTCTGTATCGCGATTATTACCGAGGCGACGCTATGGCCGACTATCCGGTACTGGAACCACGTGATGGCTCCCTGCAAGGAGGTGGCACCTCTGGCGGCTTGGGGCTGGACGAAGAATTTATCGAGAGTGGTTTGTTGTTTGGTGCCTGGCCCATGGGTTTTCTGGGAATTGAGCCGGTGGGATATGGGGTACTGCGCATCGCACCGAATTCACCCAGCGACCTGGAAATTCGTGTAAACCAAATCTGGTTCCATGATGCACGCCTGGATGTCGCGGTACGTGACAATCAGATTGATTTACGTGGCTCAACCATCCCGAATGATCAGAATTTGACCGTTGAGCTGGCCTTTGCCATTGAGGCAAACCGGAACAGCTCACAAATGGAATTGTATAAAGATGGTGTCACCCTTAGCGATGTCCCATCCCGCCTGGACCCGGATGGCCGCCTGGTATTCAGGATTCCGCTTCAGGAAGGACTGTTCAGCATAGAATAATCCGAAAGTATAATGCTTCATAAAAACGAAGTAATAATATCAACCCAATAAGGAGTGAGAAACATGGATTACCGACAATTGGGCCGCACTGGTGTAATGGTTTCACCCTTGTGTCTGGGTGCTATGAATTTTGGTGGACCGACCACGGAGATTGATTCATTCGAAATAATCAACCATGCGCTGGAAGCCGGATTCAATTTCATTGATACTGCCAATGTCTACAATGCAGGAGAAAGCGAACGGATTGTCGGCAAATGCCTTAAAGATAATGGCAAACGGGATGAAGTTATTCTGGCAACGAAGGTATACGGTACCATGGGGCCGGGCCCGAACGATCAGGGTGGTTCGTATTATCACATCATCAAGTCCTGTGAAGCATCTTTACAACGACTGCAAACGGACCACATTGATTTGTACCAGTTGCATCGTCCAGCATTGAACATTCCACAGGATGAAACCTTGCGTGCGTTTGATGATCTCATCAGGGCAGGAAAAGTTCGTTATGCCGGTTGTTCAACCCATCCAGCCTGGAAAGTGATGGAAGCTCTGGCAACCAGCGAACGCTACAATCTGGCACGTTACGTGAGTGAGCAGCCCCCCTACAACCTGCTTGATCGGCGGGTAGAAAATGAGCTTATACCACTATGCCAGGAGTATGGGCTGGCCGTGCTGCCCTGGTCTCCCCTGGCTATGGGCATGCTGGCCGGTCGGTATCCAACTGATGGAAGTATACCGGAAGGCTCACGGGCGGAACGTGCCGGTGGTGTGTTTCATGAACGGCTCTCCAAAGCCGGGCTGGAAATCGGTGCGCGAATCAAGACCATGGCGGAGGAGCGGAACATGACTGCCGGGCAGCTTGCGTTATTGTGGTTGAAAGACCAGCCCGCGGTAACATCGCCCATCATCGGCCCGCGTACCCTGGAGCATCTCAAGGAGTTTACGCCTGTGCTGGAAATGCAACTCGACGATGCTGACCGGCCCTTGTTTGATGCGCTGGTACATCCCGGCAATGCGGTCGCGGACTTTCACAATTCGAACAACTGGATGAAGACACGCATTCAGGGATAATACAGGATGTACAAATAATTCAATAGTGAAATTTTTGCAGCAACAAAGAGCCTGGACTTATCCTTTGACAGGTCCAGGCTCTTTTCTGACAGATAATTTTCTGATGATTTGCTTAGTAGTTTATTCTATTCCACGCCGGGCATCTTGGGTGCGTTGTTGAGCAAATAATCCTCTGCTTCTACAGACCACAAACCATCATGACGTGCGCATATTTCCGCCAGATTCCGGAACAACTCATTGTCTTTCCCCAATGATTCAAAGTCATCGATAGCAGTCATCGGCAGGGAGATGTGGTTGTAAACCAGTTTTTTGCCACCACCGATATTGGGCAGATTGGCCAGCGTATCCGCAGTGCTGTCCAAACCACCAACATGGGTAATCATAATGGCTGGGTTCAGCTTGCCTTCACTCATATACTTCAGCGCAATGCGCATGTCTTCCGTGTTACCACCGCTGTTCGCGGCAACGTGATGGGCTGCGTAATGTACCTTATAGAAGTTAATCGTTGACTTGAACTCTGTGTTCGTAGGACCGGCAAAGAAATTCAGACAGCCATTTTCACACATGATGTCACTGGCTTGTTCCACCAGAGCCGGTACAGGCGCAAAAACGAATGCATCATGGTACCCCACACCGTCGGCCAGGTCTATCAGGTCCTGGTTACTTGCTGAGCTTGTATTGACGTAATGCACATCAACCCCGTTTTTCCGGGCTTCCTCTTTGGAGAAAAGATGCTCCGCACGGTCAAGGCGAGCCTGATCGATGTCTGTGACCAATAGTGTTTTGGGTTTGCGTGGACCGTGAATGGCATAATCAATAGCACCAAGACCCATCGGACCGGTACCGCCGAGAAGCGCCAGAGCACCTCCCTCAACAATGCCCATCTCGTGTTGGTAACTGCCATGCTCAAAGTGATATTGGACATTGAAACCACCGACGATACAAGACATCACTTCCACGAGTGAACCCATGAAATAGCCCTCACCATCGTAGGTCAGCAGACAGTCCATGTCCATGATTTCATGAGGAATGATCACCTTGGTGGCGTTGCCACCGAAGTAAGGGAAGGAATAACCAGGCGCATGCCATTCTTTGCCCGGATAATTCATGGCAGGTTGCACACTGTATTTCTGGCCGATCTTGTACTTACCTTCAAAGTTTTTTCCCAGTTTGAGGATATGACCACAAATTTCATGCCCGACGATTATGGGATTTTCTGCAAGTCCCGGTGGCACACGCTTATGGTCTTCACCTTGCTGTAACACTTTGTAGGTAGACATGCAGATACTGTCGCTGTATACGTCTGCCAGAATTTCGTTGTCCTTGATCTCCGGAAGTTCAAATTCTTCCAATC
The DNA here is from genome assembly GCA_964537975.1 of uncultured Nitrospirales bacterium. Lineage (GTDB taxonomy): Bacteria > Hydrogenedentota > Hydrogenedentia > Hydrogenedentales > SCBR16-9 > SCBR16-9. The sequence goes on along the minus strand of CAZIDP010000021.1, from coordinate 64,567 downwards.
GGACATCATTTTTACCATAAAGACGTAATGCGAGCGTTTTTTCCATGGGTTGCCTTTCATTTTTGAGCGCCGCGGCGTTCGGATACTGCCGAAGCTACTGATCCGTTGCATCGGCCCATGTTTTGGGTTGTTTGTTGCTTTTTATTAGAATTATCGAAACAGGCCCGAGGCGCTCCTCTGCCGGTTCCGGTGAACACTACTTTGGACTATCAGAAAAATCAGAATGCTTGCAATGTGTGAAATAAATCAGGTATGATTGCTTTTGATTGAAGCGAGCATGATTCTAATACATTCCACCATAAACTTTCAAGATGCTACCATTGATCACAGATTCAGGCATGGCACAAACCCTTCAAAAACAAAAAGAGCTTGCACCGCAACGACTGGACCGCTTACGCGGTATTTTACATGAAAACCATGTCGTGCGGGTAGACGAGTTGTGCATGCAGTTGTCGGTCTCCCCGGCAACCGTACGAAGAGACCTGGAAGAGCTGGAACGTCTGGGAGAAGTACGGCGCATTCATGGGGGTGCTGTTCTGGAAGGGCAGCGTGCTGAAGAACCACTGTTTGACGACAAAGCATCTATCGCTCGTCGGGAAAAATTCCGCATAGCAGAATTTGCTGCCAGCCTGATTGAATCACGTGACACGATATATCTTGATGGTGGAAGTACAGTACTTGAGCTTACACGCCTGATACGCGATCGCAGTAACATCACTGTTGTGACAAATTCCCTGCGTGCAGCATGGGAGCTGGCAGGTGGGGGACCAAAACTGATCCTTATAGGAGGTGAGCTTCGACGATTGAGCCAGACCATGGTCGGCGCGCTGACACGTCATCTTCTGAGTGAACTCAATATCGATAAAGCGTTCATGGGCACACTGGGTTTGACCTTGGCAGAAGGGTTGACAACAACTGACCCTGCGGAGGCATTCACGAAGGAGCTGGTTATAAAGCGGGCTCATGAAGTCATTGTGCTCGCGCACAGCGGCAAAGTGGGCAATATTTCTTTTGTGAATGCAGGCAAATTGCAAGATGTTGATGTGCTTGTTACAGACAGAGAAATGGAAGACAGTTTTGCCCGCGAGGTGGAACGTCAAGGAATTACGCTTTACCGAGTCTGAGATTCTATTTAGTTTATTTTCCCCTATACAGCAGTACAAAGTACTAATTGTGTCTTGAACTACTTACGGCGGTTTACTCCGTACACCGAAATTCTGATCAGGTGAGGTGGAACGGTTTATATATATACGTATACTCCATGGGCAAGCAGTGCGGCCTACGCATCCTGTTTTCAGTCCAGTCCGCGAAACATGGTGTATGCGAATACACTTCGCGGACTAATTGGGTAATAGCATCACCCACGGTTTCCAACTCGAACTTAGGAATCAAATATGAAAGAAATTAAAATGCCGCAGTTGGGGCAATCGGTGGAAGAGGCCTCCATTGTGCAATGGTTAAAAAAAGAAGGTGACAGCATTGCTGTTGGTGAACCTATTTTTACCATTCAGACTGACAAGGCAGAAATCGAATATGAATCTGCAGAGGAAGGTACCCTTCGTAAAATTCTGGTGCAGGAAGACGAAGAAGTCCCTGTTTTCACTGTTGTGGCATTGGTCGGTGATGCCGGAGAAGCAATTCCTGATCTCGCCCAATATGCTACAGGGAGCGGAAGTGCAGCACCAGCAGAAGCAGAGTCTCCAAAGGTAGAAGAAGCCAAGACAGAAGTTGCTCCAGAACCAGAGGTTGAAGTCGCGTCATCTGGTTCTACTGCAAAAGTTTCTACAACATCAGGATTTGCCTCACCGCGTGCCCGAAAAACTGCTGATTCGCATGATGTAGATTTAACGCAACTGGATGGTAGCGGCCCACACGGTCGCGTGCTTGAAGCCGATGTGTTGGCCTATGAGGCTGGTCAAGAGGCTGTTGCAAGCTCACCTTCTGCGCGTCGCATGGCAAAGATGGGCGGAATAGACCTCACAACCGTTGAAGGTACTGGTCCCAGTGGCCGTGTCGTAAAAGAAGACATCGCCTCAGCTCTTGAGGGTGGCACAGTTCCTGCTACTTCAGCTTCCGTTCCAAAACAGGCCATACAGCCAATTGCGCCTTCCGGCGATGGCAAGGTGACACCACTTTCTCCGATGCGCAAGGTCATTGCCCAGCGGATGATCGAGAGCAAGTTTGGTGCACCCCATTTCTATATCACAATTGAAGTAGATATGAAAAAGTCCATGGCATATCGCACCGGACTGGGTGATTTCAAACCTTCATTTAATGAGCTGGTTCTGCGGGCATGTGCTCGTGCCATTCAGGACTACCCCGTTGTTAATTCCCGGTGGTTGGGCGATGCAATCGAAGAATTACAAGACATCAATATCGGTTTTGCAGTGACCTTGCCGACTGGACTTATTGTGCCGGTAATTAAGCAGATGCAGAAGAAATCGCTACAGGACATCAGCAGGGAAAGCAAGGTACTGGCTGAAAAAGCACGTACTGGAAAGTTGACTCCGGAAGATTACACCGGCAACACCTTTACCGTATCGAATCTGGGCGTCTTCGGCGTGGACCATTTTACTGCCATTATCAATCAACCGGACAGTGCCATACTGGCAGTCGGCCAAATCAAAGACCGGCCTGTTGTCATTGACGGGGGCATCCATGTGCGACCAATCATGAAAGTAACCTTGTCGAGTGATCACAGGGTCATCGATGGTGCAGTTGCGGCACAGTTCCTGGGCCGCTTGAAAGAGATACTTGAGAATGCCGATTACTAGGCAGACCAGGTTCAGGGGATAAATTCAAAAACAGCGGCTCGAAGTCGATACGCGCAACAAAAAAGGTCAATGGACAATGGCTAAACAATTAATGGTTATTCCGGAAGATGTCCGGAAAAGTGACAATTTAAAACTGGGTACAATCCCGGTCAACGTATATAAGAAAACAATCAAACAAGAACTAAAAGATAACTCCGACATCAATGCCAGCAAACTTGTTCGGGTTTTCCGAGACATGGTTTTGATTCGTGAATTTGAAAGCATGCTTGACAGCATCAAAAAAGTTCAAAGTTATCAGGGGATTGATTACAACCACCTGGGCCCGGCGCATCTGTCTACAGGACAGGAGGCAGCCGCTGTCGGTGAATGTTTCCATCTGAAAGTTAATGATCACATCTTCGGAAGTCACCGTAGCCATGGTGAAGTAATTGCCAAGGGCTTACGCGCAGTAGATGAACTTCAAGGTGCATCATTACAAACCTTGATGGAATCCTATTTTGATGGCACTATATTAAAGATAGTGGAAGATCATAATCCGGACTGGTCGGTCTTGAAGGCAGGTGTCCGTAACCCATTCAGCAGCACAGAAGACGAAGAACGCGGTATTGACTACCTGCTGTTTGGATTGCTTGCTGAAATTTTTGGCAAGGAAACCGGCTTTAATAAAGGCATGGGTGGCTCCATGCATGTGTTCTTCACACCATTCGGCATTTTCCCGAACAATGCTCTGGTGGGCGGCAGCGCCGACATCGCGACCGGCTCCGCATTATTCAAAAAGGTTCAAAAAGCTGGTGGTATCACCGTAGCGAATATTGGAGATGCTTCGTTGGGTTGCGGTCCTGTCTGGGAAGCACTTGGCTTTGCTTCCATGGCACAATTCCACAAGTTATGGGACAAAGAGTATCAGGGCGGTCTTCCAATTGTCTTCAACTTCATGAACAACTTCTATGGCATGGGTGGTCAGCCCATAGGTGAAACTATGGGGATTGAACGCATTGCCCGTGTTGGAGCTGGTGTCAATCCTGAAAACATGCATGCGGAATGTGTTGACGGCAACAATCCTTTGAGTGTTGCAGACGCCTATAAACGCAAGATGGGCCTGATACAGGAAGGGCGTGGACCAATCCTGCTTGAGGTGCAATGCTACCGCCAGACCGGCCACTCCCCCAGCGATCAGTCCTCTTATCGTGAGCGCGATGAAATTGAGATGTGGCGAAAGGTTGACCCGATTGTCGAATTTGGCGACAAGCTGCTGGAAGCTGGCGTCGTAAAGCAGGACGACATCGACGCTATCAAGGAATACGCGGTGCGCAAATGCTCCAAGGCATGTAAGCTGGCTATTGATCCGGAATTGTCACCTCGAATGGTCTTGACCCCGCACCAGGGCGTATCTCAGATCATTTATTCCAATGAGATAGAAGAAGAACTGCCCGGACTAAAGTACGATACCGACGTCCTGGCACCTATGGAAGAAAGCCCACGTTTTAAAATCATTAACAAAAAGTCACGTAGTGGGATCGCAGAAGACGGCCAGGTATTAAAGGGCAACAAAGCAATCACCTATGGTGAGGCCCTGTTTGAAACGGTTATTCATCATTTCTACAATGATCACCGACTGGTAGCATATGGCGAAGAAAATCGTGACTGGGGTGGTGCCTTTGCTGTATACCAAGGCTTAACAGAAGTGTTGCCCTATCATCGTCTTTTCAATTCACCCATTTCTGAGGCCGCTATTGTCGGTACCGCAGTTGGTTACGCACTGGAAGGCGGCAAGGCACTCGTCGAACTCATGTACTGTGACTTCCTGGGTCGTGCTGGCGATGAAGTTTTTAACCAGCTTTCGAAATGGCAATCCATGTCGGGTGGTTATTGCAAGATGCCAGTAGTATTGCGGGTGTCTGTGGGCAATAAGTACGGTGCCCAGCACTCCCAGGACTGGACAGCCTTATGCGCCCACATACCGGGACTGAAGGTGGTCTTCCCCGCCACACCGTACGATGCCAAAGGAATGTTGGCCACCGCCCTCAGTGGTTCGGATCCGGTGGTCTTTTTCGAGAGTCAACGCCTGTACTCATCACAAACCGAAATTTTCCACAAAGGTGGGGTGCCGAAAGATTACTACAGAGTACCTATCGGTCTGCCCAACGTCGTCAAAGAAGGTAAAGACCTGACCATCCTCACCTTCGGCGCCACATTATATCGTGCTTGGGATGCTGCCCAAAAGATGGAAAAAGAATATGGCATCTCTGTGGAGCTGATTGACGGCCGTAGTCTGGTACCGTTCGATTATGAAATTCTGGTCAATTCCCTGAAGAAGACTGGTAAGCTGATACTTGCCAGTGACGCCTGTGAGCGTGGAAGTTACCTGCATACAGTAGCCGGTAATGTAACCCAGATGGCCTTTGATTATCTGGATGCTCCACCGGTCGTGCTAGGCGCGCATAATTGGATCGTGCCGCCTGCTGAGAAAGAAGAAGATTTCTTCCCGCAGGATTTCTGGTTCCTGGATGCCTACCACCAGCAGATCAAGCCACTACCCGGATATCAACCCCAGTTGTTACGTTCTGAAGAAGAAATGATAGCTTTGTCGAAGTATGGTGTTAAATAAACTATACAGTAGGTAATTATGATAATTTACTTACTGTAGTGCTTGGCCGGGGCGTATCAAACCACAAGGCAACATACGCCCCGGTCATTATTTGTCAGGGCTGAACTGAACCAGTTCTGTTTTTGAGTCACTTCATCATGATATAGCGCATTATCGTCAAGTATTGTTCATAAAACTGCTTGACACGGTAAGTTCATTATGATAGAATTTTGGCTGTTAGCACTCGATTCAATGGAGTGCTAACATCGGGTGTGTGCCCGATTCTACCAGTTATTGCCGCACAGGGCGTGTGGCACTCTTGGGTGCATCTTCCGCAGTCGCGGAGTTTATCAAAACAAAGGAGACCGTAGCATTATGGCCAAACAACTCCAATATGGACAGGACGCAAGGCTGCACTTGCTGGCAGGCGTTGACAAATTAGCCAACGCAGTGAAAGCAACACTCGGCCCAAGGGGTCGCAACGTCCTGATGGAAAAGTCATTTGGCGCCCCTAAAATCACCAAGGACGGGGTGACAGTAGCCAAGGAAATTGATTTAGACGAACCATTTGAAAATATGGGTGCCCGGATGCTGCGCGAAGCTGCCAGCAAAACCGGTGATCAGGCAGGTGATGGTACAACAACAGCAACGGTTCTTGCCCAAAGTATTGTACATGAAGGCATGAAACATGTAACTGCTGGTGCAAACCCCATACACGTAAAGCGTGGAATTGACAAAGCTGTCGCAGTGGCTGTGGAAGCAATTCGGTCTGCCGCCAAAAAAGTTAACAGCAAAGATGAAATCAAGCAAGTAGCTACAGTTTCAGCCAATGGCGATGAAACTATAGGCGAGATAATTGCCGAGGCGATTGAAAAAGTTGGTGAAGATGGTGTTATCTCGATAGAAGAAGGCAAAAGCCTGGAAACTGAAGTAGAAGTCGTTGATGGTATGCAGTTTGACCGCGGCTATCTCTCCGCCTATTTTTCCAATCGTCGTGAAGACCTCACAGCGGTATTGGATGACTGTTATGTGCTTTGCTGTGAAAAGAAAATCAGCAGTATCCAAGAAATTCTCCCCATATTACAGCAAATTGCCCAGAGCAGCAGTCCCTTACTTATAATTGCTGAAGACGTTGAAGGGGAAGCACTGGCCACATTGGTAGTCAATACATTGCGCGGCATCCTGAAGGTTTGTGCCGTAAAAGCACCTGCATTTGGTGATCGGCGTAAAGAAATTCTGCGCGACATTTCCATTGTAACCGGTGGCACGTACATCACGGAAGACCTGGGTATCAAGCTTGACAGTATCACCATGGACATGCTTGGTCGGGCCAAACGTATTGAAGTTACAAAAGACAATACCACTATAATTGAAGGTGCTGGCGACAAGAAAGAGATTTTAGGTCGCTGTGAGCAGATTCGTCGTGCGGTTGAAGCAACAACTTCCGACTATGACCGGGAAAAGCTGCAGGAACGCCTGGCCAAGTTGGCTGGCGGTGTAGCAGTAATCCGTGTAGGTGCTGCCAGTGAAGTGGAACTCAAAGAAAAGAAAGACCGCGCCGATGACGCGTTGTCAGCCACACGGGCCGCTATCGAAGAAGGTATCGTGGCCGGTGGTGGTGTTGCGCTGTTGCGTGCACGGGCCAAAGTTGATGCCATGGAACTGGAAGGCGATGAAGCTGTCGGTGTGAAGATAGTCAGCCAGGCGATGAAAGAACCTTTGCGTATAATCGCTAAAAACGCTGGCCTGGAAGGTTCGGTCATTGTAGAGAATGTATTAAAGGCTAAAGGCAATACGGGACTGAATGCCAGTACAGGCGAAATGGAAGATTTGGTCAAGGCAGGAATTATTGATCCTGCAAAAGTTATTCGTTGCGCACTTCAAAATGGTGCCAGCGCAGCTTCCATGATCATTACCACTGAATGCCTCATTACCGACATACCTGAAGAAGAACCCCCGATGCCTGCCGGTGGTGGTGGCGGCGGTATGGGTGGAATGGGCGGTATGGGTGGAATGGGCGGCATGATGTAAGACTCTGCCTATACCCACAGGTTTTCAATTTCTACCATCTCCTCCGGGCTCATGCTGATGAACTTCAGCGTTGGCCCGGATTTTTTATTGCAGCTTGTTTATTGAATGCTTTCTTTTTACTTGTTTTACTTGTTGGTCATGAAGGCATTTCTTGATGATCAAGTGCAGGTGTGATAGAGTACCTATTCTGGAATATACAAAACAATTCATAGTATTATGTCCATTTTGTAGTTGTTTCAAAGGAAAGGAATCAATATCAATGAGATTAGTGATACAACTCTGCTTAATCCTCGTTCTGTTATGTACCATGACAGCATCTGCCCGCGATGGTCGAGAAATGAGCCTTGTTGCTGGCGATTCGCCGCGTCAGAATGTACCCATATCTTTGACTTGGGATGGAGAAGCACCTGATGGTCTCGTTTACGTAATACAACCATCGACTGGTAATCGCTACCCTGCAACAGTACGCAATGGAGAATTGGTATTTATACCTGAAGGTGCGGTACCCGGTGCGGAGCACCGATATGCGGTGCAAGTAACAGACAAGCCTGATGATTATGTGCCAAAAGTAGTTGTTGAAGCACAAGAAGAAGGTGCTGTACTGGCAGTAGTGATCGAAGACAAGCACTTCACCAGCTTTCATGTAAAGCATGAATTTAACAAACCATTCCTGTGGCCTGTCAGAGGTGAAGGAGACATCAGTATTACACGAGACTGGCCGATGATTGAATCGGATCGTGCGACAGACCATGTCCACCATACATCCATGTGGACAGCACATGGGGAATATGACAATGGCAACACTTGGCACATGGGTACAGACGCGAGCGAGCAGCGAATTAATGAAGTTTCCTATGGTTCTGGCGATGCCTACGGCTGGATTGCTCTTGAATTGTCCTGGCTGGATGCCGATGGCGCACCCAAGTTTGATGAAACACGTGAATACCGGTTTTATGCTTCTCCTGTTAATGGCCGTCTTATGGATACCCACATTACGCTGAACATGAATTATGGTTCAGTGACCTTACGCGATACCAAAGAAGCGGGTATGCTGGCTGTGCGGATGCATCCGGACATCTCTGATAACGCCGTAATTACCAATGCGCATGGGGATGTAGGAGAAAGTGCCCTGTGGGGTAAGCCATCACCTTGGTGTGATTTTTCAGCCAACTTGGAAGTTGGCTGGCGTGGCCTCTCCATTTTCGATCATCCCGACAATCCCCGGCATCCCACATCATGGCATGTACGCAATTATGGGCTGATGGCTGCGAATTGCTTTGGATATCATGACTTTAAAGGTGCCCCGTACAATGAAGGTCTCTTGCCAATGGAGCAAGGTGACATGCCACTGGAGGCTGGTGAATCTATTACCTTTAACTATCGTGTTTATGTACATTCCGGTGATGTTGAAGCTGCCAAAGTCGCTGATCGTTACGCGGATTATGCCACCCCCCCACTTGTGGCTTGGACAGATTGACTCATTCGGAAAAGTAAAGTAGCTGATATAGAATTTAATTTCGGAGGGCGTATTTTTGTGCGCCTTCTTTTTTTTGCTACATAAGAAGTTGTATGGAACAGAGGCCCAGGAAATCCGAAAAATAAAAAATAAAAGTGTTGACAAATCAAATAAGCTGTTGTATACTCTCAGCACAACCGGTTCAGCTAATGTGAAATATACGCATAACATGGGCTTCGGGAGGCTGCACTATGGGTGAACGTATCACCCTGAACGAAATTGCCAAAATGGCACGTGTATCAAAGGCGACTGCATCGTATGTGCTGAGTGGTCGTGATCGGGAATACCGCATCAGCCCGGATACTGCGAAACGTATTCGAGATATCGCGGAGCAACTCGGTTATGTACCTAACCGGAGTGCGGCGTTACTAAAAAAAGAGCACAACCACCTCATCGCGCTTATGGCACCCCATTTTTCAGATTTTTATGCTGGTTTGCTGCGCAGTATAGAGCTGAAAGCGGAGCAACGTGATTTCCAGACACTGTTTGGCAGCACCTTTGATGACGTGGAACGTGAAAAGGCCTATATTAACAGCCTGATAGCACGTCGCATTGATGGTATCATCATTCTTCCAGTAGATGTGCATGCTCCCCACCTGAAAATTCTTACCAATTACAAAATTCCCACGATTCTGTTCCGACGTCGTGCGGATTCAGAAGCACCCTTTCTTTTCATGACGTTCAATGACTATGAAGTAGGACGTATTGCTGCCGAGCACCTCATTCAACAAGGATGCAAACGTGTTGCATTTTTGTCAGCCCCAATCTATACCCAGGGCGATTACCTGAAAATAATACATCAAGCCCGCGAAGCAGGTTATCTTGAAGCTTTGAAGGCCCATGGGAAACCGAAACCGGATATCACAAGCCTTTTCCTGGATCGCGGTGTTCCAGAGATGGACCAGGAATTTCTTGAATTGATTCACAAGCATAAAATCGACGGGCTGGTATCTATTGCGGATGACGTAGCGCTGCATGGCAAATATGTATTAAACCGACAAGGCATTCAAGTGCCCGATCAGGTGAAGATTGTGGGATGTAACGATTCAGAGCTGGCTTATTTCGCGACTCCTGGCCTCAGCAGCATCGGGCTCCCGAAATCTGAATTGGGTGCTGACATGGTACAGTCATTATTTCGGATGATAGATAACCGAAAGCAGGAGCTGGATGAAATACTGTTACAACCGTATTTGGTAGCGCGGGGTTCATCAGGATGTGGGTGAGTTTTTTTGCCCTGCTTGCTGAACCGGTTAACCTATAACGGTACTATTGCGGTGGCGCACTGTGCGCTTCCGTGTGGGTATAACTATCACGGATAACTTGGAGGACCTGGTTATGAAACGACAACGAAAGGGCTTTACACTCATCGAGTTGCTGGTGGTAATTGCCATCATCGGCATTCTGGCAGCTATTCTGCTGCCAGCACTGGCACGCGCAAGAGAAGCGGCACGGCGTGCGTCATGCGCCAACAATCTGAAGCAATGGGGGCTTATCTTTAAAATGTACTCATCGGAAAACCGTGCCGGCATGTTTCCCGGTGGCGGTGGCCCCAAGCTCAATGGATGGACCTGGTGGCGTGGTGTGAACAGCACGGACATTTACCCGGATTACTGGAACGACCCCAATATCATGATTTGTCCATCGGACAGCCGTTCCGACTGGGAAGGCGCAGACTCCGTGGGTTTTCAGTCACCCTGGCCTGGATTTGATGATGACATTGCGGCGCAAGTGAATAATATCAATGACAATATCAACCCACAAGCTGCCAAACTGGTTCGACACGCCATTCTATCCCATCCGATTTCTTATGTGTACAATCCCTATGCTACCCGCACCTCCAGCCAGATGATGGCGGCATTCCATTATGTCAGCCTGGCGTGGCAGTATGAGAACAACATCAAAGAAGAATTATGGGATCAGAATTTGATTGCTGCAGTAGGCGGACCGAGTTCTTCTGTGGGAATCGTACACCGACACAACGCGGGTGATCAGGACATACCCAATATTTTGAACTTTTTGACCTGGTGGGATGGCGCCATGGATGATGACGGGGTAACACCGGTACCCAAGAGCTACAACCGGCTTAAAGAAGGTGTGGAGCGTTTCTTCATTACCGACATCAACAATCCCGGAGCGGCAGCCCAGGCACAAACTACCTTACCTGTAATGTGGGACGCCTATGGTCGCAATGACAATGCAGATCAATTCGCACAGGGACGAGGCGCGATATTGATCTTTAACCATGTTCCCGGAGGAATTAATATCTTGTACATGGATGGGCATGTCGAGTTTTCACGGTACAGCAAACCGGGACCACCTCCATTTGATGCCGCTCCACAACCAGGAACCTGGATTCCAGGAGACAATTTCAGTGGTTGGTCGCATGTTTATGGTGGCATGGGCTGATAATTTCGTGTATAAAAAAGCATACATGGAAATCCAGGACAACAACTGAAGAGATAAGGGCACAGTGTGAAGATAATCATCCATCGAATCCTGTTTACTTTGATCATCTTCAGCTTGGTGTCAGTCGGGATAGGAATGAACCTGCCGCGAGAGCATTCCTATCCTGACATGACCCAGTCGGCACGTTTGCTGCAACAAGGTTTTGACTTTCTCGATGTCGGTATCAATACCCCATTCGACAGCGACAGTGCCATTGATCGTTTTAATTCCGCGCTTTCTTTGGACGATGCGGACGAAACGGAATTGGCTACGATTGATTTTCTGCGGGGTTGGGCTGCCTGGGTGCGTCCAATCCCCGAATTCAGGTTGGTGCGCCACCTGATGGCAGGACACCACACGGAGTATCCGAACTCACCCCATCGCATAACGGCAGCATTCATACAAGGTCTTGCTGCATTGCATGATCCGGCTGACGCCAATATTCTGGAAGCAGAGTCCTGCTTTCTTACGGTCTTTTCCGAGGCTGGTGGCAGATACCTTAGTGGTTATGCTGCCATGTTACTGGCAGAATTGTACCTGCACAGGTTGGAGGATACAGACCGGGCTGCTGCCTGGTATTTAAAAGCGTACGAAACAACGGAGCTTACCCACACTCTGGAGGAGCGGTTGGGTTTCTTGTATGCTCGCGGACGCTTGCTGCAGCAAGCTGGACTGTATGACACCGCAGAGGCCACCTACCGACAAATACTGGATGAAGGAAAAGGGGGCGGCTGGATTTTTCGTGTACTCGACAGGCTGGATGAATTGGAAGCTTCCTATGATCAGGACTTTGCTGAAGGCCTGGACCCTACTCCCATCCCCATGACAGCACACCGGTATGTGTCTGATACACCCATCGAGTTACGGATAAGTTTTTGGATACTGGAGAAGGCGGGCATGCGCCGTGGGATTGAAGAAATCGTGCGGCGATATGAAGCGCAAAGTGAAAATGTACATATTCGTCTGGTAGATTTGCCTTATGGAGGTTACCATGACTGGCTTCAGAGCCAAATGCTTGGCCGGGAGATTCCGGACATTGTGATGATCGACAATGGTTCTGCCATCCGGTATGGTGCATACCAGGGCAAGCTGGTAGACATGACAGAGCATCTAGAGCAGCTTAACCCATATACCGGCATGCGCTGGTCAGAGATGTATTACCCGCAATTTATTCTTAACGCCCGTGATCCGGTATACCGCCGTAACTGGATCATTTCGTGGGCCAGCGAAAACACCGCATACTTTTATAACAGGGACGTGTTTCGTCGTGCCGGAATTATACAGCGTGACGCTTCCGGGAACCCCATACTAGATGAAAACGGCAATGAACTGGTTGATGAACCGGAGACCTGGGCGGAACTGATTCATGCATTTGAAGCGTTGAAAGCGATTGGGGTCTATGGTGAAGTCAGTAACTTTTTTCCCGATCCCGCGCCAATCATCTGGCAGCTTCCCTATTATCGCAAGCAACTCTATGACAATCTTATTTCGCGCTATGATACCTATTTCCCGGATGATTACCCCGAGCCATACGAAATAGCTCAGGCAATGGTCCAAGGCCGCTTGGACTTGAGCGAACTCAACCTGGCTGAACCCTGGCGGCTGTTGTATGAAAAAAGTGAGTACTGGGTACCGGGCGCGACTTCTCTGGATTTACAACAAGCCTTTGAAGCGTTTGCTTCTGGACGTGCTGCAACTCTGTTTTGGGTCAGCACGGACATGAGTAGCCTTGAGCAGATGTGTGACTTTGAGTTGGGTGTTTTTCCTTTTCCTCTGCTGAAGGAATCACCTTACTATGACGGCGAATACGCAGAGGAATTCAGCCTTTCTGCATTTGAATTTGGTGTTCCTGCCAATACACGCGACAAAGGCGCACTGGACGCGGCGCTGGATTTCCTTATGTACTTCACTTCGCCCGAGGCCCAGGCAATTCTGAGTGAAGACGCGGTTTGCATGTCACCGATTCGTGGTATTCCTGTACCAGACAGGCTCGAACCATTTTTAACCCGAATGAACCGCAGAGGTACGCACATGGTTTGGTTCGATCCCTACACTATCGGGATCACCAAGGAGCCTTACTGGATCGACGCCCGCGACAAATTATGGAACGAACTGGCGCGGCTGTTGGGGAGCATTCCCAATCATACCTATTATGAGCGTCTGACCGGAGGATCACCGGAGGAATACGCGGCCTGGCGGGAAGAACAGTTACAACAGTTTCTGAATGGATTGCAGGAGTATTTTGAATACGCATATCATCGCGTAGTTCGCGAGTATCCGGAAGATTTGAAACGGGAGTTGAAGCGGACACAGAATCGTTGGTTGGGATTGTTTCGAGAAATACATGCGCCTCAAACGCCAGTAGAGCCTGCTGACATAAAACAGTTAGAGGAGGAATTGTCCAAATACTGGCGCAGCATTATTGACAACTGGGGCATGATATCCCGTTTTGAAGGGCTGATGCCAGAGACGGAACACCTCGCCCGATATGAAAGCAGCGGCATGAGTTACCGAGAGCAGAAGCAACTGGCAACCGTGTTGCGCATCGGCCTAGTTCTGCTGATTGGTTTGATAACATTGTCCCTGCTTTGGTTTGGTGTGTTGGGGCGCATCATCAGCGACTTCAAGTACATTCGGGTTTTGATACCAACACTACTCCTGATGGGTATATTTTCGTATACCCCGGCATTATCGGCCATTTATCATGCATTTTTTCTGTGGAACGGCAGTGACATCGCTGAGTATATTGGACTGGAGAATTTCAGAGCGATGCTTTCCGATGATGTGCTGCATAAATCGGTGCGTGTGATGTTGGTTTTTCTTGTTGCCAATCTCATCAAATTTATACCATCAATCATTGTTGCTGTCGTCCTGTTTCATCTGGCCAACACCCATATGCAATACACTTTTCGGGTGATATTCGTACTACCGATGGCAATTCCTGGCATGGTGGGACTGCTGGTCTGGAAATACTTTTACCGCATGGATGGTGGTGTGTTGAACTGGACATTACTGCAACTCAATATCATTCGGGCACCTGTCAACTGGCTGGGCACAGAAGAAACCGTTGTCCCGGCATTGCTCTTCCTGGGGTTCCCCTGGATATCTACCATCGGTGTGTTGATTCTACTGGCTGGTTTACAAAGCATCGACCGATCCGTATTTGAAGCGGCGCGTATTGATGGTTGTGGTCTGTTCAGGCGCTTCTGGGCAATCGAGATGCCTTTAATCATGGGCCAAATCAAGTTGAACATTGTGTTGATCACCATCGGAACCATTCAGGATTTCTGGCTGCCCCTGATACTTACTCGTGGTGGTCCGAACAATGCTTCCATGCTCCCGGGGTTATGGATGTACCAGAGCGCGTTCAGTCATGGCCAGATGGGATATGCAGCGGCACTGGGTGTCGCAATGTTCCTGGTGATTCTGCTTCTGACCTTCTTTAACCTGCGCTACATCACCGCAGACAGAACGAAATGAGACCGGCATCATGCATTCGATGATCAGACAAACAGCATTGCCAGAGATATTGAAGGTTGGAATTCTGGGGGGTGTCTCGTTTTTTGTGTTGCTGCCGGTTTATTTCATGGTGGTAATCAGCTTCAAGGATATGACCCAGTTTGCGCAGCATCCCTATGTGCCTACCTGGCCCTTGCATTTCTCAAATTATGTGCATGCCTGGGGGTATGTCGGCCCTTACATTGGCCGAACCATTTTTGTGGCTGTTACTGCAACTTTCATGACTGTGTTCCTCGGTTCTCTGACTGCATTCTATCTGGCTCAGTTCCGGTTTTTCGGTAGGGACATCTGTTACCTCTATATTATCCTGCTGATGATGGTTCCGGGTATTTTAAATCTGATTCCCCTTTATGTACTGGTGACCCAAATCGATGCGGTTTTACGTGCTATCAGTTCGATGATGAATGACATGGTACCGGGTATACAGGTGGAGTTGCGTTTGCTGAATACGCTATGGGCATTGATACTGCCGGCGATGGCTGGTGGTCAAGTTATGATGGTTTTTATTTTCCGGCAATTTTTCGAGGCCCAGCCAGATGCCCTGGTGGAGGCCGCACGGATCGATGGCGCTTCCCGTTTCCAAATATATCGTCATGTAGCACTGCCGTTGGCGATGCCGATCATTGCTACCATGGCGGTAATCAATGTGGTCACCTTGTGGAACGACTTTGTCTGGCCACTCATTGTCCTGCAGCGCGACAACTACACGGTATCCGTAGGTTTACGCTATCTGGAGGGACAGAACTATGTGGAGTATGGACCACTGATGGCCGGTTATGTTATGGCTGCGGTTCCACTTGTGCTTCTGTTTCTTTTTTCCATGCGCCTTTTCATTGAGGGAATTTCCTCCGGTGCCATAAAGATGTAACTGATTTTGACAAGACACACCTACTTCAGGAGTAACACCATGTGTAACATGTTTTTAGTCTCCCTATGCTGCTCTTTATTTCATGTAAACACCCATGAAATCATCGAAAGTTCGCATGAGAAAAGACAAAACCAGTCTTACAAAAAAGAATTACAGGCACCCTATTGGGTATGGTTTGCGCAGCCAGGCAATATGCTCAGTGTATTTGACAATGCCTCTGACATGGAATCCAGTGTCGAACGGGTGCACGCGAATGCCACCTATATCATACGGAACCTGCACTTGATAGAAGATGAAAGCAGTCCCCTCGGCGCTGAAGTGAATACCGATTTTACAGAATTCAAGGACCTTCTGGAATATACTGAACCCAGGGGGCACGCAGTGGAAGTTTCTCTGGGGGAACGGAACAATCCCTTTTTTACCTATTATCCGGAATTGTTTATCCAGCGTAATCCAGACTCCTATATGCGCGATATCGAAGGCAATCTGATAACAACCAGTATCAATCCGATACGTGGTATAGAGAGTCTGACACCAGCTATTTGCGATGATGTGATAACACGGCTGGCTTCTACCTATATCCGTTCTGCTGTGACTCATCTGAAAGATTACAATTCAATTCATTCCTGGGTCATCGGTTCTGAAGAATCCTATCCGGATTATTTCGGTTTACCACTTGGAGATTATCGCCCGGCATTTCTCAACCAATTCCGAATTTGGTTGAAACACAGGGCATTGGAGATAGACCATGATGATATGCATAAAACACTGGGCAATGCCCCGAACCCTACCTGGCTGGCCTGGTATCACTTCCGTGAACAGGCCATGGCAGACCGTGCAGCAATTTATATGACCGATTTTATCGCAACGGATTCTAAACAACGCCCCGTGCTATTTCCTACACACGGTAATCCATTCAGCGGGGGCCATCGTCGCGGGTTGGGAGTATCACCGTCTCTGATGGTGGGTGCCTGTGATGGCTTCGAGATGGGGCACATCAGCATTGACGATGATGAAGAACGCTTGAACTTGCTCTTTATGACAGTACTCAGTGCCTATGGTCAACCTTTAAGTGTGCCGCGCCTGGGCAACAAGACGCTGGATGAAACGGCCCGAGGTGGAGGCCGCACCTTTACCCCCGTCATGCTGCGGCGACTGGTATATGAGTGCCTGGGTATGGGAGTAAACCACATCGGGCCGATACATTGGCGAGCTTCCCTTGGCGATGGAGAATGGTTTATCAAAGATACGCCCACTGAAACAACTGTGGCTGAGGTATTTCAGGAGATTCATAATGCCCAGCCTTTGTTGGCAGGAATGGCACGTGTCCAGCCACGGATTGGTTTGTATGTGTCCGATACAGAATGGGTAACGGGCTGGAATCAACGCTGGACAGCATTTTTTCATGATATGCTAGACAATCACTGGCACGCGACCATACTTGGTGATGCCTTGCTTTCGCCAGAACAGGCAAATCAAATCCCCCTTGTCATAAGCATTGAGAACAGACATGTGTCTGAGGAATCCGCAAAGTCTTTACTTGCATATCTGCAAGCCGGGGGCCGAGTTTTATCCTGGGGAGAGCATCCCACTGTAGACATGTTTGGGTATCCCCTGCCAGACAGCTTGCACTCCGCCATTATAAATCATGTTAATCTTACAAAACTGGAAGTGCCACCACTGGAAACATCACGTACCATTGTGAATCGATTCCAGACTGGTACAGGCGCCTGGGAATGGCCACATACCATAAATCCAGTTGATTTTGATAACATCGTAACTGTAATACAACAACACCTCTCCACGGAGCAGATTCATCCAATACGTATTCTGGAAGGAGCTGCCGCGCACCAGGTAACAGTACTGCCACTGACCGATGGCTTTTCGCTGATGACAGTGCTCATCAACAACAGAGATACCAGCGTGAATTTATCTTTGCAACCTGCAGAATCTGCCGATATCGCCTGGCAGGTGTATAACGGAGCAACACATGAGGAAATCGTAACGGATTCAACTGGATATGCCGCGGTAGAACTGGAACCGAACGGTACACAATTGATATGGTTTACACCAGAGACCGACAATGAACAGCGTATGCAAGCTATTGATGCTGCACAGACAGCATTTGAAGCGTGGCGTGTTGCTGGAGCCGATACAGCATTCCTGACCAAGCACCGCGAATTCCTTGAGCAGGAAGACTTGGATGCCAAACCTGTAATGTTGAAAAAGGCATATGCATTGGCACACGGTATGTCAACGATACTAGCTTTGCGTTTGGATTCAGAAATAAGTTTCGAGGGGGACCTGATTGTACGGGCGAAAGTGATTGATGCCCAGGGCACTACGCACTCAGATGTCGATGTGCTGTGTAAAATAACGCCTGACAGCCCAAAATTGTACCGCATGCAATCAGATGGAACACACTACACACTGCATCTGCCCAGTGCGGAGTTGACTTCATATTACGATCCTTTTGAAGGCAAGTACGCTCCGATAACTGAGGCCCGTCGTATCAGCGTAATGGTGCAAGACGATGTATATTCCGGGGGTGCTTCCATGCTCCTGCTCCAGGATGTGGAACAACATGATACTAACGAGTAATCTGTCAGAAAATCATACTTTACAATATTTACAAGACACCGCAATGTTCTTTATATAACACGATTGGAGTTGACATGCAATACCCAGAAATTTCAGAACCCCTTCGGCTGATCCGTCTGGCTCCACCTGCGCGCAGGGTGCGTATGGTACTGGATACAGACACGTACAACGAGATAGACGACCAGTTCGCATTGGTGTACGCCCTGCTGTCACCGGAAAGCATGAAGCTGGAAGCCATATATGCTGCCCCGTTCTGGAATGACAAGTCTACCGGCCCGAAAGACGGTATGGAAAAAAGTTATGATGAAATACTTCGTCTGCTGGACAGGATGGATGTAGACCCGGAAGGGCTGGTATACAAAGGTTCGACAGGTTATCTCGAAGAGGGAGTTCAACCTTATGACACTCCGGCAGCACGTGATTTGATTCATCGTGCTTTGTCTACCCCGGAAGATGATCCGCTGTATGTAGTAGCCATCGGCGCTATAACCAATGTGGCATCTGCAATCCTGCTTGAGCCGGAAATCATAAAGCACATTGTTATTGTATGGCTAGGTGGCAACCCATTGTATTGGCCGGACACCTTGGAATTTAACTTGAATCAGGATGTCACCGCGGCGCAGGTTGTATTTGATTGTGGTGTGCCATTGGTGCAGGTGCCCTGCCTGGGAGTTTCTTCACATCTCCTGACGACCGTGCCAGAGCTGGAAGCCAACCTGAAAGGGAAAAGTACCATCTGTGATTTTCTTCTGGAAACGTTCTGTGACTACAGCAACGACCATTTTGCCTGGAGCAAGGAGATATGGGATATCTCTGCTATCGCCTGGCTCATCAACAGCCATTGGCTGCCTTCGGAAGTGGTTCACAGCCCCATTTTGAATCCCAACCGGACTTATAGTCACGATCCCCGACGACATTTTATCCGGACGGTACGGATGATTTATAGGAACCCAATATTCAAAGACCTGTTTACGAAATTGAACGCGCACGCAGAGAATCCGGAACTTGCACTGATGATCAGCAAGACCGATCCCGCATCAATAAAATAAAAGTACAATGCACTGAAACGATTGCGGAGCATAGCTGCTTTTCCAACCAAAGAGACAACACAGGTCTGCAAGCTTTTTTTTGAAAGACTGTGATGAAGTAAGAAATTACAAAGAGCCCCGGCTGTTACACCGAGGCCCAGATTTCATTGATTGAATTAATATTTGTCTGATTTATCCAACAAACATTTTATCTTGTTGTTCTATAAAATCATATATTTCACTGGAGTCTTCCATCATAATGATTTTATTTTTGCTATGTTCCTCTTCCAGTAAATGCGCTATGGCGGCAAGTGTTTTTACTTTTTCTGCGTACTGCTTCTTGGGAACCAAAAGAAGAATTACCAGCTTTGCAGGCAAGCCATCGAGCGATTCAAACGGTATTCCTTGTGGTGCAGTGCCCAGGGCACATAGAACATCTTCCACATGATTGGTTGACGCGTGTGGTATGGCTATGCCTTTTTCCATACCGGTTCCGATTATAGCTTCCCGTTCAAAGACTGCGTCGATGATATCATTTCTTCGAATCATAGGAACATCATGCTGCTGGACAAGGACATCTACCAATTCACGAATGGCTTCACGTTTATTTTCTGCCTCCAGACGTACCTTGATCAGGTCGGGACGCAGCACTTCACTCAGCAACATGGCAGCATTACTCCTTAATACGTTTCTTCAGCGTTGATTGACGCTTGTTTTTTCTTTCGCTCAGCAGACTTTTTCGCTTTAATTCGCTTCAGCCGAAAGGTATCTTCACGCTCACGTTCATCAAGCACCCGCGCTATACTGCGCATTTCATAGCGAAGTTTTGGGATCAAGTATTCTTCCAGGGCATTTATGCGCCGACTAACTTTTTTTACTTCTTCACCTATGATTTGCAGGTTACGTTCCAGTGGGGCGCACCGTAGTAATTGTTCCAGCATTTGCTCGGATGACTCTTCGGCTTCCAATACATGGGATGAGGTATCAAACATACCCATGCCTCGCTTTGCTGGTGGGCGAATGATGTCTTGTAACTCAATGTCGCCAAGACTCAGACCCCAGACTTTTTCAGTGGTTACGTGAATTCGCAATTCACGATGACCGGCAACCGCCGCCGATTTCAATTCCGGGGTGCCACGCACGGCACGTGCCATGGCAAGAGAAACACGCGCGTTTCTACCTCTTTTATGAAGCTCATCACGCATTTTAGACAATTCACGTGCGCGTTTCAATAATTCCTGCAACAACGCGTCCCGCTTGCCCTTCAGCAGATTCACACCATCCGATGCCAGCTTAATCTGAGACTTGCGGGCCAACATATTCATACGTGTAGGTGCTACGTTATCCATTGGCTTACCTTATATTTAAATTGATACGAGCAAGTACAGTCTAATTGCCCATGTATGGAGAATGTGTACCATCTTCCATGATATCGCAATAGTAACGATCAATGGTGTCCTTATTGATACGGGTCAATTCTTCACGTGGTAACAAGCCCAACATCTTCCATCCCATGTCCAGTGTTTCATCTATGGTGCGCCTGGTAAAACTTTGACCAAGCATCTCCCGCTCAAATTCATTTGAGAAGTTCAAGTACTTTCTGTCAAGTTCTGTCAACGCATCCTCACCCACAATTGCCATGAGTTTCTTAATGCTCTGACCCTGCGCATACGCAGCGTATAGCTGGTTAGCCCACTCCCGGTGATCAGAACGGGTAGCTCCTTCACCGATACCATTGTTCATCAAACGGGACAGGCAGGGCAGCAAGTCTACCGGGGGAAAGATACCCTGCCGGTGTAATGGACGACTTAACACAATCTGTCCTTCGGTAATATATCCTGTCAGGTCAGGAATGGGGTGCGTTATATCGTCATCGGGCATGGTTAGCATCGGAATCTGTGTCACAGAACCTTCTTTACCCCGGATACGACCAGCGCGTTCATATATGTTGGACAAGTCGGTGTACATATAGCCAGGATATCCGCGACGACCCGGGATTTCTTCTCGCGCCGAGGAAATCTGACGCAGTGCTTCACAGTAGTTCGTCATGTCTGTGAGAATGACAAGAACCTGATAGCCTTTCTCAAATGCCAGATATTCAGCGACTGTCAAAGCGCAGCGCGGAGCGAACAAACGTTCAATAGCCGGGTCATCTGCCTGATTCAAAAAGGCTACCACTCGAGAACCTTTGCCACCTTCGTCGAACGAACGCAAAAAGTATTGCGCTTCCCGCGCAGTGATACCCATCGCGCCAAAGACAACCACAAAAGGCGTGTCGTCACTTTTGGTACCTGCGTTCTGCACAATGAGATTTGCCAATTCATTTCCTGGAAGCCCTGATCCCAGAAAGATGGGTAGTTTCTGGCCACGCACCAAGGTATTGAAGCCATCAATCGCGGATACACCAGTTTCAATAAAGTCGTTAGGTTTGTCCCGGGAAACCGGATTTATCGCTGAGCCATTTATTTCCAGTTCCACGTCGGGAACTATCGGTGGCAGTCCATCAATAGGGACACCGGTGCCGTTGAACCTTCTTCCGATGATGTCTTCCGAACAGGCGATACGCGCGGCATCCGCACGCAAGGATACCGATGTGCCCTGTACATCAACACCAACGGTGCCTTGCAGGAGTTGCAATACTGCATGATCACTGGTTGATTCCAGTATTTGCCCTTGCCGCTTTTCACCATTTTTCAGATGCACATCTAGAATGGCACCTGTAGGGAAACGATCACCGTTTTTCAAAAAAACCAGTGGGCCTGAAATATAGGTCAGGTCCCAATATTCTTCATGGAGCATTTCATTGGTTTGTGTTTCAGCCATGATGATGCGCTTTTCCTATCGGTTATGCCGCTTCCAGCGTGCTTAGAGTTTGTCGTATTTTTTCTTGCATCGCGTCTTTTTTAGGCGTGAACCCTTCATTCGGTTCATCCCGCAGACGTGCGATATCTTCGCGTATGGGGAGTGCAAGAATGCGACTCAATGGTATTTCCCGTTTCAACACGGCCGAACATTCATCGTAGAAAGTCATCAGTACATCCAGTATGCCAATCATCTTGGCCATGGTACACGAAGCATCATTTTTTGAAAAGGCATTCTGTTGCAAAAACACTTCACGTACCAGGCGAGAACACTCCAGAATTAACCGTTCATTGTCTTGCAGTGCATCAGGCCCCACAAGCTGAACCACTTCTTGTAATTCCGCATCGCGCTGCAGCAGGGTCATGGCATCTTGGCGCCTCTGAATCCAACCTGTTGGCGCATTTTGTTCAAACCAGCCTTTCAAACCATCAAAATACAGTGAGTAACTTCGGTTCCAGTTTACAGATGGATAATGCCGGCGATAGGCCAGGGTTGAATCAAGTGCCCATAATGCACCGGACACCCGCATTGAAGTTTGTGTTACCGGTTCCGAATAATCACCACCAGGGGGTGAAACCGCACCTACGGCAGTGAGTGAACCAAGACGTGGCTTTTCACCTTCAGGCACAGTACCCACACATTCGACTTGGCCACAGCGTTCATAAAATGTAGCGATGCGTTCGGAGAGATAGGTCGGATACCCTTCTTCCCCGGGCATTTCTTCCAGACGGGACGAGATTTCACGTAGCGCCTCTGCCCAGCGTGATGTTGAATCGGCCATCAGTGCTACGTCCATGCCTTGATCACGGTAATACTCCGCGATGGCCATCCCGGTATACACGGAAGCGTCCCGTGCAGCCACAGGCATGTTCGAGGTGTTAACAACCAATATGGTACGGTTCATCAGGGTATCGCCGGTGTTGGGGTCTTCAAGCTCCGGAAATTCAGTCAAAACTTCGGCCATTTCATTGCCGCGCTCACCACACCCCACATACACAATCACCTGCGCGTTACAATACTTTGAAATGCTGTGCTCCACCACGGTTTTACCTGCACCGAATCCTCCTGGAACAATTGCTGAACCGCCCTTGGCGATGGGAAAAAGCATGTCCAGTACCCGTTGGCCTGTAAGGAATGGCTCATCAGGCGGCAGCTTGCGGGCGAATGGTCGTGGAAACTTAACCGGAAACTTGTGCATCATCTGCAATTCAGTTCCATCTTCAAGCGTAGCCACGATATCAGTTACGGTGTATTCACCTTCTGTCACAACCGAAGCAATTTTACCTTTAACCCTTGGTGGTACCAGTACGCGATGCTGAATAAACTGGGTTTCCTGCACGGTGCCCAATATGTCACCACCAATGACCTCTTGCCCAACGCTGACAACCGGGACAAAGTGCCATTTCTTTTCGCGGTCCAGTGCAACAGCGGTCATTCCACGCCCAATAAAATCACCAGAAGTTTGCTGTAACGTGATTAGCGGGCGCTGAATACCATCGTACGTAGTACCCAGAAGTCCCGGCCCCAGTTCCACAGTTAATGGCTCTCCAGTGGCTACAACTTCTTCTCCAAGGAACATACCATCGGTGCTTTCAAAAACCTGGGCATAAATCTTGTCACCTTCTATACGGATAACTTCGCCCATTAACTGCAGCTTGCCTACACGCACGATCTCACCCATCGTGACACCATACATCCCTTTTGCCTCGATCATAGGGCCGGAAATACGGACAAGCGATCCGATAACCTGATCCTGTCCAACCTGTTGTTCCGCTACCGCCATTGTCTTCCTCCTGTTATCCGGGCAACGGAATTGCGTCGGGATGGAATCCTGTAAGTAAACACTAACTGGACTCTCTATGTCTCTTGACATCTTACCGATGTGAGCTTGTACCTGCGCCCGGGAACTATACAATTTTTAATGTTTGTGTATAACAAATAAAAATGCTTCACCCTGTTATGCTGATATAAATTAATGCAATTGGGTAAATCATTTGAACGTAAAACTTAATCCAGTCTGATTTCAAAACCTACCGCCGGTTTTACGATTGCATTTATATAGGCATCGGTTCCGGAATTTTCTTCAATAAAACTGGGGCAATATATGATTAATGGCAGTCCAGAATGCCGTGTTAGTTTAGCAGCCATGACATCACTGAACTTTGACCTGAAATTCTCATCAAGAATGACAACCTCAGCATCGCTGTTCAAT
Source organism: uncultured Nitrospirales bacterium (assembly GCA_964537975.1). Classification (GTDB taxonomy): domain Bacteria; phylum Hydrogenedentota; class Hydrogenedentia; order Hydrogenedentales; family SCBR16-9; genus SCBR16-9. Next base: position 40,124 of record CAZIDP010000021.1, on the reverse strand, counting down.
AAGGAATCAAGTCGTTTTTCCACTTCAATAATGTCATCAATGTCTTCCACTGTAATGCCTGCCAGGGCCAGTTCTAACGCAGTCTGACCGAAAGCCAGTGCTAATACTCTTGACGCCATTTTTTCAATATTTCCTTATTTAGAAATAGATATTCGGTTACAGTACGTAGCCAACACATTATTTCATTGAAAACAAATATCGCCTGGTAAGTCACAGGCATTATCTTTATGTCAGATGAAATACAACTCACTGCGAACGCGTCCCGGCGGTATGTGTCCTGTCAATCCACGCGCAACAAGCCGCAGGTTAACGACTTCATTGTATTTCAACCACACATAATCCATCATGACAGCAATACCAAACGCGTTGGAGCGTGCTTCACGCCTGATTTGACGTATCATGATGCGTTCGATAAAGCGTTCAACTGGTGCAAAACGATGGGTCTGCACCAATTCGTACAGTTCATCGACCAGATCACGATAAGACGTTTTGCCAAGCATCTCCATGGCACCCTCCACGGAATCACGTTCTGCCATTCGCATAAGAAACTCTACTTTGAGTGTTCCTTCTGGAAATAAACGTTCCGAGAGATTGACAGATTGCAGCAATCGTTCGACATATTGAAATACGACCCGAAGGTTGATGCGATCAATTTCAGATTGAAGGTATTCCTTCAGTCGTATTGCGTCAGGGTCCTGCATGTCTGACAAAACACGCACATTGCCTACAAAATAATCTCGGTCCAATACCTCTTCCAGAGGTGCTGGATCATTACTCTTTTCGTATGCGGGATAGGCAGCAAGAAGACCACTGCACAAGTCCGGTCTCCACGCCACCAGTTGTCGAATCAAGATTTCAACATTTTCGGCAGCAGCAAACTCTTGCAACAAGGGCACCGTTAACTCAGGACCTGGAACAAGAGACGAAACAGCATCTTCTGGTTCAAAACTGTGGTGTACACATCGAATCAACGATTTGACCGCTGCCAAATCCCAACGAGTCAAAAACAATTCAACCAGGATTTTAAAATCACCAACGGCACGATGAATCAACATTTGGTACGTTTTTGCCAGGTTCCTTGTCAATGCTTCCTCTATTGCATCAGCACCATTATACCGCGTGAGTGCTTCCGCCATTTCTTTACGATAATTTGAGTCCAGGAGTGCTTCTGCCATATTGGCGACATCACCCTTGTTTAACATTTCTTCAATATCATGCCGAGTAAAGAAATCACTTTTCACTGCACGCAGGCGAGCATTAAAATGCACTACATCCGGGTTGATTGTCTGAGTCATGATGTCGTGTCTCCAGTCTCAATGTCACCGGACAATTCACCAAAAAGTTGTTTCATTGCGAAACCACGTAATTTCTTTTCTTGTTTTTCCAAACGATCATGCAGTGTATTACTTATACGAAATGATTGCTCTGCGTCTTGTAACGCAACACCATCGATCAATTTATGTAATGTTTCAACCTGAACATCGGAAACACCTTGATCGCGCAACCATCTATTAATAGCATCAACGTGAGCGCCTGGCACTTTAACTTTCAGTTCCAGACGCCCCTCGTTGCGCCAATTTGTACCAACTTTAGATATTAACAATTCATCAAGTAATTTGATCAATATCGGCTGGAACCGAGTGTCATCTTCTGCAATTCGTATCAGTTCTGCACGGACATCTTTCAGAATATCATCTGTAATGGTATCTTTGATGCTCATCATGGCAGACTTTGCATTGGCTTCAGCACGTTCACGATGTGTTTCTGCCAAAGCATCAAGCTCTTCCTTTAAACTTGCAATGGTCTCTTCTCTTCGCTGTTTGGCAGACACTTCGGCTTCCGCCAGAATTAATTCAGCACGCGCACGCGCCTCCGCCAGTAAGCCTTTCTGCTGACGAGAGATTTCCTGTGTCATAGTTTCCAGGAGAGGAGCTGAGTCCATATACAATACTTCCTTTTATAATTGAAATTGCGCGCTTCCATCATGGTTACGGGTTGTCCGATAGATGGGCTTGGCGCAACCAGTTATTCATTCATTCCATTATTGTATTTATATATTAAGGGCTATAACTATACCCAACACAAAGCCCAAAACCACCATTGTTTCAGGCAATGCGACCAGAATAAACACACGGCTGAACAATTCCGGCTTTTCTGCCATGGCGCCGGTACCACCCGCACCAATAGCGGCTTGCGAACGAGCAGTTGCCAAAGCACTCAGTCCAATCGCACCTGCTGCACCCAAAGCCAATCCCAATACACGTATTGCCTCTCCAATTGACACTGGTACAGCTTCTTCTTCAGTGATGATTGCTTCCTCTCCAAATTCAATGTCCTGGGCAAGCCCAACCGGAGCCAGCACCATTGCTATCAATAATCCAATCCCTGTGCATATTAACAGTCTCTTCGAAATCAGCAGTCCCTTTACCATACTATTTCCTTTCTAAATGGAGTGTAGTTTCGCCCTTCCGGCTCATAAAACTTAGGTAGAAATTCAACATAATTCAAGCGCAACGAGTGAATCGTCGGGCTAAAAACGCCAATACAAATATTCAGCATATGTACCAATCCGGCACCGGGAATCCCGATAAGCAACAGCCAGATACCAGAAGTACCATAAATCAATTCGTTCGCCAGGTCCGCCAATACCACAGATGCCAGACCAAGTGCCATGAGACGGGCATAGGAAAGCACATTGGAGGTCAGCCCCATAATCTCCATCACCCCCATAGCAAACATTGAACCCATGGAACGCACCAGGTAGTAAAGTGAGGTAGCAAACAACAAGGCAGCAGCAAAATAGCCCAGCCCACTACCCAGTGGCATCATACCGACAATGCTCAGAACAGCGACACCCAAGGCTGTCAATCCTATCAACATGCCAAGTTTTTCTTCCGCATGTTTTCTGTGGCCATGGCGATATCCTTCAACAATGCCAATAACCAGACTCAACGGGATGTGAATTAAACCATATAATATCGCTATGGCCAGCAGTACCATTGGATAATCGGCCCGGTGGAAAAGCGGGTACAACCCGGTGGTTTTGTATATCAAGTCACCAAAGACTTCAAGATAAATAATACCCCACACAATGGAAGAAGCACCCATCCATTGCGCAATAGTCATCGCATCATGAAGCATTTCATTTTTGCCCCACTTCTTCTTTACCCAGGCAGCAATACCAATGATGACGAGTCCATATCCGGCATCACCAAGGATGAAACCATAAAACATAATAAACGATATGGCAACAATCCAGGTTGGGTCAAATGAACCATATTTGGGTGGATCAAAAAGCCCCAGAATCAATTGGAATGGCTTCCACAACGGACCATTACGCAGTTGAATAGGAACACGGTGTACATCTACACTTTCAATTGACATCGTGTCTGCAGCAACTTTATTGCCAAATTCACGACGAAGTGATGTACACAACTTGTTGTACTCATCAGATGGTACCCAGCCATGGACAACACATACAAGCTCACTTTGGGCAAAATGTTCTATAACTTGCAACTGGGACAAGCGGTTGTCAAACAACTTTTCTATGGCCATAATTGCTGCACCATGGTGTACAGAATATTCATTAAGTTGCTCATTCATCTCTTGCAAATCATTTCGCAAGGCTTTGAGCTTCTCCTCGATTTTATCCAACACTTCTGTAATACCGTTTCCCCGTACATCTTTGTCCGGAGAATCTACACTGACTACACCTTCACGTTGCAACAATTCGCTGACAGCATCAAGTTTGTCGGAAGGGTGCATGATAACAGCAACCAAAGTATTGCGATTCAGCGGTTGATATATGACATCACATTCTTGCCCGACATCCGTTAAAATACGTTTTTCAAGCAGGTCAATGTCTTCTGATTTATACCCTTCCAGAATAACTGCTCGGGCAGTTTCGCCAAGTACTGCCTTTCGCTCTGCCAGCATGGGCGCAATGGCTTTGAGAGTTGCGCGATAATTGGTAACTACTTCAATATTGTCTTGAATATTTAACCGACGGCGATGTATAGACCGCAGGTTCCGGTTCCAGGAACGAACATTACGGTCCCATTGCTCGAAAGATTCATGAATCAATTCTGCTCCGGCAGAAGCAATGTCATCTGTTTCAGGCTTTTTGCCAAGTAGTGGGATGGTCTCTTTGATAAACCCATCTAGCTCGCCGATTTTATCCAGTTCTTCTTTTTCCTGTTCAGGTAAATGTACCCGATGCAGGTAACCCGGCGCTTGATCAAGTGCCAGCGGTACATCCTCCAGATGCATCACACCCATATCTTGCAGGAATGGTACTACTCTGCTTAATTCAGACCGAAGAAACACTATCTCCACGCGTTCCATTTTGGCAATCATGGATTGATCAACCCTTTCTTAATCCAAAGCGGGCAGTAGCCGCAGTAATATCTGCTGCTTGACTGCTTCCATTTTTTTTGCTGACTCCTGACGAATCGCATCTACAGCTTCTTGTCCAGCATCTTCTATCGTATTCGTCGTGTGCTCACGCGCATCAAGTGCTTCACGACGCATGGTATTCAATTCAGCGTCTAGCTTCTGCTGAGCCTCCTGGAGCAAGATTGATGCTGCATCCTGTGCTTCATTAACAATAGTACGAGCTTCCTCACGGGTGCTCTCCAATTGTGCCATCAGCTTCTTTTCATGCTTCGCGACTGACTCAAGCAAGCGGGAATTTTGCATGATCATTACTCCTTTAAAAACAATTTGGTAACTGGATTCCAATACATACCCAGACACACCTGTCGAGTGAGTCCCGCTGTTTCTGAAATCATAACCGCCACCAAATGAATAGGTTCGTTATTACCAGCTGCGTAGATGACGCAGCTATCATGTAATACGCTGAAAGGGACACCGGGAAAAATCAAAATATTCCCTTTTCGTCTCAAAACTTGTTTAATTATGGCCAGATCGTCCCAAAGCAAGACAATTTGAGTCAAATTTACAAAGTTTTTAACTTTATTCACACTTGATTACCCTGAGATGAACAACATAATGCTTAGAAAAAGTCGGCTTATATAATTACGCTATATCTTGTAAAGATTATTTATTTATGGGTGTTTAATCTTCAGTTTATTTATACAATTCATCAATAGTATCTCACCAATTTCTCATAAAAATTTTGTGTTGTGGTGATAAAAATGGTGTTTATAACAAATTTCAATACCCTACAATCATGAGTAACTTGACTAAGCTTTCTTGTCTATGCATAATTGAAAACATCTTTTGAGGAGGTTGGGCATTTTACGTGTCAGACGCGTAAATGCTCCATAGGTGAGATGGTTTTATTTACTGCCTGGTTTCTTTTTCTGTCCAAACTTGGCATTAGGAATAAAATTCCAAACAATTTCAAATATTTGTTGTGGTGGTTTCAATAGCTTTGTATTACATGAAAGACCACAGGGTATTTCAATTAGATACTGTTGATTCTGTTGCAGATTGATGTGTAGTTTACATCTACCCTACCCATCGATAACCGAATAAAAACTGCTACCGGATCAATTTTTCTTTATACAATCATCAGTTTGTGGAATAAAGTTCATCATTCTGGTGGTTCTTGGCATTTGGTATGGTCAGTATTGAAATTTGGTAAGTAATAAGGAACCTGTACCTGTGGCACAAGTATTTGGTCCCGGCACAAATTTTCTGGTGCGGTCCGGCGTCGCAATTCTCACTGTAGTATTGGGTAGCGCTGTGGCAATTGCAGCCATAATTTATCGATCGCCGGTAGTAACACAAGTTGGTATTAACAAAGAGCAGCCCATTCCCTTCAGCCATGAACGCCATGTCGGAGGTAATGCTATGGACTGCCGTTTTTGTCATTCAAGTGTTGAGAAAAGTAATTTTGCAGGCATCCCCACATCAGAAACATGTATGACTTGTCATTCACAAGTCTTAGTTGATGCCACCCTTTTACAACCACTTCATGACAGCTGGAATAATAATAAACCCCTGGAGTGGACTAGAGTTTATGATCTTCCAGATTTCGTTTATTTTGATCACAGTATACATATTGCCAAAGGTGTCGGTTGCACCGTTTGCCATGGCCAGATAGATGAGATGCCCCTGACGCATAAAGCCCAGCACATGTCCATGAGCTGGTGCCTGGAGTGTCATCGTGCACCAGAGAAATTTATACGACCCGCGGATCAGGTTTTTAACGTTAATTGGCAAGCACCAAAAGATCAAATAGCACAGGGCTTGCGTCTGGTTGAAAAGTACAATATTAAAACAGAACAGTTGACAAACTGTTCAATTTGTCACCGGTAACCATGGAAAAGACCATGAATTCCGATAAATCAGTACAAATCAGTAAGGACATGGGACAGTTGCGAGATGACTTGACCACAATAAAGGGTCCGGCTTATTGGCGCAATCTTGATGAAGCGCTTGGACATCAGGAAATTGATACACTGGTGCATCGTGAGTTTCCTGCGCATGCGGGAGAACTCCTGGACCCGGTCAGTCGTCGTAATTTCATGAAGGTTATGGGTGCATCGATGATGCTTGCTGGCCTGGCAGGATGCGCACGCCAGCCCGATGAAAACATAGTTCCTTATGTGAAAGCACCGGAAGAATCTATTCCCGGAAAATTCGATTATTACGCAACTGCCATGCCACTGGGTGGTTACGGGTATGGGGTGTTGGCATCCAGTTTCCAGGGAAGACCAACGAAATTAGATGGACTCAAGGGGCACCCCGCTACCCTGGGTGCGTCTAGTAAACACCTACAAGCATCTTTACTCGATCTTTACGATCCAGACCGCTTGGATACCGTATTAAATGTCGGCAGACTCAGCACCTGGAGTCGCTTTTCAGCAGATTTGGGCAATGTTTTGCTTGAAGAGGGTATCCGTAATGGTGCCGGACTTCGCATATTAAGCGGTACGGTTACTTCACCTACTTTAGCATCACAAAAAATGCTATTGCTGGAAGCCTATCCTGAAGCCCACTGGCATCAATATGAACCAGTGAACCACAGCAACCACCATGAAGGTACCCGCATGGTTTTCGGACGTGCGGCAGATTGTACGTACGACTTAACCAATGCACAGGTTGTATTGTCACTGGACAGTGACTTTCTACATACAGGACCAGGCCACATTCGCTATGCCCAGGATTTTGCCCAGAACCGTGATTATGATCACAATGGAAATCATATCTCACGCTTGTATGTTGCGGAGTCCTCACCAACACTGACAGGTGGTCAGGCAGACCACAAAATAAACTTGCGGTATCCTGACATTGAAACACTGGCACGACTTGTTGCCCAGAGCCTGGAAATTCCTAATATAGATACCGCAGAAGAAGCAGGAGCAAAAATCCCTTCTAAGTGGCTGGAAACTGTGGTGCAAGATTTGCGCCAGGCTGGAAACCACGCCGTTGTGATTGCTGGTGATCATCAGCCTCCGGTCGTACATGCTTTGGCATGTCTGATTAATCACACATTAGGAGCAACTGCTACAGATGGCATAGTAAAATATATAGATTCTGTCGAAGCGGACCCTGTAGACCATATGGCATCCTTACGTGCGCTTGTCGATGACATGCAGGCAGGCAAGGTCTCAACACTCATCATTCTGGGTGGTAATCCGGTATACAACACTCCCGCGGAACTGGATTTTGCAGGCGCCATAGATCAGGTGAACTTCCGTGTATGTCTGACCCCGGCACAAAATGAAACTTCCTGGTTGTGTCACTGGGTAATTCCCGAGGCACATTATCTGGAAGGCTGGGGTGATGTTCGCGGTTATGACGGCACATTATCTGTAATACAACCACTGATATTACCTTTATATGGTGGCAAAACAGCCTATGAAGTAATGGACGTTGCATTGGGTGGTGAAGGTACGAATTCTCTCAAGATAATCAAAGACGCGTGGGCAGCACGCTATGATGGAGAGAACTTTGAAAACTTCTGGCGCGTTACACTGAGCAAAGGAGTGGTTGAAGGCAGTGCCTACACTCCAATTGAAATTACACCTGATGGAGCAGACTTGCCAGCGCAATCCTACACACCGGTAGGTGGCGCATTGGACGTTGTGTTTCGCCCCGATCCTTCGATACTAGATGGACAATTTGCCAATAATGGCTGGTTGCAGGAACTGCCAAAGCCATTGACTTTATTGACATGGGACAATGCTGTTTGCATTCACCCCGATACCGCCAGGCAACTTCATTTGAATGACATGGACCAGGTTCAGGTAAAACTGGGTGGACAAAGCGTCATGGCAGGGGTTAACCTTCAATTCGGGCATCCACGTCAAAGTGTAACAGTTCACCTGGGCTATGGAAGAAAAAGATGCGGTCAGGTTGGTAAAGATTTAGGATTCAGTGCATACACATTACAAAGCGCGGATTCTCCCTGGTTTGCCACCGGTATCGACCTGGTTAAAACAGGACGCCGTGTTTTGCTTGCCCGCACCGATGAGCACTGGCAAATCGAACAAAGCACTATTGATCAGGCACGTAAAGCGGAAGACCGCCACCTGATACGTGAAGGCACTATCTCTATTTACAAAGACCAACCAGACTTTGCCCAACACATGGGACATCACGAACCAAGCCCGGATAATACGATGTACAATCCGGAAGAAAAGGCTTGGGAGGGCAATGCCTGGGGCATGACGATCGACTTGAACAAATGCACCGGATGCGGTGTATGTTCTTTAGCCTGCCAGGCAGAAAACAATATTCCGGTTGTTGGCAAGGAAGAAGTCGCCAAAGGCCGTGAAATGTTATGGATTCGTATTGATCGATATTACAAGGGTGATATGTATGGCAATCCGGAGGTGGTACACCAACCAGTACCCTGTATGCATTGTGAAAATGCGCCATGCGAACCAGTGTGTCCAGTAGGTGCCACCGTGCATGGTGTAGAGGGTCTTAATGAAATGGTCTACAATCGGTGCGTTGGAACACGATATTGCGCCAACAACTGTCCCTACAAGGTACGCCGTTTTAATTTCTTCAAATATGCAGACCACGATACACCACAATTGAAGTTGATGCGGAATCCAAATGTAACAGTAAGAAGCCGGGGTGTGATGGAGAAGTGTACCTATTGTGTTCAACGAATCAATCAGGCACGTATTGACTCAAAACGCGAATTTCGTGACATTTATGACGGCGAAGTCGTGGCTGCGTGCCAGGCAGCCTGTCCATCAAAAGCAATTGAGTTCGGCAACATCAATGATCCACAAAGTCGTGTGGCAATGGCAAAGAAAAGTGGTCGTAATTACGGTCTCATTGCGGATATCGGAACACGTCCGAGAACGACCTATCTGGCACGTTTAAGCAACCCATCCCCGGAACTGGTTTCGGGTAGCAACCTTGCTACGGAGCATTAGGCTTACATATGAGTTCCCAGAGTAATACAACAACAGCCTTTAGTCCAGCAGCCCCCTTGATGGAACCGGGCCACACATACGAGTCCATATCCCGGAGTGTGAGTGATATCGTGCTGGAAAAACCCATGCCCAAACCCTGGCATGCCGCTTTTGGAATCGGCCAATTGTTATTGGTCATTCTGACACTCAGCACGCTGTATCTTTTTTGGATAGGTCTCGGGGTCTGGGGTATAAACAATCCGGTGGGATGGGGATTTGCCATTGTTAATCTGGTGTGGTGGATTGGTATCGGCCATGCCGGCACACTGATTTCTGCCATTCTGTTACTCTTTAATCAGAGCTGGCGGACTGCCATCAATCGATTTGCTGAAGCCATGACATTGGTCGCTGTTAGTTGCGCTGCGATATTTCCGATGTTACACGTTGGGCGTCCCTGGGTTATCTTCTTCATCTTTCCATACCCAAACACAATGGGCACATGGCCACAATTTCGCAGTCCATTGCTGTGGGACGTATTTGCCATCAATACCTACCTTACCGTATCTGCCGTATTCTGGTTCACAGGACTGATTCCAGACCTGGCCACATTACGTGATCGTGCACCAAAAGGCTTTGCGCGATATATCTACGGATTCCTGGCACTGGGATGGCGCGGTTCTGCACGTCACTGGATGCGGTATGAAATGGCGTATCTGTTACTTGCAGGGATGTCTGCCCCACTTGTTGTTTCTGTACACACCATCGTATCGTACGATTTTGCGGTAAGTGTAATACCCGGTTGGCATACTACCGTGTTTCCACCGTACTTTGTAGCGGGGGCAATATTTTCAGGTTTTGCAATGGTAATCACACTGATGATTCCCATTCGTATACTCTTCAATCTGAAAGATTTCATCACCATGCGGCATATCGAAAACATGGCCAAGGTGATGCTTGCTACCGGTCTGGTTGTTTGTTATGGCTATTTGAGCGAAGTTTTTTTTGCCTGGTACAGCGGCCATGATTACGAACGGTTCATGATGTGGAACCGGATGACCGGCCCGTACTGGTGGGCATATGCCTGCCTTATGTTTTGCAATCTTATGACACCACAATTGTTGTGGTTCCGCAAGATTCGGACGAATCTTGTCGCCTTACTTATTATAAGTATCATCATCAATTGGGGTATGTGGCTGGAACGCTATGTCATTGTAGTAACCAGCCTTACCAGGGATTATCTCCCCGCGGCTTGGGGCGTGTATTCCGGAACCATTTTTGACTGGGCAGCTATGGTCGGTGCAATGGGCTTGTTTATTACACTCATGTGCCTTTTCGTCAAGTTTTTACCTATGATTACTATTTTCGAATTGCGACTTCAACATTATCAAATGAAACGTGGTGAAATTCGATAGCAACTGCAGTCGTGAAGAAAGAGTAGACACCTATGTCGACACACGGACATCAAGAAACCATTCAAAAAAAATTATATGGATTGATTGCAGAATTTGACGATCCCGATGAACTCGTCAATGCCGCTTCAAAAACTTACGAAGCTGGATACCGCAATTTCGATGCCTATTCTCCCTTTCCCATACATGGACTGGCTGAGTCGATGGGAATGAAGAAAACGCCAATCCCGCTTATTACAATGCTTGGCGGTTTTGCCGGAGCATTCACAGGTTTTTCTATGCAATATATTGCTTCGGTAATTCATTATCCTGTTCATGTGGGTGGAAAACCCTTTATGAGCTGGCCGGCTTTCATCCCCATAACTTTTGAATTGACCATCTTGTTTGGAGCTTTTGCCGCATTTGGTAGTATGTTGCTTTTGAACAAACTTCCGCAACATTACCACCCTGTTTTCAGTGCGAAACGATTTGAACGGGCCAGTAGTGATGGCTTCTTTTTATGTATTGAAGTCACTGATGATCAATATGATGATGATATGACGCGGCAATTTCTAGAAACTTTCCACCCTGTGGAAGTTTCAGAGGTACAAGAAGAGATCGATGAGGCCTACGCTGCTTGAAGTTTTAATGGTAAGGTTTTTTCCAGTGTCAGGAAACAATATGAAATCGGGCGAATTATACAACCATTGCATGTCTTACCGAATGCGTCAATGCATGTTGATAATAACAACGACGTTAACGGTAATGATTGCAGGGTGTCATCAAGATATGTGGAACCAACCACGGAATGCCGCAAACACCTCCAGTTCCTTTTTCGCTGATGGTAGTGCGGCACGTAAGCAAGTACCAGGTACGGTGCAATATGATGGCCTGCGGCGTGGCTGGACTAATCCAGTGTATGCCCAACTGAGTGACGAAGCGCAGGTTCCTGCAATAACGGATGATGTCTTCTGGACTGGAAGGTTGGACTCCGGTGACTATGCGCCCGACAATTATTTTCAACTTGATGCAGCACTTCTTGCACGTGGTAAAGACCGGTTCAATATAAACTGTGCTGTATGTCATGGATTGACAGGAGATGGAAAAGGCATTGTAGTCGACCGTGGTTTTCCAGTACCTCCATCCTATCATATCGACAGGCTACGTGAAGTGGAAGATGGATATATTTTTGATGTGATTACCAATGGGTTTGGCCGCATGTACACCCAGTCTTACAATGTCACCCCGGAAGACCGTTGGGCTATCGCGGCATATATTCGCGCATTGCAATACAGCCAAAATGCTACCTTGGATGACCTTACACCGGAAGAACTGGAAATGCTTTTACAACCAGAAAACAATCTGGAAGATGACGATATGGCGGTAGATAATGTTCACTGATAGTCAAAATAAACAAATTGAACTGTTACGTCAACGCTCGTTAATAACAGCCATACTGGGCCTTGTTCTCACCATAATCGGTGGTTTGCTCATCGGATTTTTGGGTGATGTTGGGCTTGCAAAAGTTTTTCAACCATTAACCATTGCGTTCATGATCGTTTTTGGATTGTCCATAGGGAGTCTGGCGTTGATGATGCTTCACCATTTATGTGGAGGAAGCTGGAGTTTTGTTATCTTGCGGATAACCGAAGCTGGATCGCGTACCTTGCCGGTTTTTTTTGGTGTTGCGGCTGTTATCTTGCTTGGAGCAGCCTGGTTAACCAACTTTTACCCTTGGACCGATGCGACATATTTAGCAGAAAATTATACTATCAAGTACAAAGCACCTTTTCTTAATTTACCAGTCTTTACAATAACTTTCCTCGCTTGCTTTTCAATTTGGCTGTTTTTGTCAAAGTTTTTCACTTCAGGCTCCAGGCGTCTGGATACCGTTGAAGATGAATCTACTGTTTTGTGGCTGATTCGTTTATCTGGGCCCGGTATTATTTTGTTCGTCCTTACCATAACTATTGCTTCAACGCATTGGACCATGTCACTGGAACCCAATTGGTTCTCCACAATATATGCTGTATGGCTTATTGGTGGTTATGCGCTTACCATAGTCGCATTCTGTGCGATTGTCCTCTCATACCTGAAAGATGCACCCGGATATGAACAGTTGGTTTCCAAAAAACATTTTCATCACCTCGGCAATTTTCTGCTCGGCTTCACCATCTTCTGGGCATACACCTCCTTTTCTCAATTTCTGATCATATGGAGTGGTAACATCCCAGACCCAATCAGTTTCTACTTACGAAGAAGTGATGGCGGGTTGGTTTTTCTGACCGTATTCATGATTGTTTTTGTCTGGATCGTCCCCATGTTTTTATTGCTGATGCGTGAAAACAAAACTAATCACATAACATTACGTTACATTGCCTATTATGTTTTGGTAATGCGGGTTGTGGACATATATTGGAACATAGCACCTTCATTTCCTGACCACCATAATCGCATAAATCTGTTTACTTTGTTGTTGACTCTGACAGCGTTAGCAGGGCTTTGCGGATTATGGCTCTGGGTATTTTTAGGTGAACTGAAGAAACAGCCGTTGTTGCCGCAACACGACCCACGCAAAGCAGGCTATTTCCTCCACCAAGACGGAGAGCATCATGCTAAATCCTCAGCGTAGTCTTAAAGAAGGATATGAATTAAGTGATATAAACATAAGAGTTGTGTTTATATTTTTGACAAGCGTAGCTTTATTGACCTTCCTTGGAATAATGGCGGCGTTAATCGTGTTGCGAGGTCTTGAAGCGCGTCCGTCAATAAACCCAATTGAAGTTTCACCGTTGGCAGCCTCTCAGGTAGCGGCTGGTTTTGATGCTCCCAAAATTCAAGGGAATCCACGACTGGAACGCGATTTGGCAATCGCAACCGCTGAAGCACGTTTACACAGTTATGGCATGGTCAGTCTCGAACCAGAAATGGAGCGTGCCCACATTCCCATAGACCGTGCGATGGAGTTGGTGGCTTCGGGAAAAGTACCTTACAGACAACCTGTTACGGTGGCGCTGGAGGAGGAAGAAGCAGTTGAAACCTCCACAACAACAGCCGACACACCGGAAACTCCCGGAACGGCGGGAGAATAAGTACCCAATGCCAAATGACAACTCAATCCCATGTACCTGTGTATTAAAGGAAATACCTGATAAAAAGGGTATGTTAATGAAACATATGAATTTCCTGTTCAGCGTTGGATTAGCATTGCTGTTGATACCTGTTTCAACTTTGCAAGCACAGCAACAAAGCGAAACAAACCCCGAAGTCAGTTTTGATCCGATCTCTTTTCGTGGTCCAGACCCGAAAGAACGTTTTACCGAAATTTATATTGAGCAAAAGCTGGGGGCACAAGTACCGCTGGATTTGGAATTTAAAAATGAGTCAGGTGAGGTTGTTCGCCTGGGTGATTATTTCAATGACAAACCGGTAATCTTGGCACTGGTCTATTTCTCATGCCCATCAATCTGTAATCTGATTTTAAATGGTATGGTTGCTGGAATTGACAATAAGTCAATGTCGTTAAACTTGGGTAGTGATTTCGAAATACTTACAGTAAGTATCGATCCACGAGAACAACCGGAACTGGCTTCGGCAAAGAAAACTAATTATCTGAAGCAGTTACGACGTGAAGGTGGAGAAACCGCCTGGCATTTCCTTACCGGAGAAGATGACGCGATTGAAGACTTGGCTCAAGCAGTAGGATACCGTTATTACTACGATGAGTTAACCAATCAATTCGCGCATGCCAGTGGAATTATTATTTTGACACCGGAAGGTGTGGTTTCCAGTTATTACTTGGGCATGGAATACATGCCACAGAATCTTGAACTGGCCTTGATGGATGCTTCAGACAACCGAATCGGTTCTCTGGTACGTCAATTGGTGCTGCTGTGCTATGCCTACGATCCGGCTAAAGGCACCTATAGCTTTTACATAATGAGAGTGGTTCAACTGTCGGGTATGGGCGTCGTGTTGGCTATCGGTCTTTTTTGGCTGATAACTTATTTGCGCAAAAAACCTTCGATTGCAACGGTGGCACCGTCATTGCCCCACACAGGTTAACCACAGAAATTAGTACAAGTATTTATCGTATCCTGTTGGATACTATATTCCCCGTTAACCCTGGAACGTCTAGAGAGGTCTGGCGGAATTATTATGCGGAGTTTTCCTTACATATTACCTGAACAGGCATCCACCTATGCCGAACGTGTAGACCCGTTGTTCTACACTTTGACAATATTCGTGGGGGTGTTCACCATCACGATATTGGGTATTTTAATCTACTTTGGATTACGATACCGCAAGTTAAAAGGTGAAAACCGACCGTCTGTACACCAGGACATCATGCCACTGGAATTGACCTGGACGGCGATTCCTACCGTTATTGCCCTGGCGATATTTGCCTGGGGCTCGGTACTTTATTACGACTACAGTAACATTCCAGAAAACACCCTGGATATTAATGTCATCGGAAAACGCTGGATGTGGAAAATGCAGCACCCCAATGGCTTGCGCGAAGTAAACAAACTACACATACCAGTTGGTCAACCAGTCAAATTGACCATGACTTCGCAGGACGTTATACACAGCTTTTATGTACCGGCTTTTCGTGTAAAACAAGATGTGCTTCCTGCACGCTACACCACACTCTGGTTCGAGGCAACACGTACCGGCACTTTCCCGTTGTTTTGCGCGGAATATTGCGGCACAGACCACTCAACCATGGTTGGCGAAGTAGTCGTGATGGAGCCGCATGAATATGAACAATGGCTTGAAGGAGGTCCGGCATTGTCTCCTGTTGCAGCTGGTGAACAACTCTTTCAGCAACAAGGATGTTATACCTGCCACATGGCTGGTGAATTCAGCCGTGGTCCGGCATTGGATGATTTGTTTGGCAATGAAGTAAGACTGCGTACGGGTGAAATGGTCATTGCTGACGAGGAATATCTTCGTGAATCAATCACCAATCCCAGTGCCAAGGTGGTGGAGGGCTATGCACCCATCATGCCAAGCTTTGCAAATCTGAGTGAAGACCAGGTCATGGACCTGGTGGCCTATATCAAGACATTGACTGAGTAAAACTAACAAGGCATTACAGCACGCATGGTTAATGAAGCAGAACATACCGTAGATATTCCCGAAAGGGAGTATGGTCGGCCCGATGTCAATTATCTGAATTGGCGTAAGACCGTATCCTCCTGGTTATTGACGGTAGACCACAAACGGGTAGCCATATTGTATCTCATCTCCATCAGTATCTTTTTTCTGCTGGGTGGTATATTCGCGGCTGTCTTTCGTATTGAATTGATGACACCTGAAGGCGAATTGTTGCAAGCAGACACGTACAACAAATTTTTTACCTTGCACGGCGTTGTCATGATTTTTTTCTTCCTCATTCCATCCATTCCTGCGGTGTTGGGAAATTTTTTGATCCCCTTGATGATTGGTGCCAAGGATGTCGCCTTTCCCAAGTTGAATCTGGCCAGTTGGTACATCTTCATCATCGCCGGTACCATGGGCCTGATTATCATCCTCATGGGTGGTGTTGATACCGGCTGGACATTCTACACTCCCCTGAGCACAAGTTACGCCAACACGCATGTATTCATGGCCACCCTGATGGTGTTTGTCAGTGGCTTTTCCTCCATCCTGACCGGCCTGAATTTTATGGTTACCATTCACAAAATGCGTGCTCCCGGTTTAACCTGGTTTCGGTTACCTCTGTTTATCTGGGCGCATTACGCAACCAGTGTGATTCAGGTGCTGGGTACACCAGTTGTTGCTATCACCGTGCTTCTGGTAGCCATTGAACGTATCATGGGTGTGGGTATTTTCGATCCCGCTTTGGGAGGAGATCCAATCCTGTTCCAACACCTGTTCTGGTTCTACTCACACCCAGCGGTTTATATCATGATCCTCCCCGGCATGGGTGTCATCAGTGAAATCATGGCATGCTTTTCTCGCAACCGGGTATTTGGGTACGAATTCATTGCGTTTTCCAGTGTTGCCATCGCCATTATCGGTTTCCTGGTGTGGGGGCACCATATGTACGTCAGTGGCCAGTCAATGTATGCCAATAATGTCTTTTCATTGCTTACCATGCTGGTCGCGGTGCCCTCGGCAATCAAGATATTCAACTGGACCGCTACCATGTATCGTGGCAATGTTGTATTTTCTACCCCACTTATTTATGCCATCGGTTTCATCGGACTGTTCGCTATTGGTGGTGGTACAGGCCTGTTTCTTGGGTCGATTGGTTTGAATGTACCACTCCATGACACCTATTTTGTGGTTGCCCATTTCCATTATGTTATGGTCGGCGGCATGGTGATGGCCTATCTCTCTGGACTGCATTTCTGGTGGCCAAAAATTACCGGTAAGATGTATCCCCAGGCGGTCGCCAAGGTGAGTGCCATCATTGTTTTCGTAGGTTTCAACCTGACATTCTTTCCCCAGTTTCTCGCTGGATGGCTTGGCATGCCCCGTCGATACCATTCCTATCATGAAGATTTTCAGATTCTGAACATCATGTCCACAGCGGGTGCAAGCATTCTGGGACTGGGCTTCATTATGCCCGTGTTTTACCTGACTTGGTCCCTCTTTTACGGGAAAGAAGCTGGCAGCAACCCTTGGGGTGCGCGTGGATTGGAGTGGGAAGCCTGTTCATCGCCACCCATACCCCATAACTTTGATGAAACCCCTGTGGTAACCCAAGAAGCATATGCATATACTGGAGAGGAAACCACCAGTGAGTAATAGTTCAGTACACACGGAAGACCATAATCCGTATCTCGCACATCATTTTCAGTCCATGGAACAACAGGAAGAATCCAGTGTTCTGGGTATGTGGTTGTTTCTGGCACAGGAGATCATGTTTTTTGGTGGCTTGTTTCTAGCCTATTCGGTCATGCGAGCAAAATACTTTGATGCCTGGATCACAGGAAGCCATTCACTTGATGTGAGAATAGGTGCAATCAATACTATCATCCTGCTGCTGAGCAGTTTTTCTGTAGCGATGGCTGTCTATTATACTCAGACTGGCAAGAAGCGGCAGATGATCTCGTGTCTGTTCATTACCATGGGTCTGGGCATTGCATTCCTGGCAATTAAATGGTTCTTTGAATATATGCCCAAAATCAATCATGGAATATTTCCCGGCAGCGCCTGGTCACCTGAATATACAGCACTGGCAGCATTCCCGGAACAAGGTAACCTGCAACTGTTCTTCTACCTTTACTATGTTATGACTGGAATGCATGCGTTGCATATGATAGTCGGTTTTGGCATTCTGACCGTATTGATTGTAATGGCATTCAAAAACAAGTTTGGGCCCCAATATTTCATGCCAGTCATGCTATTTGGTTTGTACTGGCATTTTGTCGACATTGTATGGGTGTTCCTGTTTCCACTTTTTTATCTTGTTACCTGATAGAAATCTGGCAATCCTGGAAACATGTACCGCGTTAGTTTTTTAGCAAGAACCAGATATTTAAAGGTCAAAACATTATGTCGGAACAACATCACCATATTGTTTCTCCCAAAACATACTTTATCAATCTCATTGTATTGATGATTTTGATGCTGCTCACCATCGCTGCCGGTCGCCTGGAAGTATTCCACTTCAATCCGGCTATAAATTTAATCATCGCGTTGACCATTGCCTTTGCCAAGATGATGTGTATCATCCTGATCTTCATGCACGTAAGATGGAGCAGCAAACTGACCTGGGTATTTGCAGGTGCTGGCTTTTTCTGGTTCTTAATTATGATCGTGATTACATTTACCGATTACCTGACACGCGGATGGCATTCACCGTTCACAACACCTTTTTAGCAAGATATGTTCAATTTCCAATGAAATAGTCTGAGGAAATCAAGTCGTACATCATCGAATCTGCAATCAGCTCATACTCCATTGGGTAGATGCCTTTTGGACAACTTCCAGCCCGTAACAATTCCTTGTCTTCCCGAAATAATGTTTTACTACCCGATAAAAGGTTCAATCCAAGAAATCCAAGTTTATAGCCAACCGCTCCAAGGAATGTAGCATCGGCTGTCTGGCAGGCAGGGTGGAATGTGTAGGAACCACCTACAAGAAATGCCACTTGCGCCCAGGGAACAAGAGTGTTTCCAGCTACACTGAGTTCTACACGGGGAAATCCGACACCAAAATTTGCGGCTAACGCACTCGATGCGCCGGTTTGATGAATGGGATCTCCAAACTGCGTATCTCCCATTCGACCTCCTGCTTCAACAGCAACTCCATCACACGAAAGTCCCAAATCGCTATTGTAGGCAAAGCGAGTTTTTACATGGGCACTGCCATCCAGGGGTACCACGGCGTTTACCACAAATTGTATACGTATATTCAGTACAACCGGGATGGGTCCAACCATGAACGGGATTCGCATGATCGTCACAGGAAACTCCAGATTGGCAGCATCGTTTCCCGAAGCAGCCAGCACCAGTTCCAAGGTGACGTCGCCATTCAAACCATTGAGTTGATGCTCAAATGTTGTCAGGGTACCCCCTTGAATCTCTATTAAATCCTTACTGCGAAATCGTTCCAACTGACCTACAGCTTGAAAGCGCGCACCAGCAGGTCTAGCCAAATCGCGACTGACAGTAAAGTCAAATGTGGCAATTTTACTATCCAGATTCACCTTGAGCAGATAATTCAAATTACCAACATCAAGATTGATTTCAAGAGGCGTTCCCTTGGTTGGATAATAGATACCCTTCCCAGGAATTTCAATTGCTGCAATCTTTTCTTCGGTAAACTCAACACCATAGTCCCAGGCAATTTCTCCCTCCGTTATAATATCAGTCAATGAAATAAAGTCAGTTTCAATTATAATCTGGTTGTCCGTTTCAACTATTTCTAGTATTCGGCCCAGACCTGTGCCATGGACTATAAGTGGCTCTCCTTCAATAAATTCCCATCCATAGGCCTGTACCTGATCAAGATCAAAATAATAAAGACGGTTTTCTTCATCATAAGCACTCAACATTTCTAACACCGACTCATCAACATAATTCACATCAGGTGCCAGCGAGACATCATAGACAAAGGTATCCGGATCCCATACTTCAGGCTCAACGACCTGTATGGATACGGTGGCTGATGCATTGCTCACACTCCCGGTGGCCGTGATCGATGCAGTGCCTGCAGAAATACCATGCACCAAACCAGCTTCTGTTACAGAGACGATGTTATTGTTGCTGGATGACCAGACAATGATATCGTTGGTATCGCTTGATTCTGCTGATACAAGAATGGATTCATCAACTTCAATTGTTGCTTGTGTGGGAGTAACCGTAATAACCACCACTGGTGGTCGCGGAGGACAGCCAGTCAACAGGAGCAGAAATATACTGGTGAATACAAAGATAATCGTAAACTTGTACGTATTTCGGTAGGTGTCCATTTGCTTTCCCCCTTAAAATTTATTGTTATAAGTATTATACAATAATTTTGAATGATTTGAGAAAGACTTATACGATAGATCCAAGGTTCACATACTAAGTGCACCATTTAGTTCTTGAGTACAATCGCAGCATTCTGTGAACTAAGCCCTGTCCCGCCGGAGCCTTCTGTCGTTCATATAATATATGGCGACGACTAGCGGCGACAGAGGGTAGGGCAGCCCTATCTTGTTGGTGGATTTTGAATGGATATAAATAAAAGAGGACATCGGAGTCTCAGTTCGGTAAACTATTTTTTTCGGAAAAGATACTACCGATAAGTGAACGCTTCGCCAGGCTTGGATAGATGCGGATGACCCTTGGGCGGCCCGCGCCGGATGGAGTCTGACCTCCAAGCGAATTGCCAAAAGTCCGGAAGGACTCGACCTGTCGGTGCTTTTGGATCGTATCGAGTCTGAAATGGGCGTCGCTGCTCCAGAAGTACAATGGACAATGAACTTCTGCCTGGCAGGAATCGGAATCCACTTCGCTAAACATCGTAAACGGGCCATTGCCATAGGAGAAAAATTGGGAATCTATCGCGACTTCCCCGTTTCCAAGGGTTGCACCTCACCCTTCGCCCCGGTCTGGATCAACGAGATGGTGAGCCGGCAAAGTTGAATTCTAACCTCTGGCTTGAGGGGTAACAGCTGGTAGCATCGGACACCGCTACCACGTGGTAAGAGGATTTATATAAAATACCAGATTGTATCGCCTTGAAAGGCAGCAAGATCGATATCAGATTCCTGTAATTCAAAATTTATTATCACAAAGAATGTTAGCGATTTTACTAATAACACAAATTTGAAATTTGATGACATTCAAATTGTGACTCCAGCGGAGTTCATGAAAAGGTGAAGGAAAGGCCATGCCTAAGGTCAATGTTATGACTATACGGATTCCTGCAGAACTCAAAGATAGGATTGAGATTACGGCAAAGTTAGAAGGAGTATCAATAAATCAATTTGCCTTGTATGCATTTACCAAAGAACTATCTGAACTAGATAATTCTCAATACTACACAAATTTGTTGAAAGACAAAAATAAAGAAGAAATTATAAAAGGATTTGATGAAGTATTCGGGAAAGTCAAAGATAGAGATGTTGAGGAATGGGATAAATTGTAAACAAACCAGTTATGGGTTACACCAAAAGAATTTGTTCAAACAATCCCTTCAACCTGCCGCGGTGGTATAAGTCGCGAAGCAGTCTATGGAATAGGTCAGCAAACCTGCGGGAGGGGGCTGATTGTCTGAAGTCAAGCGTCCTCAAACATCTCCGTATATCGACGTTGCATCTCCACAAGGTCCACCTTCTCGATATTGTGACCAATCATCCACTCGTGGCCAAAAGGATCGCGGTTGGTGCAAGAGCGCTCGCCGTAGAATGCGTCCGATGGCTCACGGATCATCACGGCACCTGCTGCTACAGCCCGGATCGCAAGCTCATCGCAATTGTCACAGTGAAAGTGGATCACCATTCCAGTTGCCTACTCGCACCTTTTGGTTCCACACGCAAGTGACTGAGAGCGGCTTGGGCAGCAGACAGGAAATGGGGAACCACAGAGCCACAGAGTTCGCAAAGAACGAATTTTCACTGTTTTTACTTTTTCTAGTTATCTGTTACTTTGTATTTCTGTTCCTCTGTGGTAAACACCAAAGTATACCATCATGGATAAACTCACCGGAAAGTGACTGGGATTGCTGATCAATTACAACGTGCCTGAACTGAAAGACAGTAACAAGTAGATAGCCAAAGGATTATAGTGCAACCACAGAGACACAGCGTTCACGAAGTAATCAATTAAAAAACTCCATGTCCTTAGTGTCTCTGTGGTAAATACCAAGAGACATTTGCAGTCCTTGTTTCGTTATATTGCTCAATTACAAATGTCGTTTTATACTTTTCTTTACCGTTAATACAAGTATGCAGATATTCATTACAATATATTTTTAGGTATCTTCACATTTTCACAATCCTGCAAAAGTATTCGTCCAAGCATAGCGTTTTATATAGAAACCTGTATCCCGAAATGGAAACGAAAACCAGTATCAGCCCCAAACCGGAATATGCCTTATGCGATTTCAGTTTCCCATTGGCTAAAATATTTTTCTATGATTTTAACTACCATTTCTTTCTGCTGTTCCAAATCAGATTGTATTACCTGGTTGTAAAGGTTCTTGGCTATTGGCATGAACACATCAAGGAGTATTGGGTCGAAACTCTTGCCTTTTTCCATTACAATAATTGCCAGTGCCTCTTCAAATGGCAACGCATCTTTGTAAGGTCGTATTGAAACAAGGGCATCGAAGACATCAATAATTGAGAAGATGCGGGCCTCAATAGGTATCTCAGCCCCTTTCTTTTGGTTGGGATATCCGGAACCATCAAATTTCTCATGATGAAAACCGACCACACGGGTAGTACCTTGAAGCCACTCGGGACCTGTGACGATTTCAAGTCCATGTGCTACATGTTTCTCAATCTCTAAACGTTCATCGTGCGAGAGGTGGTTCGGCTTGAGTAATATGCTATCGGGAACACCAATCTTACCTATATCGTGTAAGAAAGCTCCCATAAAAAGTCCCATCATCAACTTTGAATCCAATTGTGCCGCTTCTGCAAGTTGAACCGCCATGATAGCAACTCTGAAATTGTGTTCTCCAGTGTCTTGATCCCTTTTTGCAACAGCCTTTCCAAGAAGTACCAATAACTCAACATGAGCCATTTGAAGGTCCACCAATAAGGCGAGTACATGCCGGACAGATATGATAATTAAGGGATATAACAAGAAATTAACTGTCACAAAAATGACGAAGGGCATCTCGTTGAGTTGAGGGAAATAATATCTGAGAGACTCAAGCAGGAATGAGCCCACTATAATGAATCCGAAAATGACCAATCCGATTCGCCAGAGAATGCGCTTCCACAGTTTGCGGCTCACCGAACGTCTGAGTGTCGTCTGGATTCTCGTAGTCAGGTTTTCCTCAGTGCCTGGGAAATGATCCTGCGATTGCATATTCATGGTTTATTACTCCTAAGATGCCTTGGATACAAAATATCTTGGCTTACTGTATGACAGGTAGTGAAACGTCAGCATCACTTCGTCGTCTACAACAACGAAGATATTGTGTTTATCTCTTTGGGCATCCTCACACATGTGTTGTATGCGACTATTGCTGGTTGCTTCGCACACATAACAATGTTCATCATTGTATAGTCTCCGGTTCCAATACTTCAGGAACAAGTACCATACCCCAGTCAGTGCGGTTCTCCATCTCGTTTCTATTTAAGGTCGATATGAAGTCTTTCCCGAACCGGATTTCCCAACCACCACCAAGCGCTCTGTAGACATCAATCAAATTGGTGGCTACAGAGCCTGAAGTGAACACAAAGGCATCTTGAGAAGACGCCAAGGCGCGTTGTGCATCAAGTACACGTTGATAATCCACCAAGCCTTCTCGGTATTGCACCAGAGATATTCTTACTGATCGTTCTGCTGCCGCAACAGACTCAGAATAAAAATTCTTCGCGTCGCAGGCTTGGATGAATCCCACCAGCCCATCCTCTACTTCTTGAACGGCTCTGAGAACTGTGTTTTGGTAGTTGACTTCTAATTGCTGGAAGCGGGCATCTTCTACGCGGACTCTGTTTTTAATTCGACCATAATTCATGATGTCCCAGGAGAAACTGGGCCCTGCAAACCACTGGCGGCTGTCCGATGCAAGTAAGTTGCTGATATTAGTACCGCCATTACCACCAGGCAAGATGGAGTCTGTATCACTTGTCCGCAACCCGATTGAGCCGAACAGTGAGAAATGGGGATAGAGGTCTGCTTTTGCCACACCGATTAAGGCACATTGAGCAGCCACTTGGCGTTCTGCAAAACGGATATCAGGCCGCCTGCGAATCAGTTCAGCTGGAATGCCCACAGCTACATCAATCGGGGCTGATGGAATTGGCCTGGGCTCTTCAAGGAGTCCTTGTACTTCACCCGGTAAGACACCGAGAAGTGTAGCAAGAGCATTCTGTGCTTGGCGCCGGCCTGCTTCGAGAGGCGGAATTGATGCCCTTGTGGCATACAGCAGGTTTCTGGCTTGCAGCACATCGAGTTCAGTGACCAACCCCCCTTGAAACTGGGCATCAGCAATTCGGAGGGTCTGCTCTTGTAATTCCACATTGGTATGGGCCACGTCGAGACGGGCTTCAAAAGTCCGGATAAGCGTATACACACCAGCCACATTCGCTGCTAGAGAGACGAGAACATCATCATAGGCAGCTATTGAGCTGTCCAGTACTGCATTACTCGCCTCGATACTCCTCCGGTATTTCCCCCAGAGGTCGATCTCCCATGCTGAACCGAAGCTGACTGCCATGTCGTTGTACTTGAAATCCAGCATTGAAAACATATTTGGCGTGTTCTTACTCAAGTTCATGCTTGTAAATTCCCCACTGAAATTCTGTACTTGGGGATACTTGTATCCAATGGTGACTCCCAATTGGGCATGCGATTCAAGAATACGAATACCAGCAATTTGCAATGAAAGATTTTGCTGATACGCGGTATCAATCAAATCATCCAATACCTGATCGTTAAAGACATTCCACCATGCACTCAGGTCTGCTGGCTCACTTTTGATCCGCGAATCATTCTCAATCCAAGCGTCAGGTTCCTGCAATTCAGGCTTAACGTAGCCTGGGCCTACTGTCGCGCAACCGCCCAGGAAAAGCAGCAGGGATCCCAAAATAACAATTTTATACATAGTCTTTATCATGACAGTATCTCTCTATTAATTAACTGTGATTTTCATTCGATTCCGCATCAACACTCGCCTCTACAGGGGGTATCGATTTCTTTGGGTAATATGGGACACGAAAAAATATCGAATAAAGGACCGGCACCACCACGAGTATCAGGATAGTTCCAAAACCTAGTCCGAAGACGATGGTGACAGCCATCCCGACAAAGAATGCATCACTGAAAAGTGGTATCATTCCCAGCATTGTGGTCGCCGAGGCCATGAGAACCGGAATGAAACGGGTTACACTCGCGTCGACGACAGCATGGAATGGATGCTTACCCGAATCTGTTTGTGCACCGATTTCATCAATGAGGACAATAGCGCATTTGATCAGCATTCCAGAGAGTGATAAAAGCCCCAGGAGCGGCATGAAACCGAAAGGCTGATTGCACAGAATCAGACCGATTGTCACGCCAATAATAGCCGTCGGGACCATCAACCAGATAACCAATGTCTTTCGAATGTTCCGAAATAGTAGAATCGTAATGAATATCATCATACCCAGAATCGGTGGGTAGTTCTTTGCAAGGTTCGCCGTCGCCTTGGCTGAGTCCTCGGCTTGACCGCCCCAGGCCATGTAATAACCTGGCATCCCCTTTAGGGGCAGCATATGTGCATCCTTAACAGGGATCGTGGTGAAGGTGTGCCGGGTTGGAGTCTTTCCCAATATCTGTTCGACATCCACATTCAACCCTTTCTCAACTTCAACCTTGACGTCCCGGAAGAGCTCGCTGGCGAGTCCCATCTTGGGATTGGCAAAAACAGTAATTGTTTTTGCGCGATTCCTACGCCAGATATAAGGGTCCTCGAACTCAGTGGTAAATCCCGTGAGAACCTGCTCCATAGAAACCATTTGCAGTGCTGTCGGACTCCAGACCTGTACTGAATTGAGGTCGTTGAGACTCAATCGTTCCTTCTCTGGCGATCGCGCAACGATAGGCAACAGCTCATCTTTATCTCGATATACTCCAACAACAGTACCTTCTAGAGCCGCTTCAAACGCTTGTGCTACTTGAGGTCGTTCAATACCCAGCATTCTTGCCTGGGTCTCCGCCACTAGAGGTTTGAGTATCTTGGTCTTACTACGCCAATCCGTGCGCACCCCCTTAGCTCTTGGACTGTCCTCCATTATGTGTTTGGTTTTTTCGGCAAGTTCTCGCAGGACCTCCGAATCGGGCCCGGTTATCCTGACACGTACTTTTCCCGGTCCACCTGGGCCGTTGATGAAAGCTTGACCGGTTATATTGGCATCGGGGAACATGGCACCTAATTCATCTTCGGCCACCTCGATGATTT
This sequence comes from uncultured Nitrospirales bacterium, assembly GCA_964537975.1. Classification (GTDB taxonomy): domain Bacteria; phylum Hydrogenedentota; class Hydrogenedentia; order Hydrogenedentales; family SCBR16-9; genus SCBR16-9. The sequence continues at coordinate 13,828 of CAZIDP010000021.1, read as the reverse complement.
CGGGAATCTTGCGATAGTCGGCCACATCCACCAAGCACTGCGCGTATGCGTCCCAGGATAATTCTGGTGAGTACACAAGAACAAAACGCATATTGCCACGGCCCACAGTACTGGTTACGCTATCCACACCCTCCAGCTGTCGGAGGTGATCCTCTGCTTTCCAAATGCGCTCGGCTGTTTCTTCTATCCTTGTTCCCTCTGGAAACCAGAAATCAACCATGAATTGCGTTCGGGTCGAATCCGGGAAGAAGTTCTGTTTGAGTGAATTGAAACTGATGAGTGACAGCACAAACAATGCGACAACTACGGTCACCGTGACCCAACGAAAGCGAATGCAGGCACCAAGAATACCTCTATAGATGCTGAAGAGGATACCAGCGTAGGAATTATTCCCAGTTGAATGTGTATTTTGTTTTGGTTTCTTGAGAAAGGTGTGGCAAAGTAACGGTGTCGTCGTCACCGCCGTGAACCAACTCAGTCCCAAGGAAATGAGAACTACATAGAACAAAGAACGGCAAATCTCGCCAGTGTTGTCTTGAGATAATCCGATAGGTGCAAAAGCCAGGATTGCAATAACAGTGGCTCCTAGAAGCGGTATCGCAGTTTGTCCAATGACTTCTTTGGCCGCATCAAGTGCATTCTTGCCTGCTTGTATCCGAACGCTCATGCCGTCAGTTACAACAATGGCGTTGTCCACCAGCATCCCCAAAGCAATGATTAAACTGCCCAATGAAACTCGTTCAAGAATTAGACCTTTCATCTCCACGAAGATGAATGACCCCATGATAGTGACAAGAAGCACCGTGCCGATGATCAACCCGCTTCGAAGACCCATGAAAATCAGGAGAACGACGATCACAATAAGAACAGCCTCAATCAAGTTGATGACGAAATTCTTAATCGCAATTACGACCTCTCTGGATTGAAGCGCTATAGTTCCGATCTCAATACCGAGTGGTATCTGTGGCAATAATTCCTGCATCCGATTGTCGATCGCCTGCCCCATCTTAACAACATTGCCGCCTTCTACCGTAGAAACCCCAATACAAACAGCCGGTTTATTATTATGTTGGATAATGTTTGTCGGCGGTTCCTGGTAGCCACGGACGATATTGGCCACGTCCCCGAGATACACGAGAGAGTCATCATTGGGCCAGCGACCACGTACGAGCAAGTCATTGAATTGCTTTTCAGAGGTGAACGCTCCGGTTGGATTCAATGGTATTCGTTCAGGCCCTACAACGGCCTTTCCTGCACTTGTTACAAGGTTTTTAGAGGCCAGAGCACCGTAAATATCATGAGGAGAAATCCTGAGTTCCGCCATTTTCTCGCGTTGCATCTCGACATAAATGACCTCTTGTTGGTTTCCCAGGATATCCACACGCTTGACATCGGTTACCTGCAATAATTCCCGTTGCAAAAACTTTGCCGTCTCGTACAAATCTTTGTATGTGTAGCCCTCTCCAGTGAGTGCAAAGTACACACCATAGATATCTCCAAAGTCGTCGTTGACCAGGGAAGGACCGGCGCCTGGTGGCAATTCTATCTGGCAGTCATTTACTTTTCTGCGAAGCTCATCCCAGACCTGGCGAAGCTCCTCTTTTTCGTAGCCTTCTTTGATGAAAACCTTCACAATAGACAGGCCATGTGAGGAACGTGATTCAACTCGATTGAGTTGTCCCAGCTGTTGAGCAGCTTTCTCGACGACGTCGCTAACCTCTTCTTCTACCTCGGTGGCCGTTGCTCCCGGGTATGTGGTAATAATGATCGCTTCTTTGATCGTGTATTCTGGTTCTTCAAGACGAGGGAGCCTTTGGAAAGAGACGTATCCAGCCCCGAGTAGAACAATCGTTATCACCACGATAACGACACTGTTGCGTATGGAGTATTCTGCGATATTCATTATAATGATATGCCCTTAAACCTATTCAATGCTTTGAATTTTCATGCCTTCACAGAGTTCGGCGATGGCAGTTATGGCAATCATTTCGCCAGTTTGCAGCCCCTCCGCAATTTTGATACTGTCGGTTCCGACCAAATTTCCGGTTTTCACTTCACGAAGATGAACGGTCATGTCAACTGTATTGACCACCCAAACGTGCGGGGATTTTCCTTGTGGTGTGAAAACAGCAACTGCTGGAACGATGATCGAATGTTTGAAACCTTCCTTCGGCTCCGCCCACACATTGGCTGTCATCCCTGGAAGGACTTTGGTGCCGTCATCAGGCTGTATCATTTCTCCAGTTACCTGATAAGTGAGGGTTGTTGGGTTTGCTCTTGTGGAATACTCTTTCAAGGTCAGTGGATACTTCTTGCCAGGAGCTGAAGCAAACTCGGCATATGCAAGATGACTACCAGCACGCATAACCGGCGCCATAAGCGCTTCTGGGATATCTACTACGACTTCAACTACAGAGAGATCATCTATGGTCATAATAGGTTGCTTCGCTTGCACCTCTTGGAAGTTATCAATAACGCGGCTTGATACAATCCCTGTGAAAGGTGCTCTCAGGTAAGTGTAGCTCAATTGCAGTTGGGCTAAATCGAGATCGGATATATTGGTCAGAAGGTCTGCATGGGCCATCGCCTGATGCTCTACCGCACGATCGATCTGGCTCTGGGCGACGGCGCCAGGCTCAGCGTTCTTAACTCGTTCAAGTCGGTCGCACTCGATTGTGGATAGACGAACAACTGCCTGTGCTCGTTCAACCTGACTTTCGGCATTTCGCACGGCGATCTCTAGATTCCGTGGGTCAAGCTTTGCCAGAATCTCTCCCTCTTCTACAAGTTGTCCCTCTTGTACTGTCAGCTCGATCAACCTGCCATGTATTTGGAAGGCGAGCTCCACCCGTTTCGATGCGCGTACTGTACCCGGTAGATTGCGTCCGAGAGCTTCGCTCTCAGAAGATACCGTCATCACCTTTACCTTACGGACCATATCTGTTTGCGCCGATGACAAATTCTCTTTGGTGTGGGCAACTGCGACTGATGTCTGCCGATATACACGCTCATTTACTACTGTTCCCAAAGGAGAGAAGTAAAGCACAGCCATAATACCTACTACCAGGACTACAGCGACACAAGCTACCCATCGTCGCATGCTTATCAGGCTTAGCAACTGTATGGTTCGGTTGCTGGCAAAAAAATCGCTAATCATAATACTACTCTCCTATGTTTTCATCAATGCAAGTGATGCGTTCCAATTTGGTTAGAATGGCTGATTTGGTAGCCGTCCCGACAATTCGGCACCGGACATTGCCAGCAATAAAATAAAGAAGTGTGGGAACAGCCTGGATGTTGTACCACTGGCCAAGGTCTGGATTCTCGTCGACATTTACCCAGGCAATTTTCAGTATGCCAGAGCACGATGAAGCCATTTCATCCAGTACCGACGCAAGTACCTGACATGGACGACTCCATTGTGTAGCGAATGCGGTTAGTACTGGTAAATTAGATTTAAGTACCTCCAAACTAAAATTGGATGTATCTACCTGAAAGGGTCCTGAGTTGTCTTGCTTTGTATTCATTGTTTTGACAGTCTCCATGTTGTGATTAATTCACAAGCACCTGACATGCCAATTCGAGCTTGTTTTCATAAGCAATTTATTTACAGACACTTACGATCTCTATCTTTTTCCAACATGTGATACGAAAAATTGAACGCACGAAAAATCATCCGATTTTAGGTTGACTTTTCAACCATTCCTGGATAAGATAGAAGACATGAACTTACTCAGCGAAAATCGTTTCGACCCTTGGTTCGCAGCGGGACTGCTTATTGATATTGCCAGTGAGCAGTCGTTGGATGATGTACTCAGGAGATTTGTGGAGCGTGGTTCACAATGTGTAGACTTCGTTCAAGTATGGTTGATTGACAAAGGCGATCTGTGTGCATCTTGCCTGCACTACAATCAATGTCCCGATCATACTCGTTGCCTGCACTTGGTTGCGGCCATGGGGACTTCTATACAAGAATCCAGCGACGTGCCTAAAACGTTCGAGAATCTCAATGCACGGGTTCCACTGGGTGTTGGTCCAATCGGCAAATCTACTGTAACCAATGTGCCAATATTCAATAAAACTGGTGATGCTCCACCAGCATCAATTACAGGCATTGAATGGGTGATAAAAGAAGGTATTCAGGAGTATTTGGTAGGTCCGATTCGGTATAAAGGCGAGGTTCTTGGCATATCAGCAGGTTTCGTTCGCGGGAAATGGCCAGAGGATCAACGTCTGTGGGGACAGGTTGTCTCGAACCAAATTGGTTCAGTCATTGCCAACGCGCGCGCCTTTCAAGAAATTCAACGTCTTAAAGCGCAACTGGAACTTCAAAATTCTTATCTCGAGGAAGCGGTCATTGAGGCAAAGGCTTTTGGCGACCTAATCGGCCAGAGTGAACCGCTTAGACACATAGTCAACCAGATCGATCTGGTTGCACCAACGGAAGCTTCAGTACTAATTCTCGGTGAAACGGGCGTCGGTAAAGAATTAGTGGCCCACGAAATACACCGACGCAGCAAGCGGTTTGAAGGTCCTTTGGTTCGAGTCAATTGCGCGTCCATCCCACGAGCACTTTTTGAAAGCGAATTTTTCGGCCACGTAAAAGGTTCATTTACAGGCGCTGTGAAAGAACGTGCAGGCCGTTTTGAAACCGCTGAGGGGGGCACTATTTTCCTTGATGAGGTAGGCGAAATCCCACTTGATATTCAGAGCAAGTTATTGCGTGTGCTCCAGGAAAAATGTTATGAGCGCGTCGGCGACGATTACACACGACGCGCTGATATACGTATAATCGCTGCGACCAACCGTGACTTGAAACAGGCAGTTGCAATGGGTCGGTTCCGAGAAGACCTTTATTACCGATTAAATGTTTTTCCTATTCAGGTTCCACCTCTCCGAGAAAGACGCGATGACATTCCATCACTGGCGAAACACTTTGTTGAAATCTCTACGCGAGACTTAAAATGCACCAAACCGCGTTTGACGCGGACAGGAGTTGTGAAACTGCAAAGCTACGACTGGCCTGGAAACGTTCGAGAATTGCGCAATGTGATCGAGCGAGCCGTTATTCTCGCACATGGTGGCACCTTGGATTTCGACTTGCCAATCGCCAGTCAGCCTGTGCCTCTGGTTCAATCAATGATACCTACCAGGGAAATTGCACAATCGGAGTATCTCACCGAAGTTGAACTCCTACGCCGCGAACGAGAAAATCTCCTAATCATCCTCGAAAAGACCAACTGGAAGATCAAGGGTCCCGATGGCGCAGCGGAGCTCCTGGGCGTGAACCCTACTACCTTGCTCTCTCGTATGAAGAAATGGGGACTCAGAAGGCCATTACCCCAATAAGTTGATAAACTAACAGAGCAGCAGATTTGTACCATTCTCTTGTGGCGTAACCTTTGAATTCCATTAATAACAGATAGACTTGAGTCACTTTAGCTGAAAATGCCATGCCTGAAAACTGTTATCAGAGATTACAGTAGGTGGCAGACAGGCGGCGACAGAAGGTTAGGCAGCCCTTTCTTGTTGGTGCGAATTGGGTGGGCTATAAAAAAAAGACCTCGGAATCTCAATTCGGTGAACTTTTTTTCAAGGAAAGCTACTACCGAAAGGAACCCCGATGCCCTATAATTATCTCATATTAGAATCATGTTATTTTCTATGACATTATGCTGCATCAATAATACATAATCCGGGAGATTGGACTCTTGCTGGGGTACATCCACTGCACCATCAGCAGAGAACCACTTTATATGTATCACGAGTTGATGTGTAATCTGATTGATAAATTCACGATATACTGGAGTCCGAAACAGATGGTAGAAAATCGGACACCTTCATTCTAACAACCGCATGAATTCTTCTCCCCTCCACCAGCTTAATCCTCAATCATGCGGTCTGAGTCAAGTTCTTCCTTGCTATCACCCGGTGCATTTCCATCCTTCTGCATCGCACGCCACCGGGTATAGCCATAGGCCACGCTCAACAGGGCCAGCCCTAGGAAAATCATAGCGCCTACACGATAGAGACCCTCCAGCTTCCACACGTCCACAAAGAAGGCGCGGGACGTGGCGAGTCCGATAGTGGCAAGCGCCGCGTATCGGAACCAGGGTTGGCGGGTGGTGAGTGCCCACACGAAGAGAGCCAGCGCCCAGACGGTCCAACCGATGGTGAGGTAGTAATCGTGGATCGCCTCGATACGTGTCAGAGCCACGATACCGAGCAGGGTGGGCAGCCCCGTCAAGACCATATTCAGCAGAATACGGTATTCGGTCAGGAGCTCAATGCCGGTACGTTCGAGGACGATGGTTGTGCCCCGCTCGGTGCAGAGCCAATAGGTGATGACCGAAGCATAGGCGGCAACAATCAATACGATGGAAGCGGGACTCAGGGGCATGAGCAAGAGCGGCACGGACGCCATGATTCCAGAGACCAGGGAGAGGACGACTGCGGTACGTGTCTTGAAGGCAGCCCCATAAACAAGGAAAGCCAGGGCTACACCAGCAAGGCCCACATAGTACAGCAGGTTGCTGGTGATTTCTATATTGTAGTGGGTGCAGGCTATCCACGCGATCACTAGCAGAAGGCGACCCAACAGGGGCTTAGGAAAGGGCTGGAAATACGCGAAGAGCCGATCCCCTGCCACAGCCACCACCAAAAGGGCAACAAATGCCCCGTGGAACCAAGGGCCGGGTACTTCGGGCGTTGCCGTACCCACCCAGGTGACCAGGGCGACCAGGGTGATCGCCGTCGTTGCGAGGGCCATAGCACGGCGATGAAGCCATGGTAGTGCGACCCCGAAAGCGACAGCTAAGAGGACTAAGGTCACGGGTAGTACCGGGTAGAGATAATTCGCGTTCAGGAGCCACATACCACCCCAAGCGATAGCGCCGTAAGCAACATAGGGTGCGGGTAAGAGGTGATGGAGAGCCAGGCCGGCCCGCGCTCCCCACCAGCGGCGTTCCACAGCGGTCGCGGCGATGGTTGCAATCACCAGGCCGATAGTGGCCATCCAGGGTTGGGTCATTTCGGAGGTGGCTTCTATGGAGTAGCATCCAGTGAAAAGCACCAGAAGCAACCCGGCAAGCCCCAGGTTGACGCTGCCCGTGATGGTACCATAGACGGTAGCCGCCAAGGCCAGTGAGCCACACAAAAGCAATGCCTGTTCTGTGGGAAAGCGTACGGCAGCGAAAAACATGACAAGGATGGCTGCCAGTGCTGCGCAACCCAGGGCCAGGTGATGGTGGTTGCGGTACCAGGCCCCCTGAATGTCGTTAAGCTGCGCATAGGCTGCAAAGCGTCGGGGCACCAGCATGCCGTAGGCCTCGGAAAGGAGGAACAGAGGCGCAATTGCGCCGAGGGCCAATACTGCCTTGGATACTGTCTCGCTATCGTGGAGTACGTTAGCAAAAGACCAGCCAATAAACAGAATCATAAAGACCGTGGCGGAGAGCAGGGGTACGGAAGCCCGGAAGAGCGCCACAGCGGCCACGAGCAGCGCACCGAAACCCAAGCCGAGGAGTGTGCCCCCCGGCGACAAGAGTGATACGCAGTAGCCCCCGAAGAGGGCTGTGCCCAAGAAGGCCAGGCCATGGGTGAAAATCATCCGGCTTTCTCCTGGGCCACCCGCATAGCCTTCGGGATGCATTTCTAAGATCGCACAGAGACGGTTAAGGACCGACGCGTTCGGAAAGGTGCTGAACGGAAAAGTCTGCCAGGGCGTTACCCGATACACTTCTACCAGGACGACGAAGAGGGCCACGATGGTCAGTGCCACGGCCACCTCACCCGCAAAGCCTGCTTCACCTCGAGCGGGCAGGTTTACGTATAGAATCACATAAAGACCATGCACAAAGGCCACGAGTGCCACCGCCAGCGAGAGGAGGCGTCCCGCATGTTCCCGGGCGTAACGCGCCGTGAACAGGAGCACCAGGGCTTGCAATGCCAGCGACAAGGTCAAGGTTGATCCATCCAGCCAGGTAGCCAAGCCCAGGGTCACGAGAACAGAAGTCTTGGTAAAATACATCGTAGCGATCCGGACCTTCCCGTATCGCTGGAGGTACGCCAGACCCATGGTGAGGGTAAATAGGGCTGTGGCGAAATAGAGGAAATGCTCGTAGGGACGGGCAAAGGGAAAGGCACGGATCAGCCCCAGCCCGAGAAGAACAAAGCCCGTGGTGTTGAGCGTCACAAAAATGTTTTGGATTCGCGGAGATGCTGTGCGGCGCGCAGGGGGCGTGAGAAATTCGGCCAGGGCATAAGTGACGAGATAGGCAGCGAGCACCGCCATACCGATCATGAAATCGACAGGCGCGTCGCTGCCGGGAGACCTTGCAAGCCAGAAGAACTGATTCAGGTAACTGCCGATCATGGCGGTCATGGCCACGACGAACCAGCCATGGCGCACAAGGAACCAGGCACTGCCAATACCAAGTAGCAGGAGACCGCCCACCGCCGCACGACTGGGCGATTCCAGCGAGAGCGTAGACAGGGCCACCGTAAAGTGGCCTAGCAGGGTCATGGTCAGGGCGATGAGCTGTGATCGACGCCAGTGAGCGAGGGCACCCCAAACAGCCACCAGGAGCGCGAGTAACAGCAAGGTGAATTCCTGACTGGGCGTAATACGCGTGCCGGGAATGTACCATGTGGCGAAGGTCACAAAATAGATGAGTCCGAAGCCGCCTCCCATGAGGACGCGTGCGTAATTGGTGTATTTCGTCTCCAGGGCACGCCCCACACCGAGCAGGCCGAAGCTGAGGAAATAGCCGAGGCCCACGCGGGCATAGGGCATCCAGACGGCGTCTTTGAATTGCTGCGCGACGTAGGTGAAACCCCACACCGTGCCGATCGCCACGAGCAATATCCCCACACGGGGGAGCCAATAGCTACCCAGGGCCATTTCAAAGCTCATATCTTCTGGTGGTCCAAATCGCCGGGGCTTCTTCTTTCGCTGAGGGAGTGGGTGTGTTGAGGCAGGTGTCACAGCAACAGGTTTCGTCGGAAGCAAAGCCGGAGATTTCGGCAGGGACGTGACTGGTGGGGCTATGTTCACCAGGGTGCTTTCCGACGTCTGCGACGATGCTCGTGCCGGTGGGAGCGGCGGTATGCTCGGCGGTATATACCTCGACTCCTTGGAATGCGCGGCGGAGTCGACCGATGGGGGTACTTCGACCTCCTGCGAACGGTGCTGTGCCTCTGCTTCGTCTAGACGCCGGGTAAGGAACCCTACTTGAAGCTCCAATAGTTTCAGCTCGTTGCGAATCTGTTGTATTTCATCGTCGATTGGCATAATCCCGGTTCTCCCTGGTAACCCGGTCTACAAAGCTACCTGTGCGATAGTATATCACACGAATGTTAGAAGTCAAACAATTATTTGTGCGGTTCAAAAAGACCGTCGATAGCAATAATTTCTGTTGCAGTTGCATAGATAAGTAATCTATAATTTTCTAAAAAGCTTAAAAGGTGGGTTCGGAATGCGTAAGGTGCGTTGGTTGCGCTAAAAAAGTCCTGGCCGCTTGTCCAGCAGCTGAAAACCTGTCCCCATGGCCTCTTTTTTAGGATTGGGGGAGTCCGTCCCGAGCGGAGTCATTCGGCACTCAATGTATACCCTATGGCTGTTAGATCATGGATCATGTAGGAGAAGCATTTTCCTCAGCAACTCGTCAATCACCGAGAGAAGATGTGTTGTGTTACCATTTTCATCACCAGTTCTTTACTAAAATCTACGAGTCTAGAAACCATCTTTATAATGTTGCCAAACCTGGCTTGCAACTAACTTGAATTTAAGAATAAATTTGATTTTTGCATATATTTATTTTAATCTGAATGCTCTAATGTATGTTCATTTTTCCTTGGGGGTTATTTATATCAGGAGCACAGACTAAACCTTACAGCATGTCCTGTAAGGATTTTCATGCCGCTATCACAATATCTGTAGTATGAGGTGTTTACGTTGCATACCGAGGTATGAGCTGAAAGAAAGTTAATTCGTTATGGTTCTTGTTGTTTCTGCATTTTGTCTAAGCAACAGTGATGGTGGTTCTCTACTCTTGTGAAGCGCAGTATCGAAGGTGTTAGTTGTGAGTAGATTTTTGAAGAAAGCGCTCTTTGTACTTTTTAGCATTCTAGGCGGTGTATTGACGTTTTGGGCTGTGATGCCTACAAGCGAGATCCAGAAGTACAATCGACTAGCTGAAATCGCAGTATGTACTTTGGAAGTTTCAGCAGAAATTCCGAGCGCTTCCGCTACTTTCACTGCGACCCAGCACAGCCAGATGTTTCATGTTGGAATGCGGCAAAAAGAACATCCGGTTCCAATATCAATTACGATTACTTGCGACAGAGGACTTATTGCTAATGTCTCACTGGTACAAGCAAATCACTTCTTTGGCCTAGGGCATAATGTTCCGCCCGGCATCTACACGGTTACATTAGGTCAGGAACCCAACGGGCAAGGAGCCTCACTAGTTATAGCTACCGAGAAGCCTGTCTATACGACAGGTTGGCAAATATGGTCCCGGGTCTATGTCGCAATGCTTCTCTTGTCGGGAATATGGGTTATCATTACCCGGAAATCTGATTATGTGAGAAGGCGTGAAAACTGTCTCTACACTTTTCAACTCCTTCTACTCGGATTCTTGGTAATTTTCATATATCTGCTCTTTCATGAAGGCGGACATGCTCTTGCAGAAATCTATTTCGGACGTTTTGACCTTGTACGAAGCGATTTCTGGGGAATACATGGACATCCACATTCGGGCGGAATGATGGGGCCTGGCCTTGAGCCTTGGCAACAGACAGTAATTTCTTGCGCTGGACCAATGTTGCCGACCATTGCTGGATTCGCTCTTTTTATACTTTGGATTTCTTTTTTAAGGAAATACATACGAGCTTCACGCCCCATCTTGAAACTGTACATCACCGCGATAATTGCGATGCTGATATTTCCCGATACTGTCCTCACGCCATTGTATTTACTCAGTTTTATAAGAGCCGAGGGCGACTTGATTGGTTTCGTCTCCAGCACAGACGGCCCCGTGTGGATATTCAGGGGACTTCTACTGGCGGTATCCTTCACCGGTGCGGTTTTTTTGTGGTATCTCATTCCCGAGTTTCATAGAGAATTTAAAGTGCAATTCCTTTTGAAAAGATCTTGCTGACAGTTGGCGGGTCCGTTCCTTGTTTCCTGGACTCCTTGGTGTGAATACAGTTCAGTAGATGGCGGTATCGCTCCGCCGGTTCGAGTTAGATACCGGACACCTACTAGATCAGGTAAAAGTCACTCGTGCATTTGACTGACCAGTTCGAGTTCGTGATCGCAAATCAGGCCTTCACGCTTTCTCCGTTGCGTTTGGCGATCACCTCCGGGTCTCCCTTAACTCAGTGTTATGCATATCGGCTCATGAAGTCTTGAAGGCCTGATGAATGTATTTTCATCAACAATCCCTTTACTGCCTCGCGGCCTCCAGAAATCCCATATGTGCCTTAGCTTATCCACTACGGCGTCTTTTTCTTACACCAATCCGACCATACTAATTGTTGATATTTCCGACATCTGTACCCATAAGACGTAACTGCAATTTCTTACCCATACATTGATTGAGTAGGGATTCCAGTTCTTCACTCTTCTGCAACTTCAGTCTCATAATCATCAATTCGTTGTACAAATGTTTGGCAGCGCCTTCGAAGGTCAGAGGGTATATCTTGTACTTACAACAGTCCCGGTATTCTGGATTGTCCACATCGAAAAAGAACTTCACATTAAACTAGCCTGCCACACCTGTACATGCCAGTAGCAAGCCACCACACTTAAAATATTGCGCTGACTACTTAATAGCATATTATTCTTTAACCGGGCGCGGCAGGGAATCTATAAATTCGATAGCCTCTTCAATGAATATTTGACCAGTGTACTCGCCCAGGCTTGTTCGGCTGATATAATCATAGCGGTCGAAACTGAACCAGTCTTCTTTGGTAATGATATAGCCAAACGCGTCGTTTGTAAGACCCAGCAGAAAATTGCTGTTTCCATGCATCTTCCGTTTCAGGTAGAAACCGATATTCGGCATTGCTTCGCCCGGTATTGTGAGCATCTGTGCGTCGGCCAGATTAATCACGTTTACTTGGGTTCTCACTACCGTTTCGTCGTCATTATTATAATTGAGCGGCGATGTCTTCAGTATCATGCGCATCAAATCGGAGTCCACCGGAAATTCCATCGTCATTGCAGCACACATCAATGGCGGATTTTCTTTGACAGGTGCGTTCTCAATAATACGCAACGCCTCGTCGGCCATAAGTTCACCTATGCGCACGCATTCGGTCAATAGCGTAGCGTCTTCAGGTCGGTTACGTGTGTCTGCCGTAATCATGCCGCCTTGAGCGCCGTTCATATAGATGCCAATGCCGCCACCCTTGGCATGTATGCGTTCATAGAGCGGCCCACAGAAATCAGGACTCAGTACACCTTGGTTTGACCCGATAACCTCGGGATGGCTGGCGTAGTTGACCATTGTTGCGATAGGCTCACCGGTCTCGTTGGAAATGTATTGGAGAACATCCATTCGCCGATCATACAAGTTTGGAGCATAGTAATTGTACGCCATTCCCTCCGCACCCCTGCCTGTGGCGATCTTAACGCTAGCCGGTTCGAGACTTTCGACTGCTTCGTTAATGGCCTCGGCAATCTTCGCACAGACAAAGTCCAGATAGTCCAAATCCGCTGATATAGTTCCATCAGGATTGAGAAACCCATAACAACACGGTGCGCTGTGCGTGTGCGTAACGCCGATCAGGATGTTTTCCGGCGGGATACTGTTCACTTGCGCACGCGCCTTGTCACCCAAAGGCTTTGGAAATCCGAGAAAATCAGCGCTAACAATAGCCACACGCGTCTCATCCTGTTCCATCACTAGTGCACGCACTGTCAGGTCCCACAATTTCTGGTCGACCGGTGAGCTTCCGCCAGTACCACCGCTTACCGGTAGCAATGGTTCGGGAGTAACTATTCTGACCGCCGCAGCAGCCCTGAACTCAGCCGATGCCGCCACTGACAACGTCAGTACAAGTGCCAGCGCAACTAACAATGTTAGATGTTTACCCATTATTCGACTCCTCGCGTCGCTCGAGGCGCTCACCTTTGAGATTTTGATTATTCAAGAGCATGCCCGGTAAGTCCGGATGCCTCACTGTATTAAAAAGTTTGAGGCTGTTCCAAGTGTAATGTGAAATTATATCAAAAACTAGTCAGTTTATACCTTCTACAAGTACTCTAAATGAATCCAGGAACCATTCTGATTGATTACAGCAAGGGCATCAATGAATCAATACCAGCACAAACACATATTAACGATATTCGCTAGCTAATTATGATTTGCAGTTGTATTGTGTCGAATAGTTACTGTCATCACAAGTAAAAATTCCCACAACAATTGCGCCAGGGGTTTCTTCTACTACAATGTTGTGATGAGTCTGACTAGCCAATTTCCCGAATGAATTTGAGGACTTTGGCCTTGTCTATTTCTGCGTAGACTTTAGTGATATCTGCACTGGAATGACCCTGGGCAACCTGTGCAGCTCCCAAGCCAATATTCTTACGTACCTTGGTGACGGAATCAGGCTGTACCAGAACGCTTGTGATATCTGAAGAGGGGAACAGACTCGTTACTGGCGCCTGTTTTGCATGACTTGCAAGTAAATCTGGTGCTCTTTATTGTCTATTATGAGCATGATTTTGGGCTAGTATTTGTCACTATATTGCATCTACTTGCATAGATTTCCCGGAATTTCCGTGAAAATCGGTTATACAAGTCGTGCTGCAATACAA
>CAZIDP010000020.1:0-70857 GCA_964537975.1 uncultured Nitrospirales bacterium | reverse complement strand
AAAAATATTCCCCAGCAATTGTATCCAGAACCTGTTCTAAGAGGAGGTTCGTGGTTCAGTTCGGCTGAAAAGTGTCGCTCTTCCTATAGACATATACTTTTCAGATCAAGTAATACCGTAGGGTTCAGGCTTATTTATGACGTGGATGTCGAATAATTCTTGGTAGTAAGATGTATTATACAATGTCTTGTAGGAATATACATTGGTGATTAAAAAACGAAATAGATTTAATATCGTTTACATTCTTATGTTTATAATATTGCCGATAATTTGTCTGTTTTTCATTTCACCATTATTATCAAAAAGGCTTGAATCTATTATATATGACCCCTATATTGAAAAAGAGAGCCGTAATTTAATTCTTGAATCAATCAGAAATAATGTAACCCATGATGATACGGTAGAAATAATTACTCAGAATAAAAAAGCTTTTGTGGGTAAAGATCAATTTGGGCGGACAATAATACATGATTTCGTGTTACTAAAAATGTCCAGCGATACATTTGAAAAATTCTTAATAATAGCACTTGATATGGGAGTAGATATTAACGCGAGAAATTATTTGTGGACTGGTGGTGCTCCAATTCATGAAGCAGTACGTATCAATGATAAAGATAAATTAGAGATACTTATTATGAATGGTGCCGATATTCATTTGAAGAATAATATGGGCGAATCTCCTATGGCATATGCGCTGCGCCTGAATCATGAATCAATTGTGAAATTTTTAGAAATAAACTATGAAGTTGATACAAATGCGAGTACAGTAATTCTCAGTGATTTTAGACGATTTATCTATGCAATAATTTTTACAGGGTATCAGCGTCCGTGGGCATTTAAAATTTTTATAATTCTTTTGGTACTACATTGCGGAATATGTGTTTCGTTTCTTGTTAAAAGGCAATTTTATTTTCATAAACAAAGTATGTCAACGGCATTTTTGAATAGTAAAAAAATAATCTAAGAATATAGAGTGTGAACCTGATGAAAAAATATTTTATATGTTGTTTATGTGTTATTTTACTTCTTTTTCTAATGTATTTAAAAATTAAATATGTTAATTCAAATGAAATAGATACAACTGAACTTGATACAGATTATATTATTCGTCAAATGCAAAAAAATTATAGCAGTTTGAAAACCTATAGCGATACTGGGTATATAGAGTCGGAGTCTGTGTTTATTCTTTTTTATGAAAACGAAGAAGACAATGCTGGTGAGGAAAACAAATCTTTAACAAAAAAGACTTTTGAAACATCTTTTATTCGAGATGCTGAGATGGTACTTAAATTAGTTGATGAAGATGATGAGGTGCTTTCCTGGGAGATTATTGCTGAATTTGAAAAGAGGCTAATTTTTACACGAATTTATGCTGTTTTATTAGACAATGATGGTATAATACAAGAAGAAGATACTTCATTACATAGCTTATTATCTACGCAACAAAGATCTTCAAGAGATGTGTCGACAATAGTACCTATGCTGTTATTAAATGACAATGTTAATCGAAACATAAATACAAAACATGATTTGGAGCGCTTAGACGATGCTGTATTAGAAGGCTTAGATTGTTTCCGTATAAGAAGAAAACATGATGTTTCTCATATTGACCCTGGTGTTGAAACCTATTATTCTGTTTATTGGATTTGCAAAGAAACATTTTTGATACATCTTGTTGAAGAAAATATAAAACACGATGGCACAATGCATTCAGTTACATTTCATATTCCAGAAATATATACACATCATCCAAATGTTGTAGAATTTTCGCTTGGAAGTGTCGCTTCTAACACCAAAATAAGATATTACCCAAATCTAAATATTGATTTAACAACAAATATTACGGAACCATTGTCGCTACAGAAGCAGATTAAGGGGGAGATTTATATTCCAAATTGTCCGCAATGTGCCAGGATACTAAATTACATAGAATTAGTGTGGGAACATGACAAAATAATGTTTATGGGGTTTGCTTGTGCCCTATTGTTAATCTTAACGCTAGGCTATGTAATGGTCAGATTCATAATCCGACGATTTGTACTGAATTGTAATTGAATACTATAAACTTATTGACTGGATAGGCGGTACCGGCACAGGTGTCGGGCATTTCTTCTATTGTGCTGTTATGGGCTGTGTTACGAAGTACCGGGACATTGATAAAGTATTGAAATATATCTATAAAATTTGCGTATAAGGGGAAACAATGTGAGAAAGTTTAGCTGTTTTTTACTCTGTGTAATATCCCTCGGGTGTGAAAATTCACGTATCCCTTTTGAGTATATTGATACACAAATGAATAAACTTAACGATATTGGAATACGTGAGCGCTCTATTCAACTGCCTATATCAGGTTCTATTGAAATTATGCTGTTTGATCATAATCTTTTAAAGGGTATTGAAGAAGAGGTAAATATTGATACAGCACTGATGATTACTGCAGATTTTACGTTTATGAAATTAAGAAATTTTACTATTTCTTTTTCTAATGAGTCAGGTGAAAGGTTATTCACTGTAAACACAACAGATTCTGCCATGACGGTCAAAAATAATGATGGAGATTCAATTAATATTCCAGTTAATGTATTGTGGGGTACATCGGATGAAGATATTGAAAACGAATTGTCTGATGAAGCGAATCAATATCTTTGGGGAGTAAAATGTGTGCTAACTCATTTATTTCCTTTGACAGTTGGATACAAAGACCCGCAAGACATATTGCTTGATAGAAGAAAAGCCAATTCATTTAGCATATCTCCTATTGGAGAATTAGAGGACGAAGCACTTCTGATGACATTTGTGTTTGATAAGTTTAAGCGCAGCTATATTACTGAGATATTTGGCATCTATCCTGTATTGTTTGTAAAAAGTGATGATGATTATGAAGATTTTCAAATTATCACTTATCTCGATTACTTTATTTGGGATTTAGAAAAAAATTGGATATTTCCAACAATTGTAACAGGAGTTGAATATATCTCGACTTTAAAAACAATTTCTGTAGCAGAAATGCAATAGTTAAAAAGATTTTATAGGAGAAAAATGTAACGGTTAAGTTGAATGTGCTAATTAAGTTCACCTGTCCTCCCGGACATGGCAACACCTCTTCCTCGGTAGCACGGAAATCATTGGGTAAAGTTCACATACCGGAACACCAAACTGTTACCTGCGGAAGCACCGAATTCCCCAGGTTGCATACATCAGGCAGTCTTTTCTACGGTAAATTAATCGGAAATCCCTGTCTTCAACTTGTTGGAAGATCGGTAAAAATCCAATGCACTATGAAATGAATTAATATATGCGACTTTCAATTCAGAAGTTGGGTAGATAAAGTATTCTATTGAAAACTTTTTTCTATTTGCATCCCATGATTTAAATAAGTCATGGTGTACTTCGCTCATTTGCAATATAAACTCTTTTTTGCTACAAAAAAACGGATCATTTACATCGCAATACTGATCGAATATCTGACCAATTTCATTTGCATCTATTTGTGTTGGCAATACCAAAAATGCGATCAAAGCATCATCTGAATTGTCACTGTTTATAATATCCAACAATTCATTCTTACTCAGTTTGCAATATTCAACAATTTTATAATAAGTGGCTACACGATCTCGATCCTCATGACTGACATAATACAAATACCCATATGAAAAAATAGCTAAACCAAAGGCGACAAGTATGATAAAAGCAAACTTCGTTTTATTCTCATACAAATTGCTTATTACATGTTTATTACGAAAATATTTGCTGCTTAAAATTAACTTTTTGATTGATAGACCAATGATTATTGATATACCTATAATAATAAATACTAAAATCAACTTGCGTGTTATGGTGTGAAAAACACTCATTGGTACATAACCAACCATTATCTGAACAAAAGTTTGTTCAACAATAATAATTGGATATGAAAATATGATAATTGCTATGGGATAATTAATTACATCATCTACTAGAACGTATAGAATGAAAATAAAGTACAAGTAATATATATATTCAGTATGAGAATGGTAAAGCAAAAAAAAGAATATGAATAATATAAAGAAAGTATAAGATATATATTTTACTGCTTTATTCATACAACACACCCTGATTCGAATAAACAAAATACACCAATCTCGAACTGATTTCTAAGACTAACTACAACCATGATATTGATATTATTCATTCAGGAAATGTGTCGATTATAGCATGTTGTTTCTTACCCGCTTTTTTCCACGTGCCGCTTAAAATTATTCAAGATACTCTGCCAACCTTCCCGCTGTTGCTCGATGGAATAGGTAGATTCACTATCGAAAGTTACGCTTACAGTGACCCCATCCGGGCTGTCGGTAAACACGACTTGCGCAATTCGATCGCCGAAGGAATATTCAATCAACTTGTGTTCAATGATTTTTGTATAGGTACCGGCAAAATCAAATCCGGCACTACCATCTTTTGCCTCCATACGCGAGCAGAACGCGCCTCCTTCTTGTAAATCCACGGTAGCGGATGTCGTGTGCCAATCATCAGACGCGGCATTCCATTGCATGATGTCTTCAGGCGTCGTATAGGCGCTCCAAACTTGATCGATAGGTGCCTTGACAGTGGTCTCAACGGTGATTTTCATTTGCTTTCTCCAGTTATTTTATTTACGATTTCACTATGCTGTAGAGCAGAGTTTCTTGCTCCCAACTTTATAGTTTTCACTCCATCGCCTCGAAATAGGATCGGGCATCCCATTCGATGACCGCGATTGGAGAGGCCATATGTTCCATTCCTGATTGCAGGTATATCATGCTCAGAATTCCATCGGTATCCCACCGCGCACGATCTGGTACAGGTTCCCATCTGCCCATTGGCCCCGAATCTATATCAATGAAATGCCACTCATCACGCTTTGATGTCGTTGTGTACGCCGCAGTAATTGTGTAGTCCCGCTGATGATCGCAGTACACCACGATAATTCTTCCCTTATCGTCCACCTGTACAATAGGTCTTGCAAGTCGATATTGCCTTAATTCCGGCTCCTGGATCGGCTGGCTCACCTCTGCATCGTTGGTGTTCTCTGCCTGCCGACTGGTGATGGAAACAGTATTCCATGGGGTGCCTGTTCCGTCGTCCCAGGCTAGCATCTGTTGCCGGGTATGGTTACCGGACTGCGCTCCGGGAGCCCACCATATCGCCGTCATAGGACGGTCATTCAAATCAACGGCCATATCCGCCGCGTTGATGTAGCTGCTGCCTTCAGTAATTTCCACGACCACTTCAGCGGTCGATTCATAAATGGGAATTGTGTACTGGTCACCAGTACTCCGTTTCCAGGTGCGGCCATTGTCGGGCGACCACGCGTAAAGTAAATCATGATTGGTTTGGTAGCCCCGTTGTCCGGTTGCCGGATTGGAACCAGTTCGCCAGTTCCACGTAGCATGGAGTCGGCCCTTACTGTCATAAACCAGCGTGTTGGGATAGGCGCATACCGTCAGGAAATCAGACGCTGGGTCTTGCGCACCAATCCAGGGGGCATGTATCGCTTCCCATTTCTGGGTATCGTTCTGCCAGCGCATCAGGTTCCAGTCTCCATTTCCCGAGCCCCCTGTCCGGAAAGCCAACAACAAGTCACCACTACCGGGAATGTTGTAAAATTCCGGATACGTAATGTCGATTCGTTCTTGTAGTGGGATTTCATTTGCCAACCGCCCTGCATTGCCTTCCTGGTCTCCGTGAAGTTGCATGGGGTTGTCATCGGTCACGGGCGTGGTTGATCGTGTGTACAAGAGCGGTCCCCCGCCATGCATGCCCCAGGCTATATGCAGATATCCAGACCCGTCCACCGCAATGCTGCTGGTGCAATGGGGATCATTGACATTATACGAAGTGAATTCTGTTGCGCGGACAGTCCAACTGTTGTCTTCTATTTTTCGGCGCGCAACAATCAGATTCCCTTCATGATGGTAATACGTCAGAAATTGAAACCCATTTGCGGTGGTAATTCCTTGCGTCTTGTATGCAACTGTATTAATATGGGTATTGGCACGGGAATCCAGATCGGTATCGCCATTGCCATCGTCAATTGGTATGATTTGCACAAAATCACGCACATCAGGGAAGGTTGCATCCTGACACTGTGCGTAGTGCATCATTAAAAATACACAAGTTATAGTCAACATGATACAAACATGTTTTCGTACATCAATCATGTTACTCTCCGCATAACTATTCATAAATAGATTTTCAATCATAACAAAATGAGTCGCAAAACTAATACATGAAATACAGTAAAACATGTTGCATAATATTAAGTCAAATAAAGATGCGTTCATAATCTATAGGTCATTTTATAAGGACTTATGCAGCGCCTTTTAGCATGTTACTGATATGTTTCTGCTATAACCTTAGACGCATAGACGTGATTGATATTAAATTGGCATTAATATAAAGAAAAAATCATAAACAATTATCATATAACTGATTCCACGCAACTTGACTGGAAATGCATAAAGCTCTATAGTGAACCTTGTATTCAGTGCGGACAATAATGTTTTGCGAACAGTCAGGGGGACACTGACATGAATAAGTTGCCGTGCCTGCATGTATGTAATCTTCGAATGCCCAAGTGTTTCTTTCCAGGTTCTCTGGTTTTCAAGATTACATGGTTGATATTGTCGATGTGCGGAATTCTACCCAGTGGTACTACGCACGCACAACCGCATGCGTTACAATTCGATGGCAGCAATGATTATGTAGAAGTAGCCGAGCCTGTCGCCTGTATCCCGGGTTCTGACAGCTTCTCAATCGAGTTCTGGGCCAGGACAAGCCCGGACGCTACCGCCTGGAATCTTCCCCTGGAATGGCGGGGTGGTGACAGAATATATGTTGGCCAGAATGTAGGAGCTGGCTGGAATTTTGTGATTGCCAGTGATGGTCAGCGCACAGATACGCATTCAGACGCACACATCGCCGACATCAAAGGGCGTTGGGTGTTTGTACAGGCAGTGCTGGACCGTGACGCGAACACGCAAACCTTGCGGGTGTATGACAAGCAACAGGACGCCTGGCATGAAGCAACTGTGACACCTGCTCCGGGAGAAACCAATCCCTCGGGCCCACTTCACCTGTCTTCGCATCCCGATCACTTCCCGTTTAACGGTGACATTGCCGAGATGCGGTTCTGGCGCATTGCTCGAACCCAATCGGAAGCGCTGGAAGATATGAACGAAAAGCTGGATGTGGATACGCCCGGTCTTGCCGCCTATTGGGATTTCGATAATAGTGACGATAACCTTATCAAAGATTTGGCTGCGGGCCAGCATGATGGTGTCATCGTGGGTGCCCGGTGGGTGCCCTTGTCTTTCCTGACGGACCTGACAGATATACCTGCTCCCAAAGGAAGGCCGGTCACCGTAGGTCCCGTAGAACTCTGGAACACGCAACGAAACCTTACCTACACCTGGTATTTTAATGGCGAAGAAATTCCGGGGTACAGCGCAAGCACTGAAAATGTCTACACCCTACCTGAAGTCACCGACGCGCACGCAGGCGCGTACCAGGTTATCGCCACAGACGTTGCTTCGGGGATGACCTATTCCTCCTCCCTGGCATCGCTATACATTGCCTATGAGGACTGGCCGATGTGGCAATATGACGCAGCTCGCAGTGGAAAGACTCCCGTTGTTTTGTCCGATGATTTGGGTCTGGCCTGGGTACGTACCTTGCCCGAGCCCCAAAGGGCCTGGCGGCATCAGTGGGACCACCGGGGCAAACTGGATTTCGATATTTCTTATTCACCTGTTGTACTCGGCGATCAGATTTACGTACCCTCCAATGTGACGGACAGTGTCACCGCCTACCATACAGCGGATGGCCAAGAATTGTGGCGCTTTTACACAGATGGCCCGGTGCGTCTTGCGCCTGTCGCCTGGGAAGACAAGGTCTACTTTATTTCGGATGATGGCCATTTGTATTGCGTTGACGCCGCGTCAGGCAGTTTGAACTGGAAGTTCCGTGGTGGACCGTCCGATCATCGCCTGCTGGGCAATGAACGGATCATCAGTTTCTGGTCGGCCCGTGGCGGCCCGGTAATCAAAGACGGCACCGTCTATTTTGCTGCCGGCATATGGCCGATGCATGGTGTTTTTATCTATGCCCTGAATGCGGAAACCGGGGATGTCGTGTGGGTCAATGACACCACAAGCTCAGCCTATGTGCAACTGCCACACGATGGCGCAACAGGCGTCGGCAGTATCGCTCCGCAAGGATATATAGCGGCTTCAGATGAAGTGTTGATCGTTGCGGGCGGCAGAACACCTCCGGCCACCCTGGACCGGCATACCGGAGAAGTCCTGGAAATGTCGTTACGGGCCAAGCCCCAGGGAGGATATGCCGTAAATATCGACGGCATAGGCCGGGCAGAAAACACGATGTTGTCGCAACAGGTAGAAAAGCAGAAGCATCAAATCGACGGGGAGGTCTTCGAAGCGCTGGTTGCCCATGATCGTTTGTATGTCACCACCACTTCGGGGCGTCTGTATTGTTTTGCGCCTGACAGCGACACACCTGTACGACATGATTTGTCTCCAACCCGGCTGTCACCCAGGACTGCCCAATGGGCAGAAACCGCGCAAAGCCTGGTGGATGAACTGGGCGAAATTGAAGGGTACGCATTGATGCTCGGGGCAGGTTCAGGCGATCTGCTCATAGAATTGCTCTTGCGCAGCGAACTCCACATTGTGGTTGTGGAACCGGACGCAACCAGGGTACGCGCCTTGCGTGATGAGCTTGCGGATGCGGGTGTGTATGGTTGGCGTGTAGCTGTCATTGAAGACGAGCCAGCCGCTTTCAAGGTACAGCCCTATCTGTTCAGCCTGCTTGTGAGTGAAGACAGTACTGCCGCTGGCATCAGCGCCGAAGCATCTGCACTGGCCTATATTCTGGAGCGACTGCGGCCCTATGGGGGCATCGCTTATCTGGGTGCTGATGATGACAAACTCACGCAGCTTGCGGATGCGGCCAGGGCTGCCGATGTAGACCGGGTACGCGTTGAACTACGTCACGAGTATATATTTGCGCAACGGGAGGGCCCGCTTACGGGTGCCGGGCACTGGACACACCAGTATGCCGATGCTTCCAATACCAATTTTTCACCGGATAACCGAACCAAAACACCTCTGGGTATTCTCTGGTTTGGTGGACCGTGCAACAGCGATATTCTACCGCGTCATGGCCACGGCCCCATTCCACAGGTCATTGCAGGCAAGGTCATTCTGCCTGGCAACGACACCGTCAGTGCCCGCTGCGTTTATACCGGGCGTGAAATGTGGCAGCAGACCTTCCCCGGGCTGGGGCATCCTTTTACGGACCTGGAACTGGAGGAGCAGTTTGAGAGTGGCCAGGAAGTATTCATGCACAATGCGGATGGTATTGGTGCCAATCAATTGGGAAGCCCATTTGTCTCCTTACCAGATGGAATATATGTGCGGTATATGACTCGTATCTACCGGCTGTCAACGGAAACCGGTGAGGTTATGGCGGAATTTCAGCTTCCGGTCGCGCCTGAGTTGGAAGGTAAGCCGGACTGGGGACATCTCAGCATTCAGGGTGATGTAATCATAACCACCGTCGAGCCGCAGGTCTTCGAAGGCGAAGGTAACTATACTACTGTTTTTGAAACGATGGCCGACATCAAAGGCCGGGGTTGGGAAGGCACCTCCAGTCGCCGATTGATTGCTCTGGACCGGCATAGTGGCGAAGTATTGTGGATACGTGAAGCGCAAACTGGCTTCCGTCACAATGCGATCGTGTCTGGTGCCAATTGTCTATACCTGATTGATCGACTCTCTGATAGTGTTCTGGAACACCTGCAGCGGCGCGGTGAAGAACCTGGAAATGCCCTGCTGCTGGCACTGGACCTGCTAACCGGTGACACACTATGGACAAATCCGACGGGTGTTTTTGGTACCTGGCTGGGGTATTCATCCGAATATGACATCCTGATTCAAGGTGGCCGGCCCGGTGGTTTGCGTATGTTACAGGATGAGCCAGGAGACCGCATCTCGGCATTTAATGGGAATACAGGTGAGCCGTTGTGGGAGAATCCCGCGCTTACTTCGTATTGGGGACCATTGGCCATACGTAAGGATGAAATCTACATGGCACCCGCGGCCAGGTCTGGAATTGGGTATGCGCTCAATCTACTGAGCGGTGAGCGGAAAATGCGCACGCAAGAACTCACGGGAGAAAGTGCAAGCTGGGCATACAATCGTCGGTATGGTTGCAACAGTCACAACTTGAGTGAGCACCTCATCACTTTCCGTTCCGGTGCCGCTGCCTATTTTGATCTCGAACATGACACGGGTACCGGGTTCTTTGGTGGATTTCGCTCAGGATGCACCAATAATATGGTGGTGGCTGATGGGGTATTGAATGCGCCTGACTACACCAGGACCTGTACGTGCAGTTATCAGCACCAGACTTCACTGGCCCTGATTCACATGCCCGACATGCCCGGTATTGAATCCTGGGCTTTATATGATGGCGCGCTACCAGACCCCTTGGGGTATGGGATTAATTTTGGTGCTCCGGGTCGCCGCATAGATCACACCTCCGGGCGGATTTGGCACGATTTACCAGGCAATCACCGGCGTCATGCTTCTGCCATCCTGGAAAGTGAAGGAAGCATTGACTGGGTTGCTGCGTCAGCAATCGAAATAACGGAGGTCGACCAGGACTCCCTGACGCTGTACGATCTGCTCACCACAAATTACACAGTACGATTGCATTTTGCAGAGCATGACACCAGCGTTACTTCTGGACAACGCGTATTCGACATTGTTGTTAATGATGAAGTGGTTTATCAGGATTTTGATATTTATGCAGAAACGGGCAGTGCATTCTTGCCTGTTGTAAAAGAATTTTATGTGGATAGCGGAACGACCATGACCGTTGCATTACGCAAGGCTTCCAACGCGGAGCTTTATCCCATAATCAGCGGCATTGAACTTATTGCCAATAGCGGTGATATTGCAGTTGCTAAAAAATTTGAATAAGGATATTTATATATGCGTTTTTGGAATCGGTCTTTCTCGTCATTATTTGGTTCTGGATTGGTAAGTGCTGGTGCGGTGTTGTTGGTTTTCAGCATTGTTTTACAGTTGAATGCGCTTGGAGAAGACCCAGGAGGGCAAACAAATGCTGCGATACAGGTACAGGAAGTCTTTGTTGATCTTACAACGTCTTTGCTCAATCATGAAAACCGGATTGTGCGGGAAGCGGTCGCCCGGGAGCTGGGTAGTATCGGGGGAGAGGAAGCATATACCGCGTTGGAAAAGGCGGGCTTTTTAGATTGGCCCATGTGGCAATATGACGCGGGCAGAAGCGCAGCCACACCATTGCGATTTGCCTCTGACCTGCATCTGCAATGGGTACGTGAATTGCCAGAGCCTAAGCGTGCCTGGCCGCATCAGTGGGACCATCGTAACAAACTGGATTTTGACCTCTCGTATTCGCCTGTGGTCAAGGGCAATCGCATTTTTGTGCCGTCTAATGCAACCGATAGTGTTACTGCCTATGCTATTTCCGATGGCGCTGAGATATGGCGATTTTATGCCAATGCGCCAGTTCGGCTCGCCCCGGTCGCCTGGAAAGATTATGTATATTTTACCTCGGATGATGGCCATCTATATTGTGTTCACGCGGAAGATGGTACGCTGGCATGGAAGTTCCAAGGAGGCCCCAATGATCATCGGCTGCTTGGTAATGAACGAATCATCAATTTCTGGGCAGCACGAGGCGGCCCGGTAATATGGGACGATACCATTTACTTCGCCGCAGGCTTCTGGCCTATGCATGGCATATTCATTTACGCGTTGAATGCGGTGACTGGTGAGGTGGTCTGGGTAAATGACACGACCAGCTCGGACTACGTCGAACTCCCGCATGGTGGCGCCTATGGATATGGTGGGCTGGCTCCACAGGGGTATCTGGCGGCCAATGAAGATACCCTGGTGGTGGCGGGTGGCAGGACCCCGCCCGCATTTTTAGACCGGCATACAGGAAAAGTGAAAGAAGCAGCATTCAGGGCCAAGCCTGCCGGGGGCTATGCGGTTCATGCCGATGGAATGGGGCTGAACGAAAATGATGTGCTGACGCAATGCTATGAATTAATTGCGGAGCAATTGGATGGTGATTTATTTAACCTGATTGCCGCCCATGGGCGTCTATTTGTCACGACAACGCAGGGCACTTTATATTGCTTTGGCCCAGAGGAAACAACGCCAATACGCCACGCATACCGGCCCGCACGCTTGATGTTACGCACTGCCGCCTGGGCTCAGACCGCACAGACCTTGCTGGATGAGCTTGGAGAGACGGAGGGCTACGCGCTGTTATTGGGGCATGGCTCAGGTGACCTCCTCAAAGAGTTAATGATACGGAGTGACCTGCATATTGTTGTTGTTGAAAATGACGAACTGGTAGCACGTACATTACGCGATGAACTGGTATCGACTGGTTCATATGGAAAGCGTGTCGCGGTTATTGAGGACAATCCTGCGACCTTTTCGGTACAGCCCTATTTGTTCAGCCTGGTGGCAAGTGAAGACGCAACACAGGCAGGTATTTTACACGACAATGCAAACTGGGCCAGCATACTAAACTTACTGCGGCCCTATGGTGGCGTGGCATATTTTAGTGTGCCTTCTGATTCAGTAGAAGCCGTGACCGAAGCCGCGCGGGCGGCCAATGTCGATAAAGTACATGTGGAAGCTATCGATCATGCTGTATTCGCGCAACGCGGTGGTCCTTTGACAGGTGCAGGGCAATGGACCCATCAGCTCCATGACTCGGCCAATACACTTGTTTCTGAAGAACAATTGGCGCGCTTACCGCTGGGCTTGCTGTGGTTTGGCGGCCCCAACAACCACAATATTTTACCGCGGCATGCGGGAGGGCCACGACCTCAGATTGCCGGGGGACGGCAGGTATATCTGGGTGTTGAGAACATCGCTGCGCGCTGTGTTTATACTGGGCGGCAACTGTGGGACATGCCGTATCCCGGGATTGGCCACCCATTCACCAATATGGAACTGGAAGAACGTTGGACTGATGGGGAACAGGTCTACATGACCAACATACCGGGTGCAACCTACATCGGCAGCCCTTTCGTAACGCTTCCAGACAGTGTGTATTTACGTTATGACAGCAAAATTCACCGGCTGAACGCGGCTACGGGAGAAGTAATCAACCAGTTCGCCCTGCCTGGGCGCTCAGTGCAAGCGTTATACGGCGATGAAGCGCCCGATTGGGGTCATATCAGCGTTTCGGGAGATTTCCTCATATCAACCACGGAACCACACATCTTTGAAGACCAGGAACTCGGTTGGTTAGAAAGTTACAGTGGAACATCGAGTGGCATTGTTGTGGTAATGAACCGTTACAGTGGTGATGTCTTGTGGACGCGGGAAGCGAAGGTCGGTTTCCGGCACAATGCCATAATCAGTTCGGGAAATACCCTGTTTTTGATCGATGGTTTATCAGAAAATGCCATTGAACATCTGGCACGCAGGGGAGAGGTACCGGAGGATGTTTCCCGGATATTTGCGCTGGAACTGGGTACCGGTGATGTCCTGTGGGAAAACGATGCCAATGTTTTCGGGACATTTCTGTTGTACAGCAAAGCGCATGACATTTTAATCGAAAGCGGGAGCCAGGACCTGCGCCGGACGATTGAAGATGAACCGCGGGAGATGCTGGCACGGCGTGGCAGTACGGGCGATATGTTGTGGGAACGCAGTGGCAGCTTTACAGTGCCTGCTGCAATCATTGGGGACATGCTGATCCCCGGTCGCCCCGGGACAGCCCGTTCCCTGTTGACCGGTGAAGACTGGTTGCGTGTGCAACCACTGACAGGTGAAAGTAGTGGCTGGTCTTACAGCAGGACGTATGGTTGCAATACATTAAACGCGAGTAAATATTTGCTGCTGTATCGCACGGGTTACGCAGGTTATTTTGATCTGGAACATGACACCGGCACCGGTACATTCAGTGGATTTCGCTCCGGTTGTACCGCCAACATGATCGCGGCAGAAGGCCTGGTCAATGCACTGGATTACACCCGATCATGTACCTGCAGTTATCAGAACCAGACCTCTCTGGCTATGATTCATATGCCTGGCGATACTAACATTGAAAATTGGACCCGCTATGATGCTTCACCTCCAAACCCGGAAGGCTATGGCATTAACCTGGGCGCCCCAGGCCGCCGCGTAGACCATGATTCGGGCCGGGTATGGTTCGATGAAGAAGGAACGATGCGCAGACATCCATCCGCCATTCAGAAAAACGCCGATACCATTGCTGACAGCATTGACTGGGTTGCTGCTTCCGGCAAAGAAATGACAGAAGAAGACAACAGCATCACGCTGTATGATCTGCTGGATACCACCTATACACTACGGTTTCATTTTGCCGAGCTGGAAGAAGATGTAGAAGTCGGAGAGCGTGTTTTTGATGTATTGGTTAATGGAGAAGAAATCGTAAGCAACTATGACATAATGGAAAAAACCGGGGGACATCTGCGTGGCACATATGAAGAATTTACCGTGCTAAGTGATATGACTATGACCATTGAGTTCCTGAAATCTGAAGAGGCGGAACGCGACCCCTTTATCAATGGCATTGAGCTTTTTACGAATGTTGTCGAGATTGCCGCCGCTGTGGATTAATTTCCGTTAAGGGCAACATATTTTTTACAAACAAATTTACACTGCAACTGCGGGACATGAACCTATGAGTAAATGGAATATTATCTGGCGCGAGATATTTTATAACAAAACCCATTTCGCAATCGGATTGCTCTGTATATCGGTTGCCCTGGGACTTGTCATGGGGGCAGTTACCTTATTAGCCGCCCACGAGATCAAGACAGAACAGATAATCAACCAAAAAGAACACGAAACCCGTGCAGATATGGCCAAACTGGAAGATGACTACCGTCTGATGATGCGAGACATGGGCTACAACGTGTTGATATTGCATGAAGACCAATCCATAGACTCGCTGCGAATTGACGGGAGTCCCAATACGTATATGCCTCTGGAGTATGTGTTCGCGTTGTCAACCGGGGGCATTAAAAATTTGAATCACCTGTTTCCCGTTTTACAAAAACGTACTACCTGGGAAGAGAAGGAACAGGAAATCATCTTGTGCGGCATCATGGGCCAGGTTCCCAATTTCGAAAAACCCCAGTTTCTTGATGATGAAGGCAGGTACCGCAATCCGATTCGTGAAACGCTTCCACAGGGCACCATCGAAGCCGGCTACGACATTGCCCGTATCACCGGTATCAATGCTGGTGATCAAATAACATTTCAAGGGGAAGAATTCACGGTACATCGCGTTCATAGTCGCAGAGGCAATGACGACGATATCACGCTATGGTGTGATCTGGAAAAGGTACAGCAATGGTTTGGTCTCGAAGGCAAGATCAACGGCATCCTGGCATTGGAATGTGTCTGTAATTTCGAAGCGTTCGGAATGGTGGAATCTGAGGTGCAGCAAATCCTGCCGGATATACAGGTCATGGAGTTTGGCACCATCTTGCGTGCGCGATTTGAAGCCCGGGCCAGAGCCGCAGAAATGCGTGAAACAGCCATCGATTCTGAAATTGCATACCGTGCCCATTTGGGTGTGCAACGGCAACAACTGGTTCGGTTTCTCATCCCGGTTGTACTCACCGGAGCTGCCATCTGGATATTTTTCCTGATATCCAGCAATGTGAAAGAACGAAGAGGCGAGATAGCCATCATGAGAACGGTGGGGGTGCGGGAAAGCACCATCATGAGCATTTTTTTAATCAAAGCGGCGCTGATGGGTGGCCTGGGCGCCGTTCTGGGGAGCATCCCCGGATTACTGGCTGGCGCATCCTGGGAGGGTATTGCTCTATGGAGCACAGAGTTTGTTCAGCTCATCCACCCCGTGATGTTGCTGCTGGTAATCCTGGGAACACCCTTGCTGGCAGTTGTTGCCGGTTGGATTCCTGCCAGAAAAGCAGCGCAGTTGGACCCGGCAGTAATTTTACGGGAAGAATGAAGTTTCCGTTTCTTTTTATAGTAGAACTATGCTGGTTTGGAGGCAGACCGTGACCCAAGATGAGACTTTGAAAATAGAGCAGGTGTCCAAACACTATCAACGGAACGGAAGTCATATCGTTGCCATTGATGATGTTTCGATACGTGTTGAGAAAGAGACCTTTAAAATAATTCGGGGGCCCAGTGGCAGTGGTAAAACAACGCTCTTGCTGACAGCAGGTGGATTGCTGCGTCCGGACACCGGAAATGTCGTTGTCAAGGGGCAGGATATGTATTCGATGTCCGCGGACAAGCGAACTGGTTTTCGTGGAAAAAACATCGGCTTTGTTTTTCAGCAGTTCTACCTGGTGCCCTACCTCACCGTGCTCGACAACGTAAAAATGCCGGGAATAGCGCTGGCCATTCCGGATTTGGATTCACGGGCGAAAGCTTTACTAGAGCAATTCTGTTTGGGTGAACGATTGGCGCATTATCCTTCTGAGCTAAGTACAGGCGAACGCCAGCGGGTGGCCCTGGCCCGGGCGCTAATCGCGAATCCCGCGTTGTTGTTGGCCGATGAGCCTACCGGGAATCTCGATATTGATAACGAGCACATTATTTTGGATTGTCTGTGGGAGTATGTGCGTAAGGGTGGTGCGGTGGTCATGGCAACCCATGGGTTACGGACCGAAGGCTTTGACGATGTGTACAATATTAAAGCGGGTATGTTGCAATCTTGAAGCTGACCTGAATTCAGGATTGCAGCAAGGTTAGATTTTCTCCAGAGACAAAGGCAATCAGTATGAAATTACCTATTAAAATAGCAGCGAAAAAAAAGTTACCCGTGTGCATATGGATATTCGTATGCCTTGTTTCATTCCCGCTTTGGAGTTGTCCGATTCCTGTTTACCAGTATTCACTGGAGTGGTGGGAACAAGACCCATACGAGGTTTATGTCTTCGACAATGGAGAATTCACCGAAGAGCAAGAAGCACTCTTACAACAAATCCAGGCCATATCACAAGGAGATAAAGGCAGCATGCCGGTGAACTTGCGGCTGCGCCGTGTGCAGGCAGATTCGAATGAACGCCTTTTAGCCCATTCTGCCCTTCAGGGCGAAGTTCCAGACTCTTTCCCGTGGATGGTCGTATACTACCCTTCCGTCTCTTCAAATCGTCGCGTGCCGATTTGGTCGGGTGCGTTAAACCAGGAAAACTTTGACGCATTGGTGGACTCACCCCTGCGGCAGAAAATCTGTGAGCAGCTTATCAATCGAGTTTCGGTGGTATGGGTGTTGTTGGAAAGCGGCAATACGCGTCAGGACACTGAAGCAGCAATCCTGCTGGAGCGTGAGTTAGGCCGCCTTCAACAGACTTTGGTCATACCGGATATCGAAAAATGGGGTGTGGATGATATTACTATATCTCCCATACAGTTTGAATTGCTTCGATTATCGCGTGAAGACCTCGCAGAAAAAATGCTGATCGCCATGCTGATGTCCAGTGAAATTGATTTGCATGATTATACGGGTGAGCCGATGGTATTTCCGATTTTTGGCCGCGGACTGATCATGGAGCCACTTATAGGCAAAGGGATTAACCCCTATATGGTTCGAAAAACGGCCGAGTTTCTCACCGGGCCATGCTCCTGCACAGTCAAGTCACTTAATCCGGGGACCGACTTATTGACAACAACAGACTGGGCGGGCCGAATTAAGCCTTTGACCGTTGAGGTGACCACAGCCCCCGGTGGCCTGGGGGGATTCCTCGACAGCGCCGAAACGGCTGATTCTTTGTAAATGTAATACTTTAGTGTAGTATTAATACTATGCAAATAAATTGCCAAAATTTTAACCAATGACACCCCTGGGAGTCTGGATGAATTGCATCCTGAAAAGTAAATATTTCATCGTCATAATCCTGCTCCTCCTTCTGACTCTGGTATTATGGTCTGTAAATCATGGGAAAGTTAGAACAGAGTCTTCTCAGGAAGCGCGTGTGCTTACCCTGTACTGTGATGTCGCACTGCGTCCTGTCCTGGAAGAAATCATCGGTACATTTCAGCGCCGCTCAGATATTCGAATACTCTCGGAGTATGCCGCTTCCAACACATTACTGGATACATTTATAGAAGATCCGGATATAGCAGACCTGTTTCTGGCTGTTGATATTTCGTTTTTGGATCAAGCTCGAAATGCCGGACGGGTTGATGATATCCATGTAATAGCACAAACCAAACCCGTTCTTATGCTGCGCAGCGGAATGCCGCACATTGTTTTATCGATCAAAGATTTGACGCAATCGGGTGTACGTGTTGGAATGCCCGATTTGATGTCGGCTCTGGGGCGTGTTACAGTCGGTGTTCTGAAAAATTATGATATGGAACTCGAAGACATACAACACAACATCGTAGTTCAAGATGCAACAGCGCCGGAACTGGCCAACGCCATACGTACCGGTCGCATCGATGTAGCACTTGTATGGGAATCACTCGCACGAATGACTGACAGAAGCGAATGGCTTTCGATTCCTGAAGACAAAAGCAACGTGGTCGGCGTAGGTATTGCGCGATCTGTCAGGACACCTGATGTGCATGCGGCTGAGGAGTTTATTGCATTCTTGCGGATGCGTGCGGCACAAGAAGTTTTGATAAAACACCATTACGAACTGCCAGCCCAGCCGTGAGGCAGTTCACATGTTTCAGAAAGGATATTCATCAATGAAACACATCACAAAGTTGTGTACAATTTGTATACTGCTTGTATCAGATACATCAGTGTCCGAACAGGACAATTATGTATCCATGCTCAAGGAAAAAGTGCCTGGGCATGAACGACATACCACGGGTAATTTCGCTGCGGTCTGGGAACCCATGGCCCGGCAGGTGATTGAAGATTATAATCTGTCCTCAGGCGTCGCGCTGGATATCGGAAGCAGTTGCAGCCCTTTCCTGATTGAGTTGGCCAGTAAAACCGACATTATTGGATACGCCGTTGATATCGACTCCTGGGCCATGCGACTGCTGGGGGTTATGGTGGATGAGGCGGGTTTGACTGGCCGGGTGATTCCAGTAGAGGGTGATTGGCAAGACCTTCCGTTTAAAGACAATTTCGCGGATTTTATTTTCAGCCGCGGCACAATTCCCTTCATACCAGACAAGGTGCAGGCGCTGCGGGAAACCTACCGCGTGTTGAAGCCAGGTGGTGTTGCCTTCATAGGTCACGGCGGGTTTGGCCGTTTGCTGGACAAAGAAGAACGGGATCGATTGGTCGCCTGGCGACTGAGTTGGGATACCGGAGATCGTGAGAGACCAGCAGGATGGGACGGCCCGAAAGAGGGGTTGCTTGATCTGGCGGAGGAAGCTGGTATACAGAATTATCGCCTCATTGAAGAGCCTGATGTGGGTTGGTGGTTGGAAATCCGCAAATAAACTGCATTTGATGTCAATTGCTGAC
This sequence comes from uncultured Nitrospirales bacterium, assembly GCA_964537975.1. Classification (GTDB taxonomy): domain Bacteria; phylum Hydrogenedentota; class Hydrogenedentia; order Hydrogenedentales; family SCBR16-9; genus SCBR16-9. The sequence goes on along the minus strand of CAZIDP010000020.1, from coordinate 51,357 downwards.
TGGGAGATACGGGATGTATTTCAGAACTAAAATAAAAATCTGGCAACGAGCCGGATTCACGCTCATAGAGTTGTTGGTGGTTATTGCCATCATTGGCATACTGGCAGCTATTCTACTACCAGCCCTGAGTCGAGCACGTGAAGCGGCGAATCGTGCCAGTTGTCAGAACAACCTCCGGCAGATGAGCATCGCTTTCAAAATGTATGCGGGCGAATCTTCGCGTCAACTATTTCCACCACGCATGATCTACAATATCTATGGCGGCCTGTCCGATACCATGATTTTCAATGGGCCGTCGGTATTCCCCGACTATCTGTCAGACCTGAACGTGGTCTGGTGTCCTTCCTGGGGCAGTGGCGGCGCGACACCATTGTCACGGTATGATGAAGGGGTCCGAAGAGCGGGTATCGCTTCGGGAAACAGCAACGGCATTATTGAACCTGAAGAACTGTTGAAGGCGCCCTTCAACTATACCGGCTGGTTGATTATGGATGCACGTAATGTGTTGGGCGACAAAGCGGGCACAGAAGGCAGTGGACCTGGTGGTCGCTTCGATGATGCCGACTGGCTGAACACACCCTTCCTGGAGCTGGCCATTGCAAACATCAATACTTTTGGTGCTGCATCCGACAGGGATTTCGCTTTTTCACCCCAGTTTCAAGGTACCCAATTGGGTGGTGGAAACACCATGTACCGCCTGCGGGAAGGGGTCGAGCGTTTTCTGATCTCGGATATTAACAATCCAGCCGCAAGTGCCATCACCCAAAGTGCGATACCGGTAATGTGGGACCATCTGACCCCGCAAGTTACCGGTTCCTCACATCTTTACGGCATCAATGTCTTATACATGGATGGCCATGTAACCTATGAAAAATATCCCCAGGACTCCCCCTGGGTTGTCACACTGGATGGTCCCCGTATCATGGGCCGGTATGATCGTGCCTTCGGCGGATAAAACGTTTACACACTACATTCGATAAAATCTTGATATCGACCAGGATACCAAAGCACCAGGCGATTGGCTGATTACTGAATATCACCGGGCAATATTTAGTGAGAAGTCCCTCACTGTGATGGAGAACATTTCATCGGAATTCAAGAGTGATAAGGCTTGTGGCGAATGATGCCTGGAAAGATATCCAAGGCAGCGGTGAATTCCTGGAGTTACTTACTGTCGCGCATCTGTTTGGTATAATTTCCTGGGGAAACTTTTTTTTCTAAAGTATATGGATTCTACAAAGGAGTCATCATCATTAAACACACTATTAAATATGGTGAAAAAATAGTAACATTTTCGATAGATTGGGCAACTTGTCTTGGTGTACCCGATGTTTCAAATGCACCACCTGTTGAAAACATTTCCCAGGCATTACGTGAAGGAATGGCGAGTCCATTTGGGATGCCAGGTCATGCCTTGGAAAAGTTTAAATCATCTGATCGTGTCTTAATCGTGGTGTCCGACTCCTTTCGCACAACCGGTATTGAAAAAGTATTGCCCACATTGATAGTGGCATTGAATAGTAAAGGAATTCCTGACGCGAATATCCGTTTCATCTATTCAACCGGCTCACACCGGGGTCCTACACCGACAGAAGAACAACATATACTGGGAGAGGCCGTCTATTCACGCTTTAAAGAACAGACAATAACACACAATCCGGAAGATACCAACCGGTTGCAATATTGTGGCGAAACATCACGCGGTACGCCAGTTTATCTTAACCGCTTTCTCTTTGAAGCAGATCAGATTATTACAACAGGAACGGTAGTTTACCACTATTTTGGCGGCTTTGGTGGCGGGCGTAAATCACTGGTGCCAGGACTTGCCGGTCTGTCAACCATAGCACACAATCACGCACTGAATCTGGACCCTGTCATAGACAGAATCGACCCGCTGGTAAAGATCGGTGATATGGATGCGAATCCTGTCGCTCTGGATATGATGGAAGCTGCACGGTTTGCTCCATGCAGTTTCATTATAAACACCGTTTTGAATCGTTCTGGTGATATCTCAGAGCTGTTTGTTGGAGACTTGGAAACCGCCCATCGTCATGCCGCGGATTTTGCACAGCAGTGTTATGGTGTTCCGCTTAGTAAAAAAGCAGATTTTGTAATTGCTTCCGCGGGTAATGCGCGAAATTATATTCAAAGTCACAAAGCGCTCTTTAATGCATCTCAAGTTATCAAGCTTAATGGCCGTATTCTATTTCTGGCACCAGCCCCAGAAGGGTATGGTGGGCATGGTTTTGAAAAATGGGTGCATCTGGGTAGTGCTGAAGCAATCATGAAACAATTGCGAACTCAAGCAGAAATCAACGGACAAACGGCACTCTCTACCTTGCAAAGAGCACCTCAAGCCTGGTTTATTACAGAGATGAATTGCGATCAGGTTAAATTGCTAGGTGGCGTTAAAGCAGACTCGCTTGACACAGCATTGCAGGCATGCCAAATCTTTTTTGAGCGCATTGGAAACCATAATCCAACATATTACATCATGCCTTCTGCTGCCTATACGGTACCGGTATGGGGCATATAAACAAAAGCAGTTTCTCGGAGAATTCCTACTCAAGAACCATGTTGGCCAGTTTGGTTGATTATTGGCTGATTGGGCTGAAGTGGCTATACGCTTGCAGGTAAAGAGCATTGATACAAATTTAACAGACCTGAATAGTTATTAGAAATCAAACGGAATCTTCCAGTTGATAATCGTTTTGTTACGCCGGTTTCATAATAAACAACGACCCCCTATATTGCGATAACTATAGGGGATCGATCTGAGTTATTTATAAGTCGTGATTTGAACAATTAAATATACAGGTTCAACTATACAAGCAAAGATTAAAATGAGCAGGGTAATAGTTCAGGCCCACACACTTTTATTTGATAGATTCTCCTAGAATGTTCCAAACAAGCCATTGATGTTTATAACATCAAAATTCGAAAATTACATAAGTTCTAAAAAAGGTTAAAGGGGCGGTTGTACCGACCGAAAGTTCGGGCACTGTCTTCCGTAACCGGAAATTTGTTTCCGGGATAATGGTGGAATGTGACGTGGCCATCCAGGTACAACACATTTGCGCCACCAGGCAGGTGATTAAAATCTTTCGACAATGTGGTTACATGGTCCCACATCACAGGAATTTCACTTTGTGATTGCGCACTGCTGCCAGGATTGTTGATATCAGTAATAAGAAAGCGTTCAATGCCCTCTCGTAAACGGTACAGGGTATTGCCCCCGCCTGCTTGTGTCCCAAAATGCTCCTGACGTACCACGGTGAAATTCTCATCACTTTGTCTACCCCATGACTGCACGTTCATCGTGGCTAAATCTCCGAGGGGGGTACCCCGGTATTCATCGGTTGAATGCCTGCCACCAACATCCGTGCCCTCTACTCCCAGAAGTTCAAAGCCCAATAAGTTGGCATCGTGTAAAACCAGCCAGCCCATGTAGTTATAAGGTTCTTTGCGCAGCTCACAAGGCTCGATTATGCCATTGTTGTTACCATATGCCTCGTCATACCTTTCAAGTGGGGTAGACTGTACAACCCAGGAAGGGCACCATACGATATTTGCGTCAGCCAGATAATCCGGCATAACGGAATTGCCATTGAATATCATGGTATCGCTTAAACTGACTGCTCCGGTTTGCGGATTGGGGCAGCCATATATCATTCGTGGTGGAAGCAAGCCACCACGTGATTCACCCGAATACATTTTCATGACCACACCAAGTTGCTTCAAATTGTTGGCACAAGACGCACGGCGAGCTGCTTCACGTGCTCTTGCAAGAGCGGGTAATAAAATGGCCGCCAGTATCCCAATTATGGCTATGACAACCAACAACTCTATGAGGGTAAATCCTTTAATTCTCAATCGATTCTTCATTATTTTCTCTTTCCATATGCAATTATCCAATAAAATTTTAATTTTACTTTATTGGCAACTTAATAATGTTTGTAATCATTAGCAACTAAGCGTTGTTAACTTAATATAACATATGTTTTCGACCGATTCAAGTTTTTTGTATGTAAAATTATTGTTTTCATATTAAGTCTTTTGCTTTGGCTTGTACTTGTCTGTTCTGCTTGATTAATTCTCTGCCCGATTATTAAATTGCAGTTGGACTGCCCAATCTGAACGTGCTATATTTGCGTCATATTGATTCGCAGTCTATGCTGGCCGCTCCAGCTAACGGTATACACCTTGTTCCATGGAGGTTTTGTGATTTGTACAGACGTCGGTCTCGCGCACGTAAAAATAGATTCCTGCTTTTTACTGTAATTGTTGTGTTATTGGGCAGTATCTGGATGTTCAGCCGCACACGTGGTCCCTACCATGGGTATGAACTGGATGTAATGATTCCAGACATAACCGCGTTAAGTACTACGTTAGATACAGACAACCTTCATGTTGGCGTTGCCAAGCGTGATATCACACCTCGCTTACGCATAAATGGCGAAATTTTACCAGCACCGGCAGACTCATTGAGTACCGATCCCCCGGATGATGCAGAAATTTTTGACCGTATTTGGCTTGCCGGGTTTAGCAATAACCGGTCTGCAACAGGTGTAAACGATCCCCTGTGGGTCCGTGCCATTGCCTTACGCAATAATGGTGTAACGCTCGTCCTCGTGACCATCGACAGTGTGGGAATCTACCACAACGATTTTATCTATGTCCGCAAAGGGGTAAATCCCGATCTGGGCATTGACCATATTGCTTTCAGTACCACACATACCCATTCTGCGCCAGATACCATGAAACTCTGGAGTGGCCGGGTACCGTTTTTTGGGTTTGATTCGCGTTATTTGGAGTGGGTACGCACAAGTACCATCGAAGCAGTCGAAGAAGCGGTACTGGCATTGGAGCCGGCTGAAATGTACTACACACAGGTTCGAATTGAACCCGAGGGGTTTGTTCGTGACAGCCGTAATCCGGTTGTGATGGATGATCATATGTATCTTATGCACTTTGTGCGTCCTGGCACTGAAGGTGGTGAAGATATCGAAACTATCCCAAATTTGCAAAAAGAGACGATTGCTACGTTTGTAAATTGGGGCAATCATCCCGAAGTGCTGGATGGAAAAAATCAACATATAACGTCGGATTTCTCACATTGGCTGCGAAAAGGTCTAGAAGAGGGCGTGCCAGCACCGTATGGCATTTCTGGCTTTGGTGGTATGTGCCTGTATTTCCAGGGGCAGCTAGGTGGCTTAATGACGCCACTGGGGATGGAAGTACCACACAGAGATGGGGAACGTATGTTCAAAGATGCAACTTTTGAAAAAGCGGAATCCCTGGGATACAATCTGGCCATTGTGGCCAATAGCGCATTGCGAAGTGCCGATGTTCGAAAAAATGAAAACCCATTGATCGCCGTAGCGGCCAGAACCATCAGGGCACCGCTTCAAGGTTATTTCCGCTGGGCTATCAAGCTTGGTTTAATTCATGAAGGGTATTACTCTGGTGGCAAGGCAAAAACTGAAATCAATGTCATTCGCATTGGTGATGTATTAATGCTGACCATTCCGGGGGAAATATACCCGGAAATTGTTGAAGGCGGTATTGTAGCACTGGAAGGCCGCGATTTTCCGATAGACCCTGTCGAAGTTCCCCCATTAAGAACATATATGAACGCGGAAGCCAGTATGGCGATGGTGCTGGGTCTTGCCAATGATGAAATAGGATACATAATCCCGAAAAGTCAGTGGGATACCAAGAAACCCTGGGTATATGAAAAAAAGCAGTATGGAGAAATTAATTCAGGTGGGCCGGATGTCGCTCCGGTTATCTACAATGAATCAAGAGATTTATTGGAAGATATGAATGAAGCCTGGCGCAACAATTTCAGATCAATGCAATAATCGAATAGCGAAACTCTGGATGAGAAAAAGCTTACAGTGCTGCATCAACACAAAGGATTTAAGACAGCAAAGCCAGCAACAAACGAATTGGTAACAACACAGTGTCAACAACGGCACCAATTAAAATACTACCCGCAGAAAAAACTACTTGAAACCATTCATTTGCTACTTCCATAACTTCACGTAAACCTTTATCCATTATAAATCCTTATCCGGTTTTATGAAAACCGTTGTTACATACCAAGTCAAGACACATTCAGTTGTTCGATACGCTTAAATATTTTTTAATACTTTTTACCTGAGCATAATCGTCTGCTTCTAGAAGAGAATAGCATGGGTAGTATGCTTTTCTGTATGAACAAAACGCACACAATACTCCATTGCGTCAGATAAAAAAATCCAACCTGGTAGCCCGTAGGGGATTCGAACCCCTGTGACAGGACTGAGAATCCTGCATCCTAGACCCCTAGATGAACGGGCCGCATGTGCGGTTGGCTTGGTTTAGAAAAAATCTGGTTGCCGGACTAGGACTCGAACCTAGACAAGCCTGAACCAGAATCAGGTGCCCTACCAATTAGACTATCCGGCAATAAAAATCAATTCTTACAATGGAATAGGGTACCTTATAACGTTTTAGACAGTCAAATTTTTGGTAATTCCAGACGGGCATTAATCTTGCGAATTACATACCCGACTATCGGAATATGAACATAAATAAATGCACCCATGTCAAAATAATCGCGGTGAAAACGCACAAGATCGTCGGCATCAAAGTGAAGTACAGAATTACCATCCAGTACCACTTCGTTGCCCTTGTTCAAGCTCCGCGCACGCAGGTACATACTCCAGATAAGTACATGCTTATCTCCCTGAACAAGCTCATCTGTAGCGTCAAAACGAATGCTGAGAACATTCTCGTACATGTGTGCATAGTATTGCTTTAATGCCGACAATCCTTCAATGCGTCCCAGCGGGTCCTGAAATACAACTTCGGGGCTATAAAAACTATCGAGTATCTCCATCGATTCTGCCCGCAAATTGTTAAAGGCTTCCCGGATACGTTCCGAGCGAGTTGGCATGATTATAACTCCTTCGGTGATGTCATCTGGTTATCGTTCTTGGGCATTGGAATTTTTTTTTATTCCATAGTAAAACAGGGCGGTTTTCACAAAGCGTTTATATCGCCCGGTGATTCCGCCCTGATTATTCAAGTACAAGTAGTAATTGATTAATGGATTGTCTGGGTAACATCTTCAATATTGATACCCGGCATTGCAATCATTCTGCAATGCTTTTATATGCTAAAAATGTATCATGCGTTTGTCGACTGCTAGTGCTGCTTCTTTTACGACTTCTGCCAGGGTGGGATGCGCATGGCAGGAGCGTGCAATGTCTTCGCTACTGGCGCCGAACTCGATACCTACGGCGATTTCCGCAATTAAATCACCAGCATGTTTCCCAATCATATGCGCGCCAAGTATGCGATCGGTCTTTTCATGGGCAAGAATCTTTACCCAACCTTCCGTAGCGCCAATAGCCTTAGCGCGTCCATTGGCTATGTATGGGAAGTTGCCTTTACGGTACGGGGTGCCTTCTTCCTGCAATTGTTCTTCTGTTTTTCCTACAGTCGCAATTTCTGGATCGGTGTAGACAATTCCGGGGATAGCGTTGTAATTTACATGTCCATACCCGGTCACAATCCGCTCAACGCAGGCCATTCCCTCATCTTCTGCCTTGTGGGCCAACATCGGGCCAACAATTACATCACCAATGGCATAAACACCTTCCGCGGCTGTTTTAAAATGTGAATTAACTTCGATACGACCTACTTTATCTGTTTTAATACCGACAGTATCAAGTCCCAGATTCTCAGTGTATGGTTTTCGACCAACAGAAACAAGAACCCGATCGCATTTAATCGGTTCCATACCTTCCGCTTCAACTACGCATTCTTTTCCATTGGCTTTGGCGCTTTTGACCCGGGTACCCAGATGAAATACCAACCCCTGTTTTTTAAGAATCTTTAACGCTTCGTCGGTCAACTCACGGTCCATACCAGGCAGGATATGGTCCATGTATTCCAAGACGGTAACCTTCGCACCCAATCGAGACCAGACAGAACCGAGCTCCAGACCAATAACACCTGCTCCAATAATTACCAGATGCTTTGGTACCTCCGGATAACTGAGGGCTTCGGTGCTGGAACCTATGCGGTCGCCATCAAATTCCATACCTGGAAATGTGGTGGGATAACTGCCAGTCGCAAGGATGATATGCTTTGCCTTGATCTCAACCGGATCTTTACCTTCAACGACAACTTTTCCAGCTCCATCAAGACGTCCATGACCCTCATAACGCGTGATCTTGTTTTTCTTCATGAGTTGACCGATACCACCAGTAAGACTTTTAACAATGTTATCTTTGTTCTTGAGCATGGTGGGCAAATCAAGCTCTGCACTTGCTTTAATACCTATTTTGGCGTAGTCATGTTTGATTGCAGCATATTTTTCGCTGCTGTCCAGAAGTGCCTTGCTGGGAATACACCCTACACGGAGACAGGTACCCCCAAGTTCCGGTACTTTTTCAACTATTGCCGTGTTCAACCCCAATTGGGCCGCCCGTATGGCTGCCACATAGCCACCCGGACCGGCGCCTATGACAACCAGATCATGCTCGTTCATCGACACATTTCCTCTTTCAAGTAAAAAATCAATTGTTATAGTGAATAAAAATATCAGGGGAGCGTTGTGAAAGCCGCTAAACTTCCAGAAGTATCCGCATGGGGTTCTCGACACAATCCTTGATTCGCTTAAGGAAGGTGACTGCGCCTTTTCCATCGACAATGCGGTGATCATACGTCAATGCAATATACATCATTGGACGTATAACAACCTGCCCATCCACAGCTACAGGGCGATCCTGTATGGCATGCATCCCCAATATGCCACTCTGTGGTGTATTTACGATCGGTGTAGACAGTAATGAACCATATACTCCGCCATTGCTGATAGTAAAGGTACCACCTTTAAGGTCTTCCATGCTAATTTTATTCTGCCGGGCTTTTTGGGCGAACTCGGATATTGCCAATTCAATTTCGGCGTAACTCATGGCCTCTGCGTTTCGCAGCACTGGAACTACCAGTCCTTTCTCCGTTCCTACAGCAAACCCGATATCATAATAATTTCGATACGCAATACTATTGTCTCGTATTTCTGCATTCAGCTCGGGTACAAGCTTCAATGCTTCAACACTTGCTTTGATAAAAAATGACATGAAACCCAGCTTGATGCCATATTTTTTTACAAAATCATCTTGAAGCTGTTTACGAAGTGCCATTGAACCGGACATATCCACTTCGTTGAATGTTGTGAGTAATGCCGCATTTTGTTGTGCAGACACCAGATGATTGGCTATCGTTCGACGCATGGGACTCATTGGTACCACTTCTTCTTCACGGTAACCAGCCAATGTCTTGGCATCCAGCTCTTCTGGTTCAGGCATTTGAGCAGATACCATGCTGCTGCCATGACGCATCACATCCTCTTTTAATAACCTGCCTCCCGGACCGGTGGCTTCTACATCCCGGGCCTCTAACCCCTTATCTGCCAACGCGCGCTGGGCCGCGGGCATTACCCGAGTTGTGGGACGGGTTTCTTGTGAGACTTCTGGCTCCAAGTCTGTGTCGGCATCCAGGGCACGTGCAGGTTTGGAAGTTTCCTTTTGCTCGATTTTTTCCGCTTTACCTTTACCTGAACTGTCACTGGATGCAGGTGCATCCTTTTCCTCCATATGGCCAATAACTTCATCAATGGTGGCAGTGTCACCAGTTTCTTTTAAAATCGCTGATAGAATTCCCGTAACTGGTGCTGGCACTTCCATGGTCGCTTTTTCTGATTCGATCTCAACCACCGGCTCATCCCGGCGCACAAAGTCGCCTTTCTTTACCAACCATTTCCCAATTTGTACTTCAGTTATTGATTCACCGACAGACGGCACCTTTAAGTCAAAGGCCATGGTTTTTTCAGCTCCTTTTAATGCAAGGGTAGAGGTAGCAGGCACACAATAAACACGCACTATATATTAATTCTGACAGAAATTATCTATAAGAACAAGGATTCCCAAATCAACGCGTAATACCATATCATAATATTGGATCAGGCTACAGGACGGCGTACACTCACTGCCAGACCAAATGCTTCTGCCATGAGTTGGATATGTTCCAGACGATGGCTGGATGCCGATCCGGTAGCAGGACTGGCTGATGGTGGTCGGTATATACCCGAGAATGGCAATCGATGATCGATGTGGTCTCTGAATTTAGACAACATATAACGCCAGGAGCCCATATTTTCGGGTTCTTCTTGTACCCAAAAAACCGGTGTCCCGTCAGTGTAAGATGCCAATACGCTACTTACCAACTTATTTTCGAGCGGGTAAAGTTGTTCAATCCGTATGATAGCCACATCGGTCCGTTCAAGCTCTTCACGACGCTGGATTAAATCATAATAAATTTTTCCGGTACAAAGAATAATCCGTTTGGTTGATTCCGGATCAATTTCATTGTCAGGAATTATTCGGTGAAATTTGCCTTCTGACAGCTCTTCCAGGTCTGATACGGCGCGAGTATTGCGCAGCATGCTTTTGGGTGACATCACCACCAGCGGTTTCCTCCAGGGCCGTAATACCTGCCGCCGGAGCAGATGAAAAATCTGTGCGGGCGTTGTCGGATAGGCAATTTGAATATTGTCTTCAGCCGCCAATTGGAGGAATCGTTCCAACCTCGCACTGGCATGCTCAGGTCCTGTTCCTTCAAGTCCGTGGGGCAGTAACATCGTCAGCCCGCTTAAACGGCGCCATTTGTCTTCTGCTGTAGAGATAAATTGATCGATAATGACTTGGGCTACATTTACAAAGTCGCCAAACTGGGCTTCCCACAGGATAAGGCCATCGGGACAACCAACACTGTAACCATATTCAAATCCCAGTACACTTGCTTCGGACAAGGGGCTGTTATGTATTTCCACCGGGGCCTGTTCCGGATCCAATTTTTGAAATGGCCGGAACAACTCACCTGTTTCCTGATCATGCAGAACAGAATGCCGATGGCTGAAGGTTCCACGTTCGGAATCTTGTCCAGTAAGACGTATTCGGACTCCTTCTGTCGCAAGTGAGGCAAGCGCAAGTGCTTCGCCTGCTGCCCAGTCCAATGGACGTTCACCTTCCGCCATTGCTTGACGTTGCTCCAGAACACGCTGTAGCTTTGGATGTACTTTATACCCTTCAGGAAGCTGAGTAAGTTTGCTTAACAAGGCCTTTATTCGTTTTAAACTTACCTTGGTCTCCACCTCCGGCGCATAAATTTCTGGTCCACCTATATACAAGCTCCACATTCCACGGAGTACATTCTGTGGACGTTCCGCATCTTCTACCGGACCTGCCATCTTACTTTTTGGCACAGAATCTATCTTATACTCTATACGTCGCGATTGGCTGCGGGCTGCACTCAATTCATCGTCCAGGTGCTTTCTGCGCTTTTCCTCGATCAGTTCCGCCTCTTGTTCCATGATACCGCCCAAACGCAACAGACGACGCAGGTAGGTCTCGCGTACCGATTCACGTTCTCCAATTTTCTGGTACATCAGGGGCTGGGTAAAGTTGGGTTCATCGCCTTCATTGTGGCCACGGCGGCGAAAGCAGTACATATCTATGACGACATCACGACGATATTCTGTGCGAAACGCGATTGCCAGACCAACAACTTGCGCAACTGACTCGGGGTCTTCCCCGTTAACATGGAAAATGGGGCTTTGCAACATACGGGCAACGTCAGAAGCATAGGTGGTTGAACGGGCTTGATTGGGCGTTGTCGTAAATCCAATTTGATTGTTTACAATCACATGGATGGTACCACCGGTACTGTAAGCTTCCAACTGACTCAAATTAAGCGTCTCTTGAACGATACCTTCCCCGGCAAATGCTGCATCACCATGAATGAGCAATACCAGTCCCTTGTCACCACGGGGATCCTCATCACGGTCATTTTTAGCGCGCATACGTCCCAGCGCCACACTGTTTACATACTCCAGATGACTCGGATTGAATGTTAAGGCCAGATGTACTTTTTTGCCTGTTTCCGTAATCCAATTGGAATGATAACCCAAGTGATACTTAACATCACCTCTTCCCACATTCAATTCTGGCACATTGTCTTGAAATTCCTGGAAGATGTCGCGTGGGTTCTTGCCCATTATATTGGCCAAGACATTAAGACGACCACGATGCGGCATACCAATAATCACTTCTTCGACGCCATGCTCTCCGGCACGTTCTATGGCGAAGTCCAGCAGGGGAATTAAAGTCTCGGCTCCTTCCAGTGAAAAACTCTTGGCACCGACAAATTTTTTCTGTATAAATTCTTCCAGCATGACGGCATCGGTCAGACGAGTGAGTATCCGAATTTGCTCTTTGCGTGTAAGCTTGAGTCTGTTCTCAGATCGCTCCATACGGCTCTGCAACCATTCACGCACAGCTATGCTGTCGATATGCATGAATTGACAGCCGATATAGCGGCAATACGTTTGTTGCGCGCTATGTATTATTTCTTTCAATGCAGGTGTGCCACCTCCAGCAAGAAATTCAGTAGCAAAAGGCAAGTCCATGTGGGCGTCGGTAAGACCATAATACTCGGGAGTCAATTCGCGCATCACCAGCTTTTTACGTCCAAGCGGATCAATTCTGGCACGCCGATGTCCCCGTACCCGGTAATTGCGTATCAGCAGATCTACTTTGTGTTGTAGTGATGCTGCTTCTGCACCGGGTTCCATGGCTAACGTGGTTCCATTGCCATTTACATGATACCCATTGCCACCAGTACCAAAGAGCGGTCTGGGCTTGAACGATGGCCCCAATCGAAATGCACTGGAGGCTTCTTCCCTTGTTGGGGGACTGTCCAGGAGTTGTGACGCAAAATACTTCTGCCATGCTTCATCAACATTACCGGGGTTTTGAAGATAACTTTCGTAGAGTGACTCGACAAATGCCAGACTGAGCGGATTCGATGTTAATTCGTTTTCCATTGCCTTTTTCAGGGGATATTCAGATATATCCGTGGTTGTAGGTTAATGTACATGCCGGAATTCCTCTTGTATTAATGATACACGATAATCCATACAAAGTTTAAGTAATTTATATGGAGAATGGATAAAAATTGCAATAATTCGTTTTTGACAAACTCAAACAGCTTAAAATGACTTCTTATCCATTGATGTATTTAACGGCAAATACAATCCAACTTATTTCCAGTTGCTGGACTCATGATTAATTTAAATTGTTTTATTCTGTTTCCGGCAAGATATCAAAGGTAACACCTCCCTGATGACGAATGCCTTCCAGTCGATTCAGTGCCAGTTTTACAGTCTGCTCCTCCTGTAAATATACTTCAAAACTGGTGTCATCAAAATCAATCTGGTCACCATCAAAACGCAATCGAACCGTAATGTCATCGACTGGGACTTGTGTACGAAAATACACGCGATGATGTTGTTGCTCCACCGGTAAGGGGATTACCATACTTAATCCTGGCAGGACAACGCCTTCCCGCAGGATTTCCAGAAAGGCTGAAGCGCCTGCTCCAGCACCGGCAATAAACTGAATATCCAGTTGGCAGCCAGAATCCAGTGTTGGCAGTACGTCACTCATATAAGCATTCGGATCGGTTTCATGCATTGCAATGGTTGAGATGGCAACGTGGGCATGAAACGGAACCACGTATACAGAACCTTCCCAGGTGCCGTCAGCATTTAAGCTCTTCAACAATCCCGTGTGATGATGTCCGGTTCCTATCTGGGCGATGTTGTAACGGTCTGTATCAGATATAAAAGGCTTGATTTGGCCAACACCACCGGTCTGATTGGGATTTCTGGGGTCCTCCACCACCAAACGCCGAAGTGCATGTTCCATAGACGCATTGAATCCATTGTCATAACTCTCTGGCCAGGTCATGCAATGTACAGCGTATCCACCATGATCAAAAATATACCGTAACTGGTTGTAGGCTACATCATTATCGGGATGTAGGGCCTGGTATTCACCCAGCACAACCTGATCAAATCCTGAGGAATGTGCACCCTGCATGACGTTGTGGCGGTCTTCATACCAGACAGAATAACGGGTGAATCCATATCCAACGCCGACATTTTTGGCATAGTCAATCGGTGTATATCGCGAGATGACCGTGCTGAATGCATCCAGATTCCCTATCGCATAGGTGTCAGGAATCTGGTGTGACTTGATCAACTCAGGCGGGAAGCCTGCCAATAGTGCCTCACGAAATGTCTGTGCCAGACGACGATTGACAACATACCGCTGATAGGCTATCCATTCATTGTAAAACAGGTTCTGTTCATTGTATGCATCCCAATCACCACGCTCCCAGTTTCGAGGTGCGTCAAAAAAATCACCCGATGTATATCCCAGTCTTTCTGCTAATTGATCTGCTTCTAGACCATATTGGTGCCGAAGGTAATCAAAAAATCCGCTGATCATTCTTGGATTGTAGTCGCCGTTGGTACCTTCCGCGTCCACGGCAATTTCATGCTCATGATTGGGTTCCACCACGACGATGTGCTCGGGGTTTTCTTTAAAAACATTCGCCAGCTCCCTTAAATACGCACGAAGTGGCAATATATAAAGATTTTCCAGTTCTGGAATTTCAAAAGCGTAGGTACTTGCATGAAAATGGGAGAAATCAAATTCATGGTAAGTTGCCGGATTGTTATTCCTGGTCAACATGCTATATCGGTGCATACCGGTTTCAGGGTCTACATATGCAGCCCAGGGATCAAACCCGCCGTAGCCTTGCCGATGGGTAAAACACAGTTCCCAGAACGTTGGCGGGTCTGCGTGGTATCGGCCAACGCGCTCCCTGGCAGCAGCCAGGAAATCATCATTAACCCAGGTCGTGCTTTCATCCACATCACGTTCCAATCCTGCGGTACTCCAGCCCGGCGACGAAATATCCGTACGGATATGTGCAAACAAGGAATACTTGATGTGTTCACCATCTTCAGGAATCTCTTCCGGATGCTGCTCCCAATGATGGTACTGATAATAAAAACGATTTTCACGTGCCCCCAAATCCAGTATGGAATCATTACCAGATGGTGCCGAGCTCCAGACTGTCACCAGGGAACGAGCCTCGTCTTCTTTGGTTACCCAAGGAGAAACTTTATCGAAAGCGTTGTCATGCCAGCGTTCTCCAACATAATACGGGTCCTCCAGACTTGGAACGGATGGGAGGTCCGATAGAAATTGTACTTGGTAGGTATCATTTACTTCACCTGAGCTTTTTCCAAGGCGCAACTGTGTGGATGTAGGTGTTGGTTCGGGAATGTTTACCGCTTCAGTCTTGAGCAACACACCCTCTGAGGTGTAAAAGTGAAGTTGCGTATGGACTGCATTTGGTGGCACATGCCGGGAGGCCAGCACAATGATGTCTTCAGATACATCATCCAGGAATTGACCCACCACGATTTCATACGGAGGCAACACCATATCTTCTGGTGTAAAATGGCGAATTGGGATACCCTTGGTATCAAAGATGCGTATTTCCCGGGTGTCAGCATCCAGAAGTGGTGCTGCTAATATTCCCTGCACTCTATTTGGTAATGAAATTGCATGTACCTGAACACCACCACGCACCTCTGGTGAGTAAGCCAGAAATTGATACTCGGCGATATGGTGGTGATTCAATACACGAATAAGCGTGTGATTTTGAGGTGAGGGGCCTTCTCCAACAACCAGCCGTGGTGGCAGGGGAACCGGTGCTGGGCCTGCCGCATCTGCTGAATCACGCAACAAGGCAGGCATGTCCAGATGACGATCCATCAACGCTACGGTCAGGCTGCCATACGGCATCAGGTGTTGTTCCAGAACCCGTTCTTGCATGGGAGTGGTCATCAGATTATCTGTTTTTAACAGCTCGATTTGCGGCCCAGAACGCATTGAGGCCTCCCTTCCTTCAATCAATATACGCGGTCTACCCCATAATGCCCAATCCGCTACATTGTTCTCTCGGGGGTCAACAGCAAAACGGATGTCAATGGCTTGTCCAGCGTAGTCATCCAGTTCAAAATACCACTCACGCCAGACTTGATCTGTATGCACCTCATCGAAAATGATTTCCTCATTTAAGGTGATAATGAATCGGCAACCGTCAAATGGTTGCATTTCAGCCAGGTTAATGTGATCACTGATTGCGATATAGCCATGAAACAACAGGTGTTCACCATGTTCCGGAACAGGTAATTCAATCTGTTGAAACTGAAGTGTTGAAATCGGCTCATCTGGCAGGTCGGGGTGTTGGAAAATGGCACTGCGAGGTGTATTGTTCGCAGAGTTTGTTTGCGCGACTGCGTGCCGTGCATTGATGCGATCAGCGTCCTGAATGCGGTCCGCAAAGTCATAGGCGGTAAACCAGCGCATAGCGTCGATATTTTCACGGTCATGTGAGTAGTCATGAGCAAGTGATGATGCAATATCATTTTGGACCATTTCATTGTTACAGCCTGCCAGGAATATCAAGCAACAACAACACAACCAGGTTTTTAATATTTTTTTACACAGATGTAAATTCATGTTCTTGTTCTTCCCTGTTAAACGCACGCAAAATAATCAGTGGAAATAGATTGCAGCGGCTATGTCATTTTTTAACTTCGATAAATAATGCCAGCAACCAATCCTGGGTGTCAGGAGGTGCTGGCAACGATAATGTGTTGTTGTGTGTACTTAGTGTTTCCGGCAAGGATGTTTTCTCACCTGTTCGCGGATTATACCAATGTCCTTGATAAGAGCTTTCGCTCGGTATCTCCGCTAAGTACAATTCAATACCGGTGTCGTGATGGGCCGGGAAATATATTGAATAAACTTCAGGCACATGCGCCTTTACCAATACGCGCTGGTTTTCGGTGAATGTCGTTTGCTCATTTACTGTTTGAATCCCATTCGGCAAAGGCTCCAGATTCCACCAGGGCAACATCTCATAATAAGAACGCAAGTGTTTCATTTGCGCTCCACCGGGACGTTCGAGTGCTTCCCACCAAGGTATGGGATCACCCCACTCCTTAAATGTTTCGTCATTTTCATCTTGCGTCGGATACCATAAACCATGGCTGCCATAGGTAAAGCCGAAGGACCCAGCCTGAATTGCCCTGTAGGCAGTTGCCCGGACATCGTTCTCGTTAATATTTCGAATACCCTCATACCGTGCTTCTCCTTCAAGAACAGGTATCGGATGCTTCTCACCAGTGTCTTTACCGAACCAGACATCCCAATACAGGTTTGCCGCTGGAACATCAGCCTCATGCGCGCCTTGCAACATGACAAAATCGTACCAGGGCGCATCCCAAGCCTGCCGTTCTTCACCACGATACCACCAGGGATGTATAGTCATTGCCCGCTGATAGGGGTCTGTTTTTTTGATGAATGCACCCAATGCCATTGCCTTTTCAACGCGTTCTGGTACATTGTGTTGATTGTACTCACCACAAACCAGCCAGGAGACATCATGGGCGCCATATCGGGCAATGAAATAACGCCAAATTTGCTTCCATTGTTCGAGGTTCAGCCAATCCAGTCCGGAGTGAAACGCCAACCCCACCACCGGTATCAGTCCTTCCGCATTGGTATAATCCATATACTGATCGATGATCTGCCAATATTTCGGATCAATCTCTCCTCCCTGAAAGCTGTTCACGCCGTGGCTGTTTGGGCCGAGAAATGCCATGTGTATGATGGAATAGCCCTGTGCTTTCCTGCGTGCGGTCATGTGCTTGAATGCAGACTCAATGTCCGGATGGGTTGAGCCTTCCAAAGGCACATACTCACTGGGAGCAAACCACCAGGTATCACCCAGCCAAAAGAAGGGAGTACCATCACTATAGGTGAGGTGTCTTCTATTTTCAGATACCTGGAGGATACCTCCATGCTTTTCCAGTAGAGAGCTACCCTGGGCCTGTGCAACCTGGATGGTTCCCGATTTTTCATGCAAGGATGGATGTGAAGCCTGGATTGTATAATGCCATTCGCCAGCCACCAACGGTTTAAAACGTAATTTCCAGCTTCTACCCCCGTCCCAGAATCCGGCAATTTGTACCGTGATGTCTCCAGTAGCAGAAAACATCCCTGTTAGTTCTACGTCGAGTGGTGATTCAATAACCGTGTCAGCTTCCAGCTCAAATTCCAGAATGCAATATTGCACACATTGTAATGGCGCAGAAGCACTCATGGCACTCATGAAGTATATCAAACACCCTGAAATGCCCAGAATCATTCGTGCAACTCCTTCCTTTTTTTAATAAAACCGAAATCACCTTTAAGTGAAAATCAGTTCTACTATTTTCTTGTGAAAGTATCGCGAATAGCCTCCAGATAGGCATATCCATTCACGGTATCTGGTTCAAGATAGCTTCCTTCGGTCCATTCATTCCAGGCATTGATGCTGAAAATACGTTCTTCTTCCGGACGATCCAGAATAAAGGATCGAACGGAGTCAAGTGCCTTTTTAAAGTTCTCGGGGGTATTGTTCCCGAGAGATGGCATAAAGGGATATCCAGCATTAAGATACTCATCCGATTGTACGGTTCGGGGAGAGGCATCCCAGCCTACGGTGACATTGGGATGATAGGGTACTGGAAACTCGGTACATCCTTTTTGCCAGACTTCACGGGCTTTTTCCATGACTTCGTTATAGGGTGTTTCTGGAAATTGGTCTAATGCTATCTGGTGTATCCACACATAAGAGGTTACACTTTGAAAATTGAGATAGGACACCAATTCTGCCGGATTGGAAACGGCCTGCTCACCCGGTAACAATTGTATACCCCAAGTGACACCATTCAAATGAAGATCAGGGAAGCCAGCCGCCTTGGTCTTCTCTCTGAAAATTTCCAAAGCGACTCTGGTCTTTTCAAGCCCACCAAACCCTTCTACCATGCGAAACAGTTCATACACCGAAAAATAGGGGCAACCTGCAATTTTCCAATAACTGGGGTGTGAAAAATAGTGATTGATGATGTGATCAGTCATCACATCGAAAGTTTCTGGCGTGATGGAGCCCGGGTACAAAACTTGTGGTGTCGTATATAGTTTTGCTGGATGTATATTTATCCAGTCATGATTCGCCCACATAATACCGAATTGCATGCGCTCGGAATTGGGTGCTTTCATAAATCCTTCTTCCAAACCACGTTCCAGGAAAGGGCCGTCGTTGTACCAATACCAGTCGTAAATAAAGACATCAATGCCGTGATCCGCGGCAGTATTGATTTTCATCTCCATAATTTTTGGGTCAGATTCATCAGTATACCCCCAAGTTGGCACACGTGGTTGGTTGTGTCCCGGATATCGTGGTTCTGCTCGTTTGACCAGTTCCCATTCTGTCCATCCTGTGCCGTGCTGTTTGGCATTTCGCAGGTCGGGGTGGTAGTTGGGAAAATAGTAGGTCGCAATGGTTATATTGTCTTTCACAATATATTCTCCTGGGTAGGTGTAATAATAACATTAATATTAGTATTGAGTGATTTGAAGCTGTAGAATAGAATCTTCAATTCCCCCATTAATCTTTAATTTTCATACAACATAAGCATACCCGATATCAGATTTAAGAAAAAAGTAATTTTGCGTGTAAATGATGATATTGTTCTCCAGAATAATTGAAATTTGTATTAAATAATCAAACAAATAATATCTGTTTACGTTATAATTAGGTTAAGATTTTAACAGTTTGGATTTTTTGTTATTATAATGTTAGGATTTTCGTTCGAAACCCCTGTTTTTATTCCCATGCCAGAACTTGAGGGAGCAGTAGCCCATGCTTTTTGGTGCCGCAAATCGTGGAGAAGTTTTTCAACGCATTGAGGCCAAATACTATCTTCATGAATTGGAAGCACAGGCTTTGGTAACAACCATGATGCCCTATGTTTCCTCTGATCCCCATGTCCGAACAGGGTGTTCCTATCCCATATTGAGTCTCTATCTCGATAGCCCGGATTTAATTTTGTCTGAAAGCTCGGAATTTGGCGAGAAGAACCGATTCAAGTTACGGGTGCGTAGTTATGGCGAAGGGCCCGATGTACCTGTTTTCCTGGAACTAAAACGCCGCATTGATAAGGTCATAAAGAAAGAACGGGTAGGTATTAAAAGATCATACTTGCCTCGCATACTGTGCAGAGAAGGGTATTGTGAAGCAGCTTTACTGAGTAATGCCCCCGGTGAATTGCAAAAATTGTATAATTTCCGAACATATCAGGAATCGATAGGTGCAATTCCGCGCTGTATGGTTCGCTATATGCGTGAAGCCTATATGAGTGCCTTGGAAGAACCAGTACGCATTTCTTTGGACCGTTGTCTTTCTACTTATCCCGTTGCAGCTTATTCAGAAGATATCTGGAATTATAACCCTAGACGATATAAAGATGTCGATGCCTTTGATGTCATGTTTGAAATCAAGTTCAACAATGCGTTACCTCAATGGGTGCGACGTTTGATTCAACGTTTTGAATTAAACCGTTCTTCCTGCGCCAAATACGTGGAGTGTGTTAGAATGCTAAAAAATGAGGGGATTGATTTGCGTAGTCCGAAATGGATATCGACCTTATGAATGTATCATTTGACGGTTTGCGATTTGGTATGGTGCGCCCGGACCACATCACCTTTGAAGAAGTTCTCCTGAGTCTTCTTCTTGCATTTGTATTGAGTCAACTCGCAGCCTGGGTGTACATCTATACCCATCAAGGACTTTCTTACTCGCGCTCTTTTGTACAATCTATCATTTTATTGACCATAATCCTTGCTATTGGACTCATGGTCATTGGCAACAACATTGCCATTGCCTTCGGGCTGGTTGGTGCCTTGAGTGTTATACGTTTTCGAAACATCCTCAAGGATACCAGAGATACCGCATTCATCTTTTTTGCGCTCATAAACAGCATGGCCTGCGGAACGCGGAATTACGCTATTGCAATCATCGGTACACTGGTTTTCTGCACGTTAGTGTTGTATTTGCACTGGTCACAATTTGGCAGCAGACGAACCGGCGATGGATTTGTTCGGTTTCACTGGGAAATGAAAAAGTTGCGTCGGGAATCCTGGCAAGACATATTACGACGACATTGCCGCAGTACCCAACTTGTTTCGCAAAGATTTCATGAAGAAGGTGAAGGTGAGGTGGCCTATCGACTGGTAATGCGCGATCCAGGCCAGGCCGAGTTGTTGGTCGAAGAGTTACGTGGTCTGGTGGGTGTTTCCAATGTCACCTTTGTACTACAAGAAGAGGAGGCTGAAGTTTAATGGGGGAGTCAGTACACGACAAGGTGATTCATATGCCGTTCCGCCGGCGCTTTCGTCTGTGGCGACTCCGGGCATTACCCTTGACCGTCTGGCTGCTGACCACAGCGGTAGTTATTGTTTTACTGGGCCGACAATACGAACAGGTCGGTCTAATCGAAGGTATTGTTGATGTGTACGAAGTTGGCGTTGCCCCATTGAATGATGGCATTGTGCGCGGTGTGAGTATCGACCTCTTCGAGAAAGTAGAAGAGGGTCAAGTTTTGGCTCTCATGGATGATACCCTGGTGCGGGCAGAACTGCTGACATCAGAGGTCGCCTTGCAGCGGTTGCGGGCAGAGTTGGAAGCAGCACGTACAGATGCACGAATCTTTGGACTGGACCAGGAAACTGAGCGTCGACGCTTTCTGATGGATTTGGAAGGGGCGCGTCTCGCTTATCTGGACCGCGTGGTGCAACAGGAGCGGGACAAAGTCGACCTTACTCGCCTGGAAATCCAAATGCAGCAGGAGAAAGAACAGGTAAATCACGGCATACTGGACCCATATACACTTGAACAAACGCAGCTGACAGTAGAATCATTGCGGACTCAGATTCGTGAACATGAGACTGCTATGCTTGAGGCGAATACGCGTATAGACAGTATCCGTAAACGTTTGGATGAATACGAAACAGGGGAAACCGAGGTTGGATTCTCTCCTGCTTTGGAGTCCTTGGCGTTGGGTATTCAGATGCAGGAAAATCTGGTAAATCAGATTAGCGAGAAGCTTCAATATCTTGTTTTACGCTCACCTATAAAAGGCAGTGTGGCGCGGATTGATTATCGACCAGGTTCTACTGTGCTGGCTGGTGTACCTATTCTCCACATCGCGGACCCTGAAGGGGCACGGGTTGTTGCTTTTGTCAGAGAAGACAGGACCCTGGAGCTTGAGGTTGGAGAACAAGTAGAAATATTCACCAGGTCCAATCCGGAAGATATTACCTTGGCGCGAATATTAAACATCAGCCCTCGTATGGAAGAATATCCGCTGCAACTGATCCAGAATATAGCAGCTACTCCCTGGGGTCGACCGGTGCTGGTCGGTGATCTGCCACCCGACAAATTCACCCCCGGTCAATCGGTGCTGGTGCGTACACAGCCAAAGCCATTCTTTGAGAATATCCGTGGCTGGTTTGGTTCATGAGTACGTTTTTTTATATCATACACCGATAAACCTTCTCGCATCTGAAATAGCAATTAGAACACGCTGAACAGTATCCAAAATTCTCAGATTTCGTTGTTGCAAGTTTACCTGAATTATTCGATTCAGGTAATCATTTTCAGCATGCAATTTCTGGTAGTTATCCAACCGAAATAAACCCATTATAAAGTAAGTGATTTCTCATGAACGATGTAAAAGCTCCGACAAATACACATTGTGACGCACAACATACAAAAACTTGGTTTTACCTGATACGCCATGGAGAAACCGTCAGCAATGTCCAACTGCGTATTCAAGGGCAGCAAGATGGTGTATTGTCTGAACACGGTCATGCACAGTGCCGCGCTATGGCCGACCGATTCTCTGAAAATGCGTTCGATCATCTATATGCCAGCGATCTCGGGCGGGCCAGGGATACCGCCAGGTATTTGGCAAAGAGTACAAAAATGCAGGTCATTACCGATTCACGTTTGCGTGAACGTCATTTTGGTGTTGCGGAAGGTTTAAGCTGGAATGAAGTCATAGCACAATATCCGGAAGCACCGGAAAATTGGGACAAAGAACACTACACTGTTCCCGAAGGTGAAACGCGTGCAGCATTTCGCCAACGTTTCATGGACTTTTTTAACACGAAGTCTGTCGAACATGCTGGTCAGAATATTGCCGTTGTTACACATGGAGGCGTGTTGAATTTCTTTTTCCGGCAAGTTATCGGTCTTGAAATGGAATGCACGCGCACATTTGCGATTCGTAACACTTCTATTAGTATTTTCAGCCATGAAAACGATCCTGTTGGTTGGTGCCTCGATACCTGGGGTGATGTCAGGCACCTCAAAGATGCCGGATTGCTGGATATGTCGCCAGGTTGAATAACCAATTGTTACTTCATTTTGCTAACTAGCACCAAGTATAATTTTGGCAATATCATATAAATTCCTCATCTGCTTGACAAACGCATTTCCATAACCCTACTTTAGTAGGTAGAAGTGCTTAGAACAGGAGGAGGTTGCCCATGATTCGAGCGCTGTTTTTGTCTTTATGTGTAGTTGGTTTCTTATTACCAGTATGCGCTCAAGCTGAAAACCAAAGAGTGCTTCTATTACACGGTGATGCCCATTATTTTCCATATACCTACCTGGATGACACAGGGAGTCCGGCAGGATTTCTCGTTGACTTGATTGAAGCTATTCAAGCCGAAACTGGACAACAATTTGAGATAAAATTGCGCTCTTGGACTGATGTACCAGATGCCTTGCGAAGTGGAGATATTGACGGTATCTTGGGGATGTTCCGCACTGCTGACCGTGAACAGGAGTTTGATTTTAGTTTACCCACCATCGTTGCTACCCACAGTGCTTTTGTAAGAATTGATTCGCCTGACCAAAACATTGAGGATTTACGTGGGAAAAGCATTATCGTCCAAGAACATGATGTTATGGATGAATATCTGCAGACGACACGCTTGGCAGGTGAAATAATTCGTGTAGGTAATCAAGGCATGGCCATTCGCCTGTTATCCCAAGGAGAGTATGATGCTGTCCTGGCACTTAGAATACTTGCCTGGCATGAGATTCGCACCAATCACATAGACAACTTGCGAGAACTAGAATTCACATTGATGCCGCTGGATTATTGCATATCGGTAGCTAAAGAGGATGTCGAAACATTAAATATCATTAATGAAGGTTTAAATGCTATCAGATTAAGTGGTACCTACGACCGAATTCGTGAAAACTGGTTTACAATGTTTCATCGCCAGCAAACAGTTTGGCCTTACTGGAACTATTTTCTATGGATTATGGGAGGGATTGTTTTAATCGTTATTCTTTTTATCGGGTGGACAATGTCGTTACGTCATCAGGTTAACGTTAAAACGACTGCTCTGCAAAAAGAATTGGAAGCACGTGAAAAATTAACCACACACATGCAGCAGCGGGAACGTTTTATCGATGCAGTCTTACAGACTACTCCTGATTATGTTGCCGTGTATGATCTTGATGTTAAGCAGGTTATTTATATCAATAAAATTCCAGATGAAGTACAGAAATGGAATCTGACGAATATCGCAGACCTTACGCAGTCTGCAATTCAACGTTTTATACATCCAGAAGACATTGAACGAATCCATACACATTGGTTGCACTTGTTAAAGGCACAAGACAGACAAGTGCTTTCCATTGAGTATCGGATTATGAAAAAGGATGAAGAAGCTTGTGCCTGGTTTTATAGTCGTGACATCGTATTTCTGCGCCATCCATCCGGTAGGGTTAAACAATGCCTGAGTATTGTCCATGATATTACCAACCGCAAATGGGCAGATGAAGAACGGCACCGCTTGGAACAACACATGCAGCAAGTTCAAAAACTGGAAAGTCTGGGTGTATTGGCAGGAGGTATTGCGCATGATTTTAATAATATATTGCTGGCTATTTTAGGGAATGCGGACCTGGCGTTAAGTGACTTGTCGCCAGTATCGCCTGCACAGGTCTACCTCAGTGAAATAGAAAAGGCATCGCGTCGTGCGGCCGATCTGTGCCGACAAATGCTGGCATATTCTGGTAAAGGTAAATTTGTTATTTCCGCTATCAATTTAAATGATGTCATAGAAGACATGACACAGATGCTGCAAGTCAGTATTACGAAAAAAGCCGTGTTGCGCTTACAATTAACTCGAGACGTCGCTGTGATTGAAGGAGATGTAACCCAGATTCGACAAGTTGTCATGAACCTGGTTATTAATGCGTCAGATGCCATCGCTGATAAAAGTGGCGTTATTTCTGTCAGTACCGGTGTGATGGAGTGTGATCGAAGTTATCTGAGTGATGTGTTTCTGGATGAGGGCTTACCTGAAGGTAAATTTGTCTTCCTGGAAGTAGCCGATACGGGGTGTGGCATGAATGCCGAAACACTATCTAACATATTTGACCCATTCTTCACAACCAAATTTACTGGTAGAGGGTTGGGCTTGGCTGCTGTTATGGGTATCGTTCGTGGACATCGTGGTGCGCTTAAAGTATATTCTGAGGAAGGGCAAGGCAGTACATTTAAAATTCTGTTTCCTGCCCATTTCACTGGTTCGGTTTCTGCTCCCAACGAAAACGACAAGACCAAACAACAGCATCTGGGAACAGGAACTGTACTGCTGGCAGACGATGAAGAGGTTATACTACATTTAGCCAAGCGAATGCTGGAGCGAATTGGATATAATGTCATTACCGCAGAAGATGGCCGGGAAGCTGTATCACTTTATAAAGAACATCAGAACGCTATCGATTGTGTCGTCCTGGACCTTACCATGCCCCATATGGATGGTGCAGAAGCTTATCGTGAGATGCGACGTATAAATCCAGGTGTGCGTTGTGTCATGTCCAGTGGATACAACCAGCAAGAAGTTTCACAACGTTTCGTTGGAAAAGGATTGTGTGGTTTTATTCAAAAACCCTATACTTTGCAAGAACTTGGTGATGTAATGCGAATTGCCTTATCTAAAGAAATGTAACCCGTGAAATTTTGTATGATCTTAATTATTTATTTTGCATAATTCGGAGATGTAATATGACTATGCTTTTGGGTTTACTTGTTTATAATATGTTCCCTGCCGCAGCAGATACTTCAACATCTGTGGTATCGCAAGTCCATGTGCAATTGCAGGATACCTTCTGGAAGCCACGTCTGGAAATCAATCGAAACATTACACTACCGCACAACTTTAAAATGTGTGAGCAGACGGGAAGAATCCGCAATTTTGCCATTGCTGGTGGTCTTGAAGAAGGCGATTTCGAAGGTATTCCTTTTAATGACTCTGATGTTTTCAAGATCATGGAAGGCGCTGCTTACATACTGGCAGAAAAACATGACGAAGCATTAGACCAGTACCTTGATGACCTGATTTATAAAATCGCACAAGCCCAGGAAGATGATGGTTACCTCTATACAGCGCGCACCATCATGCAATCAGGTTTACTGGATATGTGTGGTGAAGAACGCTGGTCGAATCTGGTTAGCAGCCATGAACTATATAATATTGGACATATGTATGAGGCCGCGGCGGCGCATTTCGAAGCTACTGGAAAGCGTAATTTTCTGGACATTGCGCTCAAAAACGCGGAACTGATACTGAAAGAGTTTGGTCCGGGTAAACGCCAGAATCCGCCAGGCCATCAGGAAATTGAACTTGGCCTGATTCGCCTGTATGAAGTTACAGGGGATGTGCGTTATCTTGAATTGGCACAATTCTTTATAGATGCCCGGGGAGTTGCCCAAGAACGCGAATTGTATGGTTCCTATTCTCAAGACCACCAACCTATATCAGCGCAGTCTGAGGCTGTAGGCCACGCGGTTCGGGCTGTTTATTACTACGCTTCCATTGCCGGTATGGCTCGTTTTACTGATAGTGAGGTTTACAGAGATGCGATGGATCGTATCTGGGATAATGTCGTAAGCAAAAAAATATACCTTACCGGGGGTATCGGCAGCAGGCATCATGGGGAAGCATTCGGTGATGCCTATGAATTGCCCAACAAAACAGCATACAACGAAACCTGTGCCGCCATAGGGAATGTTTTCTGGAATTGGCAGATGTTTTTGCTGCATCAAGATGCCAAATATATAGATATACTCGAACGCATCTTGTACAACGGCTTTCTTTCTGGTGTAGACATGAATGGTGTCCGTTATTTCTATCCAAATCCGCTGGAGTCCGACGGAGAATGGGCCTTTAATTTTGGCGCAGCAGAACGTCTGCCCTGGTTTGACTGTTCATGTTGCCCGGTCAATGTAGTACGCTTTCTTCCGCAAGTGCCGGGGTATTTCTATGCTGTCAAAAACCAGGATGTATTTGTAAACTTGTACGGTGCGAATCAAGCAGATATAACTATAGACGGCACACCTGTTATTGTGGCGCAAACTACTCATTATCCGTGGGATGGTGATATAAGCTTGAAAATCCAAACCGAAATGCCTGTTGAATTCACACTCCACCTGCGGATACCCGGTTGGGCATTGGACAAGCCAGTTCCAAGTGATCTGTATCACTACCAGAATACATTGGGAACAGAACCTATGCCACTTCCCGTGATAAAAATTAATGGTGAACCGGTTGACGCGCAGGTTATACAGGGCTATGCCCGCATTCAACGAAAGTGGGAAAATGGCGATGAAGTACTGCTGTCACTTCCGTTTGAGCCACGTTTGGTACGTGCACACGAGGAGGTGGTGGACAACCAGCACCGTTTCGCAATCGAAAGAGGCCCTTTGGTATATTGCGTTGAAGGAGCCGATAACGAAGGTAGTGTATTGAATAAAATATCGCATTCGTTGCAGTTTCATCACACCATCAAACCGGATATGTGGGCGGGTGTCACCAAAATCATCTTTCACGGGTATGAACCAGTTGATCTGGAAGATGCTGGCAGTGAAGATGGGTCGCAGGCTCACGCTGTCCTGCTTCAAGCCATACCCTACTATGCCTGGGGACATCGCGGTGCGAATGAAATGCTGGTATGGATAAAAGATACCTGGTCTATACAACAGGATCAGTTTCCGATACAATAAATAATGGTACTTAATAATTTAACATGCTGAACAATGGGGGAATTACATTTTATTATGGATGCACTGGAAGTTATGAGGACACGTCGTTCTGTTCGTTCTTACCTGGACAAGGGGGTTTCAAAACAAGCCATCGAAACAATGGTTGATTGTGGTCGATTGGCAGCTTCCGCACGCAATGTACAACCGTGGGAATTTGTGGTGGTGACGGACCCGGATAAGCGCCGTACCATTGCTTTGGCCACCGATCATGGAAAGCATATTGAGGATGCTCCAGTTTGTATACTCGTGTTTTGTGAAGATTCAACCTACTACCTTGAAGACGGTTGCGCTGCCACCCAGAACATACTGCTGGCAGCAAGTGCATTGGGTCTGGGGGCATGTTGGATCGCAGGTGACAAGAAAGCATACACCGCTCCAATTCGTGAATTGGTGGAAATACCTGCAAATTACAAGCTGGTCAGTTTGATATCGGTGGGATACCCAGAAACCATCCCAAATCCACAAAAACGCACTTTGAAGGAAGTTATACACTGGGAACGGTTTCAACGCTAAAGAATCATTTCCAGATTGCCGATAAGGATAGAGTGACGGCAAGACACGGAGGTCAAACCGCTTAAATGGACACGGAGGTCACATTTCCTGAGCAATGCCGGTGAAGATTGCGAATATCAGTGTTCACTCGTGGATGGCAGTGCATTGTTACAGGATTCTTGGGTCTGAGGAGGACGTCGAACAGGGATGTTCAAGGACGTCCTTCTCTTTTTGTATGCTCTTCATTCCTTCTACATAACTTGATACGTTATTACGCTAAAACACAGTTTCGAAGGTTACCGTACTGTCTTGAAGGTTCAGTTGAATCAGTTTGCCCCCTCTGGGCATGTCTTCACCATACCCGCCATACCCGGTTACCCGCCCATAGGCAAAAACAACATCACCCTCCAAGAAGTGAAAGTCGCACCGGTGACTGTGTCCACAAAAACAGGCTCGTACACCTCCTATGCTTTTGATGATATCCGCTCCTGTGCCCGCTTCATCGCCCCAACACAGAACAGGCTCCAATGCGATCCCGGTGTACTTGCCGCTATCCACCGCGTCCTGGTAACACTTCAAGGGGATATGAAAGAAAACAATGCTTGGAAGAATTTGTCCCCGGGCTTCCCGCAACTGCATTGCCTTTGCTTCCAACCACTCAAAATCTGCGGGTAAATTCCATTGGAGTCCTGAATGTATAAAATATATATCCCAGACAGGACAATCATGACCATCAGGTACCAGCGTGATACGAAAATGATTGTTACTAAAAGCTGTCGGTGCCTGGTAGTTTGGGGTGTTCATAATACTTCGCCAGGCATCGTTGATATTCCAGGCATAATCATGATTCCCCCAGATCAATGCCCAGGGAACCCCCAATGAACCCAAAAATGCCAAATCACGCATCATCCACATTGGTGCTGCATCTGGATGCGTATCACCACACCAGATATCACCGGTTACTGCCAGAAAATCCGGTTGATGCTTTTGTACCAAGCCCAGTACAAGAGCCCGCGTCTGCTCATTTAACACTTCACTGACATCAGAATGGAAGTCGGTTAATTGCAAAATGCGAAATGGTCTGTCTGGGCAAATACCCAGCATATGATTCGGCGTTAAAGGCAGTTCAGGCATATAATCCTAACCAATTCAGGCGATACTGTAACCAAAAATTATCAATTAAAAATGGACGCACCTCAGAATTAAATATTCTATGATGATGCGTCCATACAAGATGATACGTTACATAAATTATCAGCAGATTCAGTTACAAAGGCAGATTATGCTCCAGGTACAGGAATCGGGCCGACTGGGTAATCCTTGTCAAAGGACAAGTCTGCTGGTACCAGGCTCAAATCTGAATTAAGGGCTTCATCCCAGGTCATACGTTGACCGGTATAAGCGGCCATTCGGCCCATTATTGCGGTCATGGTGCTTTCAGCCATTTTAATACCATCGTTCAGATAAGGTTCTTCACCCCGGATGCTGCGTACCAGATGCACGTGCTCCTGGATGTAGGGATCGACGTCATCTTCAGCCATATCACGGCAACTGCTCTTGCCATTGACACCAGTGACTTCTTCAAACACAGCATTGTGTGAGTTATTCCAGTGACGTGACATACTGATCAAATGAACACCATTGGCGTATTCGAAATCGCAGGAGAAGCTGTCCCAGGTATCGCCATATCGCTCTTCAAGAGGTTTCCAGGCACGTCCCCCGGATGCAATAACGGCCACAGGTGGCGCACCAATAACCCAGTTGATGACATCCAGGTTGTGGATATGCTGTTCGACAATATTATCGCCACAAAGCCAGCAGTAGTTATACCAGTTGTACAGACGATACTCAAGATCGGTCATTCCATCGTTCCGCTCACGTGAAAACGGCAGTGATCCGTTCCAATACGCACGTGCAGCCATGATTTCGCCAATTTCACCATCTTTTATCTTGGCAACGGTGTCACGATAAGAGGTCTGGTACCGACGCTGGAAACCACTGACAAATGACAACCCTTTTTCTTCAGCCTTGTTGGCCGCACGCATAAACTGGCGGATGCCTACAGGATCAACCGCGGCAGGCTTTTCGGTGAAAACATGCTTGCCCGCGTCTACCGCTGCTTCAATATGTACCGGGCGGCAATAAGGTGGTGTTGCATGGACAATGATGTCGACATCTGTTTCCAGTAGCTTTTTGTATGCATCCAACCCAACAAAGCACTTGTCGTCGGTAATATCGATTTTCGGGCGAATATTTGGATCATCAATAGCTTCATACCGCTCACGACTACCGCGAAGATTGCCTTCCGAGGCATCGGCAAGAGCAATCAACTTGACGTTGTCGTTTCCTTGCAACATATTAAGACCAGCACCGAACCCACGGCCACCTGTTCCTATAACACCAAACTTCAATGTATCCACATTGTTTTGCGCAATACCGGAACGACTGGCCATAATGGCAAATCCCGCGGCTGCTGTTGTTTGCGCAAATTGCCTGCGTGTCATACTTCCCCTGCTTTTCTCAGACATATCAAAATCTCCTGTAAACTTGTAACTGAGACAATTATTGTTACGTATTGACTGAAATAAGAACCAAAACAGATCACTATCTTGTGATTCCCCCCAAATAACATTGCTATGAGGTGCATTCAGCATAACGTATTCACATAAAAAAGTAAAATAGTCAACCCAGTATACTCAAAATAAGTTGCAAAGGGTAATTTCATATCATCAATTAATTGTAGCTATGAAACCTTTGATATAATCCCTGAACTGTTGTCAGAAAATCAAGGATAAAATTTTATCCGATAGCCATTATTTTGGTGAATATTGATCCCAAAACATCAGGAGAACAGCAATATGCTCATGAATTGCTTACTAATTCTATGTAGCTTTTTGAATGGTACACAGAATCAAGAGAACGCCACAGCGTCTATCCTACCAGAAGCATCTCCTGACCACTTGCCGCAATGGCGTGGATTTAATCTTTTAGGCTTGTTTCATAGAGATTGGACAGATGAAATTGGTTATCAGGAGAAAGATTTCCAGTTAATTTCCGAATTGGGGTTCAATTTTGTGCGGCTTCCAATGGATTATCGTTTCTGGATTCTTGATAACGACTGGGAGCAAATTGATGACACGGCCTTATTGAAAATAGATGAAGCTATATCCTATGGCGAAAAATACAATATCCATGTCTCGTTAAATTTTCATCGGGCGCCTGGTCATACCGTTGCTGAACCAAAAGAAACTACAAACCTTTGGCAAGATGCAGAGGCACAGCGTGTTTGCGCACTCCATTGGCAGCATTTTGCCCGGCGTTACAGGGATATTCCCAACTCACATCTGAGTTTCAATCTCTTTAATGAGCCACATGGCATCGATGAGAACACCTATACCCAGGTGGTTTCAAAGATTCTGGATGCCATACGAGCAGTAGACCCGGAGCGTCTGGTCATCATAGATGGGCTTGAATGGGGCAAGTTTATCGTTGAAGAGGCTATACCCTTGGGAGTCGCTCAGGCTACACGGGGCTATGAACCGGCAAGCATTTCCCATTACCGGGCAAGTTGGATTACCGGTTCTGATAATTGGCCTGTACCAAGATGGCCTATACCCGGCATAGGCGGTGGATTCCTGTATGGCCCCATGCAGTCGGCATTACATGCGCCTTTAACCATACAATGTGACTTTGACCATCCCGTCACCCTTACTGTTATGGTTGGCACCGTTTCCACGGCTGCCCGATTGGCCCTGATAAAAGAGGACGAAGTTATTGACAGTCAGGTATTTACCCCAGGTCCAGGTGAAGGCCCCTGGAAAGAGGTGGTGTATCGCCCCGAATACAATTGTTATCAAAATATATACGACATGCCCGTTGAATTTATCATTCCACCTGGAAAGCACACGTTGATACTGGACAACGTCGAAGGGGATTGGCTTACGTTAAAACATATTGCGATAGGGGACGGCCATATAGAATATGACAGTATCGACATTTACCCGCAATGGGGTGCGCCAAATCAGCCCATCGTGATCGATCCAGATACTAAAATGATCACCACCTCCATCACGCAAAATGCCGATTGGCTGTGGAACACATACTACCAACACTGGGCAGACCTGCGGGAGCGTGGTGTGGGTGTTATGGTGGGAGAATGGGGTGCCTTTCAGCATACCCCGCACGATGTGACACTGCACTGGATGGAAGATTGTCTGAAATCATATGCCCGTGCGGGTATAGGCTGGGCACTATGGAATTTTCGAGGTAGTTTTGGCATCCTGGACAGTAATCGCCAGGATGTTGAATATGAAGCATTTCATGGCCATTTACTGGATCGTAAGATGTTAGAATTACTTCAAAGATATTAACTGCATGTCTCGATGTAAGCCCATTACAAGACATAATTATTAATTCAATGGTAAAATACCCAACACATAGATATTGTTATCTTATAAAATCAAATTCAGGGTTATCTGGAAATTTTAGTACATGCAACATTGCAAGATTACTTTATTCACCATAATTTGTACGGGAACCTTATTTTGCGCAGTAACTTCTTGAAATTACTCAAAATTCTCAAAAAAAACTTTCCCAATGCCGACCTGGAGATCGTACGAAAGGCATATCGGGAGGCGGTAGCTGCACATCAGGGCCAGGAACGTTTATCCGGAGAACCTTACATCATCCATTCTCTTGCCGTTGCGCAGAATCTGGCGGCGTTGGGTCTCGATCCTGTTACATGTGCTGCTGGTTTATTGCATGACGTGATAGAAGATACACCCACTACTTTTGAAGAATTGAAATCGAATTTTGATGACGAAATAGCCACCCTTGTTGAAGGGGTGACAAAGATCAGCAATTTGACGGTCACAAAGGATGGCAAGAATTCAGGTGAAGAAAAGTTGCCGCTCGCCCCGAACATGATGCGCGAAATCAAGCAGGCGCAAAATATTCGTAAGATGCTGGTGGCGACCGCCAAAGACGTGCGTGTCATCATGATCAAACTGGCAGACCGGCTTCACAATATTCGAACATTGGAATATCTCCCCAAAGAAAAACGGGAACGTATAGCGAGAGAAACCCTGGAAATATACGCTCCCCTGGCACACCGTCTGGGTATTTCCAACTGGAAATGGGAGCTGGAGGACCATGCATTTCATGTTCTGATGCCAGATGAATACAAAGAAATAGCCGCTCAAGTTGCCATGAAGCGAAAAGAACGGGAATCGGATTTAAATGAAACACTTCGTTATCTGGATACGCGACTTCGAGAAGCGGATGTCCCGGCAAGGGTTATTGGACGCCCCAAACACCTGTACAGCATTTATCAGAAGATGGTACGCCAAGGCAAAGATTTTAATGAGGTTCTCGATATACAAGCCATTCGTATCATCACTACTATCGAAAGTGGTTGTTACAATGCGCTGGGGGTGGTACATAGTATCTGGACGCCAATTCCTGGACGTCTAAAAGACTATATTGCCATGCCGAAATTGAATATGTACCAGGCCATTCACACAACCGTCATGCGGGCCAATGGTCGTCCAATGGAGATTCAGATTCGATCCGAAGAAATGGACAAAACGGCCAGAGAAGGCATCGCGGCACATTGGGTGTATAAAGAAGGCAAGCATGCCAAAGACCGCCGGCTGGATGATCAATTGTCCTGGCTGCGACAAATGTATGAATGGATAAAAGACGCCAATGCCCCTGATGAGCTCATGGAAAACATGCGCCAGGATTTTAAGGCATCCAACATATATGCCTTTACACCCAAGGGAGAAGTAAAAGAACTACCCCTGGGTGCAACACCATTGGACTTTGCCTATTTGGTTCACTCGGATATCGGACACCATTGTATGGGTGCCCGGGTAAATGGCCGTATGGTACCGCTTCGCTATCATCTGCAAACTGGGGACATGGTTGAAATACTGACCTCCAAAAATCAAACTCCGCATGCAGATTGGGTAGACATTGTTGTTACCGGACGTGCGCGTACCAGCATCCGGCAACGTTTACGTGAGATTGG
The DNA here is from genome assembly GCA_964537975.1 of uncultured Nitrospirales bacterium. Taxonomy (GTDB): domain Bacteria; phylum Hydrogenedentota; class Hydrogenedentia; order Hydrogenedentales; family SCBR16-9; genus SCBR16-9. The sequence goes on along the minus strand of CAZIDP010000020.1, from coordinate 16,834 downwards.
TGTTTTAGAACCCATACTGCCACATCACGATCATATCCGAGGCAAAGATTCTATTACGGCAACGACACCACGCTCGATTCCCGCGCCAACACCCGTACGAACGGTGCGGCAAGTCGATGATGCGACACGGCACAAACTAATCCGGATCGAAGGTCAGAAGGGGATGGCAGTCCAATTTGCCAAATGCTGCGATCCCATGCCAGGGCACGCTATCATCGGCTATATTACCAAAAGTCAATCGATATCGGTGCATCGGGCTGATTGCCGTGCTTTCGCCAAATCACCCCGTGACCTGAATCGTATCGTTGAGGCATCCTGGGAAGGGGAAGGTTCCTTCGAGACCGCAATACGGGTACAGATAGGCATGAGACCCAATGCCATCGCTGATATCACCAACGCCCTGCGCCCAATGAATCTTGAGATACTTCGTGCGACATATGGCCAAAGTGATAGTGGTAAAGCAGACTTTGAGTTCGTTTTTACGGCAAGTGATCGGAGCATTGTAGACCGGGTCATGCGTACCTTGCGTACCGTCACCGGCGTTTCACTCGTCACGCAATTGGACATGAAAAAGCAATCGCTTGCAGCAGCGGGGTGATACGTGTTGGTAGCCAGTGAAAAATTCAAATTGCAATCGACCTTTCAACCGGCAGGTGATCAACCGGAGGCTATTGAAGCCCTTGTTCAGGGGTTGGAGGAAAATTTACCAGCACAAGTATTGCTGGGCGTGACAGGTTCCGGCAAGACCTTCACCATTGCCAATGTGATTGAACGTGTCAACCGCCCCACACTTGTTATGGCCCACAACAAGATTCTGGCAGCACAGCTTTACAGCGAATTCAAGGAGTTGTTTCCTGATAATGCAGTGGGTTATTTTGTCAGTTACTACGACTACTATCAACCGGAAGCCTATGTGCCCACGACTGATACATATATAGAAAAAGATGCCTCTATTAATGATGAAATTGACAAGATGCGACACGCTGCAACACGGGCACTATTGACCCGCCGGGATTGCATCATCGTGGCCAGTGTCTCTTGTATTTACGGTATCGGTTCTCCCGAGTCGTATAGTGGCATGAAGGTAAACCTGGAGCCAGGAGCAGAGTTTTCACGGGACAGGCTGATTGAAGGTTTAATCGCCATGCAATACACCCGTAATGACATGGATTTTCATCGTGGTACCTTTCGGGTGCGAGGTGACATCGTTGACATATTCCCGGCATATGAAGGTGATTTGGCTGTTCGTGTCGAATATTTTGGTGATGAGATTGAAGGTCTTTATGAAATAGACCCCTTGCGCAGTATAGTACACCGAAAATTGCGCCGCACAGCGATTTATCCTGGTAGCCATTATGTGACAACCAGTGAGGTGATGGAGAAAGCGTTAGAAGGGATTGCTATTGAGCTGGAAGAACGCTTGCAAACCTTGGAAGCGGACAATCAGGTCTTGTTTGCGCAACGCCTGGAACAGCGTACGCGTTTTGACATGGAGATGATGCGAGAGCTGGGTTATTGCAGCGGAATCGAAAACTATTCACGGCATCTGGATGGTCGCATGCCGGGTGAGCCAGCATATACCTTGCTGGACTATTTCCCAGAGGACTTCCTGCTGGTAATTGATGAAAGCCACATGTCGATTCCACAGATAGGGGCAATGTTTAAGGGAGATCGTTCCCGAAAAGATAAATTAATTGAGTATGGATTTCGATTGCCATGTGCACGTGACAACAGACCCCTGACATTCGAAGAATTTGAAAAGCGTATGAAGCAGGTCATCTTTGTGAGTGCTACCCCATCACAATATGAATTGCGCCATAGTGAGGGATTGATAATCGAACAAGTGGTTCGCCCAACCGGACTCATAGACCCACAGGTTCTGGTTCGACCTGCAAGCAATCAAATCGATGATCTTCTGGATGAAGTTCGTGAACGTGCCAAACGAAATGAACGGGTACTGGTTACGACGTTGACAAAACGTATGGCAGAAGACTTGACCGACTACTTCCGTGATTTGCAGGTTCGTGTACGCTACATGCATTCTGATGTCGAAACGCTTGAACGTATTGAACTCGTGCGGGAACTCCGCCAGGGCGAATACGATGTACTCGTCGGTATTAATCTGCTGAGAGAAGGTTTGGACATCCCTGAAGTATCGCTGGTCGCGGTATTGGATGCGGACAAGGAAGGATTTCTACGATCTGAAACCAGCTTGATTCAGACTTGTGGCCGGGCAGCACGAAATATTAATGGCACCGTCATCATGTACGCGGATACCATGACCGGCTCCATGAAGCGGGCCATCGCTGAAATGGACCGTCGACGGAAAAAGCAGGTTGAGTACAACAAGAAAAACAATATCACACCACGCACCATCCGAAAAGCAATTCCCGATATGCTCAACAGTATCTATGAGCGCGATTATATCACCATTCCCATCGCTGCCGAGGATAAAGACCAGTATGTTGCGACAGCGGACTTGGCCGATTCGATACGTAAGTTGAAAAAGAAAATGAACGATGCTGCATTGAAAATGGAATTTGAAAAAGCTGCTGAATACCGTGACCGAATACGTGTGTTGGAAAAGCGACAAATTGAGGAAGGGATTTAACCGGATTCCGATTTCATTCACGTAAAATATCAATATTTATACCATCGCAGGAATATTCTGAAACAATAAAATGATTATATCTAGATACTTGGCTCACATTCACTTTACTTATTAAGTTGTGAGATAAATCCAACCGAATTAGGAGGTAGTCTTGATATGTTGAGAAGTTTGAATGTTCTAATGAATTTCACTATTCAATTTAATGACGATGAAGTTGGCAAACTCACAGATGTTTATATTGACAAGGCTACCTGGAATGTTCGGTATCTGATACTTGATACGGGAAATTGGTTGTCTGGAAAGACAGTTATATTTTCTACACAGAATCTGGATGTATTTGATCCAGAAAAACAGACAATAACCATTCACCGATCATTGAACGATGTTGAATCCAGTCCTGAGTTCAAAAACGCGGGCACACTTACACGCAAATTTGAAGAAAACCTTTTTAAACATTATCAATGGATACCATATTGGTCTGCACAAGGTATAGCGCAAGCTGGCGCAGCTCCGGTTGTTATACCGGTTCAGGATACCGATTCTGATACGAGCTCCACGCCAAAAGAGCCTGATTTACTTACATATGACGAAATCAAAAAATACAATGTGGTACATGAAGACCAGACGCTTGGGTGGGTTAAAGATTGTATCTACGATGATGACTCTTGGGATTTAAAATCCATCATCTTTGATACAGGCAAGACGTTGCGCGAAAAGATTATTGAAGTCTCAGTCAAACGCATTCACGGCATAAATACGAATGAAAAGCATTTACTGACTGAAATGTCGCTAAAGGAAGCGGAAAATTGCGATTCATTTAATTTAATGGAATTGACACAAGAACAAACAGAGAAATAAACACGAAATCCGGTAGATGGCGACATCAGCAATGCTGACATATCACTTCAGTTGTGTGTGATTTAAGCTTAAAAATAAATTACCGTAGACAAGTAGAACATATGCTGGCGTACATCCGCATCGGTACCAGGCAAGCCAAAGGTATCATTTCGGACGCCACTCCCCCAACGATAGGTGTATGCTGCATCCAGGTTCACCCTGTTTTTTATTAACAAGCCAGCACCAACAGATACGCCATAATAATCGTCTGGTCGACCGTTGCCACTGTCCAGCCCGTACCATTGATCTTTTCGTCCACCAGAAGGTTCTGGATCATAAAACAGACCCGCCCGAAAACTTGGCAGGTAATGTTGTACCGGTTTGCGTTCATTGACGAATACATATTCACCACCAAGGCGTACCGTGTAGGTTGGCTTGACATTGGAAGCAGAAACAGGAAGTCCCGTAACGCCAGACAAACGTTGACGACTGAAACTCCGGTTCCTTGGATCGTGTATGACGAATTGGTCCCACTCTCTACGGGTAATATCAAGCGACAAAGTTAATTTGTCATTGGGGAATCGGTATGCCACACCAGCACCTATTGCACTGGGAAAAGTGTATTGTTTTGGTCTTTCGCGCCGTTTGTACCCATAATTGCCAATGCGTGTTCGTTCAATGCGTTCGTAATCAACATCGGCATTCAACTTCGTATGGTAAACAAAGCCAAAATGAAGTCTTTCTGTTGCACGATAAAAGGCGCCAAAGCTGTAGTTGGTACCGCGAAAGTTTTTGAACTGCTCTTCAACGGTGAGCCTGACCAGCGAGCCTGGAAACATGCGTCCATTGATGAGCGCGGTGTTGCGAATATTTCGGTGTACTTCCCATTCGTTGTCGGGCAACAACGACTGGTCCCACAAGTTCATGACCGCCCCAAATGAAAGTCTTTGTGTCAGCTCAAAACCAAACGCGGGTGAAATACTGGCCAGAGAACCACGTTGACGATATTCCAACCGGCTGCGTATTGCTGCGATGTTGCCAAACGGTAAAGCCGTTATATCTCTGTATCGTAAGTTGAGATCACGATCGAAATCATACTTTTGCTGATAGTTCAGACTGATTACCAGATTCCGACCCCCTATGGTGCGTGGAATGGGGTAAACAATGCTGGCGTAGTTAATCTCCTCAAACGAGACATGATGGGCTCGGTCCAACTCTGGATGGTATCGTGATTCAAATTCTTCCCCCACCCATTTGTGGCTTAGCACCAACGAAATCTCAGGTCGTTCCAATTGGGTCAAACCACCAGGATTCCACGATGCTGCGGTCGCATCATCCGCTATGGCAATAAAGGCACCGCCCATACCCAATGCCCGGGCTCCGCTACCAACGACATTGGGTGAGGTATTGATCTCCAGTTGCGCTACAGCATGGGTGGTGGCGAACAGCATCAAGAAGAGCGATAATGCCCGGGCAAGCAGCCCATTACATGGTAATTGCCGGTAAACCAGCTTCAATGGTCGTCCCTCCTTGCTCTTGTTCCACGGTTTGCGCCCGTACATTGCTGGGAGTCACCCCCGTGATTCGCGCTCGTCCGACTTCAATAAACTCACCTGGTGCCAGCTCTTCACCGGTATCTTCATCAATCCAGGGTTCTTCTTCATACACAATTAACAGATACGTACCCTCTTTGACACCATCTTCTTGCGTCAAATCAACCAATAAATCCTGTGTTGTACCACGGCTTCGCACACCAGTAATTTCTCCAGAGATACGCGGGAACGAAGTCGCAAGCTGAGTCGCAAGGTTTTCGCAGGCTTGCAGGATTGCCGCATTGTCTTCACGGTCTTCTATGAATACGTCTAGCGTTGCCATCAAGTCACTGGTTTCTGTGCTGATTACCCGTGTTTTCAATTCGAGACCTGAAGTGCCATGTGAAAACACATCGGTTACAATAAAAATATGTGCTGGCGTCAATTTACCAATTGCAATCGCTTCATCCGGATTGGCCAAAGCAGATGCCAGTTGTTGTTCAGTAAGTACATCCTGCAACTGGATACGGTCCAGCACACGGAACCGGTTTTGTTGGAAAATCCTGGACTCGGTACTGACCCGAAGATACTCGCTTGTCTCCGTATCAATGCCATGCCCGGAAAACGCCAGAACAGCCACGGGCATACGGGACTCTCGGGTATCCAGGTCAACCGGGCGTACCGGGACGCGCACATCATGTGACATCACGTTTCCAGCCGCATCTTCAGCACGTATAGAAACATCGATTTCTGTTTCAATTTCTACATCAATTGGGAAACGCTTGTTGAAACTTTCCCGTGGCGCCCCGGTTAATTCAGCAAAGGGTTCGTCATTAATAACAAGCGTTACTATACTCTCGGAAGAGATAACCTCGCCGGATACACGTAAGGTGCGGTTGTGCCTGTAAGGCCGGTCCGAACGTGGTGACTTGAGATTAATAGCAGCACTATCATCTTCTGGTGTGGCACTCAGCAACATACCCAGAGTACCGGTGCCAGCATCGGCAAGTTTCAATCCCGCTTCCTGCTTTTGTGATCGTTGCCAGAGCTGTGCTGTTGGCTCGTCTGGGGCGCCCTGGTAAACACGTATTGCACTTCGTGTTTCGTTTCCCGCTCTGTCAGTCGCGCTGACCACAAACACATTCTCACCGGATACAAGATTTACTGATGCAGAGAAGGGAATCCGTGTTTCACCATTAGCAGCCATAACCACACGTCCATCAACCTGAATTTCATCTATGCCATGTTGATCGACGACGACCCCTTCCAGGAGCATGCTGCTGTCTTGAATAACAGCCGCCATGACAGGCGAATGGATTCCGATATTGGGGCCGGTCAGATCAACGATCACGTTGATATTATCCACGCTTCGGTTGTCGGCAAGATTGACGGCTGCCACTTCGATAGATTGAGCCCCAGCACCTAGCAAAACAGACTCCCGGTAATGGAGTGACTCCTGACTACCCCGTTGGTATAAACGTCGTCCATTGATTTCTACACCGGAAACACCGACAACATCTTCTGCCTCAATGGTAATGTCAAATTCACGTTCAGCAACAAGCAAACGACCTTCCGTATCGGTGCGTATTTGCGGTGTGGTATCCGCAGGCAATTCGCCGCGGGCTATTTTTTCGCGTTTCACGTGGTCGAGGTAATAATACGCACGCTCGGTGTCTACCTGGTGTATCGACCTGAGAAGATATACCATGGCATCGTCCAACTGGCCCAATTGCAAAAGCGCAATCCCCATCTCACGATTGGGAAAATACTCTGTGAAATGTAGCCCGTACGTTCGCGCACGCCAAGAGTCACGAGAATAACCATTAAGCGCCACCTTAAAGTCTTGTATCGCCTCCTCATAAAACTCGCCGGCCATGAAGGAGACCCCTCGCTCATAATAACTCCACCAGCGGCCACGAAAAGGCCCATCGGTTACGCCATAAGCAATTCCGTCTCGAAAATAAGCTTCATCGACACGGTCTGCGGTGCATCCCGTTCCTATGCCGATTCCCAATACAGCAATGAGCAGTACACAGGTCAATAAGGTTCGTGAATTTAACATAAAGCGCATCCCTCTTTCTCTAAGGGTAGCATATCACATCAGCATTGTAAATTATAAATTGTTTGTTTTAGTGTAAATGAGCTGACTTGTTAGATTAACAACATTTTAACGCATTTCGATAAATATCAGCTCTCAAACCTATTCGTATTGAACTGTGCTTGACTATCCGATTTCAGTATGAAATACTCTCAACACCAAATGCTATTTTGTAAAGCAATCTAAAACATCTGGATTCACAAGGAATGAATCGGTATGTCACTATTTCAAAAACCACTACCCGTGAATTACACAGGGCCAGGCTTGGTTGATTTACAGGTAAATGGGTATGCCGGACTTGACTTCAACGGTGACCCGGATACGTGGACACCGGAGTCCTGGCAAAAAGTACGTCGTCTCATGGAAAAGCGTGGGGTAGTCGTCGCCCTGCCAACATTTATCACAGATGCATCAGAATCTTTAGTTAGACGTATCCAGGTATATAGACGATTGATCGAAGAAGAACCTGCACTGGCTGATTTTTATCCCGCGTTGCACATCGAGGGCCCGTTTATTTCTCCGGAAGATGGTCCGCGTGGTGCACACCCCTTAATGCATTGTCGTACTCCAATTCACAGCCCAGACCTTATAAACAACATATTGGATTTGGCAGAGGACTGCATAGCAATAATTACCCTGGCGCCGGAACTTCCCGGTGCAATCGAGCTCATCGAATTGTTGGTAAAAGCCGGTATCAAGGTAGCCCTGGGACATACGAATGCCAGTCAGCAGCACATAGATGAAGCCGTGCTGGCAGGTGCCACTTTGTCCACCCATCTGGGCAATGGGTCACATCAAGTATTGCCGCGGCACGACAATTACATTCAAACACAGTTGGCCAATGATACGTTGCATGCGACTTTTATTGCTGACGGTCATCACATACCTGCTCCAGCCTTGAAAAATTTCTTACGTGCCAAAACTCCGGAACGTTCCATACTGATAACCGATGCAATGGCCGCAGCCGACCTGGGGCCAGGGGCATATACCCTGGGTGCTGCCCAGGTCGATGTCTCTCATTCATTGCGGGTTACACTTCAAGGGCACGCCGGCCTGGCTGGTTCCGCGCTGACGCTTGACCGGGGAATTCTGTTTGCCTTCCAGCATACCGATTTGGAATTTGATGCCGCGTGGGCGCTCGCTTCTTCAAACCCGGCACGCTTTCTTGATTTACCAACGCCACCGGATATCACCGTACAGATTACTGCAGAAGGCTTTGAACGCATCGCTTAAACCGAATATAATCTCAAATATAATTCAAGGTTTCAGCGGATGTCGTCAGCAAAAACATTTTTACCCTTTGCTGCTGTACCACATAACCCGAGCTGCCCTTTGCCATAAACCGGCTCACGGATACCATCCCGATCTGGAACCGCATAACGAAGAAACCACGTGTCCAGTTGTGCCTTCAATGTTTCGCGAACCTCATTAAATGAATTGTCTTTTGCCAGATTATTCAGCTCGTCCGGGTCTTCGGTAAGATCGTACAATTCGTGCGGCCCATAGGGATATCGATGCACATATTTCCATTCGTGGTTCCGAATCATACGCACGGGGCCATATTCATCAAAGACAACAACTTCAGACCGTGCCTCGGGTTGCTCTCCGCGAAGAACCGGTAAAAATGAACTGCCGGGTAGGGATTCTGCGTCTGGCAAAGCTACGCCAACCAAATCCATCAATGTCGGCATTAAATCATAATGGCTCAACAATGCCTTACATACCGTACCCGCACCCTCTCTGCCAGGCATTGACAACAATGTCGGCACCTTGACGCTGGTATCATACATATTCAATGGATAGGTACCATTCCCCTTGCCCCAGATACCATGATGACCACAATTGTATCCGTTGTCACTGGTAAAAAAGATGAAGGAGTTGTTCAATATTCCATGTTGATCCAGTGCGGACATAATACGGCCTATGTTGGCATCCATCGCTGTGACTGATGCAAAGTACCCCTTGAGATGTTCTTGTGGTGCTTCATAAACCCCTTCAGGAACCGTATTTTTTAACACCCAGGGATGAGGCGTTTCTTGTGGACAAGAATGGAATGGACAGTCCTCATAGGCTGCCACCAGTTCAGGTGGATGGTTGTTCACCCAGGGACTGTGCGGAGCGGTATAGTGTACAGCCAGATGAAAAGGTGCCGCTCCAGAAACCATGTGTTCCAGAAATACCAGTGCTTCATCTGTGATGCGATCCGTCACATAACCGGGTTCCCGGATCGCTTCTCCATCCCGGTACATGGGCGCATTGTAATAGGGCCCACCACCTGTTTGATAGGTGTACCAGTGGGCATACCCTTTCTGTGGTCTTGAACTGTCACCAAGGTGCCACTTCCCACTGAATGCACATTGGTATCCTGCATCAGCAAGCAATTCACTGAATCCGGTCAGACCTGCCAGATATTCTACGCGGTCTTCTTTTTGGTTGCCCCGGCGAATCCAGTCATGTACCCCATGCTGTGAAGGTATACGCCCTGTCAGAAGTGATGCCCGGGCTGGTGAACAAACCGGTGAAGTACAAAAGAAATTTTCAAATCGTATGCCGGAAGCGGCGAGTTGATCCAGATGGGGCGTGCGAATCTCATGATTTCCATAAGACCTGAGTCCCCATACGCCGAGATCATCCGCAACTATGGTTATGATATTGGGTCTGGATTCCTGTGTCATATATATAACAATGTCCTAACGGTTGTTTACCGTATCCCCGCATAAGCATACCCGATTGAACTGGTATCCGCAAGAGTTTGCCTGATTTTCAACCTATCGGTTTCATCTCCTGGCGAGATGCCAGCGGGATTTCTCACCTGTCTTGAGTAGAACTGTCCGCACTTCCAAAATGTATTTCGTTACAGTAAGAGCTAGTTATTTCTATAATGCCACCACGAATTTGCGATCGTCATTCGCTTTTCCATAAATTAAGTTTTATCTTGAGCTGGAATCAACAGGCACTTATAGCGCTATACAACCTCCCATATAACCAGCGCAGATGTGGACAATAAATTTTATCTTTGTGCCACTGCACCATGTCTTCAATGCTTCAAAATTTCTTCTAAAATTTTTTTTCTGATCTTTCATAAAAAAATGCCCAACGATTTTATAGATTTCCACCAACAGGAAATGCATTTTTTACTATCAACATTATCCTTTTCCAGAATTTCCATTTTGCACTATATAAATATTGATAAATTTAGTATTAACTAATATAAAACTTTTAATTTGTGTTATCCATTTAAACATTAATATATTGATCTTGTTCATTTTTTGTGCTAACATTCTTTATATCATATGAAACGCAAAACATACTTTTTATTTTTGTTTATATATATTACTATTTAAGTAATATTATATTATCGTAAACATTGGTATAATGGAATCAAATCGAAAGGAGAGCAAAATGGTAAGTTTTTTATGGGTGCAAAATGCTATGAAGAAGTCTAGCCTTTTTGTACTGACTGCATTGTTGTTGCTTGGGATTGCGCTTCCCGGTAATACACAAGAATCCACACCTCTGGTGTGGGATTTCTGTGATGGCCTTCAAGGTTGGGCCATGGCCAACCAGAGTCCGGTAGCCTGGGATGGAGGTACCTACATGGTGGTAACCCAGTCCGCTGAAATGCCAGGATCATATGATCCATATATCGCTTCAGGAGGTCATTCGTTTAACCTGGAAGCAAATCCTGAATTTGCCATGAAGCTGATCGTAGAAAATGCTCCTCGGGCATTCAACATTGGTGTTTATACATTCAGAGCGAATACAGGCCACATTCGTCCAGTGTTCTCAGGTATAGGCAATGGCGAGCATATTCTCCGTGTGAATTACCTGACTACTTTTCCGGATGAAGAAATATGGACCATGAACACATTGCGCCTCGACATCCCGGACGGCCAGCCACATGCAGAAGGAGGAGCCTGGCCCGATTTTAAAGATATGGTGGTCAAGATTGAATGGATAGCATTGACTGACGATCCTGATTTCGCGCCGGAGCCATGTCCTGTAATCGTGAATATCGCCGGTCCCAGTTTGATTGTTCAAGGCAACGATGCGACTTTATGGACCGATGTCACTGCTGCTGTTGGCGATATCAGCTTTCAATGGTGGAAAGACGGTGTGCAGTTGCCAGGTGAAACCAACAGTTTCCTGGAATTGATTTCGCTTACTGAAGCGGACAGTGGTCAATATGCGGTTGCAGTCACAGACGATTATGACACGGTGACTGTAACGCATACGCTACTGGTAGTCGAAGCTTTGCCAATTTCCGGATATCCCGGCTTGATATTATTGGTAGTCGCAGCTTCCATGTCCGGATTTGTTTTGTTACGTCGTCAAACCGCATAGGATTCACGGTATTTTCGAATGTAACAATTTGTGGCGAATTATTTTGAGTAATCCCGTCAGTTTATATAAATAGCTGGCGGGAATTTTTCATATTACTCGATATGAAACCATTCGATTCTATTCTTTAATAGTAATGATTCCGTGAATCAACAAAATTATATTGTTGAGAATGCTATGACCCCCTGGACCCAATAATAGGGTTGGAAGTAGTACCCGCAATTTGCTATGATTTCCAGCTCACCGGAGAGGTGGCCGAGCGGTTGAAGGCGGCGGCCTCGAAAGCCGTTGTACGGTTTATCCGTACCGTGGGTTCGAATCCCACCCTCTCCGCCAGCCCTCTTGACCACCCACCTCTTTCTTGTTTTGCACATAATTTATCCTGAAAAATGTTTTTCTTGCTTGACAACCATGAGAGAACATGGGATAATGTAGGTAGCGAAAAAGAATAGTATTAATTATTGATAGAATTTTTTAACGAAGTTGGAATGATATGGAAATCCAGGCGATTAACCATAACATGCAAGCGCAATTGCGTAATGCTTCACCTGCTATGCGAGGTGTGTCACCACAAACTGAAGCACCGAGACGTGCGAGCAGTGAAAGGGGAGTCCCTTCCCAGGAAAACACCCAAAACAACACCAATCGAATTGACAAACTGGATGTGGGGTTTGGCAACAACAGTGTAAATGTATCCGGTGCTGCCTTACAGGCTATTGACATAAACTTAGAGCTTTCCAGACGCGTAGTGCCTTCGCCAGAAGAACTGCGTGAAGCATCATTGGAACGCCGTGCAGAACAGCAAGCAACTGAAGAAGCAGTACGAGAACAAACTGCCGCAATAATTGAACTCACCAATACTGAGGGACAAACTCCCCGTGAGGTGTCGTCACCAGTGCCTGCACCTGAAGCCTTTCGTCCGGAACCGGCACCCAATGTAAATAATTATAACAACACAGCTGCTGTTTCTATTACGCCCACGACCGATACTACAATACCGGTACCAAGTTCACTACCGCCAACCCCTACTGCTGAACCCGAAAATTCAACAGATACGCCAGCATCGCAAGCAGCGTTCACCCTTCCCGGCAACCGTTTGAACATGTTGGCCTGATTCCTTCCCATCTCTTCCCTTTCTCTTACAGCTCACATTTCAACACAGATGTATGTGTCTGCCCTGTGCAATTTCAATTCAGATTGGAATTTTGAAACCCTTTCCCTTATGATGGTTTGCATAAACCTTTTGCATTCCGATTACTGTGAGATATTATCTGGGAGGGCATTTCATCATGTTGTTCACTACAGCGCTGATTATCGGTTTTGGGGTCTTGAATTCCCACACCGAAGAAGATATTAAAGTAATTCTTGAATCAACCTCCGGGCCGTATCTACCTGAATTGGGGCACACTGACCTGGAAGTGCTCAGAAATTCCTCGGAGTGGGAAACGTTGAGGGCCTGGTACAGAAACCGACTTTCAGACATTCCCACGACGTCTTATACTGACTACCGAATTTTTCAACTTACTGGCGCACGCGAACCCTATCAGGAACCATATTTCGCGAAACGCGCCGAACTAAACCGAGCAACACTAGCGGTTTGGTTAGGGGGCGATGACGCGGCGCTTGACCGTGTAAATGATCTTGTCTGGAATATTTGTGAAGAAACGACCTGGTCATTACCTGCCCATGAAGTGCGACATGGAAAACTCGACCTTTTTGCATCAGAAACTGCCGCCGAGCTGGCACATGTCGATTTGGTTTTGGGTGATCGGCTGCCGGAAGAAATCCGTAACCGAATTCGAAGTGAGGTAGAGGGTAGGATATTCACACCCTATCTTGCCAACCCCGATGGATATGGCTGGGGCAATGGCAGCAGCAACTGGACCGGCGTTTGCGCGGGAGCTATCGGACAGACATTTCTATTGCTGGAAAATGATATCGACCGTAAGGCTCAAGCACTGGCACTGGTGTTGGAACAACTCTATCGTTATATCGACAACGCATTCACCCCGGAAGGCGCCAGCCTGGAAGGTATCGGATATTGGAATTACGGCCTGATTCATTATGTCGTACTGGCCGAGATGTTACGCAGCCGAACGGATGGTGCCATCGATTTGCTTGCCCATGAGAAGATTCCCCACATCGCACGCTTCCCGGAAGTAATGGCGCTGGATCATGAAGTATTTGCAAACTTTGCCGACAGTCGGGAGAACGCGCAACTGGAACCTTTCATTGTTAATCGCCTTGCTGAACGTACGAATGCCAACTTTCTACCGCAACTTGCAGGCAGTGTAGAGTCTTGGCGCTTTGTCACTACATTGCGAAACATACTCTGGTCCTATGATGGGGATATAACTGAACTGCAACTAAGCGATGCCTTTTTCCCCGATGCCGGAATTGGAAAACTTGTGCATCAGAATGATGACCACCTGATTACCATTGCTGTGAAAGCAGGCCACAACGCCGAGCAACACAACAACAACGACATTGGCAGTTTCATTGTGCGGATAAACGGTGATACCTTTCTCTGCGATCCTGGTGCTGGGCGATATTCACGTGACTACTTCGGGCCCAATCGTTACAAAAACATCTTTGCCAATTCCTATGGTCACAGTGTTCCAGTGATCAACGGGCAACTCCAGCCACCGGGCAGTCAATACAAAGGCACCCTCTCCCGTAACGAAGAAGGGGCATTCATCATCCGTTTCGAACAAGCCTATGCCGTGCCCGAATTGACAAAACTTGAGCGAATCATTGCTGTTGTTGACGACAAAACCATCACCTTGTCGGATACATTTGAGTTTGAAGGCGAAGGTTTACCTGTACAAACGGCCTTCGTGACCTGGCAACAAATCGAAGCCGACGGCAATACAGCCAGAATCGAGGGTAAGAACGGCACTTTGCTCATTTCATCTCCCGAGGTCATCTTTGCCGTTGAACACCTTGAAGAAGCCAGTCGGGACAATCACAAGCGGGAAGTCCTCAAACGCCTTACGGTCGATTTTTCTGAAGCGCCTGTAACCGAAGCAATATTCACGATGACCTATATGAAATTCGAGTGAAGGAAGATAGTTCGCGATTATATGCGTGTACAACTTTCAAAAGTTCTACCGATACCGATCATATTGAATAATCAATTCTGATTGTCTGGAAAATTTATTCGAGAATTACCCTTGTGTACCATTTATTCGTCGAGGATGTATTATAAAACAGGTGAACTCCAATAGAGATTAGAACACAAGGACCACCCTGTGTCCAGGTAGACTATTTGCACATGCCGCAACCGTTATAATTCAATACGGTACGCTTCAAACTGTATCAGTAAACGCGTAACCACTCCAATTCTGCTATACCTCCGACCTCATCCGGCAGGTCAAGCCGAAGTGTAGTCAACCGGCCCACAGTCTCTTCCCCTTCATCAAAGGTGAAGACATAGATATGAAATTCACCGTCAGACATCCATTGATAACGCCGTGATTTTTCAGATTGAAGCGTATCGTCATCAGCAGCCCAGAAAAATTCTGCATGTAACGCACTTGGCCCGTCATAGCGAACACGCAATGCAACGATGCGCTCATGTACAGGTGCCCCCCAGTCTTCCCGCAGCACCATGTGTGGATCATTGCCTGTAATTTTAAAGCGTGCTACAGCGCCATCGCTGCTTTCGATCTGTACACCACCACTGAATGTCAGCTTTTCCAAAAATGAAGCATCGTTGAAACTGTACGCAGCGACAGGTACCTCGGGTAATGTTTCCGGATTGCGCGTTATGTTGACCAATTGCTCAATTACTGGCGGCGCCGGGTCTGGCTGTAGCTCACGCGCTCTTGCTGCAACCAGCTCTTCACCACGCAATACGCTGTATGAATCTATTTGTGATTGAGACGGTACCGCCCAATCCCATTGCGGTGCGTCAGGAGCAAAAACGCGTCTTATGGCTTCCAAATGTCCAAAACCATGACTGACACTGGGCTCTATGAATGAACCTTCTCCCCATTCGTTCCAGGCCTCGATTAGAAAAAAAGGCATATCTGTGGTGATACGCGATTTGCCTTCACGTAAGGTTTCCTCAAACAATTCCACTGTGTTGTCTGTACGAACCCATCTGGTACCTGGACTTCTGTCAAATGCCAAGGCGCGTGGAGTACTGTCCCAACCTGCCTGGGTGCTCACCATAAATGGCAATTTGGTCGTGTCTAAAATGTGGTCCCAATGCGTCGGCAGTGCTTCGACCATTTCAGAATATGGTGCGCTTCCCGGCACACCGAAAGGCGTATCTGTGGTTAGATGCGCATAACTGTAACCAGTAACCGCATCACCGGTTTCAATATCTGCAATGCGCAATGGACTGTTGTCAACGTGAACCAGAAAAAGGTCTCCTAATCCTGCATCATGGCAGCGCTGATTCAACTTGGGCAATACATTATCTCGAAAAGCTTCCTCACCACCATTTGCTTCAAACACCGGTCGTGATTCCCAGACCATGAAAACAGGCCGGTTATCGATAAGAAGATAGTTGGGTAAGGTAAAATAGTTTTCAACCAGGTAATCCATCATTTCAAGCAACGCTGCTTCTGAAAAATCCAGGGGATTCTTCCAGTCCAGGCCGTGATTGCACCAATGAATGCAGAAATCCATCATCTCATTATATTCAGCCTGTAAAAAGCCTTTTTCAAGACTCCAGGAAAGCCGCTTTTCACCCGTGTTCCAGTACCAGTCAAACGCAAACCAGGAAATCCCGGCTTCCAATGCCCACTTGATATGCCAGTCATTAACCTCTGGAATAGAATCATCATAAAAACCGAGTACAGGACGAGGATTGGCAAATTCTGCTATTAAGCGCCACTCGCTTTCTTCATCATGCGTTGGATAATCGTAGTCATTGGTTCCCGCATCACGATACCAACCCGGAAAAATATAAACACCGACCCGAGTATCGGTCTCCACAGGCACTGGAGTTGAGAGGGAGGAAGCTACCTCTGAAATACCTACACCTTCCAACTCCTGATTGACATTACTGATTATCAGACCGTTCTCGTCTTCCATCATAGAAACCTCATCAGAAATATCTTCTTTTTTATCACAACCTGAAAGGAGCATGGGCAACAAAAATAACAAACTTATAGTTACCGTACACACCAACTTAATAATTTTATGGTCCATTTTTGGATGCTCCCAGTGTTAAGTTATTTCATTGAGTAGAATGCTTCAAGAGAAGACTATAGCAAGTTTCATCATGATGACCCAAGTTCTAAATATTGAGTTGAACGGAGACAAGTAACCATTTTTTTTACATCAATTCAAAAGGTGTCCTTAGCCATAAATTAATCAACTTCTTACAAGAAAAGCATGCAAAAGTACCTGTTGCGTCAAGTAAAAATCTATCCGAAGTACCATACGTTGCCTCATGTAAAA
>CAZIDP010000019.1:0-71039 GCA_964537975.1 uncultured Nitrospirales bacterium | reverse complement strand
CTATACTTTGGGCATACCGCATCCACCAGGATATCCGTTGTGGAGCATGCTGGGGTACCTGTTTACCTACGTCCCGTTTGGTAGTATTGCTTGGCGAGTGCATCTATTGTCCAAAGTTTTTGCTGCCCTCTCCTTGGTCATGTTGTGCCTGGTGTTTTTGTGCTTCTTCCAGCAATTTTTCCAGTTACACCTCGCTACGCTCGGTTACACAACCAGCCAGGCAAAGAGCCCCCGAGTATGAATTACTACCCCAGGAACTCTCATATGAATTGGTGCAAAAACCGGGGGCTTGGCAATACCGTTTGAATTTACATGCCATAGCTTCCTCTTGTTCATAAATTTTAGGTACAATTCATGCACATTTTTGCAAGCAGGCAAAAAGAAAGCCAACGACTCATTGCTGTAAGTCATTGACCTGTAAGGATTTATATGGTCGGGGTGAGAGGATTCGAACCTCCGACCCCCTGCTCCCAAAGCAGGTGCGCTAACCGGACTGCGCTACACCCCGACGTGAATTGTTTATCTGTTTTAAAGGTGCTATATCATAGCATATTCAGCGGCGTTTTTCTAGTTTTTAGGTAAGTTTTGTTTGCTCAGGAAAGCTTTGTGGAAAATAACACTAATTTTATCTAGGCATGAATGTCTGAAATGTTAAAGTGGACATCTCATGAAGATTTAGGTGCAATACGTAATCCACCTGTCGGTTGAGATGCGTTTCTGGTCTTAATGACTTTTAAAAGTAATTAACAACCGCTATTTACGGAGATTTTTGGTGCTTCGCAAAAAATGATTGGTTAGTTACTTGTAAATCATCAATGCCTGTTGTAAGCCAATATCATTCTCACCTAATTAAAACAAGTTCATTCTGCTGTCTGTTGTATCCCTTCAATAGCTACGATGACTGGAATCTCATCAGACAACCCTTGAATAAAATAATCCATACCAAATTCACTGCGTTTAATGGTGAATGAATATTCAAAACCGATTATTGGCGTACCTTCTCTGTTTTCATTACTGCCAATTTTTTTTGCATCAACTTCAATTTGTTTTGTAACGCCGAGCATCGTTAAATCACCCGAAACTTTGTAGTCACCATCCCCTGATTTTTCCCATGAACTACTGCTGAAGCTCATCGTCGGGTGTACATCTGCATTGAAGAAATCAGGGTTACGCAGGTGATTGTCACGGGCTTCAACGAAGGTGTTGATACTTGCTACGTTAACAGTCATTTCAATCTTGTTTTCTTCTGTCAATTCTGGATTATAGGTAAATTCTCCTGAAAAATCAGTGAATGCACCATATATATTTCCTGTATTCATGTGCGTGACCTGGAAAATAATGCTGGAGTGCATGGGGTCAACCTCAAATTCTGCTGCCTTTGTAATGGACGAGCTCAAAACCCCTAAAACGATTGTTGAAACGAGTAATATTCTGGTTGATACTGGTGTCAGTGTCATGTTTTCATTTCCTTATGTTGATTTTTGCTGCGTATAGCATACTCACAAAAAAAAGTTTGTGAGCAGAGCGGTGTTTCCCATTACTTCAAAGATGTTTTACGCATAAAACATTGGCTAACCGCATAGTATTCCAGGGGATGAATGATAAACTCAGGGTGGGGGATGTTATCCGGCTTATTTCTCGGCATCAGCCGCTTCATCTGGAGATTGTTTAGGTGCAAGAAACAATTCATGGGCAATCAGAAGGAACAAGCCGGCCATGATGGCGATATCTGCAATATTGAAGATACCGGTTCTCAATTGCCAGTTTTCAAAGGTAAGACCCATGCTCATGAAGTCGACCACCCGACCATCGCGAAAAACACGATCGATCAGATTGCCGAAACCACCAGATAAAATCAGTGTAAGTGAGAAGGATACAAAGGGAGGTAAATCTTTTTTAAACATCAGGAAACTGGACACTGACAGTAAAACAATACTGTTAAACAAAGTTAATAACCAAAAGCGAACAGGTTCGGAGAAGGTGCCACCCAATCCTAGAAAAGCACCGGTGTTTTCTGCATACTGTAAGCGAAACAAGTCCGCCCAATAGATAATTGCCTCTCTGTACTTGAGATGTTTGATTGCGAGCATTTTAGTTGTTTGATCAAGAAGTACGATACCAACAACAAAAGCAACCACGTGAAAAGTGCGTCGCACACGTTGGGTTGCGTCCATAAACATAAATGGATGATTCCCTGTTCGGTTATGACACTGGTGCTATCAGCGGTTCCAATTCTTCCATTGGTTTCGGTATCAACCTGTCGAAACCTACAGGCAAAGCCAGTCCTTGATGGTACAAGGTTGTGGCACGAGCCAATACCGCTGCGCCAAAGAGTATGTTCATGGCCACATCCACAACTTTTCTATTTGCAGTATTTTCCAAGTATGACCCTTGAGACCACTCATTAAATGCGCCCATTGCGGGACCACACCAGATTTGGTAATCATCTTGACGGTCTTCAATTCCTCTGAATGCCCAGGCCGAGGATTGTCCGAGATACCAACGAAATATCAGTGCCATTTTGTGCCGGGGACGTTTCTCAGCTTTTTCAATTTGGGTTGGGTCAATTTCTTTGAAGTATGCCTTGGTTTGTTCCCAGATAACTTCTAATGGGGCCCGAAATATCTGTTCTTCAATTTTTTGGCGTTCGTCGTTCGGAATTTCGTCAATATCAGTGTATTCACGATACAATTCGTATAGCTTGGCTCCGCGAACGCCATAGCGGCAACCTTTTTTCAACACCTGCACGGTAACACCCATCTCAAACATATCTGCTGCAGGTGCTTTTTCGACATCGGTTTGTCCTGCTTCGGCAAGCAATGATTTGACATAGTCTGAGGTGCCTGCCTCGATACAAGCCTGGTTAACCGATCCTGTCACAATATAGGCTGCGCCCATGGAAAAAGCTGCGGCTGCGGCCATAGGTGTGCCAACACCGCCCCCGAGTCCTACCCGAAGTTTGTCAGCATATTGGTATTTCTGTTGCATCTCATCACGCAACCTGAGTAACGAAGGCAATAAAGTTATTGCCGGACGGTGGTCTGTGTGGCCGCCAGAATCAGACTCAGCCGTGAGATCATGTGCTACTGGAATTTCTACCGCTAAAGTGGCTTCTTCTGCCGTTATTTCACCATTGGCAAGCAGCTTTTCCAGCATGCGTTCTGGTGGTGGCGAAAAGAAACGCGTGGCAACTTCAATGCGGGATGCCTTGGCAATAATCTTGTTGGGAGCGACCACTTTACCGGATTCATCGCGGTACAAGCCTTTAACCCGGTATTTAATCAATGGAAGAGACAAGCTGATGTAGGCCGAAGCTTCTACAAGTCGTAAACCATATTTTATATACAATTCGGCAACTTCTTGTTGCCAACGTGGTTCATTAGGACTGTTAATGAGGTTGAAACCAAAAGGTAATCCAGCCATACTGGAGGTCAACCTTTGTAAAGCAGCTTCAATCCGCTTGGGTGGTAAACCGGCAGCGCCAAAAAAGCCCAGCATGCCTGCACTTCCAAGTGCTTCAACCAGGGATTCTGATGAAATACCATTGGCCATGGCACCCGCATAATAGGGGTAACGTAGTCCATGCTCCTGGCAAAACTGCGGGTCTCCGAGGTGTTCCAGCGGACATGCAGGTGCCAGACCCAATAAAGGCAACGATTCATTTTCCAGCTCAGTCAACCCCAAATGTCCTACGCCACCGAGCATACATTCTGGGTTTTCATCTCGTAAGACGAGAAAAATATTCTCTTGAATCCGCTGTAAAGCATCTTCGAGTGGAAGTGATTCCGCAGACAGTGCTTTGGGATCAGGTGCCCAACTACCGAGGGGACGTGTAGTGAGATGATGTACGTTATTATTATGTTTTACGGTGCTGGTCTGCATATAGTTGTCCTGTGCTTGCGCAAGTATCCTTTCAGAACGTTTGTACGTGAATCGGGATACTCAGCGACGTGAATCAATAATCATCGGTAATAAAAGGCAAATGTGCAACAATGCCTATCATTGAACATATGAATACGGCGGAAAAACTGTTTTTGATGAAAGTGGCACAATCCGTATCGGTGTGGTGAATTGTGTAAACCCTTGCAAAAGCAAGGGATAGCTTTTTCATGTCTGACAAAAGTATAGGAAATTATGGGTCAAAGTGTCAAATTAAACACGTTGATGCACATTAACTCTGGTATGCTCCCAGGTGACCCTAATACCAACTACATTTAATGTTCATCTGCTGGTTGTGCTGGCATCATTCTGGTTCTCGTTTAACCAATGCCAGAATTAAGGCTCCAACACCTCGAAAAAGCATTTTCAAGGAAAGGAGTTGCCCCAGGATGGGCAGCAGGAAAGTGCTTTCTATGATGATTCCACTTTTTAGCAGACATCGTAGGGAAGGGCGAGATATAGCGGCTCGATCTTCGATTTGCAGGGCAAGTGCGGCATATCCTGCGGAATATCCAATGACTACCATAACCCCAAGAGCAATTAACAGGATGCTTGCAATGAATGATAATAGTGGGTTGGATTGAGCAACCATAATAAAAATAATTATCAAGACCAGAAATATGTTAACACCACCATATAATGTGCAGTGTGTGGGTCGTTCATTATATGCTCGTAATACCTTCAACACTTTTATTTCATAGGAGCACCATAACCAGCAGGCTGCTCCAATAAAAGCGCATTTTATAAACAGTATAAGTATAAATACATTCATCAGGAACAAGGCTCCCTGAATCTTTTCTAAATGATCTGCCATTATCTCTTCCATATCAGTTCTTTCTATTGATGGCTGAATTTCCCTTTACAAGGACCGCTTGTTTGTAATTCCCCCTTTATGCCATTCCCATGAATTTATAGCAATTAAGAGTATCAGTGACAGTGTAATTCCCACCCAGATACGGGGTCCCTGCCAGGTTGAGTAATAGGTCAAGACTGCCCAGAATTTGTCCAATGTATGCAGCATGTTGTAAAAAAGTAAATAGACATGATCACTCAAATAAAGTGTAATGCTCGAAATGCTCGTATAAATGGTACTTGGCTCATATAGTCGTGTCAGGTTTTCATAGTTTAAACTGGAATAAATAATAACCGACAATCCTATAAGAACCAATAAAAGCGTTATAGCCTGATGATATGTCCCGGGTAGCCTGGTAGCAGGCAATGACTTTTCCGATCTTTCTTGTAATCCAGTCTGGATTCTCATCAACATGTCTGCTTTCGGGACAACCAATGAATTTGTTACGTGCATATAAAGGTGCAAATTATTGAGTTTGTCTGCATATTTTTGACATATATTGCATGTTTTGAGATGAATTTCCATGTATTGAATCACATTGGCCAATTCACCGGTGTCAAACCCGATATCCAACTTGTTTTTTACTTCATTACAGTTCATTCTGCTGCCTCATCCATTAACATTTTTCTCAATAACTTACGAGCACGACATATCGCAACCTTGGCCGCGCCTTCACGCATGCCAATCACTTCACCCGCATCCCGTATGGACATGCCATCAATATAATGTAATTGAACCAACAGGCGAGACCGTTCAGGGAGCTGATCAATGGCGGTTTGTACTTCAAGCCACAACTCCTGTGATTCCAATCGCACGCTTGGATTCAATGCTGTACTGTGCGCGGTTGTGTTTTGCCTGGTATTATCTGGTAAATCCCCCTCAACCAATCGGTCTGTCAGGTAAAGCATATGTTTTTTACGAATACGCAAGCCATTTAATGCAACATTGGTAGCGATCGCATATAACCAGTTTTGAAAAGATCGCTCCAGATCATAACTGCCCAAATAATGAAAAGCGCGTATAAATGTATCCTGGGTTAAATCTTCGGCATCTTCTCGGTTTTTAATGATGCGGTAGACATGCCGGTAAATACGCTCCAGGTATAATTCAGCCACTTTGCCAAATGCTTCACAATCTCCTGCTTGTGCTGCCAGAAGTAGCTTCTTTTCCGCAAACGAACCTGCATTGTTTTCTTGATCTTTCTCCATTGCCTTTTTACGCAGGCCCACGGATACCTCCCAAGCTACGCTGTGCGACATTTCTTGTCAACCTTCATAATTCCAATGTTTCCTGTTGCCCTGCAATTTCTGATTCCAGATTCGACACGGGAACAAATATCTGGTTAGCATTATCTTCTGAACAAGGTATTGTAGCCTGACGTTTGATAACATAACTAATTGTTATTACACCAAATTACGAGGACAGGTTACATTGCTCATGGTGTCTGGCACTCAATGAAGTATTCAAAATGGCGTTCTGGAAATAAATCCTAAAATATCGCACTATCAGAATTTTGTGAGTGTCCAGTTATGTGTCATGCATGTTTCGTGAATGTTCTCAGCCAAGGGTTTTGGGGAGGTATGCTTTGGAAAAACAACACTACCCGGGCGAGTAGCCTTAGGCATGTTGGAACAAAATACAGTAATCAGAAAACACTACCGAAAAGATCACAAGAATTTGATCGTTTAACTCCATTATCGTCATTATAGTATTGGAGAACACACGGTGAACAAAGGAAGTTCAGATATCGCCTTGATGCTTCTGGTCAAATCGGGAGATGAGGGAGCTTTTGAAATCTTGCATTCCCGATATCAACGCAAGGTAGTCGCATTTTTCTGGGGACTTATTCGTGACGCGCAGCTCGCAAACGATCTCTGCCAGGAAACCTTTCTCCGTGTCTGGATGGTACGGAAACGCTACCAGGCAACGGGGACGTTTTGCGGGTATCTTTTCGGCATTGCACGCATGATATGGCTTGAACGCAGCCGAACAATTAAAAAGGAATCCCGGTTGGGCACGCCCTGCACACTCGAAGCGCTGGAGTGGTGCATGGAAAACATGGCGGATAAGTATAAGAACCCGGCGGAAAATCAGGAGCTGACCGATGCCTTCTGGAATGCCCTCGCTGTGTTACCCGAAGAACAACGCATGGTATTTGTGATGCGTAATATTGAGGGACTATCACTCGATGACATCGCAACTGCGTTGGATTGCCCGGTTAATACGGTGCGATCACGAAAAATGCTGGCGGTGAACAAGTTGCGTGTTTTGCTCAGCGACGTATACACGGCACTCATCGGCGCGAATTTGAACTCAGGTGGAGGTAGATAATGGATTGCCGGAAGATAGATCGAAAAATAGTCGCCTGGCTGTGTGATGAGCTGCCCATTCATCAACGTGCCGGGATTGGGACTCATGTGGAAGCCTGTGAGTCATGTGCGCGACGAACAGATGAATTGCGTTGGGTACTGGAAACAGGAAAGCAGCAACTCGATTATCAGGGGTCTGTATATTCGTTTCATATGTTCAAGGCACGCCTGCATACCATCAATTCCCTGGAAGAAGTCTGTTCCTGGATTCCCGTGTTACGTGTCATACACCCTTTGCCCCGCGTTGCACTGGCAGCGCTGTGTCTTTTTATCGCTGTAAGCGCGCCGTTATTTCAATCCCGGGTGCGTCACATGCATACCCGATTGACAACACCACTGTATCAATACCAAAAGACACTCCATGAATGGGAGCATTTGGCCTTGGGCCCAACCCACTCTGATGCTGCTGACAACGATTTTGATCGACAAACACCTTCCTGATAACGAACGAGTCAGTAACAGAACCGTTTAATGAATAATTGCCAACATTGATCGGTATAGAGGAAAAGTGACATTTATACAGTAAGATGCAATAATACAGTATAGTACGATTCTATGTGTTGTGGAATCGTCTCACATAAAATCAACAGGTGATTACTGCCATGACGCAATTTCGGTATCGGGCTATAGACCCGAAAGGACAGGCCATTGAAGGTGTAGTTGAAGGCAATTCGATGCACCAGGTTACTCGGAAACTGCAGGAACGCGGTTTGACGGTAAATCAGGTACTGGAGCCGGAAGGTGAAGCACTATTCAATGTACGGCCTGCCCACCTTCCCTGGCAAGAGTTGTTGCTGGTGGCCCAGCAACTGGATATGATTGCGCGCAATGACTATCCCTTGGCCCCCTCGCTGAAGACTATGGGCAGGGAGCTCGGCAGCAAACGGTTGAAATCTGTG
Source organism: uncultured Nitrospirales bacterium (assembly GCA_964537975.1). Taxonomy (GTDB): domain Bacteria; phylum Hydrogenedentota; class Hydrogenedentia; order Hydrogenedentales; family SCBR16-9; genus SCBR16-9. The sequence goes on along the minus strand of CAZIDP010000019.1, from coordinate 62,979 downwards.
CTGGCGCAAGTAGGGGAAGACCTGGAACAGGGGCACGATCTCAATGAAGCACTGGAACGACGGGGGAACCAGTTTCCCGCCTTGTTCATTCACCTGGTGCGGGCCGGAGAAGCGGCAAACAACCTGTCTGAAGTGACGCGCTTGCTCATCAATTACTGTGCACGGCGCGTGGAGACTACAGCTAGAATCCGCACCGCATTAATTTATCCCTCCATTCTGTTCGGTGCGATGGTGATACTGGTGGTGATATTTGGTTTGTTTGTTGTGCCCGGTATGACTGAATTAATCAAAGATTTTGAAATTACGGAGGAACAAGAATTTAATTATAGATTTATAAAGAACTTGTTGATGCTGCAATTTCTGGTTGACGGCCCCTATGGCCCACTGGGAATCTATGGCCCTCTGATCGTATGTGCCTTAGCCTATATATCCATACTCCTGATTCGGCGTTATCCTGCTGGACGATTATGGCTGGATTGGCTAAAAATGCGCATCCCTTTCCACGGACCAATTCATTACTGCGCTACTTTAACCATTTTTACCCAGGCACTGGCGATGTTGTTCAAGGCACGGGTACCCATTGTAGAAAGTCTGGAGATTGCCGCGGCCTGTGCGTCCAGCCCACAACTTGAGCGAGCGGTGGCTCAGATTGTGCTCGAAATTGCCGAAGGCAATACACTGGCAGATTCCTGTGAAAATACCAACTTCTTCACCCGCGATTACTGCTGGCTGTTAGGAGTCAGTGAAAAGCGGGGTGATTTGGAGACGACACTGGGCCACATAGCGGACAGCCTGGAAAGAGATTTGAAAGCACGGGATATGACATTTGCCGCATTATTGAGTCCGGTACTGGTTAGTATCCTTGGACTCATGGTTTTGTTTTTGTTCATATCAATGTATGTATCACTTAATTACTCATTCATATAGAAATCAATGTTTTAAGTCTGAATCTTTACAGCACAGGTAAGTAGATGAAAAAATTAATACATAGATTATTTAGTAAAGTCAACTTCAGAATTAACTGGTGGCCCAGGTTGTCCCTGAAAAATTATAAACGGTTCAGCTTGTATCATTACCATTCCAGAAACAAAGAGTTGTTAAAAATTACACTACATTTTCTGGCAATTACTCAGGCAAATGCACCGCTCACAGATGGTTTAGAGGCAATGGCAGAAAGAGAGGCCAGGCGTGAAAAGCAATTAGCACGTTTGTCGAATAGGTATATGCTTGTTCCTATGATTCTGATCCTGTTGATACTTGCTGCAATTATATATTTCTATATCTTATTGTATGAGGAAATTCCAGAAATACCCGTTGTAATAGCAGCATTTTTTATAATATATTTTCCATTTATATTTATGTTTTTTGCCCTCTATAGAACTTTTCAAAGCAAACGTTATCTGTGGAAACAACTAGCACAGAAAGCGTCTGAAGGCTATACGTTAGGAGCATTGGTTGATGAGGTACCTTTTCTATTTCCAGCTGATTACCGTGCTTGGATACATGCTGGTGAAACCACTGGTAATTTGGAAACCAGTCTAAAGCACATGTGTAATTTATATGAGTCAAAAATCATTGAAATGTATGAACATCGTACTACATTTGATTTAATTTATTTACTTTCGCTATTTACCATGACAGCATTAATTACATTTTATTTATCAATGTTTTTTATGCCAGTTTTACAAGGAATTATTTCAGAATTTTATACTGAAACGATACAGTTTAATGAATTATATTATTTAATTATTTATAATAATCAGTACATTGAGCATATCATTAATATTTGGCCATGGATTATGATTGCCTATATCATTATCGTGTTTGCTTGCACTATTATACTAAGTGCCCGGGCACTTATAGTTTCTTTGTGTCTTTCGCTTCCCTACTTCTGGCAAATCCCTGTGTATAAGAATCTGAATACATTCTATAAATTGCTGGGACATTATTTGAAAGCGGGAATCCCTTTGGAGACTGCCTTGGGGGTATTAGCGGAAAGTAATGCTTTTCTCAAGCCATACCGAAAATCCATTAAAGAGATGCAACAGCTTGTGACACAAGGGGAATCATTGGGAAACTCAGTTGAGAAATGTTCCAACAGTCGCCTGTTTCCGGCAGTTATTACTGGTTTGTTGCATCTGGGAGATGAAAGCGGAAGGTTACCTCAAACCTTGAGTGATATAGGAGATTATGCCTATCTCCGACTTCAACGTGTTTTCCGAACGCTGAATCAATGGGTTATTCCAGTAAGTGTTGTAGTATGTGGCAGTATTATAGTGATGTATTACCTAAGAATTATTGCACTACTTTCTCTTGTTGCAGACTTGATTATGCAAGATTTGTAATAAAAAACTAGAAGGCTAGTCGAATGAATACTTTATTCATCAAAAAATCGTCCACTGAAACAGGATTTTCTCTGGTGGAGCTTGTCTGTGCGCTATCTGTTATCAGTGTTGGGTTCTTTGGCATACTGCATCTTATGCACATTGCGTTGAATCATACCCGGGCATTGCAAGAGTATCGGGTCGCGCATGAAATAATTGAAAATACCCTGGAAGAACTGCGCAGTGAAGCGTATGAAACAATGGAAGCGGGGGTATTTCCCCTCGATCAAGCGACGTTGGAAGAGTCTGGATTGCACCTGGCCGAAGGTAGCCTCAGTATTCAAGCACATCCTGACAGCCTGGTCTGGGAAATCACGGTGAAATTACGGTGGGTTGGGGACAAGGGCCGCGTCATCCAGCGACAACTCAGCACATTGGCAGGACCGATATCATGATAACGCCATTACCCTGCAAAGTAAAGCCTGTGTTACTGCACAATAAGGGATATTTTCTATTAGAGCTGATGGTGAGTGTTGTTGTTATCGCGATATGTTTCAATCTCTGTTTATCGGCATTTGTTACCAGCAATCGCATGATTCAACTCAACAACGTACAAATCGAGCGTACTGCTGAGAGCAAGGAATTGAGGGGTTTGTTTTATCGCGCTGTCCGACATGCCACCGGTGTTGTCTCAGAAGCAGGTCCCTATATAACAAAAGAAGACGTGCTGGTTTTACATACTCCAGATGCAATGCGTAATGATTGTTTTACCGCTATCGGGAATCTGAAAGGTGAGGGAGTATTTTGCTATGCCGTTTTGCGGGAGGCCTCTGCGGGCGAGTGGGTGTTGGATGATTTTCGAACCCTAAGCCGGGAATGGGCCTCACTCTCATTTGAAATGCAATCTGGTAGTGATTTGATCACCTTGCAATTGCAAGGCATGCCGCTGTCTCCTGATTCTACAAGTGGAGGAGCGCGTTATGTTTTCAAGGCAACCCCCCGATTGTTTTCAGGGATGACAGGGGATACACCATGAATGATTTTTCGAAACTGAACAATACCCGATGGGGGAGGAGTAGCCAGGGCAGCGCTTTGGTCTTGGTTGTTGTATTGCTGACGGTGTTGATGATCAGCTTGTCGGCCTTATGGAGTGGGTTGCACAGGAGCCATGCCGAAATCGACCGCATGTACCGGGACAGTGTAGCTTGGCATTACGCGGAGGGAGGGGTACACTGGGCTGCGGCACAAATACTGCATGACAATCTGGATTTCACATCTGTTACTACCCTGGAAATGCCCGAAGGCTGGGTTGAAGTGCAGATACAACCGGATGCACAGAATGCCCAATACACTATTTCCGCAACTGGCCACTATGGTACCACCGATAAAAGCATCCGTTCTATTACCCTGGAGGCAGGTCTGCAAAAATCAGCACAACGCGTCCATATTACCAGACTGGAAATAACGCCGAAACGGTAATTACAGCCCAAACGAGTAGGATTACAGGAGTACAACATGCGTACCCGAAACGGTTTCACCTATATAGAATTGATGTTTGTCATCGCTTTCATTGGAATTCTGGCCGCCATAGCATTACCGGCACTTTCCTTCACCCGTGAACAAGCCCGTAAATCATCTTGCATGAACAATTTGATACAGTTGGGCATTTCTTTACACCTATACGCCAATGAACATAATGGCCTGTTGCCCTGGTGGGAACACGGCCCGCAAGGAGCAGCCCTCACCGCCCTTTTTCCAGACTACATGGACGATTTCAAGTTGTTAGAATGCCCTTCATCTTCTGGTATAACACAGTTCTATACAGACGAAAGAAATAAATTTGATTTTAGCAACGTTCCCTTGAATTCCTACCTGCGTGCTCACAATAGTTTCCGGATCTGCTACGATTATTTTGGTGTGTATACTGATGGTCCAATCCGTATTCCTGGGCCAACCCGGGCCATCCCACGGATACCGGTTATGTGGGATATTGGTTTCCATAAGCAAGAGGATTCTACAACCACGGGTATCTCAAGTACAGCTTATAATCCAATCCAATACATTTTTCTTGGCGATGGTACTCGTCCTAATCATGCCAATGGTTCCAATGTACTCTGGTTGGACGGCAGCGTGAAATATGTTCAAGATGCTTTGTTTTACGATAACAATTTTCCTTGTAAACCGGACAGTCATATCGAAGTCGGTTACACATCGCCATCTGAGTTGGAGTTTCCAGACAGCGAAAATATTATTTATTATTCAGCGTTTTATCATGGTTTCGATGAGCTTTTTGGCATTGATGGTGAGCCGATGAGCATGCAAGAAATCATGGAACAAGCAAAGCTTGGTGCAAAAGCTCCAACACAACCATCTAGAAGTCCGATGATGGGGATGGGTGGTATGAATTTGATGCTTCCAGGTGGAGGTGGTTTAGGGCCTCTACCACCTCTACCACCTCTACCACCACCCAATGCTGAGGGGGATGCTACGACTCCCGAGCCGGAAGCAGAAACAGTCGTCCCTGACCCGCATCCAAACTGATCTGGGTACCCTCCATTTCTGGGCTGTCATCAATAACCGGGATTTCTCTTCCTGTCTGCTGGCAGACTTCTCGTACCTGCGCGATGTCCGCCTCGAACACAACCGTCGGCCAGGCGGTGTAGGCAAAGTGGTAGTTCATAATAAAAACGGCATCCTGGCCATCCGCGTGTTTGAATATCCCCACCAGCATATTGTGGCGTGGATCATAATCGGTGCGTTGCAGATTACGTAGTGGACTTCCACGTAGTTTTTCAGCAGGCTCATCTTCAGGTGTAATACGGATAACATCGGTGCTGGTCAGTTGCATCAGTGTCGGCCCGAGATTCTTCAATCCGAAATTCAAGCGCATGGCCTGATCGTAATGGCGGCCTGGCCGCCCATCGGCATGAATGACCGCGCCCCCTTTGGGAAATTCAAATAAGCCATCGGGTCCACGAAATGTCGGTGTCCAATAACAGAAATAGATAAGTCCCTTGACACCATATGCTACGGAAGCATGCATCTGCCAACGAATCTGGTCTTCGGTCGGATCGGTATGGGGCCCATACGGCATCACATTGAAGCAGTTCCAGAAGGGAATACCTTTCTTCAAGGAGTGGCGTCGCATAACCTCAAGATCAGCGCAATAAGCATCCCGTGTATCGGGTTCGCCTGGCCGGAATACGGGGTAATGGTCCATGCTCAGCACATCCACATCCACCTGCTCCATGAACAGCCGCACATATTCCTCATAACTTTCCGCGCCCAGTTGCCCCCAGGGGGAGGCATAACTCGGAAAGAGATTGATTAATGCCAGCTTTCCGGGGCGATGTTCTCGAATAAATTCAACTTTCGGAACCAGCGGGGGGAAATCCTGCACTCCAGGTTCATCGCTGACGCCGTACCCGAGGCAGGCGAGGTGATCAATCAAAAGCTGGTCCACCTCCTCCATCGTGGTTGTCTTGTCGTAGAGTGCTTCCAAAGTTCTCACCAGCATCGGCATGCCCTGCATGCCAAACCGGGCGCACAAGTCCAGTTTCTTTCGCAGTGCGTCTTCATCACCCATTAACAGCACTACATTGAAATAGGCATCGGCCAGCTCTTTAAAACGCGCTTCCCAGTCTGTACCTTCCGGAGGCTCATTGAAAGCAATTATAGCGAATTCTTCCTGCTGAAACCGGATTACATCATCAGTTTTATTATCATCTGCCGCTTCCGCTGTCATTCCTGAAAATTCGGACAACAACATAACAATCATCACACCCAGGCCAAGTAGTTTCATAATGGTAACTCCAACTTTTACTCAATCCTGCAAGACGACATCCCGTACCGTTTCAATAGAAGGCATATCTAAATCCCAATGGTGTACTGATCGGCCATCGACAATATAATAAAGGCGTGGGGGCGCCTGGCCGATGAAACTGAAGAACAGCATCACTTGATTGCCCAGGGAATACAATGGAAACATTGGAAGTGCGTCCATTTCGAATCGGTCCAATTCACCAGCGGTATCTTCGAAGCAAAGTCCGACCAGGGGAGGCAGGTCATCATCAAATACCAGCTCATTCAATGCGGGTACTTCCGCTTTGCAGTGGGCGCAATCAGCACTGAGAAAGACCACAAGGTGTTCACCCGTCCCCAGGCTTAATTCCCCCTGTTCTGTGTTCAGCACGAAACGCGCGAATGGCCTAACTTCACCGTCTTCATCAACCATATCCTCCACGCGTTCCAGGTTCTGATAGGCATAGGCACCACCGGCCAGGGAGATGAGCAGGGAAATACTCCATGCCAATCCGGAGTTCAATTGCATGTATTTCGGCATACCAATATGTTTAGGTGTCAGGGTCAGGCCCCACCAGGCAATCAGTCCCATGACCATCATGACGAGATTTTTCAGCAGTGTGACGGCTGGTGTCATCTCGATGGAGCCGAAGCATCCACATTCTGCGAGATCATGAAAGGCCCAGCCATAAAGAACCAGTCCAGATAAAAATATCAGGAGCAGCAAAGTTGCGCCGATGGAGAGAAAGCGTCTGGCAAATCCCAGAACCAGCAAGGCTCCCAACAGTATCTCAACCATAACAGTACCGAACGCGCTCATGGTTAAAAGCATCTTGTCTTCAAAAATGCCATAGGCGCCTATCTGGACCACAAAGAGATTTATATCCAGAATCTTCAGTAATGCGCCTGCAAGAAAAAGTAGTCCCAGCAACAATTCCAATATACGTGCGACAATCGACAGAGGGTGCGTGGTCATAAAAAACAATTTTCCATCAGGTTAATTATCACTGAGATGTGAAGTTGTAAATACAGCAGTTATTTTAGATGTAATAGCGAGACTTACCCGGTATAGTATATGTTTCAGAAGCGGTATTCAAAGCCCGCACCGATGGTGGTTATCCAGTCGGTATATCCCGTGTAATCCGGACGGTTGTCAAAATCGATCATCAGATCAAAACGTAAGCGTAACCGGGGGGTAACTTCCATGCGTAGCATGGTTTCTGAGCGTAGTCTTAAATCACCTAAATCGGTCAGAGAAGGATAGGCGACCAGACTTTCTTTAATGGTGGCGCGCCCGTCCCAGAGCGCGCGTGAATACCGCAGCCCCAGTTGCACATTCAGGTGTAGTCCGCTGTGACGCAGATCCTCCAGGTAAATTCTGTTGCCTTGTCGGTCCCGTAACGCGGCAGCGTCCCACACTTCGTAATCCAGATTCAGCCCCATCAGTGCTTCCAGGGTCTGTTCTTCAGAATAGGAGAAAGGATACGCGAATCCCAGTGACAAATCGGTACGCCATGAGAGTACATTGTCTGTGTCCCGAACTAGTGAAAGCGATGCTTGCGGGTAGAGAGTGCGCTCTTCTCCTGTTCTTTCCCAAGTCAGGGAACCGCGTAGCCAGGCGGGAAAATCATCGGGGTCGGCACGCTCCAACCTCAATTCGCCCCCAACAGTGCCCTGTTCTCTTTCTCGTGTAGCTTCAATATGGGTGTACGGTTCCAAACTGTCACAGGCACCACTACGGAACTGCAATCCAACACCCAGCGCGGAGCGCCATTCTTCCAGATTAGAAGGTTCCTCAAGAGGTCTGGCATCGGCTGGTATTACAATGGCATCAACTATCGATGCAAGTTCCAGTTGGAGCGGTTCAGTACCATCCAGAGGTATCAGTTTTTGGGTATCACCACCATCCAGACGACCATACAAAATCCGCGCATCATCCAAGGTGATCATAAGGTTGCTCTCGGTGGAAAGAGATCGCAAGGTATCCATGGGCGCCATGAGTTGTCCGGCATGAGCTGTACGAAAGACCAGTATCCCGTCGTCAATACGCAACACCCGCCCCGAAAATGAGTCTCTGTCCCGAAGTACAACAATATCGGCTTCCGCGAGCCAAGTAACAGACAACAGAAAAAGTACCACTCCGATACTGTGGAGCAAGTAGTATCGGCATAAAGAAATATATACTTTTGGTGTCAGTTCCTTCATTTTTTAGTACTTTTCTTATCCATGACAGATAGCATATCAAGAGTTTCAAACCTTATGCGCAGCCGGCAGTTCATAACAAAGCGTGGACTGATAGGGTATTTCCTATCTAATTATAGCGTGTTGTGATAAACAAGACCAATAATCGCAGAAAACAGCCTTGAACACAACGTGAAGTAATTGGGCACCTTGACATTTTAAATTTGCCAGAGTAGACTGTATTTAGGTGCAAAGCTAAAATTTGCATGGAAAAGATATGATGGTATAATCTCTGAAGTTTCTATCTAGAATATCTAACAAATGGCCTTTCGAATGAAATTTCACAATAATAGCAATTTGATACTAACCTTTATTTATTAAGAATTTTACATCAAGGTACTATAATATGACAAAATATCGTATTCCTGAGCGATATTATGATGGGTTTGAAATATTTCTCTCTTTAGACAGTAACGAAATAGAACAACTTGTTGCTGGATTAGTAAGTACGCCAGCAGGCATACTGCCAGATCAACTTTCTAGAGATATTTACCAAAAGTTAAAGATAAGTAATGATAATTTAGATAAATTACTCATAATGATTTTCAGCCTTTGTAATGCAAAAAATAACTCTGAAAATGAGATTGAAGAGTTTGCTACGGAGATTTTCAATGCTCTGAAACAACATGAAACGCTAAATTCAAAGGTAACTGATACTACACAAGAAAAACTGATTCGCATATTGAAATCAAGCAGTTCTTTTCAGCTTACAGCAAGGGCACTGGAGCTTGTACGTGAGCGAGAGAAATTAATACTTGAAACACGCATCATGACAGACATCAGACCTATTATAAGTGAAAAAAAAATGCTACTAGGTTCTGTAATTATTCATAATCTAAAGGTGAAATACCGAGAGGCAGGACAGACAAAAGAAATTCATTTTGCTTTAGATTCTGAAGACTTGAAAGCATTAAAAGAAAATATTGAACAAGTAGAAAATTCAACAAAGATCATGGTCCAAAATTATAGTGCTAATGATAATATGATATTCGAGATTTAATGATATGTCAATTAACTCAACAAAAATACCAGCAGAATATTATGAAGAATCTAGTCTGTATTCAACCAAACTAGTGGAAAATTTATATAAAGATTCTTTTAAATCACATAGTTCTGAGAGTTCTTTATCTCTATCAAAAAAATTCATTTTTTTATCTCAACAGTCTTCTGATTCTGAATGGAGAACGGACTTAAATTTAGATAATGTTATAACTTATAAAAACATAACCATTGAGATTTCTCCTGAGAAAACACTTACATTGCCTGCAAAATTATACAAATTGGCTGAATCTATTCAAAATTCTAAATATATTTTAGATTTGGAGGATGATTTTGATGATGAAGGTAGTCCAAGGTATGATTTTGAAACTTGGAAAAGGGCTGTTGACTTTTTAGTTAATTCTGCCAAATGGGCATTAGACAAAAATAATGTCGTCATTGACAGCCCGAAAATATACCATGGGCCAGATGGGAGTATAGATATTCTATGGAAGAATTCTGACTACAAATTATTGATTAATTTTCCAAAAGGCAATGATACCCCTGCTACATTTTATGGCGATGATTATAATACAAATAAGATTGAGGGCACATTTAATCCTTCAAAGCAAGACTTTCGTTTGTTGCATTTAATGTTGATTACAATTTGATATGTACCCTAAAGAAGTTATCCCAGACAAGTGTTCTTTATATTATAGAGTTCATGCAACATATTTTAGAGATAATGTGTTAATCCCCGGTGTTTTTCGGGAACTTGGTGATGGAATGTCTACAGATTGGGATAAATATTCTACTCCTGAGCAATCAAAGGCGCGCGCAAAAAAACCAGAAAATAATGGGATTGTGAGCTTAAGTGTCGAAAAATTGAGAATATTAAATTTCAACGTAATTCATGCTCCTACTTATGGTAACCGGGCCCATACCAACGTAAAAGGAGTGAATGTTGAAACAAGGTTAAAGTTGCTTGATGTGTTTAAGTGGGAAATCAAAATACCACAAGATTAGTTTTTCTCACAAATTGTTTTGATTTGCGCATTTTGAGCATTAAGGTATATTTCACACCAGACGGCTCCGACAGGGTTGGTCTTTGCTCAATGTGAGCTATGTATGCATTCCAGAACCAAATGGTGCACTGATACATGAATCTGAAACATTTGCCCGAAGTACCACAAGCACTCCGGGCAAATCTGTCACTGAATTATTGATCTAATTCGAATTTCTGCTGAATCGTTTACTTGTTAGCGATATCTGATGCGCACGGTGTAGGTCACGGTAGCTTCTCCGTTGGCAGGTACATCGACCGGGAAGACGACGGTAAAGGCATCACGCTGCTGGTGCTCATGGGATGCATTTCGGATTTGCCAGTCACTTGTCAGGGTTTCGATAACATCAACCACTATGTCGTTGTCTTTGTGATTTCGCAAAACGATCTCAAATGAAGATTCATGAACGTTCGAGGCTATGATATCATACTCGGTCTGTTTGCGTTCCGCGACCACATCAAAAGCATTGCCCAGGCGTAATCGTACTTCTTCGTTACGTGGTGTGTGCTGAATACGGTCTTCGCCAGAGAATTGCAGCGCACCACTGCTGTCTTCCTGGTACACGCGCATGATCCCGCCCGGTAATGGAATTCCCAGTTGGTTTACTTCCCGATTCTCAAAGGTCAGCATGACTGCCGCACGTTCCGACGGAATATCCGGCATGCGCTGGAAGAAGAACTGGGTGTTGCCCCGGTATTCATACACCTTTTTCACAGCAACATTGGCTGCGTTCAGCAAGTTTACCTGCTTGTTCTGATTCTGCCGAATGGTTGTGCGTCGTGGCAAGGTGTACAGATGGTATTCCGCGAATGCTTCTTGCTGCATGGGAGGAGGCGCCATCGCCGCTTCTGCCATCACCGCCCTATCCATTCGCATCATACGCTCAGGCTGATCCCGGACGATATTGACATCGCCAGCGACCAGTTTCAGCTCCGCGTTGGTATAGGTCGCGCCTGACTGATTTGTCAATGTTACCCAGCCAGTGACATCCATGGCGGTTTCTTCCCGGTTCAAGCTCAGTACATAGTCCGCTTTCCAGGACATACCACCGGTCATATAGGTTACTTCTACGTCATGGTCCGTGCCCTGGTTGTCAAGCAACCAGATCAGGGAAGGCCGTGCTATCAGGTCATCCGGGATTTCCGGCAACACTACGGTACCGGGATGATCGAGATAGATATCGCCATTGATCTCATACACCGGGCCATTGTTCATGCTCAACAGTCGTGCGGGCTGCTCATAAAAATCGTAGTCCTCGTGCTTGTTGATTAATCGCACCTCTTTCCCGACATACTTTTCCATGAGTTTCTGTGGACTCATCAGGTCGTATTCATAGTTCTGTTCCAGAATAAACAATCTGCCAGGGTCATTCATTGATCGCAGGCTGACTGTTTCCGGGCGTACCTGCTCCGCGACGTCAGAGAACTGCAAGGCAACAGTACCGGGCAATAATGGGATTTCACGGCGATCACGCACCAGCGCACGGCCATTATTGTAAACCGTTACTGCTACGTCTTTCTGATCGGAAAGTGTTGTTTCTCTGCTGGTAATCGACCCTGACAGCGGATCGTTTATCCTCAGGCGTGGTGATTCACCTGTAGTGTTTTCGGTTTGTGCCCATATCATGGGTGTGGCCATCATCAGGCATACCATCATCATAAATAATACTGTCCATTGTAATTTCATCCACTTAACCTCCTTAGTTATCAAACGCAACTCACGTTTTATTCTGTTATCCAATGCGAACCCGGTATGTTACGGTAGCACTGTCTCCAGCAGACACTTCAACAGGGAAAAGCACTGTAAATGCGTCTTCCTGCGTAAATTCCTGGCTTGATTCCAGTATGTTCCACTGAGTGTGAAACGTATCGTAATAATCAACAGTTACATCTTCGTCTTTTTCATTGCGGACGGTTACCTTGACGGCATACTCATGCACCGTTGATGAAATAACCTCATAATCTGTCCAAATCAGTTCCAGAGTAACATCGAACGCTTTACCCGTGTTCAGCTTAACAGGTTCATTGCGGGGCGTGTGCTCTATGGTGTCTTCTCCTGAGAATTGCAAGGTTGCCTGGGAGTCTTCCTGGTAGACACGCATCGTTCCCGCGGGCAGGGGAATTCCCAGTTGGTTGGTGTCTTTATTATCAAATTCCAGGAAGGAGTCCACTTTTAACGGGCTGGTTTGCTGAAGGGGCTGTGCCGCGTAGTTTCGATACGCGTATCGCCTGGTAAATGCGATATCTGAGGCGTGTAACAACATGATTTGTTTGCTTTGATTTTGTGCGATACTGGTACGGCGTGGAACCGTATAAAGATGGTAATCGGCAAAGGCCTCCTGCACCGGCATATCAAAATCACCATCATAAGCCATAAAACCGCCACCAAATCCATCCATTGTCATTTCTTTATCTTGAACAATATTGACGTCACCGGCGACGAGCTTCAATTCGGCATTATCATAGGCGATACCGGATTGGTTGTTCAGGGTAACCCAGCCCGTTAACGACATGACGTCGTCACTGCGGGGAATATTGATTACGTAATCTGCCTTCCAACTGATTCCACGGGTAAGATAGGTAATTTCGACATCCTGTTCGGAGCGGGAGTTGCCCAGCGTCCATACCAGCGAGGGACGCGCTACCAGGTTTTCCGGTAATTCAGGCAATACAACAGTGCCCGGGTGTCCAAGATAGATGTCATTTCCGATCTGATAAACCGGACCACCATTCAAACTCAACAACACGGCATCTACTTCATGGAATTGGTACTGGTTATCACGGTTCAACAGCCGCACATTGCGGCCAAGATATTTTTCCATCAGTTTCTGGGGGGTGATCAGGTCATATTCATAATTTTGCTCATATATAACCAGCGATGCTGGTGCTCCGATTGCCCGCATGCTGACCGTCTCTGGTCGAATCTCTGTGGCGACATCCTCAAAAGTCAGCAAGATTTCACCTGTAGGCAAGTGCATCTGGCGGACATCTCGCACCAATGCCAGGTCGTTGTTATATACAGTTACCCCGACATCTGTGCGTTGGGTGACTGAACTGGTTGCTGTTTGTGCATTGTCTGTACTTGCCACCGAGGGTGTCAAGCCAATAACAATTCCAATCAAGCCAATAAAAAGCTTGTTCATAGCGATTAACCTTTCCAAATTAATATTACAGGTTATCTATACAGGTAGCAACCTGTTTCCCGGCTTACATTTACGCTTACAACACACCTTTAGACACCATAATGACTGGAATGTTCGCACGCTGCTCCGATACACTCCATAGTACGACAAAAGAAGGAGAATTGCCATGAAAATCGGCAGTACAGTCATTGCAGAAGAAAAGTGTCTGGTCATGAAAACGGAGCAACATTGGATAAATCTGAGTTTGGCACATGAAGAGTATCTTAAAGAGGGAGGAGAGCAGCCAACACATGCCTCACGTGATATCGTTACCTTGATGCATCAGGGGCTGTTCGCCCGTGACTTCTTTGAACGTATAGCTGGTTTTATTCAAAAAAGTGATAATCCAGCACGCTATAACTTGGAGGATATTCCCCGGTTTTCTATACCTCTGCAACCGGGAAAAATCATTGGAATCGGGCGTAATTACAAAGAGCACGCGGCTGAAATGAACAATCCGGTACCAGATGAACCGATTGTCTTCTGTAAGGCAAGTTCATCCTGTATTGGCGATTCTGACCCGGTGGTATTGCAGCCCAGGTATGGGCGTGTCGACCATGAAGGGGAAATTGGTGTCGTCATGGGTAAACGGGCAAAATGCATTTCTGCTGATCAGGCTTTTGAATACATCGCCGGGTATACGCTTCTGAATGACATAACAGCCCGTACCATGCAGAAAAAAGCTGCCTCGGAAGGGAAGCCCTGGTTTTTGGCGAAAAGCCTGGATACTTTTTGCCCTGTCGGGCCAGTCGTTGTACTGGTAGATACGCTGCCCTGGCCGCCACAGATAACATTGACGTTACGAGTAAATGGAGAAATTCGTCAGCAAGGCAATACCAGCGACATGATTTTCAGCATCGCTGGGCTGATTGCGTATGTGACCAGGCACATTACATTGGAACCAGGAGATTTGATTGCTACCGGTACACCGCAAGGTGTCGGTCCTATAGAACCGGGTGACGTACTTGAAGTTTTCTGCGCAGAAATCGGTATTTTGAGAAATCCAGTTGTAAAATATTAGAAGTACCCACAATTGGCCAGGTGCGTAACTTCAACGACTGAGACAACATATTGGTGACCAGAGATGATTTTCAATCCGTACTGTCAATTACAGTTCGTCTTCCAGTTCTTCCTCTTCTCGAATCCATTCCTGGTCTTCAGGGGTGGGTACCTCAGGAGGTTCATCTCCTTTGTTCCAATTGAAATAACCATAAAGCACACAGAGTAAAGCACTGCCAAAGCATAACAAGAATGCGAGCGCTATCCAAGGGTCTGCAAATCCAAGCATAATTTTTTAAGACCTTTTCTGTTCAAAACAATTCGCCAAATGCTCCGTCGGCAATGGCTTTGTCAGTAATGATACAACTATGGTTACCAGGATGGATGCCGGGAGTGCGATTACGAGAGGATCGACTTCAGCCCAGAGAATAAAACCGGTGCGCGCATCACCGACAATCGTCGGTTTGCCAAACAGATAATCGCATATTAATAAAACCGATGATTCCTGCCTGTGGACAAACATAAGCCAGAAGGCACTGAGGATAAAACCAGTCAATGCGCCATATATCGCACCACTACGGGTGATAAAGCGAAAATACAAACCGCCCACGTACATGGGCAGGAATGTGGCTGCACACAGGCCAAAGAAAATCGCCGTACCCCGTGCCACGATGGCTGCCCCGGTACCTGCCAAGTGTACCGGCAAGATATACGCCAATGCGACACTCATCAAAAACGTTATGAAAATACCCAGACGCATGATGACAATGCTGCTCCATTTCCCCGAGCTGCCAATGAGTCCTTCATATACATCACGGCCAGCGGCAGCGCCCATCGCATGGAACTGACTGCACACGGTGGACATGGCAGCAGCCATCAAGGTGACAAAGAACACATCTCCCAGCCAGCCGGGCATATAATTGGTGATGAAGCGCGGAATGATCTGCTCGACATCCCGGTCCGCGGCAATTAATGCAATCTCACCAATATTCGGGTCATTATAAAAATAGAGATTAGAAAGAGCGCCGGTCATGAATGCGCCTCCAGTCAATACTAGAATAAAAACGCCACCCACCAGTACAGCCCGGTTGAGTTCACGCCGACTTTTTACCGTCATGTAGCGTACCGCAAGCTGTGGTTGTGCTAGTACGCCGATCCCAACTCCAAAGATGATGCTGGAGATTAAAACCCACCAGATATGGCTGCCGAATTCCGGCATGGTAGTCCAGCCCCGATGACCTCGCTCGCCCATGATCTCAATAATCTTGGGCGACAGATCGGTCAGTTGCTGATGTGCTGCCGTGAAACCGCCCAGGCCAGTATACGTCATGATCATCAAGGTCAGCATGCCGGTGAGCATGATTCCACCTTGTAATGCGTCCGCGTACATAACTCCTTTGAGGCCACCAATGGCAACATATACAGCAACCAGGGTTGCAAAGAAGAAGAGGGCGGTTTCATACCCGATTCCCAGCCGTACTTCAATAAACTTGGAAGCGCCCATGAGCACCACACCGGAATAAAGTGGCATGAAGAGCAAAATCAGGATTGCTACGAGGCCCTGGATAAAAGCGGACTGATAGCGCTTACTGAGTAATTCAGGAAAGGTATGAGCATTTAATTTGTGCCCTATGAACCGGGTGCGGCTTCCCAAAACGACAAAGGCTATAAAAATACCTACAAAGATATTCAAAAAACACAACCACAATATTCCGAGTCCATATATGGCTGCGACACCTCCGAAACCTACAACTGCTGAAGTGCTGATGAATGCCGCACCATAGGAAAGCGCCATCACAAAGGGATGGATTTCACGTCCTGCAATCAGGTAGTCCGTTGCGGTTCGGGTCCCCTGATAACCACGATAAGCGAGATACCCCATGACAAAAAAATAGATTATGACCAGAATGGTTAAAAAAAGCATGACATTTTCCGCCGCCGGTTAAAATTCCCTCAACCCCAATACATTCAATAACTTGATTATTTTGTACTACCTGCTGCTATATATCAGCATGGATTAATCCATCTTGCGGTGATCCAATACCCGTTTGGATTTTCCGATACTGCGTTCCAGTGTTTGCGGCGGTACCAGCTCAACCTGCATGCGCACCCCTGTAGTCGTCTCGATACGCCGCTGAATATCTTCCCGCAATGCTTGCATCTTGCGCATTTTATCGGAGAAAAATTCGGGTAAAATTTCTACCTTAACGGTGGCCTCGTCTAAAGCTCCAGGCCGATGCACCTCAATGAGATAATGTGGCGCTACACCTTCTACAAGTAACAGCGACTCTTCAATCTGCGAGGGGTAGACATTGGCTCCCCGGATGATCAGCATGTCATCGGTGCGACCAACGACCCGGTGCATACGTACTGTCGTCCGGCCACATGGGCAGGGACACGTTTCCAGTGCGGCGATATCCCGGGTGCGATACCGCAGAATAGGCATTGCTTCCTTGGTCAGATTCGTGAATACCAGTTCACCGTAGGAGCCATCGGTCACAGGCTCCAGGGTCTCCGGATCTATACACTCTACCAAGAAATGGTCTTCTTGAATATGCATTCCGGTGTGATGCGCGCACTCGCCGCTTACTCCCGGACCTATCACTTCACTGAGACCATAATTGTTAAAGGCTTCTATACCCAACGATTCTTCGATTTGAAAGCGCATTTTTTCGGTCCAGGGTTCCCCGCCA
The DNA here is from genome assembly GCA_964537975.1 of uncultured Nitrospirales bacterium. GTDB lineage: Bacteria > Hydrogenedentota > Hydrogenedentia > Hydrogenedentales > SCBR16-9 > SCBR16-9. The sequence continues at coordinate 45,698 of CAZIDP010000019.1, read as the reverse complement.
AAATGACCGTATTGCAATTTCAATGTGTGTGGATCAACACCTTCCTCCCGGCAAACCTCGGCAATATTCAATGCATAACTTGGTGTACATATCAATACTTCCGGTTCCAGGTCCTGCAACAGCAGAATTTGACGCTTGGTGTTGCCTGCAGCAACCGGTACGACAGCCGCACCCACTTTTTCTATTCCATAATGCAAGCCAAAACCACCGGTAAACAAGCCATAACCGAATGCGACATGTACGGTGTGCTCAGAACGCAAACCCCCGGCATACAAGAAGCGTGCACATAAATTGGCCCAGGTATCTAAATCTTTCTTGGTATAGGCTACAAATGTGGGCTTGCCCGTTGTTCCAGACGAACCATGGTATCGTGCTACTTCTGAGCGCGGTACCGCCAGAAAGCCGAGTGGGTAATGATCGCGCAGGTCGTCTTTCGTGGTGAAGGGCAATCGTCGTACATCATCCGGCGAGGTGATACTTTCTGGAGTGATATTGTCTCTTGCCAGTGCCTCTTTATAATATGGTACGGACAGCGTTCGCGAAACAGTTTCACGCAAGCGCCTGGTTTGTAAGTCGCGAAGCTCCTCCCTCGGTAATGCTTCAGCCGGGTCCCACCAGTCTGATTCTTTGGTTTCCTTGCTGAGTGTATGTGTTGCAACCTTCATGTATTATAGCCCTTCCAAATCACCGAACAGGTCAGTACAACGCATGACATCAACACCATCCATTTTCCGATCTTTCAGTACCTCAATTGCCTTGTCTGGGTCTTCAAAGCAGATTATCATAATGGCATCTTGTTTACGTCGTCGGGTGAATGCGTACATGTACTCAATATTCAACCCGCAGGTATCACAATGGTCGAGTAAATCTGCCAGCCCACCTGGCCTGTCCGGCACAACCAGTGCCAGTACATCTGTAGTATTGACAACACAGCCTGCGTTTTTCAGGGCTGCATAACCTTTTTCCCAGTCTTCTACAATTAAATGCAATATACCAAACTGCGCTGTGTCTGCCAGAGACAAGGTACAGATATTTACACCGGCTTCAGCCAGCACCTGGCAGGGGATTTTTACATGGCCTGGTTTATTTTCCAGAAACAGGGAGAGTTGTGTCAGTTTCATGATGATATCCTTATAAAGTAACCGGCCCGGTTGTATGCGTTAACAGATTCTCAGAAATAAATTACAATGCACGTTCATCAATTACCCGCTTGGCTTTTCCCATACTGCGCTCAATGGTGTTTGGTTCAACCAAACGCAACGCTGCCCGTATTCCGATGATGTTTTCCATTGAGTGGGAGAGTTTCTGCTGAAGGCGTTCCATTGCACCTACCTTATCACTGAATATTTCCGGGGTGACCTCGACTTCCACCGTAATCTGGTCAAGGCCCTCTTGACGTGTCAGGCGTATTTGGTAATGGGGCATTGCACCTTCGACTGCCAGTAGCGCGGACTCAATCTGAGAGGGAAATACATTAACCCCACGCACGATAAACATGTCGTCACTGCGGCGCCCGATACGCCGGATACGTCGTATAGTGCGACCGCAAGAGCATGGCTCTGGAAGAATTTCTGTAATGTCACGGGTGCGATAGCGCAGCATGGGCATAGCCCACTTGTTCAACGTAGTCAGTACGAGCTCCCCTTCTTCGCCATCCGGTAGGGAAGCACCAGTTTCAGGGTCGATGATTTCTGGATAAAAGTGGTCTTCAAACATATGCAGTCCTGCTTGTGCACTGCACTCCGAACCTACACCCGGACCAATAATTTCTGAAAGACCGTAGATGTCATACGCCTTGATACCACTGGCCTCTTCGATATGTTTGCGCATGGCTTCGGTCCAAGGTTCTGCTCCGAAGATACCTGCCTTGAGACGCACATTGCAGTCCTGGTTGCTTCCCGGGACATTAAAATGAACACCAAGCTCAGGAGCATGCTCCAGAATATGCAGGAAATAGCTGGGGGTTGAACATATTGCTGTTACACCGAAATCTTTCATTACCATGATCTGGCGGTCAGTGTTACCACCCGAAATTGGTATGACCGTTGCCCCCAGGGCTTCTGCGCCATAATGAGCGCCCAAGCCACCCGTAAAAAGTCCATATCCATAGGCATTCTGGATTATGTCACCCCGGTTCAGACCACAGGCAGCGAAGGTGCGTACCATCACATTGGACCACACTTCCAAATCCGCCTGTGTGTAGGCGACTACAATCGGTTTTCCTGTAGTGCCACTGGATGCATGTACACGAACCACTTCTTCCAGGGGCACGGCAAACAGCCCGTAGGGATAGGTATCACGCAAGTCAGACTTTAACGTAAATGGCAAGTGGACAATGTCATCCAGGGATTGGATATCAACAGGAGTGATACCTTTGGCATCCATGCGTTCTCGGTACAATGCAACGTTTTGATAAGCATGTGTGACGATTTGTTGTAACCGAGATAATTGCAGCTCCTGGAGCTGTTTTTTCGGGATATAGTCTGGAGCGCTGATTGCCTGAAATGTTCCCACACTTAACACTGAGCCCGTAGTACCAGACGACTGGGTCATTGAATTCTCTCCCCCAAATTTTTTAATTTACCGCAGGGCAGGTTTGGGTATACCCCCAATGCTGCTCGTCGTCGTCACCAATCGTGACATAACCTGCTCCACCGCCTGTGCCAGCAGAAATACTTTACGATTTATTTCGAAGTAACCGTTCGGAACATTATTGTGAATGGCTTCCAGCCAATGCTCCGACATTATATTAGGTATATAGCTGCTCAATACACCGATCATCGCAACATTTAACGTGCGTTGTAGTAATATGGCTTGCTCTTCATCTTCCACTTCAAGGATATAGGGAATATGATCTGGGGTGATCAGAACACCACCAGGTCGAATATGGTGTATGTTTGGTGTAACTTGCGTTTCTTCCATAATAATAAGGAAATCAGCTTGACCACGTGGTATCATGGGGCTGAACACTCTCTCACCAAATCGCACATCACTGCTGACCGAGCCACCGCGCTGGCTCATGCCGTGAATTTCACTCTTTTTCACATCAAGGCCGGCAGCAAATGCGGCTTGCGACAGGATGTCCGAAGCTTTCACTACTCCCTGACCGCCTAGTCCGGCGATTACGACGTTCGTGACTCCTGCCTCAATCATTATTGGGTTGCTCCGCAAGACATGCTTCTGCCTCCAGCCTGGCAATCCGCTTCTCGGTTAAGATACAAGGTTTGCGAGCAATAATCACCACAAGTTCACCTGATTCAAGTGAATCTTTGATAAGTCGTTCATATGCTTCTGCATCTTCTGTCGGATCGATGGTATGTACACGCTGGATACCTACCGCACGGCTCAATGCCTCAAAATCCAGTTGGCGTGTAGCTGAATGGTCCAGTCTGCGACCAGTGCCCGGGTGTTCCTGGGTGCCAGTCATGGCTGTTGTCAGATTGTCGAGGATTAGAACAACATGGCCGGTTGTTGGCGGGTTATACGCCATTTCAACCAATCCATTAATTCCCGTGTGGGCGAATGTGCTGTCACCTATAACGCTTACCACCCGGCGTGCTTCATCTGTTGGCAAGGCATGCCGTAACCCCAGTCCCACACCAATGCTTGCCCCCATGCACACGCAGGTATCCATTGCTTCAAAGGGGGGCATGACACCAAGGGTATAGCAACCGATGTCCCCTGCAACGATACAGTCAAGGCGTGACAAAATACTGAATGCGATACGGTGTGGACAGCGAGCACAGAGCTGGGGAGGTTTCCCTGGCGGTGGCGGTGGAATTTCTTTGTAATTTCTGGTGATTATTTGCTGTACCCGATCAACTGTTAATTCACCAAATCGGAAGTCTTCCGGCTTACCTTCAACCGGTATGTTTGCGAATTTAAATGCTTCCTCCAGGCACGGATCACCTTCTTCAACTACCAAACACTCCTCAACGGATTCCACAAACTGCTGAATCCGTTCCAGGGGCAGGGGATAGGTTATTCCCAGCTTCAGGATTCTGGCATCGGGCATGCTTTCTACAACATGTTGATAGGTGATTCCTGAAGTAATGATGCCCTTTTTGCTTTCCGGATTGCCTGTCTCAAAGGTCAATCTGTCCATTAGTGGAGCGACGGCGATCTGCTTCAACTTTTCACGCATGCGCCGATGTGCCGGGCGCGCATATCCGGGTATCATGACGCGACCCTTGATATCGCGTTCAAAATGAGCCTGTCGGAGGGGTTTGGGGCGAGATCGTACAATACTTTTTGAGTGACAGACCCGCGTGGTCAGCCGGAAAAGGACAGTGATATTAAAGGTTTCAGAAAGTTCAAATGCCTCAAGCATATAATCATATGCTTCTTGTGAATCTGAAGGCTCCAGCATGGGAATACCGGCTGCCACAGCATATCGCCGGTTGTCTTGTTCATTCTGGCTGGAATGCATTCCGGGGTCATCGGCAGAGATAACGACCAAAGCACCGCTAACCCCCGTATAGGCAACCGTAAACAAGGGGTCTGCGGCGACATTCACCCCGACATGCTTCATGGTTACCAGTGCGCGTCCACCGGCATAGGCCACACCAATTCCAACTTCAAGTGCGACTTTCTCATTTGGTGCCCATTGCGCTTCGCCACCAATACGCGACAGATTTTCGAGTATCTCAGTGGAAGGTGTGCCGGGATAACCAACACCCAAGGTTATTCCCGCATCCAGTGCGGCCATCGCAATGGCCTCATTACCGCTTAACAATTGTGGTGCAATTTCAGCCATGCATGTTCCCCCAAAGGTATTATGACTTGTATGGTTAAGACGATTCCGGCGTACTACGTCGGCCTTTGCACTGCAATTGCCTATTGATTGTTGCTATTGCATCCCCCGGAACGACTTGTTCTGTGTATACGATTGTACTTCAATCTGTGATTTTGATGTTTTATCGTGAATCGAAGCAGAGATTTAAGCTAGATCAGGAAAATCGCTTTTCAAATTTACCGAATCTTACGTAAAGAGTTCAATGAAAATTATTATTCTATTGAAACTGCGCTGGCCAAGCGCGATTCTGTCAATATAATAAAGAATTGAAAATAAAAAATCAATCAAACGTGGTTTTTCTCTTAAACTTGTAGGTTTTTATCAGAAATTTGTACCCTATTTTCAAACCAAAAGTACTTTTTTTGAATGACATATCGCATTCAATTTGGCAGGTTGAACTGAATATAAAGGGGACTAGTAATCTATTTGTGAGCAGATAGAGACTGGTTTCTGGTAAATCAATCATCAACATCCAGCATTTCAAGTAAATCACCTCTGCGGAAGGTTGCAGAAAGTTGTTGCAATGATATTTTTCGATTTCCATAACAGGCTTTCAATGCCTGATCGATTTCCTGGAGTGCCTGCTGATGCAACTGCTCCTGATTTTCAACAAACTTGCTTTGAATCATCTTAAAATTTCTGTGTGTAATTTCTTCAAATCGAAGATTCAACTCATTTATAAGGTTACGTCCAATCAGCATGGCAATATAATGTGTAGAATAGGCCAGAAAATCTGTTTTTAAGGCGATATTAGGTCGTTTTCTGACTTTATCAGCGAACCGAAATATAAGAACTGCCAGAACCGCTTGCGAAGCATTTAAATCGTTAAATATTTCTCCATAAAGTTTTCCAAAATGTTCCCTTCGCAGAAACTTAGCCTGGTGAGGCTTTTGTCGCCATATTGCCATAACGGATTCTGCTACCGATGTGCTCGGTATAATATCAGTTGTACTTGTTCCAACTTCCCGCTGACTTTTATAGGTATACCCAAGTTCAGACATTCCCAGAGCAAGCAATTTTTGTGTTTCGTCATTGGATCGTAAATCACGCAAGTCTACCGGGTTCTGACTGTTCGTAGCATAGGTAATTTCTTGTACGATTTCGTTATAAGTGTCAGAAAGCTGATAGATACGTATCATTACATACGCGGATTTCCCCGCAGTTCCAAACATGTTATTGTCTAATGTTTCCTGAATAGTTTTGCAGGTTTGACCTCCATTAATTATTTGCATGTTTTTGAGTTGAACTTTGAAATCAGTTTGCTGAAAGGCATTGTAATCAAATTTGTCGCACACCACAGTAATGCCATTGTTGAAAAAATAAAATTTGTCTGATTTGTCCGGATTCACAAGTGTTTCATGAATTGCTGAATTAACCCGGTTTGTATGGAGTCCAAGGTAACGACGGATGTTACGCTCTAACATTGTGTTACCATGTTCATTGAACAGTCTGTAGATTTCCTGAACCGATACGCGTCCGATTAAAACGCGCATGTAGTTCATATCTTCAACTATCGCCTGACCACTCATCGCCAATGTGGCATCAACGCGTTTACTGCGTTGCAGTATGTTGATCATTGAATCGTGGTTAAAATGTATAAAACTTACTTTATCAGCATAGTCTTTTTTTGCCTGTGTAATCCACGATTCTGCCTGCTCATTCCATGAATCACCATTGTTGCACAACATCACGCGAACCGTCGGGATGAATGCGTCACGTATCAGCGAGCGAATTTCCTCTATTTTAGGTGCAATTTTTGGATTTAAGGTTACGTTTCTGGACGGATCAAAGAGCACTTGAACTGTATTGACAGCTTTTTGTACACCGTTTTCGGGAAAATTTGATTTGCCACTCAAATCCATAATCTTGTACTTACATTGAAAAATGGTTACTAGAAACTCACCATCTTCAACTTCGCCAATATGGATTCCGTCTACACCGGCATCATTACCCCCTTCTGTAATGTGCTCTGCGGATTCTTCTAAAGGCATTTCCAGACTGGTAGACATGCACAACAACACGAATGCTGCTGCTTTTTTCTGGTTGATGTCGCTTGTTTGTGGTAGACAATCGGAATATTCTTCTGCGATTCCAACCACACGTTGATCGATGATACTGGCATTTATATTCATGCTTAGTATTCTCCGACATTTCCAGCATTGTTTTCCAGTCCGATTTCTATATTTGTTTATCCTAATATCCCTGCCATGCTCCAGGTACAATTCAGTTTGATTTATGCCTTGTCAAAATTTCTCTTGTCGTAAGTAAGAATATTGCAATCGCATACGTTGCTTTGGCATTATCTTGGATACGAGGTATGTGTACTGATATAAAGTCGGGACCGGTCACGAAATTTACTGGCAATGGTTCCGGTTACAGTATGTTGGATTGGCAGCGGTCACTGGTGGGAGGGGCAGGATAATATGACAATTCAGGAAGTTGCTAAATGCCTGGGTATTTCGAAAGGTACCATATGGCGTGCGTTGAATGACGCTCCGGACATCAACCAGAAAACACGCGAGCGGGTATTGCGCCAGCTCAATGAAGTTGGTTATCGCCCCAGCCGTATGGCACAGGCACTGTCCACTGGACGCAGTCAGGTGGTCTCGGTTTGGATGGGGAGTTTGACTACTCCCTATGCCAATACCGTGCTTTACCATTTGGAGCAACGTCTGGTGAAATCATCGTATGACATGCTGCTACGTAATCTGCATTATCGTAGCCTGGAGGTAGATACGTATAATTTTACCGCCGACTGGCCTGCTGATGGCCTGATTATTCTCGACAGCATTCTCTGGGTTAATCATGCGAGGACACAGTATCAGGATTCGGTGTTACCGCTGGTCAACATGGGGGTATATTGCGACACTTCGGTGGACCATGTGCGCATTGATTTGTACCAACCTGTAGTGCAGGCGATGAATCATTTGTTGGCGGAAGGATGCAGAAAAATCGCCTTCCTGGGGCCTGAGTGGTACATAAATATTGAGCAAGACAGGTATCGGGCCTATTGTGATGTTGTGAAACAAGCTGGACTGGAAACAATCATTTTGCAGACAGTCGAAGATCACAGAAAAAACGCAATGGAGATCGTGACTGAATCGATAGGTAAATCGTTACAGTTTGATGCCATAATGGCTTTTAATGATGAACACGCCATTGGTGCCTACCGGGCCTTGCTTACGCATGGTGTTCAGGTTCCCCATGATGTTGCCCTGGTAGGTTGCGATGGTCTGGAGGAAATAGAATACCTCGAACATCCGCTCAGCACCATATCTTTGCCAATTCCACAGATGTGTAAACTGGCATGGCAATTTTTATTGCGACGCATGCGAGAACCAGAAGTACCAGTACAATCATCCATATTACAACCGGAGCTTACCATACGGGACAGTTCCAGAAAATCATGATTGCTGAGTGGTACCGATAGTCCATGATGAATAGTATTTGGGCAAATATATAAACAAAAATAACGTTGGGAGATAAAGCATCATGACAGGTATAGCCGGATTGATCTTGGTCGCAATACTGTTTTCAGGGGAAATGGATATGGACAGAAAAGAGATATCTATCGATATTTGGGACTGGACTGAGCCGTGTCAAGATATTGAAATATTTGAAGTATGGGTTAAGGATTTCAAATCAATTGGCGGGAATCTGATAGAGATAAGTGTACCCTGGCGCGTTATGGAACCGAATCCTGGGGAAATTGATACTTCCTGGTTGGAAGCGCGTCTTGAGGTATGCAAAAAATATGACATGCCCATGCGTCTGCGTATCAACAGTTATTATGCCGGAGCAAAACCAGACTGGTACGACAGTGAACTCTGGAAAAATTTTGAAGGTGAAGTCGTACATCAGGGGCAGCCCTCCATTGTGTCAGAAAATTTCTGGAATCATTTTGGCCCGGTCTGTACAGCCATCGCAGAAGTAACGAAGGGTTGGCCAGTCTATCACAATGCCTTCATCGGTATTCATGCCGAACTGAAATTTGCTGATTGGTGGAGTTATGATGATGCGGCAATGGCCTTGTGGCATGAGGCGATACATCAATCACCCCGACCAGACTGGTTACTCGCCGTGGTCGATCAGGACACCCCCTTGTCTGAGTACCCGGAAGTTCCAGCAGATACACAAGGTTTGCCGGATTTGAATCCGGAATCGCGTGCCTGGATCGCTTTTCGTGAATATTGCTGGCATCTGGCAAACGCACGATTTGCCGAAGCCATTTACAAGGCAAACCCCGATGCTTTGATTTCAGCACCACTGGGTGAAGGTTACCGACGTCAGAGTGCGCACATGTCAAATCAGGATTACTGGGGTCTGAGCCGTCAGGCAGATCAGGTAGTTCACTCCTGGGACTTCTTCTGGCATGGAAAAGACCCTTCCTGGCACGCTGCAGCAGCAGTGGCGTCTTTTCGGGGCATCACGAAGCTGCCCTCTGAATTTGAGTTTGATCAAATGCAGAATCTTGCCAGGCTGGGATACAGTGACGCGCAATTGATGGCGATAGGCCGGGATGCGGCACTCGCAGGTGCTGGATTGAAAATGGCCAATTTGGCCTATATTAAGGAAGTAACACCCAGCAAGATACGCATTGTGAATGATCTTATTGCGCTGTGGCAATCGGATTTGCCTGTTGCACCACGTCAACCTGCCTGGGATGAAGAAAATACTGTGTTGCTGTTTTTATCTAAATGGGCAAATTACCTTTATCGTGAACCCACTGAGTGGTTGCACCATGCCCAATTTGGGGTCTATAAAATGCTGCGTGATATGGATGTGCCTGTTCGTATCATATGTGAAGACAACCTGGAAGAAGACCTGTCCGGTTACCGTGCCCTGGTCTTGGCGTTCTCTCCAAGAGAACTGATGCCGGATTCTGTCAGCGCACGGATTGATGCTTTGGGTCTACCTCTCATTGAAGACATGCCGTTTGTGCCGGAGCTGAAAGGTCGCCGTGCCCAGGAACATCATGTGGAGGATTATGCCCGATTCAATCTGCTGCACGCAGACTGCCCCGTGGCGCCGCTGGACCTGCGTACAATGAAAGCAGAAGGTGAGTACACGGCTGTCTTGCAGGATGGTGACGGGAAACCTTTTGGACTCATGAAACCGGGACATGTGGTGTTCGGCTTTCCCATAGGATATTTGTATCTTCATGGTGACACACCCAACGAACCTAAAGGTATGATGGCTTGGGCCTTGAGTGGCATAGACATACCGTAGATGAATAACAAAACATAAGCAGGCAACAACATAATAAAAACGGGGTCGGGCATGAAGATAATTTATAACCGACCCCGTGTGTTGTTCAGGAACATGCACTCAAGTCAAATATCAAAGTCTAAGAAATTTCCTTTATAGAAAAGGAAATGTTGTTATCGTCAATTTTTACTACTTTGTGCTGGTCATCTTTGCCGGTTGCCACAGAAGCATCCTGCTGTAAGCTTACTGCCAGCACTTCATTGGCGATCGTTTCCGCAAAGGACGCCATGACTTGCTGCAGCTCATTGGCCTCGGTCTGGTATACCACAGCAATTCGCGCATCATAGGCCAGGCCCTGCTCCTTTCGGATGTCTTGAAGACTGCGGATTATTTCGCGGCAGAGTCCTTCATTGCGTAATGCTTCTGTTATTTCTGTTGAGAGAACAGCCACCATATGATGGCCTTGGGCTGCTGTAAAACCTTCTTTGGCAATCAGGCGCACATCGATTTCATCTGGACTTAACTGGATGGTATTGCCTTCCAGTTCAAGGGTCACATGGCCTTCCTGCAACTGGGTATACAATGCGGCCCCATCACCTTCGCTTAAAAGTTTCTTGATGGTCTGTACCTGTTTTCCGAAGCGTGGTCCCAAGACCTTGAAATTCGGACGGACATCATAACTGACAAAGGCTTCAGGCGTGTCACTGAAATGCAGTTCCTTGATGTTCAGTTCTTCCATGATGAGATTGCGATGGCGTTCAAGACCATCTCGTTGCGTTATGTTGGCCACAATGAGATCACAGCGTTGCAATGGTTGTCGTACTTTGATATTTTCGATGCGTCGCGCATTCAATCCAAGAGTTACTGCTTCTCTGGTCGCGGCCATTTCGTCCAGCAAAGTGTAATTGATGCATGCTTTGTCTGCGACAGGATACGATGCCAGATGGACACTGTCCACCACGCCAGACAACGGTTTGACCAGATTCCGCCAGGTCACTTCACTGAAGAATGGAACAAACGGTGCCGCGAGTCGTGCCAGCTTGAGCAGGCACTCATACAAAGTCCAATAGGCGTTTGCCTTGTCCTGACTCCACTCGGATGCCCAGAATCGTGCCCGGCTGCGACGCACATACCAGTTGGAGAGTGCATCGACAAAATCGGTTATCGCTTTGGCTGCGGGATACGTCTCGTACGTGTCCATGCTATCGGTAATTTCCAGGGTCGTGCGATTTAATTCATGCAGAATCCAACGGTCCAGTTCTGAACGTTCATCTGCTGCAACATACGTCGCCTCCGTATCGGCAGCAGCTTGTGACATGGATGTGCCGCTGTTTTCCGAGTTGCCGCTTATGCCATCAAAAAATGCTTCCGGTGCCTGTCCGGGATCAAAGCCATCCAGGTTGGCGTATATCACAAAAAAACTATAGACATTGAACCAGCGGATGAGCAGTTCACGTTGCGACTCTTCGACGATGCGTTCGGAAAGACGGCTGCTGTTGGTTGGGGGATTCTTTGATATAAAGCTCCAACGCAAGGCATCCGCGCTGTATTTTTCGAAAACAACTTTGGGGTCCGCGTAATTTTTCAACCGCTTCGAAAGTTTCAGTCCGTCTTCACCGAGAATATGCCCCAAGCAGATACAATTTTTAAAGGGTATCGGCCAACCAGCCTTTTCCTTACCGAAAACCAGGGTACTGATGGCAAGCAGCGCGTAGAACCAGCCCCGGGTCTGGTCAATGGCTTCACTGATGAAGTCTGCGGGAAAGCGTTCCTGTAACTGGGCATCAGAGCCGGGCAGGTGGGGATAGCCCCATTGGGCAAACGGCATGCATCCAGCATCGAACCAGACATCGATCACTTCTGTCACCCGCCGCATACGGGATTCCGGATGCTTCGGACTCTGGTAGTGAATAGCGTCAATGTAGGGCTTGTGTATCTTCAGGTTGTCATTTAACGCCGGATTCTCAGCTTTGGCCTGGTTCCAGACTTCCATGCCCTGTACATCGGGTTTGGCCATCAATGCATCGTAGGTGGACACACACTCCATATGCCCGGTCTGCTCACAAATCCAGACCGGCAGGGGAGTACCCCAATAGCGCTCGCGCGACAACGCCCAATCGACATTATTTTCCAGGAAATTCCCGAAGCGGCCATCCCGGATATGCTCCGGTTGCCAGGAAAGTTCCCGGTTGTTTGTCAGGAAATCCTCAACAAAATCAGAGGTACGAATAAACCAGCTTTTCCGTGCGTACTGTATTAGTGGGTCGTTTTCTGCACGTGGACAGAATGGGTAGGGGTGCCGGTATTGATCCTGGCGAATGATCGCTTTGGCTTCTTTAAGCAAGCGAATGATTGCTTTGTCCGCGTCTTTGCAGAATTGCCCGGCAATAGGCGATTGATCGAAGGGGTCGACCAGGGTAACACGGGAATCAAAAGTGCCATCGGGCTTGACATAACATAGAAATCCTACGTTATTTTCCTTGCAAACCCGGTAATCGTCTTCACCAAAAGCGGGGGCAATGTGTACCAGACCGGTGCCTTGTTCAAGACTGACAAAGTCCCCTGAGATCAGTACCCAGTGTTTGTCAGAAGGTGCATCCCCTTCCAGCTTGCGTGGCGCGTCAAACTGGAACAAAGGTTCATATTGCAGCCCCAGCAGATCGCTACCTTTGACGACACGAAGAATTTCCACTTCACTATTGAAGTATTTTTCAGAGAGATCAGCCGCCTTGTCCGTAACATCTGCGGCCAGGATATAAAATTCATGTGTCCCACCGGGTTGGGTGGTCTTGACAATGCCATATTCCAAATCCGGGCCTACTGCCACGGCACAATTACTAAGAAGTGTCCAGGGTGTTGTTGTCCAGACCAGCAGGTAAGCGGGTGCGTGACTCAGCCCCAGGGCCCGGGTACTTTCTTTATCAAGTTTCAATCGAACCGTAATCGCGGGGTCATCGGTGTCTCGGTATCCTTCACCAACTTCACCCGCGGACAACGCAGTACCGCCTTGAGCCCACCACCAGACTACCTTATGCCCCTGGTACAACAGTCCCCGATCAAAAAGCTGCTTCAATGCCCACCAGACACTTTCGACATAACTTTGATGGTACGTGACATAAGCGTCTTCCAGGTCTACCCAGAATCCAATACGATTGGTCAGTTCTTCCCATTCTTTTTGATAGCGAAAAACAGACTCAATACAGGTACGGTTGAACTTTTCTACACCATAAGTTTCAATGGCTTCCTTGCCACCGTCGATAATGCCCAGCTCTTTACAAACTTCGATTTCAACAGGGAGTCCATGCGTGTCCCAACCTGCTTTACGTTCGCAGAAATATCCCTGCATGGTTTTGTACCGTGGAAATATGTCTTTGATGGTTCGTGTAAGGCAATGTCCAGGATGTGGCATACCATTAGCTGTCGGAGGGCCTTCATAAAAAACAAAGGGGGCACCATCACGACGTTGCTCCAGACTTTTGTGATAGATCTGGTTTTCTTGCCAATAACGAATGGTATCGTGTTCAGCCGCAGCAAAATCAAAAGGGGTAGATACAGGTTCAAAAATCGTTCGACGCATGGAATTGTCCTTGAAAAAAAACCGGCGTTCCAAGCTCTAAATAGAGTAACACCGGTATAGGGTGGAAAATTATATGAAGCATAAATAATGGCTGTTTTGGGGTGTAATTTGCAAGTTTTTATGGAGTAGCAGGTGTCAGACGCTCTTTGGGAGTACAAGCACTGCCCGATTAGCATTGCTTCGATTTTTTGTTTTTAATACTCTTTTATGTCTTCATTTGTTGGGTTTGTGTTTGTCGCTGGATCTGGTTCAGCATCTGGAAGCGGTTCAATGGTTTCTTCAGGCTGTTCTGTCACATCCGCAGAATCGTCTAACATCGTGGTAGTGTCGGTTGGGATAATCATTTCATCTGAGTCAGCTTCTTGTGTTACTTTTTCATTATTATCTGATTCTGAAGGGGAATGTGAATAGGCATCTTCTTCCACAATAGCCCAATCGTCTTCATCCAGAAGTAGTTCCTGGTTCTCAACGAAAGTTGTTTCAGGGGATGGATTTGTCGAATTACTCCTTTCGTTGTTATTTATTTCTATAGCTGGATAATCTACAACGGCATTCCGTATTGAATCCAATTCTTCTGTTAGTGCGTTGTTTTTTTCACGTTCTTTTGCCAAAGCATCACGGCGGGCCAAGTCTGCTGCCCGTAGGGTATTTAATTCCGCGACCAATACGGTTTGCCTGCTCTCCAGACGTTCTGAATTATTACGTTCCTCCTCCAGCAATTTGTATAGTTCACTAATTTGTGCTTCAAGTTCGTGTGTATTCTCACCTATGAGGTCGCCTTGCTCAGGACTGACAGATGAATCTGTTTCGATTTCACTTATATTATCTGGTTGTGTGAACGAGGCGTTATCATCATCGGGTTGAAAAGAAAGCGAGCTTGGTTCAATAGATTCAGCTTTGAAATGTCGTTGTGCTTCAAGCTTTCTGCATGCTTCTTCCAGTGCTTCTACATCTTCACGCAAAGCAGCTACAGCAGATTCTTTGTCTTTGAGCTTGCGTATGGTTTCATTTAATCCTAATCCGCTGTCAGCCGATTCTGCCAGCATCTCCGTATTTGCTTTATTACCACCACCCAATAAATTAACCAACTGGTTGAGGCTTGAAGAACCGCGGTTGATGTTGTGCGATATTGTTTGTATGTGCTGAATAGTTTCATCATGCCAGGCATCCAGAGAATCACAAAAATCATCCAGCAACAATTGCATTTCACTGCAAACTTGGAATTCAGGTTGTTGCGATATAACTGTCAAGCACTTAAAATTATTTTCCATAACCTGGACAGCACTGGATATCTGCAATTGCAACCTGCTGATTTCATGTAACCAGTCTTGCGTGATGCTCAGGAGTTTCAAACTACTGTTATCAACCTCGTAATGCATTAAAATGCTCCCTTGTATCTTGCTTGCCCAGGAAAGTCATGTCCTGTCTTCTCTGGCTGATGGATCATTGCCATACAATGCATCAATCGCGTTCAATATGTCTGTTGTTGTGGTGACAGCAGGCGATATATCGATATTCAAGCCAATGCGAAGAGCCTTGATGAGTGCGGTGTCCAGTGGATTCACCATAGCTACAACCAGTTTGTCGCCGCTCATCCGCATGGGGATGCACCACATACTGGAGCATTCTTCTCTGCTTAACATGTCAAGCACCTGCTTATCGACATTGATGGGAGTGGGGGTGACCAATGGTAAATCCAGTTGGTAGGCGAGTGCTTGTGCGATACTTTCTTCAGAAGCATATCCTTCAGTGCGAAGAATTTCCCCCAACAGACGATTGGAATGTTTGTCTTGCATTTCCAATGCATTTTGTAATTGTTCTTTAGATATTATTCCTGCAGTTAACAGTAAATTTCCTAACGGAGGTGCTTCGTTTTTGGATGGGAAACTGGAAGGATCAACATTGGGCATATGGGGCAAGGTTGCTCCAGATTCGTTTATGGCTGATACAGGTGTTGTCTTATCAGTATGATTAGCAACATCAGGAGAACCATTACCTGACGGTGGATGTAAGGTAATGGAATCGGGAGTAAAATTGGTGAGCCTTAATCGTTCATTTTCAGCCCGCGCTTCTGCCAGTTCAGTTTCAAATTGCTTAAACCCTTCTTTCAGATATCGGGTCTGTGCTTCCAATGCAGTTATTTTAGCTGTTTTTTCACTGAGCTGATTGCGCAATGTCTCATTTTCTTTACTCAGTGTGCTTAATTCATCATCGAATTCAGACGCAGTATCTTTCTCTTCGACGAGTATAAGCGTGTCCTTCAATGCCGAATTTTCATCTTGTAATGCTTGTATGGTTTGTTCAAAGTATTGAACTTGTTTCGCTTGTGTTTCGTTTAATTTATCCAGCTCAAGCTGCAAAGTTTCATAGTCTTTTTGGGCTTTTGTCTGTGTATTTTCCAAGTGCTGACTGAGCTCGCGCAGTTTAATGGCTTCTTTCAGCGCACTTTCAAGTTCAGAATTCAGTGTATTAATCTCTGTCCTGAGTGAATTTTCTCTTTGCTCCGCACGTTCGAGGGTAGATTTTAAATTGCGAATCGTGTCTCGCAACATTTCCTGATCATGATTAGAAGACTGAATAAGCCGGTCACGTTCCTCTATTTGTGATTGCAGATCAAGGAGCAATGCATTGTGCTCGGCAGACTCCTGGAGCAAGGTATCTACTTTAGATTGAAGCGTGCTGCGCTCATCCTTAAATTGCAATTGATACGTTTGCAGCTCCTCTTCATATTCTTCGACAATTTCCTGTTTGTTTTGTTGTACAGTGGCCAGTTCTTTTTCCAACTCCTTTGTCATTTCCACTGCATCCGACTCGGATTTTACCAGACCATCTATTTTTTCTTGCAGCGTTCTGTTTTGCTGCTCAAAAAGTTCAAGTTGCTCTTGAAGCATTGCAAATGCTTCTATTTGTTGCTGTAATTCATTGATTTCGACTTCATACTTATTAGCGTTTTGTAATAATATATTGTTTTCAGAAATCAGTCCGGTGCAACGTTGTTCAGATTCCTCCAAGGAATTATTCAGCGCTGTACGCTCTGTGATGGCTCCATTCAGCAGTTCTTGTGTTTCTGAATGTGTTGTCTCAAGTGAAGCGTATGCTTTTTTAAGACCAGCAAGTTCTCTTTCTGCTTCTTCAAGTGCGGTCCTTAAAGCTGCGATGTCTTGTCTGGCTGTTTCAAGTGCTTGCTTGTGTTGTCTTTCGTCCCGTTGCAAGCGTTGAAAACTGGCTTCCAGTTCGGGGTCTGGCCCTTTCTGACTCTCAACTGCCAATGCTTTTTTTAATGCATCGCGTTCTTCTTCTTGCCATACCAGTTCGGCTTCAAGTAATGCACGTTTTTGCTCTAATTCTTTTTGACGGGCTTGGAGCTGTACCAGCTCTTTATCCCGCATGGCCAATTGCGACTCGAAAGTGGCACGGTCTGTTCTTTTAGAATTCATTTCCAGCAGTGAATTCTCCAGTTGTTTGCATTTTTCTTCTAATGCTTCTTTCTCTTCTAGTAAAGATGAATGATCATGAAAATTCGCATGTTGGTTTTCTAATAATTGATTTTTTTCCTTGTCTTCACGCTCGATTAATACAACAAGATCATTGATCAATTCGCTGCCCTCCTGAATGCGAAAGGCCAAATTTTCATGGGCGCCGCTGACTTCATCCGTCCACCGTGATACCGTTTGTGAAAGACGATCTAGCGCTCCTCGTATCTCAGTACGCAACGATTCCAACGCGAGTGATTCAGTAACAGGGTATATTGAAGAAGATTCGGTAGTTCCGTCTATATTGAGTTGGCTCCGAAGAACTTCAATTTCTTCTTGCGCGGAAGCCAGCAACACAGCATGACGTGCCCGTGATGTTAATACATCAAGCAGGTGCTTCAGTTGCTCATTGGCTTCAGTAAGTTGACTGGTCAGCAATTTGTGAGACTGTCCAACTTCTTCCCGCCAGCGTGAAATGACAGGTTCAAGCCGCTCCAATATTTGCTTTTGTGACACGTCCATGCTTAATGTATGATTAACTCCACCTTGTTGACATAACTTTTATTCTATATTACCTGATGTAACCAGCCGTAGCATCTTTTTTGCGCTGTAATAATGCAATTCGGTTCTGAGATGAACTGGGAAGTGCTCATTTTGTTGCCAATGGTGATTGTACTGGAAAAATTATTATACTGTAATTGATTTATGAATCTTGCTTTGGGGTAATACATTGTATTCTGGACAGGAATTGTCCACATATGAATCAAATAAACGCATCATTCTACAACAAATATATTATTGGATTTGAGTTAAGCTTTGCATTCTATAGGTAATTATATTCCTGCGCATAAAGCAATTCCTGGTCGGCCTTTTTATTCCTTGCTTCGCTATAATGCTGTGTATTGGCGGGAATACCTGATCGGAGCGGTGTTGTCGTTCTTTTTTGTCATCGTCGGTTTGTTACCACCCTTGATTATTGGACATGTTATCGACGGCCTGGTCAATCGCACTCTCCAGCCGGGAATGCTGTTGCTTTTTGTCTCTGTAATTCTGGGTGTAGCCGCAGTAACCGGAATCGCACGTTACTTTCAGCGCACCTTTATGATTGGTGCTTCCCGAGCCTTCGAGTACGACCTGCGCAATGATGTATTCCGCCATGTACAACGTCAATCGCAAAGTTTTTTTCATAAATATCAGACCGGTGATATTATGGCACGGGCAACGAATGACCTGAATTTCGTGCGGGAATTTATCGGCCCGGGTGTCATGGGTACTGTAGACATGCTCCGTATTCCATTCACCCTGGGAATGATGATCTATCTGAGTGCCCGACTAACTGCCATGACCCTCATTCCCCTCCCGCTGATCTCTATTCTGGTGTATATCATCATCCGGTATATGCACAAACAATCACGAGTTGTGCAGGAGTTGTTTTCCACGGTGACTGCCCGCGCCCAGGAAAACCTGGCAGGTGCCCGCGTTGTCAAGGCATATGGTATTGCGGAACGAGAAGTGAAAGCTTTCAAGAAAGTCTCCCGTGAATACATGCGGGCCAATGTAAAGCTGGTTGCGTTTATATCTTTTATGTTTCCCCTGGTGGGCCTGATTGTCGGCTTGGTGTCCCTGGTGGTTATCTGGCAGGGAGGACGTCTGGTCATTCTGGGCTCGCTCAGCATTGGTAACCTTACTTCCTACCTGATGTACATGATGATATTAAATTGGCCCCTGGTACAGTTCGGATGGATAATAACCTTGTATCAGCGTGGAGCGGTGGGTATGGAACGTATCATCGATTTGCTCAAAGAAATTCCAGACATAATGGATGACGAGCATACCATTACTGACGCACGCATAACTCGGAGCAACGTCCGATTTGAAAACGTTTCGTTCGGATACAATGAATCTCCAGTTATAGAAAATATTACGTTTGAAGTCGCTTCAGGAGAAACCCTGGCGATTGTCGGAGCGACTGGTTCTGGAAAATCAACCATCATGGCATTGATAGCCAGAGAATACGACCCCACGGATGGTGAGATAACTATTGATGATCTGGATACACGGAGGTACCCTGTAAAAGAATTGCGTGCCGCACTGGGATATGTGCCCCAGGACACGTTTGTTTTTTCAGATACCATCCGCGGGAATCTGGTCATGGGACGACCAGTCTCAGAAACAGCCTTACTGGAAGCCTGTCAGGCAGCGCAGTTGGCCGAGACTATTGAAGAATTGCCCGAAGGCCTGGACACCATACTCGGAGAACGGGGTATCAATCTCTCTGGCGGGCAGAAGCAACGGATCACATTGGCGCGGGCCATCCTGGGGAATCCCGGGATATTGATGCTGGACGATGCGCTTTCCAGTGTGGATACGCAAACCGAAGAGAAAATATTGCAAGCATTACAGGCTGTGATGCAAGGCCGTACCACCATTTTGATATCGCATCGTATCTCAACCGTTCGTCACGCAGATAAGATTCTGGTATTGGAAGAAGGGCGTATCATTGAATCAGGCAATCACGCCGAACTGCTCCTTCTGAACGGCAAATATGCCGACATGCACCGCCGTCAACTGCTGGAAAATGTGCTGGAGGAGGAGGTATGAGCAGCAACTACCACATGGAAGACGAGGTACAACGAAAAGCCTACGATCATCTGCTCATGCGCCGCTTACTGGGTTTTGTACGACCGTATCGCGCCTGGATGTTTCTCGCAACAGTCTTATTGTTCGTAGCGGCAATTGTAAGTAATTTGAACCCCTTGGTGGTCATGTGGTCTGTGGACTACTACATCAACAATCCGGTGCGCATGGAGCTTGCCAGTGACGATATGGATGTGTCTGGCGATGCTGCTGCGATATCATCACAGGCGGACCTCGATATGCAGGGGCTCCTGGGTATGACTATGCTACTGGCGCTGCTGGTGATTATGGAAGGCGTGGTGCGTTACATTCAGGCCTTGATTGTTGCTTTGGTTGGACAACGAACCATGTATGAAATGCGGGTAGGTTTGTTTGAGCATCTACAATGTTTGTCGCTCCGGTTTCTGGATCGGAATCCCGTAGGTCGCCTGATGTCTCGCGTTACCAGTGATGTGGAAAAAATACAGCAGACGGTCGTTACAGGTGTTGTTCAGGTAGTAAATGATCTACTGACCATCGTAGTCGTTCTGGCGTTCATGCTGTATTTTAATTGGCACCTCGCGTTGCTTGCTATCAGCCCGGTGCCACTGGTTTTTCTAACCAGTTGGTTGTTCCGGAAATACGCGCACCGTTCATTTCTGGAAATACGCAAAAAAATTGCCCGGGTCAGCGCGAACATGCAGGAAAATGTCAGCGGTATGCGTATCGCGCAACTTTTTCTACGTGAAGATGCCAATTACGATACGTACCGTGCCTTAAATGCAGATCATCGGGATGAATGGCTTCTGCAAATCCGCAACTTCGCGCTCTATTTCCCGGTGATAGAATTTTTTGGTACCTTGTCTACGGCAATTATCTTTGTTTATTGTGGTATACAAATATTTCGCATGGACGAAATGATTAGTGGGGTGGCGTCGGTGGGTACATTTTATATGTATGTGTTTCTCTCCGATCGGTTTTTTATGCCAATTCGTCAATTGGCAGACCGCTATAACTTGCTGCTGGAAGCCATGGCGTCTTCTGAACGGGTATTCCAGTTGCTGGATACAGAGCCGGAAATCCTCGATAAACCCGATGCGGTAACACCAAAAATTCCCGGCGAACCCGATGCCGCACAAGAGGATCACCCGGAAATACAGGGAGCAGTTGACTTTGATGATGTCTGGTTCGCGTATGAAGGAGATCAACATGTGCTCAAGGGGGTGTCTTTTCACATAGAACCAGGTGAAAAGGTTGCTATCGTAGGCCATACCGGAGCCGGAAAAAGTACCATCATCAATCTGCTCAGCCGTTTCTATGATATCCAGCAGGGTGCCATTCGGGTTGATGGGGTCGATGTGCGGGATTATAATCAGATTGCGCTTCGGCGCAATATCGGCATGGTGCTCCAGGATGTTTTTCTATTCTCTGGTACCATTGAAGAAAATATACGGCTCGGCAATGAAAATTTGAGTATGGAACAGGTGAAGGCGTGTGCTGCGTATGTGAATGCGGCAGGATTCATTGATCGTCTCAGTGGCGGATACCAATATAACGTTGGTGAACGGGGAAGTAATTTGTCGACAGGCCAACGGCAATTGTTGGCATTCGCACGTACCCTGGCTCATGAACCCAGCATCCTCGTACTGGACGAAGCCACTTCCAGTATAGACACAGAGACAGAAGCCCTGATACAAGATGCTATTGCCAAGCTCATGGCGGACCGTACCAGCATCGTGATTGCGCATCGGCTGTCGACGGTACAGCATGCCGATCGTATCATCGTGATGCACCATGGCGAAATCAGGGAAATCGGTACCCATCAGGAATTACTCATGAACGGTGGCTTGTACCGGACACTCTATGAATTGCAATACAAAGACCAGGATGTGTTCTGACCAGATACACACACGGATAGAATTTATTTAAGGTATTGTTGCTATGCCAATTCCAACTTCGATACGAAACTGGATTATTGATCACGATTACAAGTGGTTGTTTGTCATCAGCTATGTCACGCTGGCTGTCGTGTTAAGTATTGCTATCAGCCTGTTCTGGCTGGTGGTGGTCGTAGCCGTACATGCTCTGTTGGAAATCATCCGTCAATATTATCTGCAACCCAACATGCGTCTGGTAGTATTGCAGGCATTATGGGAAGTTAAGCTCGACATCGCATTGGTCTTGTTTGCTTTGGCACTATCTTTGTACATGGACGTAGTACTCGGTGTCCTGGGGATACGTTCTGTAGCACAATTGGGCGGTGGCATATCTCAAGGTGCAATTCGCGGTGGCGCACGTATCGCTGCATGGCAGCGTGTGTTGCGGGGCGTTTTGTTGTCTCTGGATGATCTGGTGCAAGTATTGCGCGCCATACGACGCAGCATATTCAGGCGTAGTGAAAATGCAGAGATAAAAAATGTCTTGCCACCGATTAAAGAGACAATTGAAGAAAGTCTGGATAAGATATCCGAACAAAAGAGTAAAGACCTGGCAACGGTTCATTCTGTGAATTGGGGTGACTGGAGCGGTCGCTGGGGTATTGGCGATTGGCTGTCGATAGGACTTGGTGTTGCCTGTATCGCGTTAATGGTTTTGGCGCCCCTGACGACGATGTCCTATTCTGAAATGTACAACACACTTGTGGTTGAGTTGCACCCTTACCCGCAAATCATGTCTGCTGACTGACAGAATTCATGAGAGTTTTTCCACGCATAAAAAGAATCAATCAGAAACCAGTATCTTTTATTACCTGCCTGGTATATTTGATTACTTTCCTGCTTATCTTTCCGGGTTGTGTTGTAGTGCGTTATGTTGATTCCAAGTTGCCCGCCCCACGCCTGGACAGACCCAGTAACCAACCTTTACCAGATGCCAGTGATGCCGCTGTCATCGAAGCTCAAAATCGTTGGCAGTCAGAATTGGCGCTGGCTGAACAGTATCCGACGGCCTACCACCAGTATGTGAAGACCAAGGCAGCGGGCAGTTATGAGAATGACCCATTGATCGGGCTGGCTTTTTCTGGTGGGGGCAGCAGGGGGGTGCTCTTTAGTGCTGCTTGTATCGCTGAATTTCGTGCATTTGGAGCATTGCATATCGAGTCAGAAAGCAAGGAATGGTCCATGAATCTGCTTCAGGAAGTGGATTATGTTTCCGGTGTTTCCACCGGGGCGATTCCCGCGGCTCTATATGTCCTGGACCAGGGAGGCCAGTGTCCTGAAGGCTTGGAAGTCGACCACTGGCCGGAGGGCCTGAACCTGAATCCGATCATTCGTGGTGCTAAGGCTTTACCGCTGCGTCCGGACTGGGTTGTACGTGATTTTATCTTCGACATGAATACGCGACCAGCATTTTCTGCGGCCCTGGCTGCGACGTATTTTGAGGGCAGTCCCATTCGCCCGGCCAGTGGCCTGACGTTTGGCGATTTACCCTCGACGCCCGTTCTACTCATCGGAAGTACCATTATTAATGATCCTGGTACTGAATTTATCTTCACACGCTTGCCCTACCGATATGCCTTGAACCTCAATAGCAATTTCCCCTGGTCTGTGGATGTGCAGACCTTAGAAACGTTCCGTTCTGATCCCATGCGGTATCCCTTGGGAGAAGCATGTTATAACAGCCTGGCATATCCCGGTGTTGCCCGTTCTGGTCTTTTAAAAGTTATGGAAGATCAACCCTGGGTGCTGGATGGTCTTGACGCAAGGCAACGTCAGCGAATGAAACGTGCCCGTACACAGGAAGGGTATAGCGGTATCTACGAACTCAAGGATGGGGGTCTCATCGACAATCGTGGTATTGGCATGATAGGCCGCTTATTTGAAAAAATCAGAGAAGAGCATCCCGACCGGGGAATACCCTTAATGATCAGTATAGACGCCGGTTATCATGTATTGCGACCACCCGGAGCGGGCGGAAAGGTCTTGAACTACGGCTGGTTTCAGGAGATGACGGCATCCTTTCGTGCCAATTGGCAGGCAGGCCAAAATGCGAAGCACCGTTTGATTGAAGCCCAGGAAGCACTTGAAGTCTACGACCTGGTACGCTTTCGTTACACCGCCTGGCTGGAGCATATGCCCAATTCCGAACGTTTCGAGCTGACTCATGAACAACAGATGCTTCTGGAATTTTGTGCCGAGGAACCATTGGTTAAAACACCAGAAAATCTGCTGGATATTACCTTGGGGATTGGCACGTCGTTCTCACATCTTCGTGATGAAGAAATGGCTGCCATCAAGGTTACGGCACGCTTCGCGGTGATGCTGGCCCGCCAAGAGGTACTGGACTGGGCTGTGTCTCGGTATGGGAACGCCTGGTTTGCCCCCGAACAATAGCAACCTTCCACAAAATCTTGATGTTTTTGCATCAATCCGGTATATTACGAATTTGTAAATCGTAATACGGATACATTGTTTTTATATTCGATGCCTGTTAACGCTGTGGTGATTGTACATGAATATATTTTTTAATAATACCTGTTTTCGTGCGAATTCAACAGCACGTTGTGTTTTTGTCTCATTGTTGCTTGCCACATTGACATCAGGACTTATCACTCCTTCAGCCCAGGCGCATTTTTTTGTACTGCATAGTGCCTGGTACAAGCTGGATTTGGAGTCCGAATCGCATGGCGGAACACCGGCAGAAACCCATTTCTATCTGGGCTGGGGGCACACCTATCCCGTTGATGAGCCACTTCCACAGGAGAAGGTAACCCGTTACGCAGTCATTGCGCCGGATGGTTCAGAAACACGTCTGGAGCCTATGGATGACACTTTCCAGGTTGCGTTGTATGCGCCTGAAGCGGCTGGCACGCATATTGGTCACGCTGTATATGAAGACCATTACTTCACCTGGTATGAAGAAGAGGGCGAAGAAAAGGAATTTGCCGGGCCGAAAACAGGTTTGGATAACATCGTCTACAGCGGCTACTTTGAAATGCGTGCCAAAGCTGTCATCAATGTCGGAAGAGGCAGCGATGCATCTGCGCAACACGCACTGGGCGATACCTTGGAGTTAATTCCAATGGAGAACCCGGGGCGTAAGATGGGTGAAGCCTATCAGAAGTTGCCGGTGATGGTGCAGTTCAAAGGAGAACCATTGGAAGCCGCCGTGGTTTTTGTGCGTCATATGGGTGATCATCCACGACAGGCCTTTTCCCAACGTCTTGTGTCAGATGAAGCCGGCCTGGTTCAAGTGGATTTGCCCAGGAAAGGCCTTTACCTGGTACAAATCGAACACACGACACCTCCCGAACCAGAACGAGAAGCGCTGTGTAACATTGAACAATACTATGCCACGTTGACCTTTGAAGTGGAATAAAGGAATTACGTCATCATGCATATAGTAGAAGGTATTCTGAGTCCGCCAGTCATCGTTGTGGGTACCCTGTGTGCCGCGGCAGGCGTGGGAATCGGGTTGAAGAAAATGGATACCAATGATGTGCCACGGGTTGGTGTGCTTACGGCTGCCTTCTTTGTCGCATCCTTGGTCCACGTATCCTTTGGTGTAGCCAGTGCTCATTTTATTCTCAATGGACTGCTGGGGATACTGCTGGGTTGGGCCGCGTTCCCGGCCATATTCATCGGGTTGACTTTACAATCCTTGTTCTTCGGATTCGGCGGTATCTCGGTTTTGGGGGTGAACACCCTCACCATGGCATTGCCTGCTGTGGGCTGCTATTACATTTTCCGCCCCTACATCCAGCTGGATGTAACGAAGAAACAACGTGCCATATCTGGAGGCGCGTTGACCGGTATGCTAGCAGGAATCTTCGCGGTGGCAGGTGCGGCCATCCTGTTTTCCCTGGTGTTGTTGTCGGGTGGACCTGAATTCATGACCGCAGCCGGCGCAATTCTCGTGGCACACCTGCCCATCATGGTAATGGAAGGCATTGCTACTGGAACCATTCTTTCATACTTGCTGCGGGTACGACCGGAAGTCTTCAACCTGACAGCTATGCCGGAGGCCTCCAATGCGTGATAGCCTACGACCAGTTGCAGGCATTGTTTCAGTCTTCCTGTTGGCACTACAGATATCGGCACTCGCACATCGTATGGATTTGTATGTCTATGTGGATGGAGCGGTCATCTATGGTGAGACCCGGTATGTCCCCAGTGGCGCACCCAATGCAGGGCATGTACGTTTACGCACCCCGGATGGCGCGCTGCTCGCTGAGTTCCCACTGGAATCAGACGGCTCATTTCAATACCAGACACCGGTGCGAGGGGATTTGAATATTCAAGTGGACACCCCTGATGCCCATCGCGCAACCTTTGTGCTATCAGAAGCGGAATTACCGGAGGCACTTCCCCGCTGGGATGACGATGCAAAAGCAGTCGATACAGTTGAAGGTATTGGTATATCAGACGTTGCGGCATCAGACCAATCAGGCACGCTTGAGGCATCATTGCCGGAGCACGCTTCACAAGATTTACTGAGCACCTTGGAACAAAGTATCGACCGCGCTGTGATGCGGCAAAGTGCAGTCTTGAGAAATGAGATAGCCAGAATTGAACATCGTATCCGCTTCCGTGACATTCTCGGCGGTATCGGGTATATTGCCGGGATTGTCGGATTGTTGGCCTACTTGAAGTTCAAACCGGCCAGTCAGGGGCGGTAAATTGCTTGTCGAAGCCCTAGAAAACGCCTGTCGCCCCTGGTTGCAGGAATTGGACCCACGCGTTCGTATCTGCTGTGCCGTGAGTTTTGCCTTTCTCATTGCCATGGTGACCACTCCACCAGCAGCTTCCTTGGCGCTGCTTGTCGGCATCGTTGCCTACGCGGCTTCCAGCTTGCCCTGCCGGGTCTTGTTGAAACGGCTGCTCCCGCTGAATCTCATGCTTAGTGTGCTGGTATTTCTGTTGGTGCTACCCTACATGCGCTTTTCTGATGGAAACCTGACCTTGACCGATACTTACCCGCTGGAACGCTCTTTGTTGCTCCTGTTGAAAAGTAATGCCATCCTGTTGGTGATTACCGTTTTCTTCAGCACCATACCGCCAATTGTTCTGGGACACAGTCTGGAATGTCTGCGATTTCCAGTGAAACTTACCCGCCTGCTCTTGTTCACAGTACGTTATCTGGATGTCATGCATTTCGAGTACCGACGTTTACGCGACGCCATGAAAGTGAGGGGGTTTGTGCCTAAGGCAAATTATCACACCATTCATTCACTGGCCAACCTGGTGGGTATGCTGCTGGTTCGCGCGTTTGACCGGGCGGAACGCATTGAGGAAGCCATGGCATGCCGTGGCTTTACCGGAAAATTCCCTGTTACGCATCCCTTGCAATTGCGTTCTCATGACATGCGGTTTGGTGTCCTGTTTACATTTCTGTTGTTGGCTTTGTTTATCATGGAAGCATACTCATGGCGTTGATTCAACTGGAACATATCTATTTTTCCTATGACGGAAACAGCAGTCCGGTTCTGCAGGATGTGTCGTTGCTGCTGGAGTCGGAACAACGTATCGGGCTTATCGGGCCAAGTGGAAGTGGTAAGTCTTCTTTATTAAAACTGATAGTCGGATTGCTCACACCGCAATTCGGTACAATATCGGTATTAGGTAAAAAGTGCGATGCTCATGAAGACTATTTAAGTGTCCGGCGGCAGGTAGGTTTATTGTTCCAGGATGCCGACGATCAATTGTTTTGCCCCACTGTGTTGGAAGATGTAATTTTCGGCCCATTGAATCTGGGGAAAACAGGGGAGGAAGCAGAAATCATTGCTCGAACGATTCTATCTGAGCTGGGCTTGGCAGGCTTTGAGTCACGCGTTACCTACCGTCTGTCAGGCGGAGAAAAACGTCTGATCGCTTTGGCTGGTGTGCTGGCGATGTCACCACGGGTATTACTACTGGATGAACCGTTTACTGGATTGGATGACGCGGCTGTAGAGCGCCTGTTAAACGTTTTGGAAGAATTGTCCCATGAAATGATTGTCGTTTCACATCAAAAAGATTTCTTGCGTCGCATTTGTCCAGTTATACTGGACATTCGTGATTTAAAAGGAAAATCAGAATAACAATGTTTTGCATGACAAGCCGTCCTCATTTATAATTAAATCAACGTTACTTGGGGTAACGAAGACAGATTGCTGATTACACGTATGCACAATGGATACAGAAAGGAGCGGTTCGGCTGCTAACAGGCAACACGGGCGGACTCAAGTCCTCCCAACTTAAAAGTTTGGAACGCCTGGCCAAGCGCAAGACGCTGGCCGAATATGTTGTAACGCCGGAAATGGCACGTGCCATGACGGAAATATCGCTGGACATCCAGCGCCAGGTCGGGGTTATGCTGGACCGGCGGGGTATGGTGCGGGCAGTAGTAGTGGGGGATGCACGCGCATTATTTTTACCAGATATTCAACGGCGAGGGCTGGACCGTTTCTGTGGTCTCCGTCTAATCCATACCCACCTCAAGAACGAACCTCTGAATGACGATGACCTGACAGACCTGGCATTGCTGCGTATGGACCTCATCGCCGCGGTCAATGTTTTGGAAGACGGGCTACCCGGTGATGTACAGCAAGCCCATCTGTTGCCTGCCAATGATGGGGATACCCCGTGGGAAATACTCCCCAAAGTCTCCGTGCATGATCTGAAAAATGATTTTCTCGAAATGATTGATGCGCTGGAGGAAGAGTTTGCCCGCAACCGGAAACCGCGTCGTGCCGGAGACAACCGAGACCGTGCCATGATAATTCATGTCTCCAGGAAACCACCTTCCATTGCCCAGGATTCCGTCGATGAACTACGGGAGTTGGCACGGAGTGCCGGAATTGATGTGGTACATACGATGATACAACGCCGGGATACGGACGCCAAATTTGTTACCGGTAAAGGCAAGCTGAAATTCGCGATCATCAAGGCTATGCAACTTGGCGCTGAACTTATCTTATTTGATTTGGACCTGACGCCTTCACAAGTTAAATCGTTGTCCGAGCTGACCGACTTACGGATTCTTGACCGAACCCAGGTTATACTGGACATTTTCGCACAGCACGCGGTGACGCGGGAAGGGCAAATCCAGGTTGAGCTGGCGCAATTGCGGTATCGATTGCCGTTCCTGGGTATCAGGCAAACAGCCTTTTCCCGACTTGCAGGGGGTATCGGTGGCCGAGGTCCCGGGGAAACAAAACTCGAGATTGATCGTCGTCGAGCCCGCGATCGCATCGCGCGGTTGGAAAAGGAAGTCGTCCAGTTGGGTAAGCGGCGTGAGCTTCGGCGTAAGGCCCGTACCCGAAAAGGAGTACCAACGGTCGCGGTGGTGGGCTACACCAATGCTGGTAAATCAACGTTGCTGAATACATTGACCCACAGCGAAGTCACGGCTGAAAATGCCTTGTTCGCTACCTTGAACCCGGTTTCTCGCCGTCTGCGCTTCCCGCAAGAGCGGGAGATAATCATTACGGATACCGTGGGTTTTATCCGGGACCTGCCGGAAGACCTTATGGCAGCATTTCGCACGACATTTGAAGAGCTGCATGAAGCGGACTTGTTATTGCACGTAATGGATGCATCAGCGACCGATTTTGAAGACAAATTTCTCACGGTTCGGAAGGTGCTGCATGATCTGGAACTGGACCAAAAACCCACGGTCTGTGTCTTGAATAAATCCGACATATGTGATCCAGATGAGTTGAATGGCATGCTCGTGCGCTATGATGGTGTTTCGGCATGCGCGATGGATTCCGCGACTTTGAGACCCTTGATGGAAAGGATGCAGATGCTGTTATGGAATGTAGACGAACCATTGATTTCGGAGGCACGATGCGCCGGCTAGCTACACCGTATGGTTTTCATTACGTAGTGGCGAGTATAGCAGTGTTGTTACTCGTCGTGGTATTTGTAATTGAAGCATCTGCTGCATTGCCGCAAGATGTCACTAGCCTGATCCAAGCTGCTTCAGATGCGGAGCAGGAAGCAACAGCCAATCGACTGCAAAACAACATTACCGAAGCACGGCGCCTGGAATTTCAAGCAAGAAACTACCGTTTGGAAGCGGTCAAAATTCTGGAAGATACCGGAGTGAATTACCGGGAAACCGACAGTACCTTTCAAACACTGTTGGATGTGCTGGAATCACTGGGTTACCACGACCTGGCCGCGGAACACCTGGACAAGGCAGTGCTGCATCAACAAGAGAATGCCGAACTCTGGTTGCGACTCGGACAAAACCGGAACGCCATGGGGCCTGCCGGGCATGATCAGGCTTTTACCGCATTGATGAAAGCGGACGCACTGCGACCAGACGAAAATCCAGTCCACACCAAAGCATTACAGCCCAGCATTGACTACGAACTCGCCCGGTTGTACTACGAAAAGGGTCTCTATAGTTTTGCGCGTGAACGTGTCGAGGCTGCGTTAACGCTGGATGATTCACACCTTGCATCCCATGTATTGTTGTCCGCGCTC
Organism: uncultured Nitrospirales bacterium; assembly: GCA_964537975.1. Taxonomy (GTDB): domain Bacteria; phylum Hydrogenedentota; class Hydrogenedentia; order Hydrogenedentales; family SCBR16-9; genus SCBR16-9. The sequence goes on along the minus strand of CAZIDP010000019.1, from coordinate 15,617 downwards.
GATGCCCGCGACGGGAGGATACTCGAAGCCTCAAACCGTTTGGAAGTGTTGGGAAGAGCATTACAGCCTCTTGACGCGCAAACGCGAATATTATTACGAGAGAGTCTCGCGCATTTTGATCAAGCGCGAGGTGCATTCCCGGACACGGCTGAACATCACTTCGCATATTCTCGTTTACTATACCGGGCTGCGCGGATTCATGAAGCGGTGCTTGCCTTGCAGCGTTGCACCGTCCTGCGTCCGGACGATATCGAAACCTGGAACTTCCTTGCAGCCATTCATCTGCAACTGGGCAATTACCCTGCTGCGCGATATGCGTATGAACAATCACTCGCTATTAATGCGGATCAACCGTCAATTCAATCTTCCTACGAATCACTGAAAGCATTTCTCGACGAGATGGAAGCACAGCAACACAATACCGAAACGCCTGCTGTGCCCGAATCAAATGCTGCCTCCATTCCACTCCGATAAAGCTGTTTCGATGATGCTACTGGGTTCAAGTTGAAACCGGTCACAAAAAACTGCTGTAAAGTCCTGTGCTGCCTGCGAAAGATCAGGCCTGTCTGTATCAAGCAAGGCTTCCAGAGAAGTTACGGATTTATCCTGAATGCCACAGGGCACGATGAGTCCGAAATGCGACATATTGGGGTTTATATTCAGTGCTATGCCATGAAATGTCACCCATTTACGCACTCCGATACCAATAGCTGCCACTTTAGCGTTGCCTACCCATACTCCCGTATAGTTCGGCTCTCGACTCGCTTCAATGCCGTATTGGGCAAGCTGATCAATGATGACCTGCTCCAGTTCCCGTAAATACCAGTTTAGAGAACGCTTCCATTGATTCAGGTCCAATATCGGATACGCTACCAATTGTCCCGGACCATGATATGTGACATCGCCGCCACGGTCAACCTCATGAAGTGCCACACCCTGGTTTGCAATATTTTCACGCGACGTAAGAAGATGCGCTTCATGCGCGTTGCGTCCAAGCGTAATAACCGGTTCATGTTCCAGCAGGAACAACGTATTTGGTTTTTCGCCACGAACTACAGCTTCATGGCGTACCTTTTGCTTTTCCAGCATCAGATCATAAGAAACCGGAACAGTAATACGTATCACTTCTAATTGTTTCATCAGGAATTGCTTTTCCTTTTTTCAAATATATGTGGGTTGATTAATATAACATGCGTTAGCAGGTGCAACAAGACTTGTTCAATTCATTTCAGAAGAAAATCATATACAGATGCCTAGAGTATTATAGATAGTCAGATATCTTGAATCCACCTGCGTTTTCCAAATTTTCCCTGCGTGCGGCCCACATACTGTCCTTTTATGACAAGATAACTATGTCATACCCCAGAAATAGAAAACCAAGTAATTGATGATGCTTCGATATCGCTTCGCGCTTCTGATGGGTACCCACCTTAGTGAGTATAACCGAGAGGTGGGTATGATGCTGATGTGTGTGTGAACAGCGATGCGTAATGTGTGCCGCAATCTGCTCCCTATCGCGGAGCGATTACAAAACCGTAGCGCGGGGTAAGGCCAACGGTCGCCACCCAGGCTCATAAATCGTTCCAGGCATAGCTTCATTTTGACGTCAGGTGAATCCTGGTAAGGAGTTCTATGAGAATTGTGTTTCAGCTATAATTTATGAAAAGATAGATGCATTTCAAAATATAACAGGTGTGACTGCATACCTCAAATAAATAATGGGGGGATATTCGCTATGAAATCACTGAGTCGGGAAAAGCTGGCAGTTACAGTGTTGCGATGTGCCATCGGCTGGCATTTCATCTATGAAGGCATACTCAAGCTGGCTGCAGATAACTGGAGTGCGGCAGGCTATTTATCTGGTGCCACCGGTCCCTTTGCGGGCTTTTATCATTGGATTGCTTCCTCTGATGCTTTGCTGTTCATAGTGAATCAAGCCAACATGTTCGGATTACTTTTTATTGGTCTCGGACTTTTCCTGGGAGTTGCGGTTCGAATGAGTACTTTGGCAGGTATTCTGTTGCTGACGCTTTATTATTTTGCCTACCCTCCTTTTTTGAACAGCGGATTTTCTACTACCGCAAATAGTCATTTTGGGGTCAACAGTATCGCCATTGAAGCAATGGCACTGGTCGTGTTGTTCTTTCTCAAAGAAAAAGGGTATCAGTTCAATCCGGCAGCCTTCATGAGGACCATGCAGCAACATGTAATTGCGAACCAAGGGGGGGAAATTACATCCCGGCGTGAGGCACTGCTTAACCTGGCCACGTTGCCGGCCTTGGGTATCATGGGTGGCTGTGCTTATTATGATAATCAGAAGCATCAGGTTGACGGATACTCAGGTGCTACGATACAAGTAGGAGCTCTGGATATCAGCGAGCTGAAAGGTGAATTGCCCAAAGGGAAAATCGGGCACCACACCATCAGTCGTCTGGTGATGGGGGGCAATCTTATTGGTGGCTGGGCACATGCCCGTGATCTGATCTATGTGCCAGCACTTTTCAGGGCATACAACACAGAACAGAAAGTGTTTGAAACGTTGGCATTGGCGGAAAAAGCAGGCATTGACACGATCAATATTGGTTTTCCCTCCAATACTGTCTTGAAAAAATACAAGGATGAAACCGGCAGCAGTCTTCAAATTATTTCGCAGGTTGCACCTGACATGCAAAATAATAATTACTTCACACAAATCAACGAAGCCATTGATTATGGTGTTGATGTCTTGCAAATTCAGGGTAACTGGTGTGACTGGCTGGTTCGAGATAACAAGCTGGATGTTATCGCAGCCATGTTGGACAATATTCAAAGCCAAGGGTATGTTGCTGGTCTGGGTGCTCATACGGTTGATGCGCTGGTTCGCTGTGAAGAAGAAGGTATCATCCCTGATTATTACATGTTGACCATGCATCATGATCAGTATTGGTCCGCGCATCCAAAAGAGTTCCGTGAACCCTTTGAAGTGGACGTCCACAATCACTTGGACCACAACCGGTTTCACGACAACATGTTCTGCTCGTTCCCTGAGCGGACCATCGAGTTTGTGCAGCGCACACGTGTTCCTGTCATGGGGTTCAAAGTACTTGCCGCAGGCGCAATTGCGCCGCAAGATGGGTTCAACTGGGCATTCAGCAATGGCGCGGACTTTATTTGCGTTGGAATGTTTGACTTTCAGATCGTCAATGATGTCAATATTGCCATTGATGTACTAGAAGCAACGCTGGAGCGCTCACGCCTCTGGCTCACATGAGGCCAAGTCAGTAAAAATATATCCAATAGTGATCAATGTTTCCAGGCGCATTGAGGCAGGTTGCAGTGATGAAATCAGGTATTTTGTTCCAGCACTTCATAGAGCGTTTGCAGTGTGACATCTTCCAAAGTGGAAACTATTTTGTCCGCTTGTTCCAGATGTTCCGCGGAAAATGAATTGGTCACCGCGATGCATTTCATATCTGCTGCTTTGGCTGCCCGAATACCTTCAATGGAGTCTTCGATTACCACAGCATTTTCGGCAGGCACCGCTAAGGCATGGGATGCGAGGTGGTATATTTCCGGGTCAGGTTTTTGACGCGTCACCATATCTCCATGAATGAAAGCGTCAAACAGGTTCTTGTCAATACGAGCAGCCTTCAACGATTTTTCTGCTTTATGCCCGGGAGTAGAAGTAGCAATGGCAATTTTCCAGTCTGGATGCGCCTGGGCTGCCATGATCAATGCGTGGACACCCGGTAGTGAAATGTCGCGGCCTGACTCCATGATTTCAATGAATTTCTCGGTAAACATTGTGATGGCTTGATCAATATCTATTTCGATTCCCCGTAGCCGGGCAGGTGTGGAAAGATAATTTACCATTCCGGTACCAATGTATGGTGTAAAGTCATCCTTACGCATATCGACACCATACAATGCTTTATACATCGCTACGGAAGCTTCCGCGCAAGGGCCTTCGGTGTCTGACATCACGCCGTCGTTATCAAATATCAAGCCATACATATGTTAAGAAATTTTCCCCTGGGTAGTAACAACAATCAGCAGTGTAATCCGCTTCGGCAATATCTACCCGGCAGCTACCGTTGTTTCCAGGCCGATAGCATCAAGGATTTGGTTTTCTTGCGCTTCCACCGTAAGCGGTTTTTCGGCCGCGGCAATGGCACTGTCCGGGTCCTTCAGGCCATGCCCTGTAAGAATACATACGACCCGCAGCTTATGTCCGTTGCGAGGAGAAAATCCATCAAAGTAGTCGCTTGCGGCCAACTTAATCAGTCCGGCAACACTGGAAGCACTGGCAGGTTCAGAAAAGATACCTTCGGTTGCTGCCATTAATTTATACGCGTTTCGTATATCATCGTCGGTCACCATATCAATCATACCGCCCGATTCATCACGTGCCGCAACAGCACTATCCCAACTTGCGGGATTACCAATGCGGATGGCGGTTGCGAATGTCTCTGGCTTTTCAACAGGGTGTCCCAACACTATAGGCGCAGAACCAGAAGCCTGAAATCCCAGCATGCGTGGAAGGCCATCAGATTTCCCAAGGCTCTGATACTCCTTGTACCCTTTCCAGTAAGCCGTGATATTGCCGGCATTGCCGACTGGCATGGATTGAAAATCCGGGCATTCCCCATCAAAATCATCCAGTATTTCAAACGCACCGGTTTTCTGGCCTTCTATTCGATACGGATTAATTGAATTGACAAGCGCAATGGGGTGTTTTTCACATATAACTCGGACCAGGTTTAACGCGTCATCAAAATTGCCTTTAATCTGGATAACCCGGGCGCCGTGAATCATGGCTTGCGACAATTTGCCTAACGCAATTTTGCCTTCAGGTATCAGCACGGCACATTTGATACCGGCTCTCGCGGCATAGGCTGCTGCGGAAGCTGAAGTGTTGCCGGTTGAGGCACACATGACTGCTTCATAACCTTCTTCTTGTGCTTTTGTGATGGCCATGGTCATGCCACGGTCTTTGAAAGAACCTGTTGGGTTTAACCCCTCATACTTCAGCCAGATTTCAAGATTGGGGTGAATTGCTTTGCTGAGGTTGTATGCAGGCACCATAGGAGTCAGGCCTTCGTGCAGCGTGACAACACATGTAGACGCAGATACCGGCAATTGTGCTCGATATCTTTCAATAATTCCTGGATTCAGCATGTTAAAGTACAGTTCCTATGGGTATAGTGCTGATTATTGATGTCCTGGTCAGCAATTAATGGTGGTGCATTACACGAATTAATTGTGTCGGCTCTACAGTAAAATACAAAGGATCGATGTCAGCCAATGCTTTGCGTATATTTTCTTCACGTGTCTGATACGTCATGATAACGACGTTCGCTGGAGTGTCTTCACTTTCTTCATTTTGATAGCAGGATGCGATTCCCACATCATATTCACCCAGGATAGTACAAATCCTGCCCAATACTCCGGGATGATCCTGTGTATTAAATCGCAGGTAAAATTGCGACTCCATCTCGCCGACATTACGGATTGCGTATGAATTGGTATAGTGGAATGGTGGTGGGGCAGGAGCTTTTTTTCTTTGTGCGATGTCGATAATGTCAGCAACTACAGCACTGGCAGTGGGCATGCGGCCTGCGCCGCGGCCATAATACAGCGTTGGCCCGGCAACATCGCTTTCTACAAAGATTGCATTGAACTCATCATTCACAGAAGCCAGCAACAATTCTTTGGGTACCAACATTGGTTGAACCCGTGCATCTATTTCACCATTCACTTTTTTGATTACGGCAAGGAGTTTAATGACATATCCCATTTCACCCGAATATTTAACATCTGACTGAGTGACGTGGGTAATACCTTCTACATAAATGTCTTCCAGATTCACCCGCGTGTTATACGCCAATGATGCCAGTATCTGACATTTATGCGCGGAATCATGTCCGGCAATATCCAAGTCTGGCGGGGTTTCTGCAAAGCCTTTTTCCTGTGCAGTTTGTAAGACATCACTGAACTTCAGGCCCTCATTGGTCATTTTGGTGAGGATATAATTGCAAGTACCGTTCAAAATTCCATACAGCGCCTGAATATGATTTGCCGATAGACCTTCTTTTATCGATTTGATGATGGGGATACCCCCGGCGACTGCTGCTTCATAACGAAGTTCAACACCATTTTTTATAGCTATGTCATTAAGCTCTTCACCATACATCGCTAAAAGCATTTTATTTGCTGTAACAACGCTTTTTCCAGCATTCAGTGCCTGTGTGATAAAGGATCGTGCGGGTTCTGTGCCACCAATAAGTTCGCAGACAATATGCACCTCGGGATCAACGATCAATTCTTTGGCATCTTTACTTGTTCGTATATCTTCCAATTCAAAAGCATCTATCTGCTCTTGGAATTTGTCCGCGACATGCACCAAACGAACTGGCACCCCTGCCTTTTCAGAAATAATGTCGTTGTTATTCAGCAAGGTATGTATTACACCACCACCAACCGTTCCTGCGCCGATGACGCCAACACCGCAAGCCATATCTGATCCTTTCATATTCCTATAGTTCCATTGAGCAGATGGTTTGGCCGACGTTTATTTCCTCACCCTCTTTCACTTTCCATTCCATAAGTTTACCTGTTACTGGACAAGGCACCACAAACGCTGCCTTATCGGTCGTTATTTCCAGTAGATCGTCACCTTCCTGGATCGGTTTACCCTCTTCTGCTATCCAAAAGGCTACCTTGCCGCCGTCTACTGCATCATTTTCATCACCCAGACTGGGTAGAGGTACATCATATTTCATTTCGTAACATTATCCTTCTGTTTGGGTCAGTCGCCTTTTGGCGAACTCCGATTCCAATAACGCTTCGGATCGGTATGAACTTCGGACAAATGGTCCGGCGATAGCAAATCCGAAACCCATTGTATAGGCTAGCTCCTCATATTCTTTGAATTTTTCGGGAGAAACATATGCGACAACAGGATGATGTTTGGGAGTTGGTTGCAGATATTGTCCCATGCTTACGGCGTCACAACCTGTTTCCAGCAAATCATCAAGCGTCATTTTTATATCATCTTCTGTTTCACCACAGCCCAACATGAAAGCTGACTTCGTGAAACGTTCCGGTGCATGCTTTCTTGCAATACGAATTACTTCCAACGATTTTCTGTAGGTAAATCTTCTGTCTCGTATGGTTGGAAATATACGCTCCACCGTTTCGATGTTGTGGCTGAACACTTCCGGTCGGGCATCAACCACAATGTGGATGGCTTTTTTGTCTGCGCAGAAATCCTGTACCAATGCTTCAATGGTTGTTTCGGGCGAGGTAGCTTTGATGGCACGAATGGTTGCGGCAACATGGGCAGCGCCACCATCGGGAAGATCATCACGGGTGACAGAAGTAATCACTGCATGCCGTAAACCAAGTCGAAGTATGGATTCGGCTATTTTTTCCGGCTCATCGGTATCGAGAGCGCCAGGCCGTCCACTGTTTACCGCGCAATAAGTACAATGACGTGTACAGATGTTGCCCATAACCATGAAAGTTGCGGTGCGCCGGCTCCAGCATTCAGCTTGATTCGGACAATGAGCGCTTTGGCATACCGTGTGTAATTCCAGGTCACCAATTAAGTTTTTGACCTCATGGAATGATTTTCCATTGGGCCAAGGGCGTCGAATCCATTCAGGAAATGGTATTTTACTTGTTTTATTTGAAGGCATATTTTCCTCCAATAGATACATCAATAATGCGATTGAGGCGAGTTGCAATGCGATAATGCCTGGATCACACCAAAAATCTTGCTATTGGGTAGATGCTATTACCCTAATTATTATTCTCTTTTTTAATAATCGTCGGGAGGTGCTTGACTAAGCCTGTGTTGAGGCAGGGCCGTCAGGCCTGACTGTAGCCTGCTTGCTATTATACATGATGCAGTGGGTTGTTGTCATCTTGTATTATTTGCATCAAAACCCCGACCATGATTTCAGAGATATCTGATGTGCCAAGCCGGGGTTTTATTAATCATGCAATTACATATTTTATTATAATGCGTAAATAAATGGTGATACCACACCTGCGGTCTGAGCGAAGAAAAACAACATGCCCAACAGTACCAGTGCGATAAGAATTGGAGCTAGCCAGAATTTTTTCCGTACACGCATGAAGTCCCACAGCTCGGTGAAAATGCTTTCATCATGCGCCAATGGCGGTTTTTCAACAGTCTTTGTGACCTCCGTGGCGTGGTTGATTTCTGGTGATATGTTTTGCGTATCAATCACCTTAACTTTGTCAGTCTCTTCTTTATGTTCCACAGGTGCTTCTGACATTAATGAACGGTTCTCCAATTGTTTTCAGTGTTACTGTGCCCATATTATGCGGTAGTCGCAATTACCAAAGCAATACCATGAAAAACGTGAACAAAGCATCACATCAAAAGGTCAATGTTGAGAGATGATTTTGCCTGTGAGAAATGACAATGAAATCTGTATTCACTTCAATCAGACAACACTTCTTGCAAAAAAGTTTTCATGGCTTCCCACGAGCGTTTGTCGGCATCCGGATCATACGCAGTTGCATCCATGCCGTAATAATCGGCAGCAGGATTGGTGAAACTGTGTAAGGCGCCGCCATAATGCACAAGTTGCCAATCGGCTTCTGCTTTACGCATCTCACCGATGAAGGTGACGACTTCGCTGTCAGGCACCAGTGGATCCTCTGCTCCGTGTAATACGAGTACTTTGCTCTTCAGGTTGTATTCACTGTCAGGGACATTGCTGCCAAGTCCACCATGAAAGCTGACAACACCTTTCAGATCAACACCCATGCGGGCCATTTCAAGCACTACCGTGCCGCCAAAACAATAGCCCATTGCCGCTACACGATCCGGATCTACTTTATCATGTACTTTAAGTACTTCAATGGCAGCTTCAAATCGGGACTTGGCAATACCAGGACGGTTGCGTATTGAGCCTGCCCACTCCCCGGCTTGTGCGGGGTCGCTGGTGTGGTACCCTTTTCCGTACATATCCAGAGCAAAAGCAACATAACCCAAGGCTGCCAACCGGTCTGCTGCTTTTCGTGCATGATCATCAAGGCCCCACCATTCATGAACCACAATTACAGCGGGAAGTCTGCCTTCCCTGGATGCATCAAATGCCAGGTAACCTTCCAAAACGTCGCCCCTGGCATCGTACTCCACTGTAGATACTTCCAGGGCAAAAGCCGCGTTGCCCGTAATCAGTAAAAAAGTCATCAATATGCCACATTGCATTATTTTGCTTGTCATTCATTGGGCTCCTTGTTGTATGGTTTTCAATTAATAGCCATATAACAAGATAACGTGTCAGCAGGGGGATTTCATCCCAGAGCAAGCGACAAATTTGACCTGAATTCTCATGACATTTTGTTCAGTAAATTCGGTGGTTGCCTGCCTTCCAGCGCGGCACAGATATTGTTCATCACCGCTTCAGCCATGCGATCACGTGTATCCTGGGTTGCACTGCCAAGATGTGGAATCAGGAACGCATTCTCACATTCCAGCAAACCCGGGTGGATTTTAGGCTCTTCTTCATAGACATCGAGTCCGGCAGCAAACAGGAGATTGTGTTTCAGGGCATGCACCAGCGCATCTTCATCAACGACAGGGCCTCTAGCCGTATTCACAAGAACTGCGTTTCTTCGCATGGTCTTAAATTCTTCTGCACCGAATGCGTGATGCGTTTCTGCTGTTAACGGGCAGTGAATTGATATAAAGTCTGATTCTTTGAGTAATGTGTCCTTGTCGACATAGGTCAGGTTGCACTCTACTTCTTCTTCTTGAGACAGTCGATTGCGCTTGTGGTAAATCACCCGCATTTTAAAAGCCTGTGCGCGTCGTGCTACTGCCGCGCCTATGCGTCCATACCCAAAAATACCGAGTGTTTTTCCCCAGACATCAACCCCAAGCAATAACGATGGTGAAAATTGTTTCCAGACGCCTGAGCGTATGAAACGTTCTGCTTCTCCCAGACGTCTTGCCGATGCCATAAGTAAGGCCCAGGCGGTGTCGGCCGTAGTTTCCGTCAACACATCGGGGGTGTTGGTCAGGTAGACACCATGTCGCGTTGCATCTTCCAGTACCATGTTGTCGTATCCCACCGCAAAATTGGAAACTACGATGAGTTGTGGGCCAGCTTCGACAAAAAATTCTTCATCGACACGGTCCGTCAACATACTCATGACCGCGTGGCACCCACGAATTTTTTCAAGCAGCACGTCGCGGGGCAATCGTTCGTCTTCCGGGTTATATTCAAAATCATGGCCTTGAAACCGATTGCTCATCGTTTGCATGATGGAACCGGGTAATCGCCTTGTAGCATAAATTCTCAATCTTTAAACTCCTGAAAAAGTATTCTTATAAACGCTATGTTGGTTGGTTTATTGAGCGGCGCGTAGAGTGATTTCTTCGCACCAATTTAAGCACCGAGTCACGCAGGGCATCAGCGTCGTCAATTTTGTCTTTTGGCAGGATGATGGCACTGATTCCACCCAGATATAAAAAAACATGTCTATTAGATTCCTCCCAGCCACGAACCAGTTTCCAGGGTATTTTTCCCTGACCGGAAGGAGACAGCACCCGTATTGATTCTGGTGTAAAGAAGTACGTGACAGGATCAAGCAATACTTTGCGTGCTGTGAACTTCAACAGTATTTGTGTAAGCAAAGTTGAAAAAGCCCAAAGCAAGGTTATGAATGCAATGGCCAACACGAGAAATGAGGATGCAAGGTAAATAACAAACAAACCTTCGTATGAGTCCGCACGAAATTCATGTATCATAAAAAGGATATAGGCCAGTAATGCACCAGTCAGGAACAATAGAGATCGCCGTCTGCCCTGGGGCATACATAAAAAATAATGACGTAACCAGGCCATAAAGTCATCTGGTGTCAGTTGTACAAGCACCTTGAAATCCATAATCTGCATAGAATAACAAAAAAAGCCCTATAAACAGAACACAAAGAGAGAACCCGCATCCGTAATCCGGATTTTCTGGATTCTCTCTTATTTTCGTTTTGAATTCATCGGTTATCTATGGTGAATTCAATCTTGATATTCTAAAAAAAGTAGCTTACACAATGTATGTGGATGCGGCGGTGTCACCACCCCGACCGGTCCAATTGGTATGGAAAAATTCACCACGCGGCTTGTCTACACGTTCATAGGTATGCGCGCCAAAGTAGTCCCGTTGGGCCTGGAGTAGATTCGCAGGCAAACGTTCGGAACGATAGCCATCAAAATATGCCAGAGCAGAACTCATGGCTGGTACAGGGATACCCAACAGGGTTGCTGTGCTGACAACGCGTCGCCAGGCAAGCTGTGCTTGCTGTAAGGCGTTGGCAAAGAAGGGGTCCAGCATCAAGTTAACCAGATCCGGATTCTCGTCAAAAGCATCTTTGATTTTACCCAGGAACACCGAGCGGATGATGCAGCCACCCCGCCACATCATGGCGATGGCACCATTATTTAACTTCCAGCCGTATTCATCAGCAGCCGAGCGCATCAATTGATAGCCTTGGGCATAACTCACAATCTTGGAAGCATAGAGGGCTTGGCGCAGATCATTGATGAAAGCAGTCTTGTCTCCAGAGAATGCATCGGTTTGTCCCTTCAGGACTTTGGACGCAGAAACCCGTTCGTCTTTCAATGCAGATAAACAGCGCGCGAACACAGCCTCACCGATAAGTGTCAGAGGTTGTCCCTGATCCAACGCGGTAACCGCGGTCCATTTTCCAGTGCCTTTCTGCCCGGCAGTATCGAGGATAAGGTCTACCACGTGGTTGCCTTCATCATCTTTATACCCCAAGATGTCTCTGGTGATTTCGATCAGGTAGGAGTCCAGCTCACCTTCGTTCCATCCCTTGAAGACCTGGTGCATCGCGTCATTGTCCATATCGAGACCAGCACGCATTAATTGATAGGCTTCGCAGATCATCTGCATATCGCCATACTCGATCCCATTATGTACCATTTTGACGAAATGTCCGGCACCGCCTTCTCCTACCCAGTCACAGCAGGGAGTACCGTCATCTGTCTTGGCGGCAATAGCCTGGAATATCGGTTTTACATGTTCCCAGGCTGCGGGTGAACCACCTGGCATGATAGAGGGGCCAAGCAAGGCACCTTCTTCACCGCCGCTTACTCCGGTTCCAATGTAAAGAAATCCTTTGGATTCCACATATTCGCACCGCCGTATGGTATCTGGAAAATGGCTGTTGCCACCATCAATGATGATGTCTCCCGGTTCAAGGTGAGGCAGTATTTGCTCGATAAAATCATCTACCGGTTTTCCAGCTTTGACCAGCATCATGACTTTGCGGGGACGCTTTAAATTGGCGCAAAGCGCCTCGATGCTGTGGCACCCTACAAAATTTTTGCCCTTGCCCCGGCCATTGACAAAGTTATCGACCTTGTCGACTGTTCGATTATACACAGCGACGCCAAACCCGCGGCTTTCCATATTCAGTACGAGATTCTCACCCATGACGGCCAAGCCGATGAGACCTATATCCATTTGTGCCATATTACGTAACTCTCCATGTTGGTTGTAACAAGGTTACCTATCGTCTATGGTGTGATAGCGATATTCACTTGTGTTCCTAAAAGGTATTTTTATTTTCGGGCAGCCTGAAGTGTGTAGGCTGGCAACTTCTTGTCTGCATAAATGGGCTTGAACCGCGTAAAGCGCTGGCGACCATTAACAAGCGGAACACTGGGCCAGTCTTCTCCTATAAGTGGTTGCGCGTACCGTACGAATTCATCTGTCACATCCATACGATTAGACGTTATCCATTGTTCCGGGAAGGTTCGCTCAGAGTTCGCCACCTTCTCCAACGGTACCTTGTCGTAGTCTACGGAATAGATAATCCCTGGACGGCGTAATAATGTTGCCATCCAGCCATTTTCACCGGTAGCCGCGATCTCGACGGCTTTTTGCCCCACCTTGTAAGCTTCGTCCAGATCGACGATGGATGCATACGCGCTGGTGTCTCGCTGATCCGTACCCGGTACCTGGCCCCGAGCAGCCCCACGTGCTGCCAACCCTTTCTGGTTCAATGCATTTACCACGATCTGGGCTACGCTGATTTCAGAAGCACCAAAATTGGTGTGACCAAATGAATCTTTGATTTGCCCGAAATCGCCGACATCAAAACCTTCACTTACCACGACTATGCAGCGTCCATCGCGATGAAGTTGATCGTTAACATTGTCACACAATTGTTCCAGGCTAACTTTGGACTCTGTCATATAAATTTGTAAAGGCATTTCTCGATTGGGGTCCGCAAGCCGTGCGGCCGCCGGGATAAATCCAATCTTCCGCCCCATCGCTTGCAATACCAATACCGGGTCTGCCGGGCTTGAACCACGATTTTCTTCATCGGCATTCTGCACCATACTCATCCAGTAGCGCGCGACGCTGCCATAACCGGGGGTGTGGTCGATTAATTTGAATTCCGAGTCGCCTACATCGTTGTCAATGGTCTTGGGTACACCAACAGCAATAAGGTCCAGACCCTGGTCTTGTGCAATTTGTGCCACTTTGTGGCAGGTGTCCATCGAGTCGTTGCCACCATTATAAAAGAAATAACGAATGTTGTGCGCTTTCATCACGTCAACAACCCGTTGAAAATCTTCGTGCTGATCATTTTTCAATTTGTATCTGCACGTACCGATAGAACCTGCGGCTGGCGTATAACGAAGCAATGCGATCTCATCCGGTTCCTGTGCGCTGAGATTCAACAGCTCCTCTTTCAATACGCCTTCGATCCCATGCCAGCCGGCATATACGGTACCGAATGTTTCGGGGAACATACCGCATGTCTCTACGACACCACGCAATGAGCTGTTGATGACGGGGCTTGGCCCACCGGATTGTGCGACAATGACGTTTCCTGGCATGAATGGTTCCTCTCTTGTAGACCACGCTGTAGACCACGCTGTGGTCTGCGCTTCTAACTACAATACTGACTGTTTTATTGTTTGATTTATCCTGAATAATAGTAATTATTACAACATCATAGGTGTCTGTCAATCTTCATTTATATTCGGTGCTGTGGCCCAGCGCATAAAATATTCTCGATCATTGGCCACCATACGGTCCCTTGCCATGCGTGCCGGGTGGTTTTCCGGAAATGCAGTCAGTAACGCATTCAAAGACTTTAACCCACCGACGGTACCGTCTCGCAGATAACGCGCAATGGCCTCCTGTATTGCCAGGTTAATTTGGCCTTCGGCTATTGCTGCCGCTAAATCGATGTGGCGAATAGCCTCACTGTATGATTCTCTGGCCTTGCCTTGATGGTCGTCTCTTTCAAAGAAAATCCCCCGTAATAAGTAGGCTTGAGCCAAATCAGGAGCAATTTCTATGCACTTGTCCAGTACCTCAATCGCTTCAGCAGTGCGTCCCAACCGCGCCAAAATTAATGCCTTGTTGATATGTGCGGGCGCAAATTCGGGATCATGTTCAACCGCATTCGTCGCATACGTTAACGCGGCGTCTATATCACCCGAACGTAACGCGGACACCGCAGCCTCATTTTGTTCTACCGAATACCTTTTATATGCCTGGGCTTCAAAGGTGCGTTCCGTATCATAACAACCCGCAATGAACAAAATACATGCTGTCAATGCAGGAAGCAATTTTAGTTTAGAATTCATTTTAGATTGTATCAAGCGCAATATACTGTAGGACATTATGTGGTCACAGATTATTTGTCAGGTGTTTTGTCAGGTCGGACCATGCGATTTTAAATGATATAAAATTTCACCAGCATTCTGAACAAGGAGCATTCCCTCCTCTTCTTTATCACGCCAATCCTCCGGATTGATTGTGGCTGGGTTGCGGTAACCCAGATTGATCGCAGTACAATCCGCTTCAGGTATCTGCGTAGCCAGTGTTACCTGTACCCGTGGTGTTTCCAGTCCATCCAGAAACGTACCCATGCCGCGAACATGGGTGGAATGCGCAAGAATCCCTCGCGGTACATCCAGGAACTTCTCCATCTGCGCAACAAAATAATCACGCACATGGTATCCAATGCTGCGAATATGCTTGTCATGAGTAAAGCTGATATCTTTGATGTGCGGAGCATAAATAATCAGTTCACCGCCATCGGCAACAACGGGTTCCAGTTTATACATGCATTTACCTGCAACCCAGATATCATCATACATAGGTGGCGCCATGGCCAGCACACTCTTGAAAGGCCTGTCCTTGTATCGGATATGCTTTTCTTTTGACAAGTCTGCGGCCGCGTTCCAGGCTCCTTCGGGACTTCCAAAAAACAGTGCATGGGTTTCATGCCCCACCACCGTCAGGCAGAAACAAAATTTATCTACAGGTATCATAGCTGCGGCACGGTCTACGACACGACGTACCGGTGTATTCTTGGTTCCGTTGATGGCATAGTTGGTAATAAGTGCTCCCAGCCAATGGAAGAGGTTCAAGATTTCTGGTCCGGAGATGCCAGGGAAAAAATACTTGTTCCCACCACTGAACCCAACGACTTCATGTGGGAAAACTGGCCCGACCACACATAGCAGATCGTAGTCCAGGATTCTTTTGTTAATGCGTACATCGACGCCTTCAGACATATGACCATCAGACAGGGTTTCTATTTCC
>CAZIDP010000018.1:0-71221 GCA_964537975.1 uncultured Nitrospirales bacterium | reverse complement strand
CGAAGCCCGAGCCGAAGCCCGAGCCGAAGCCCGAGCCGAAGCCCGAGCCGAAGCCCGAGCCGAAGCCGGTCGAGACTGCACAAGCCCCGGTAGTCGCTCCACGTACCAGCACCGATATCAAGGCAGTAGACCTGCCCACCGAACTGGAATATTGGACACGGCTGGTACAGCGTAGTGTAGAACGAATTTGGACCCTGCCCGCGGGTATCTACTTGGATTCAGAAGAATTTATTGCGGAAGTCGCGTTTTGGGTGGACCGTGAAGGCAATTTATTGGAAGACCCGGTAATTGTACACCACGCATCAGACCCCGCTCTGGGTGAATCCGGCAAGCGGGCCATTATGTTGGCTCCGATTCCCCCGTTACCCGATAGTTTTCAAGGTGCCGAGTTGCGTGTTGTCTATACATTCGCACTTTCACGTTAATTGGAATTTTTGTTCTTGAAAATAGTCATTGAGACCTGTTTGATGACTACAACCCGATATCTAAAATAAAGTTTTACGTTATCAATCATAAAGGAGTCTGTGGTGAAGAGAGCAGAAAGTGTAGTTGTGGGATTGCTGTGCATGATTATGGCAATGTCCGCATTTGGACAAGATGTCCGCATTATGTCGGTCGATGCAATTGATTCGCGTATCCCCATCGCTGTACCGCCATTTGCCTCGGTATCTCCGGAATTGGTTCCCATAGCCGAAGAAATGGCAGAGGTGATTGCCTTTGATCTGGACTTTTCAGGCATGTTTATCATCTTGCCAGCACGGGACTATCCGGAGAATTTCAGAGGTCTTGAACCAGACGTCGCTCGTCTTGATAGAGAAGCCTGGCGGGCTACAAAGGCAGAGCACTTGGTATTTGGTGTGTTGCAACAAGAAGGCAACCAGTTAGTCGCACAATTGCGGCTGTTTGATCTCTTTTCTATGGATCAGATTGTTGGCCAGGAATTACGCGTAGACCGACAGCATCCCCGCTTGGCCGCGCATCGCTTTTCGGAAGAAGTTATTCGGTATCTCACCGGTACCCCGGGCATCGGCACAACGGAAATCGTGTTTTCTTCAGGCGGTACAGGTCAGAAAGAGTTGTATATCGCTGATTATGACGGGGCAAATGTACGCCAGATTACACGTCACGACTCTCTCTCGATAATGCCGAAATTGTCACCGGATGGTAACCGTATTGCCTATTTGTCGTATAAAGACCGGTATTCATTCCTCTACATTTACGATCGACGAACAGGACTTTCCGCACCCCTCTCCAGGGAAGTCGGTTTGAATGCTGCACCTGCCTGGGCACCCAATGGCGAGTATCTGGCATTGACCTTGAGTAAGGACGGTAACAGTGAAATTTATTTCCGTAATCCGGATGGGGCGAATCCCCGGCGTATCACCCGCAATCGGGACAGTGACACCTCTCCCTCTTTCTCCCCGGATGGATCGCACCTGGCAATAGTCAGTGATCGGGGAGGTAATGCCCAGATATACGTTATGGACGTCAATGGTGGCAATGAACGCCGCATCTCGTTTCAAGGAGGCAGTTCCTATGACCCAGCCTGGTCGCCTTGTGGCAAGTATTTTGCCTATGTCGTAGAGCGCCGGGGTGAAGGGCTGGAAATCTATATGATGAACAGCGATGGGTCGAATCCACGCCGCCTGACCGAGTCACACGGTATCAATGAATCACCAAACTGGTCTCCCGATTCACGCCATATTATCTTTACCACGACACGGAGTGGCAGTCCCCGATTGCATACCATCACCATTGAAACCGGTGATGACAAACCCATCGAAAGATTGGCCAACATGCGTACTGAAGGCGGTACCTGGGGGCCAAGAAGACGGTAACTGTTATAAACAAGATGATTTGCATCGTGATGGGATATTTCCTGTATGCATAAACACAGTGATAAGTATGGGTGAAAAAATAATTGTACAGAACCGCAAGGCGCGGCACGACTATGAAGTGATGGACAATCACGAAGCGGGTATTGCGTTGCTTGGCACAGAAGTGAAGTCACTTCGCATGAAAGGCAGCATGACCTTGAAGGACAGCTATGCTGATTTTCAAGGTGGGCAACTCATACTGGTGGGTACACATATTCGCCCCTACGATCAGGGCAACATCAACAATCACGATCCCGAACGACCACGAAAATTGCTGATGCATCGCCATGAGATGACACGCATCAAGCAACGAGTGGAAGAAAAAGGGCTGACCCTTATTCCCTTGCGCGTGTACTTCAAGAACGGTATTGTGAAAGTTGAAATTGGGTTATGTCGCGGCAAGCGGCAATTTGACAAACGCGAGACCATCAAAGAGCGCGAGAGCAAACGTGAAATAGACCGGGTAATCAAGTCTGTTCGCCATGAATAGTGCATAGAAATAAGAGAAACGGTACCTTGGTCACGCCATGCGCTCCTGCTGGATACCCCCTTTCCCGTCATTCCCGCGCAGGCGGGAACCCAGTAAAACATATTACTAGCACAATAATACATACATTCCTAACAACTGAACCCACCTGCGGGAACACAAAATGCAAGCTAAAGCTGTGTTCCCGTCTCCTTAATCACCTCTCTGGATACCCACCTTCGTGGGCATGACGGGGTGGGTGTGGCCTGGCGGTTGGGGATGACAAGACGACGTGGGTGTGGCTTGGCGGTGCGAGGCAAACAATTAAAGAAGCGTGGCGTGGTCTACATGTTGCTACCTGTTCTCTATCCCGAAGGGATTAAAGCACCGTAGCGCGGGGTAAGGCCCACGGCCGCCACCCCGGGTAAGTAACGCCACCCCAAACATGCACCCCGGAGGGCGTGCCAGCAGGGGATATGCCCACATTCGTTTACCAAATAACCACCCACGCATAGCCCCCTTTCCGTCATTCCCGCGCAGGCGGGAACCCAGTAAGACATATTACTAGCACAAAAGTACATTCATTCCTAACAACTGAACCCACCTGCGGGAACACCAAAATGCAAGCTAAAGCTGTGTTCCCGTCTCCTTAATCACCTCTCTGGATACCCACCTTCGTGGGCATGACGGGGTGGGTGTGGCCTGGCGGTTGGGGATGACAAGACGGCGTGGGTGTGGCTTGGCGGTGCGAGGCAACCAATCACCGTAGAGTGGCGTGGTCTACATGCCGCCACCTGTTCCCTATCGCGGAGCGATTATAGCGCCGTAGCGCGGGGTAAGGCCCATGGCCGCCACCCCGGGACAACAACGCCACCCCAAACATGCACCCGCTTTTGTTCCTATCCCGAAGGATTACATCGCCGTAGCGCGGGGTAAGGCCCACGGCCGCCACCCCGGGACATTAACACCCCCCAATACCGCACCCCGTAGGGCGTGCCAGCAAAAGGTATCTGTAATTGCTTACCAAATGACCACCCACGCATAGCTCCTTTCCCGTTATTCCCGCGAAGAGGCGTGTCGATTTAGGTTTTCAGACCAGATATCGTCCAAGACAAAAAGTCAATCACCTGTGGCGAGTATCGAAGAAGAAGAAGAAAACAGGAAAAAACTACATAACTATTACAAAAATTGCTCCGTCTCGGGGGAGAACAGGTGAGTTGACAGGAACCGTCAGCTACCACCTTACCAACACAAAACAAGGTGTTCTCAAAGATAGATTTTTACATGAGGCAACGTATGGTACTTCGAATAGATTTTTACTTGACGCAACAGGGAATTTTTTACTTACTACGAATTCGTATTCTGCCCGGACGATTATCCGAATGATCGTTCCAGAATCTTCTAAACCAAACCAGCATTTTGA
The DNA here is from genome assembly GCA_964537975.1 of uncultured Nitrospirales bacterium. GTDB lineage: Bacteria > Hydrogenedentota > Hydrogenedentia > Hydrogenedentales > SCBR16-9 > SCBR16-9. The sequence continues at coordinate 67,455 of CAZIDP010000018.1, read as the reverse complement.
ATGCTACATTACAATTAATAAAAAATAATAGAGATAAGATAATATTAAAAACATATGTTATAGTACAAAAAATCAATATAGATATTATCAGGCTGAAAAAAGCATTGTGAAGGTGAACATCTAAAGCAAATGATGTAAACTTATGGGTAATTCTTCGTATTTTTTAATTGTTAAAGGCACCGTTGGGGATGAACAAATTATGTGTAAAGAATCTGAAATAATAATTCCGGACTCGATCCGTCCCTATTTGAATGAAATTGCAGAGCGCCTATGGAATGGTCGCGCAGCTGTTATGGTAGGTGCTGGATTCAGTAAGAACGCAGACAATAGTTTTCCTGATTGGAATCAAATGGGGGATCTTTTTTATCAGAAAGCATATGGGGGCAAACCAGATTCAACTAGACAAAAATATCTAAATGTATTACGGTTGGCAGAAGAAGTGCATGCTTCCATTGGTCGACCGGCACTAGAAAACTTGATACGAACCAATATCCCGGATATGAACATCGAACCTTCCAGACTCCATGTCAATCTACTTAAGCTGCCGTGGGTGGATGTGTTCACTACCAATTACGACACCTTGCTTGAACGGGCCAGCACCAAGGTCATAAATCGGCGATATGAGCCAGTTGTCAACAAAGAAGATATCCCATATGCCAACAAGCCCAGAATAGTGAAGCTCCACGGCAGCTTCCCGTCTGAGCGCCCCTACATCATCACCGAAGAAGATTACCGACGTTATCCGCATGTCAATGCTCCATTTGTTAATACTGTACAACAGTCCCTACTGGAAAATACTTTTTGTCTAATTGGTTTTTCCGGCGATGATCCTAATTTTCTTCAGTGGATTGGCTGGATTGGGGACAATCTTGGAAGAGATAAGACGCAGAAAATCTACCTGGTTGGAGTGTTTGATTTGTCATCTGCCAAATTGCAATTGCTAGCACAACGCGGGATTATTGTTGTTGACCTATCTTGTTGCCACGGCATTGAGAAACACGATCATAAAAAGGCTTTGGACAAGTTTTTTAAGTACATTGTATCAAAAAAACCAGATGCACTCGATTGGCCATACACCTCCAAAACAAAGCATCCCTCCCACAGTGCGGATCAAATAAAAGATGTTCAGAAGATCACAGAAGAATGGCGGAAGCAACGGCAGGTCTATCCTGGTTGGTTGATCTTGCCGAGCAGTAACCGAGAGAATTTGTGGTGGAATACGAAAGACTGGATTAACTACCTTCCGGACACGGATAATTTACCCCCTGGAATGGATATTCAATTCGCTTTCGAGCTGATCTGGCGGCTCGAAAGATGTTTGCTTCCTATTTTTGGCAATATCGCGGAATCTTGCGAAAAACTCCTCGATAAATACTGGCCTTTTAAAACTGAAAATCCACCTGCAAATTATCCATACATTGCTGGAGAAGAAAGGTTTCAAGACCTGCCTTGGAATGCTATCCGACAGGCATGGCTGGCCATCGCGCTTGCAATGTTGCGTTTCTATCGCGAGGAGTGGTATCTCGATAAATGGAAGGAAGCAGAAAACCGGCTTAAGACTCTTTCCGAGCATCTTTCGGCTGAACAAGGGGAGTTTCTAAATTACGAAGGATTTCTCTTTACTCTCTTTACTATGGATATACCCAATGCAAAGCAATCTCTTGAAAAGTGGCGACCCGACGAATCGCAACCCTATTGGATGACCAAGCGTGCTGCCGCACTTGCTGAGCTAGGTATACTTCATGATATTTATGATCAAATACAGGTGTCCTTAGTCGAGACTCGTAAAAAGTGTAATATCAACACTAGCTCACCAGATTATCAGACAGTATCAAATGAAGCATATCAAATGCTTCTCATGCGATATGTAGGTGATGCCAGTAAGTGGTTTCTGGATAACCCCGCAACGTATGAAGAGGAACAACTGATAAAGGAAAATCTGGCTAACGAGTGGAAACTAGGTAAGCAAAAGCCAGAACCAGAGCCCCAAGTGAATAACACAATCAAGCCGCAAGAAGAGATCGGCAGTTTTGATGAAGACTGGGATGATTTGTTTGACAAACGTCTGAATAGCAGAAGTACAGAGTGGAGTCAGAGACTTAAAGATATTCGTTTAAATCAGCGTCAGACAGAGCTACAGCAACAAAATGCTCGTTGGGATGAAATCAAAGCCTTCCGGTGCGATCCGTGGAATGAATTAGAGTTATTTAAACTTATGTTGAGCATACCTCCTGCTAAGCAGAAAACTGTCTCAGAAATACACACATTTGATATTGGAATGGTCACTCAAAATCTCCATTTCAGTAATACCGACCAAGAAGAACTCAACGCCTATTCTTTCCTTCGTTTCTGTGAAGAGATCGGTCTTCCATATCGTGTCGGTAGCTACACGGTGGCATCAAAAACCGCGTTGGCAAGTCTGCAACATATCTCGCAAATTTCTCCATTTTGGGCAAATGCCACACTTGTCAGGCTGGGAGATTCGAAGGCCGTTGATAGCCTGTTCAGCCGCGAGTCCGTTTACAGATTTACTACCAAAGTGGCTGATCAGCTCATTCAAAGCTATTTGGATGCGCTCAACAAATGCCGGGATGACATCTACGCAGGCGATACATTCCAAAATAACAGTTACGGTGTGCGTCTCGCTCAGTTATTACCTGAAGTTTTATCAAGGCTATGTTGTAAGTGTTCTATTGAGAAAAAGTATCACATCCTTGAGTTTATTACTGAACTTTATGCCTCACCAGGTAAATCAAATTACCGCAATGTAAAAAGTCTCACCAAACGACTCATTAGCTCTATGTCTGATATTGAGCAATACAATTTGGTTCCGGACTTGCTGAAAATTCCTTTCCCCGAAGATTCAAATTTATTAGTCAAAGATGAGTTTCTGAACCCATTATTACTGCTCGAACTCAATCAGAAGCCTGATTGTGCAACAAGCTTGGAAATCCAGCATGGACTAATAAATCATTTGTTCCGGGAAGCAACGTTAGATAACTCAGATCGTCGGCGGTGGGCAATTACTTCACTGATTACACTTTACAAATTCCAGTTACTCGACTCCGACCAAAGCAGTAAACTCACAGAGGCCATCTGGTGTGTAGTTGACCAGTACGGCTTGCCGAATGGTACCGATTTCTATAAATTTGCTTTTCTGCATCTTCCCCATCCCATTGACATTGATCCTTCTCATCTTTTCAAAAAATATGTCAGGGCAACGCAATTCCCGATTCAAAAAAATATGCAAGACGGGGGCGTCAAAATAACGGGTGGAAATATTCCTGTTGTGCAAGAAATTATTGGAGCTAATAGCAATGGTAGAAGCATCTGGACAAGAGAAGATGCCGTTGAGTTTCTACAACGCTTGCTCGAATGGTGGGATGCTGATAAAAACAAACTGCGTGAAAACGATAATGCACCTGCTGGGATTCCATCAAAGCATAAAGAGTTTCGATCGAGATTTACTAAAATTCTCGAAATCATTGCTGAGGTTGTAGCGCCAAAGCTCAGAGTAGATTCATCAGATGATATAAAAACATCGCTAGATCGACTCCTTAATGAAATGAAAGAGTTCAACTTACCTGTCTTAACAGCTGAAGCAGCGTGCCTTCATATATATCCTGCAAAAGAATCTGACATATTTGAACAAATTAATGATGTGTTAATCATTAATCAAGTAAAAGATGTAAGAGTTGGCCTAATTGCAATATATAAGATTCTAATTGGAAGTGTAGCTTCTTCGAATACTTCAATGGCAAGAGACTTAGTATTTGCTCTGAGTCAATACATCATGTACTGTCAAACTAAATCTATATCCCAAGCAATGTACCTTGTCGTACATATATTGATGGATACTCCTAGTCACTTTTATGAAAATCTGGAAAATGCATCTTTGAAACGATTGTCGCATCTGCTTGAAGAAACTGCATATGACAACCGCAATTCTAATTTACTGTTTGAAGAAAAACTGGAAATACGAAAATATGCAGTTAAGCTTGCTGGAAAACTAAATTCACATTTTACAAGTGAAAATAAACTTCTACCAGATGTTCTTCAAAAATGGCATGAGGCAAGCCAGTCTCCGAATGAGTTTGCCGAAATTAGAAATGCTTGGAAATCATAAATTCTATTACTACATATTTATCTATAGCAAGCTTTATATTGGTGTTTGCCCAAGAAGCAATCATCCTATAATCGGCAGTTGAAGTTGCAAAACCAATGAATTACGCTTCTATTATTGGTGAATCTTGTTTTTTGTCTTGCACCCAATAGGTGAAAGACGTAACGGTACGCAGTATACTCCCTGTAAGGTTAAAACAAGAGGAGAATACGATGAGCGACACCGTTACGTCCGTGCAGAATCATGACACAGCCACCCCTTTGGATCAAGCAGCCATGAATTTTGTGGTGCTCAGGTTCATATACTAAGTGCACCATTTTGTTCTTGAGTGCAATCTCAGCATTCTGTGAACTAAGCCCTATCCCGCAGGAGCCGTCCATCGTTCATGAAGGCACGACGACGACGGGCGGCGACAGAGGGTAGGGCAGTCCTATCTTGTTGGTGGGTTTTGCGTGGGCCATGAAACAAAATATCTTGCTGCCCAAAAGTACAGTATCCGGGAGATTGGCCGCATGCTGGGACGTAGTCACAGCACCATCAGCAGGGAACTACGTCGCAATGCATCCAGGAACAGTTCCTATTGTGCCAGCAAAGCCAATGAAAAGTATCGAAGCAGGCGTGTCGCCTGCCGTAGGGAACCACTTTATATGCATCACGAGTTGATGCGGTATCTGATTGATAAACTCGCACAATACTGGAGTCCGCAGCAGATTGCAGGACGGTTGCCCCTGGATTTTCCAAAGACACCGCACATGCGTGTGAGCCACGAGAGTATTTATCGCTGGTTGTACGATTTGGCCTCATTACGCCCATTTCTCGGGTATTTGCGACGCCGTCACAAGAAACGACGTAAACGTAACGGACGCAAAGTACAGCGGGTAAGCATCCCCAACCGGGTGGGCATTGAACAGCGTCCAAAGCTCGTGGAGGCCCAGGAACGTTTTGGAGACTGGGAGGCCGACCTGGTATTGGGCGCACATCAGGATGGTGCTATTGTAACCCTGGTGGAACGCAAGTCCATGTTGCTTCGGGTAGGACTGGTCGCGTACAAAGTATTCGAGGCTATATGTGTATGCAAGATTAAGTGATTGCTGGCGTGCCGTAAGTCCATACATCTAAAAAGAGTTGCAATTAATTCGGTAGCCTGATATACTTAATTCTATTCCAATTTTTAACATAAACCCCGTTCCATATTTCTTAAACGGAGAAACCATACCGAATGGCAAATATTAAGTCACAGAAAAAAAGAGTCATCACCAACGAAATCAGACGTATCAGAAATCAGTCCGTACGTTCACACATGAAAACGATGATGAAGTATGCGTTGGAAGCCATTGAAAGCAAGGATTCCGAGCAAATTGGCACCCGTGTACCACAGGCACTTTCTGCTATAGATAAAGCAGCGAAAAAGCATGTTATCCATATGAATAGTGCTGCACGCAAAAAGTCACTTCTGCAACATCGTGCAGCCATGGTCCAAACATCAGCTACCCAATAACAATCCTGTAACCAATAATTGGCTTCACTACAGTCATTGTTGTAGCGGTAAATTGGCAAAATTAGTCTTGAGCATTGGTCCACCAGGTGCAAGGTCAAGACAGTAGAAATGCACAAGTAATTGTCCAGGTTGCCCTGATGATTTCAATGGGTAATAAAAATCATTTAATTACGCAGGATGCACATAAAACCAACAAGGTGTTGCATCCTGCGTAATTTCTATTATCAAGTTTTTGTATTCGTCGGCAATGAATTATTCGGTTTAAACGTGGCGGTTTCCGCATTAACGCACTACGAAATCAACCAACATACACGCACAAAGTTCTAAGTTCAAAAATCTGTTGGTATGTTGACAGGAACTTCATCCAACACCCACTTACGCGCCAAGTCATAGGCTTCATCATATTGCCGGGCTACAATATCCCAGCTCACGACCTCATCGAGATAGCGCTTCAGGTTGTTGCCCAATTCTACCCGTAGTGCTTCATCACAGGCAAGCCGCACCATTTTCTTGCGTAACATGTCCTTATTTGTAAATAACAACCCGCCCTCACTCTCGAGCGTCTGGCTTGTCAATCCTTCCATGGGAGCTGTCGTAATGTACGGCTTGTTCAACGATATAATCCGTGCCAATGTACCGGACTGTGTTTCGTCTGTCGAGGGCAGTACCACATAATCACAAAGCGCCATGATTTTGTAATAATTGACTCCCCGTGGGATAAATTCATAAAAATGGGCCAGCCCTTTACGTTCCAGCACCTCCAGTTGATTTCGGTACAGTTTATAATCGGGCTCATGGTGGGGGTCCCGCATGGAGCCAGCTGCGAGCAAGTCCCAATCCTGTCCGGTTTTCTCGTATATCTCCTGGTGAATTTCTTCCCAGATCGAAGTCACTATATCCCAGCGTTTGTTTGATTGAATCCAGCCTACCAACCCGACCAGGTGCTGTCCAAAATCAGGTATGCTGCTGAGTCCAAGTTCTTCGCGTAATTTTGGTACTACTTCAGCTGGGTAGCGTATATCGGAGCGGGCACCGTGGGGCACTATCATGATATTTCGGGGCAGCTCCCAACCATGTTGAGAAAAAGTCCACCCCAATCGCCAGCGCTGATAAGAGCATTTAAACAGCACAATGTCTGCCTTGCGACACAAACGGCGTACAAATAGTGCTTCGCTATCCCGCATCCGACCATGTACAGTATGTGGTTCGACAATGACCGGCCAGGGCGCCAGTGCCTCCAGCATGTTCAGGAAACCCATGTTTTCGTCGCCGTGTCCCTCATCATCATAGTGTTCGTACAGTCCATACTCATGTTGAATGTGGACGGCATATGGTTTTAACGCCGCTACCTTATCGACGACTGGTCGCCACCAATCAGGACGGGCGTTGGGTTCCATAATAGGAAAAACACCCTCACCTTCTCCGTCCGTATGGCTGATTACCAGTACTTCACGCTCGGGATGTGCCTTTTGGATAAACTCGCGTGCTTCTTCACAAAAGGTACCGATACCACACAGTCTTGGTGGATAGCTAGATATCATTACGATTGGATCAGGCATAGAAAATTCTCGCTCTCTGTTTGTGTTGGTTATGCTGGATCTTTTTGCCAGCCACCCATCAGTTCATAGGCTGTTATCAGTGACAACAACCACGCCAAGGTAGACTCGGCTCCTTCATTTTGATTGGCTCCCTGTGGGCTCAGGCCATCTCGGCATCCTCCCGTCTTGAAGTTGTATAAAACTTCCCCGACATCATTACTGCCCAAGAACCAGTCCAGACAGCGTCGTATCTCATTGCCCCAGTGCATATCATTCGTAACCCGATACGCTTCGGCGCATGCATCCACCAGTGACATTATTTCTACCGGTTGCTGATCAAACAAAGAACGGGCACCACCCCGCTCAAACCAACCATCACAACCGATGAGACTGATATGCCCTTTTTCGTTACTTTGGATATCCAGCAGCCACTGTAAACTCCGAAGTCCTTGCGCTACCATTTCATGGTTGGGAATCCACTGTCCGCAAAGAATGAGTGCGTGACAAATCCTGGCATTATCATAGGTTACTACTTCTTCACACCAAGGCCAGTCATCGGTGGCATTGTTTTGAAATGTTTCAATCAGGTTACTTGCCAGTATTTCACGCATACGTCGGATATGGGTATCTCCTCCGTACCGCCGCAGATAGGCATGGATACCAATCAAGGCAAATGCGATAGACCGTGGGGAGCGAAAGTCTTCTACGGTTGGTATTGCATAATTGAACAAGCGGGTGCTGTACCCTAAAACGCCATCATTTGTAGCCAGCGACACAGCTTCGCCTAAAGCCCATATGGTACGCGCGTGGCTGTCATCACTACCTTGTTGTTCCAACCAGCGCCTGTCGTAGCTCATAAAGTTACGAAAGCGCCCCAAATCCGTATTAAATGCACCATGCACAAAAGCAAGGTAGGTGTTTACCAGAGGAAGTACTGATTCATCTTGGCGCAATGATGTGTAACGTAATGTTACGATCAGTGCACGGGCATTGTCATCAACACAATATCCATGATTGCGATCAGGAATAGTATAAATAGCGTGCTGATACATACCGGTATCATCAGTCAACGTTCGGAGGTGCTTCAGATTGATTTCCGGAATGGCGCGTCCGGATACCACCTCGACAGGGGAGGGGTCCACCTGTTTGGGTGTCATTCTGCGTTCTGCGATAACTTCTTTTGCCACGTTGATGTATGCTTTGGCTACATTATCCCAAACCATAGGACGGCAATACTGATAGGCATTTTTACGTAGCGTATTCCACTCAACAGGATTTTCCAATAAACTGATTATTTGTTTGGCCAGGGCATCATGATCCTTAAACGGGAAAATACGCCCACGGTTTTCTGCGAGCATTTCCTCGGCATACCAATATGGTGTCGAAACCACTGCTTTTCCCATGCCCATCGCGTATGCCAGGGTTCCAGAGGTTATTTGTGCTGCATTATGATACGGGGTCACATATATATCGGCAGCACCTATGTATCGGCACAGCTCATCAATCGACACATAACGGTTGTGAAATACCACATTGTTCTGGAGGCCATTTTGCTCCACAAAATGTTCCAGAGAATTCCTGTATGCATCGCTTTCATTGTGTAAAATCGATGGATGGGTTGCACCTAAGACCACGTACACCACTTTAGGGTATTTTTTGACAATCTCAGGCATGGCATTAAGCATGCATTCAATTCCTTTGGAAGGAGATAACAAACCAAAGGTTAAAATTACTGTTTTTTTCTCAAACCCAAAACTGTCTTTATAAAATGAGGGGTCGGCAAAGGGGACATCAGGTATGCCATGTGGTATATAAGTAATTTGCTCCTCGGGAATCTGATACCGTTCTTTCAATATATCAAAGCCAAGATAGCTCATCACAACAAAACGATCACAATATTTCACCATGTCTTGCATAATGCGCTCTTGCCCCCGAGTAGGGTCGCGGACAACGGTATGTAAGGTGCATATAATAGGCATCCGGAGTCGTCGCATAATATCGATCACATAGCGGCCATCTTGCCCGCCATAGATGCCAAATTCATGCTGGATCATGGTGACGTCTACCTGATTGATGTTCAACAAATCCGCGGCTACCCGATAATCATTCTGTTGTTGTACACGCACCTGAAAACGTACATCATCGGGATATTGCAGCTTTTCCAGTTCATCATCAATAGCCAATACAATTGAGCTATGTTCTGACATATTTGCTGTAACGGCATCGCGAAGGTCTTTCGTAAACGTAGCAATTCCACATTTTTTGGGAACATACGTACCAAATAACGCAACTTTTCCTATTTCGCAAGCACTGTCTTTAATCATATTGTTCAATTCCTATTCTCCATAAAGTATAACACGAGCTTACGATATCTAAACCTAAATTTTGCTGAGGACTGCATGAACATAAAATAACTGTAAACAACTTTTCTCAATAAATAAATAATATAAATATAGGTACAATATACTTATGCTTCCAATTGCCTTGTAATAAAAATGAAAGAGGACGTATATACATCATCCAACCATCGATTCCAACAATAACATTTAATGTCTCGTTGCGCTGGGTAATCTTCGTATTTGCTTGTTTGCTAACTTTCAGGTCAGCTTGTTTTTTAAGAGTTTTAATTCGCGTACGAGCCATTGCATGATCAAATCAGTCAAAGAATGTTGTATACAATTATGGCATCTCACTGCAGCAATCATAGTATACCTTATAGGGTTGTTTTTATATAAAAATAGTCTGGATATTCTGCTTTCAGGCTGTTCACCTTTTACATTTCCCCATTAGTTTTTAACACTAGAAGTTGCCTGTTATATTCGGCTTGTCTGAATCCAGTGTCAGAAAGAAGTAGTGTCGGAGTTTGTCCTGTATTCTTAAAAACTTTGCACCAATACGAAGTTACGTCAGGCCATGTTTTATTTACATGAATACCATTTTTTTAAGATTTATTTAAGCTTTGGTGTACTTAAAGTTTGAATACAAGAATTCAAAAACCAGCGTATTTAATTTGCATTCAAGGGCATTTTTTTTGTATCTTGGACAATGAATTCCTATGCGTAGTTGCGTATTTTTTCTTGTAATAAATAACTTCCTCACCAAAGGAGTTAAGTGTCAAGTCGGCCATTGCATTACATTACTCAGGACAATCGAGAAATCAGAACCAAGGGTTAATATTGTTTTCAAAAATCTAATGTTCAGGTAAATTTCTCAAACCGTTACTAGAATTTCTGAGTGAGTAAACAGGGGCAATGATGAGGCATTTCAATTGCAAAGATTCCAAAGATTAGACGGTTAAGTTTATGAAAGTTTCGCTAAAAACTATAAAATTTTTTCTAGATGCCCTTCACTATCCCATAATGATTCTAGATCTAAGGTTTCGACCAGTGATCACTAATCCGTCATTTACACGGATGTTCGAGATTACACCGGATGCTGTAAAGGGTGATTTTGTCGCAAGAGCGGATTGTGAACCCAGCTTGCAAACGATTCTTGCTCCCATCGTTGCTTCTGGGTGTGAAGTGGACGGTGCCGAGACTATATGCACCTTGCCTTCGGGGCAACGCATCATCCTCTTAGTGAACGCACAACGAATCAATACACTAGATTTACCCGAGATGATCCTTGTCGAACTGAAGGACATTAGTAAAGAGCGCGAGGCCGAACTTCGAATCCAGGAATTGAATGCGGCACACCAGGTGTATGTAACCAAGATCGAGGCACTGAACAAAGAACTTGAATCCTATAGTCATTCGGTAGCGCATAACTTGCGGACACCTTTACGCTTCGTAAATCGGATAGTCTATTTATTGCTTCACGAGACAGACGCCAACTTATCTGAGAATGCCATCAAACAGTTGAATTTAATTCTGAAGACAACCGTTGAAATGGGTAAGCTGATTGAGAGTTTGATGTTGTTCTCGCAGGCCAATCAAATCCCACTGAAAATGCACAGGATTGACCTGACGGCACTTTTTGAGGAAGTGGCGAAAGAGCTACAGCAAGAACAAGCAGGTCGGAATGTTGAGATTATCTTTCAAAATCTGCCGCCATGCCAGGGAGACCGGGTTCTCTTGAAAGAAGTCGTAAGGAACTTGCTGGAGAATGCAATCAAGTTCACTTATATGCAGAAAGACCCGCGAATTACAGTCGGCTGTACGGAGTCAACATCGGAAAAAGTTTACTTTATTCAAGATAATGGTGTAGGATTTGATCAGAGTAAAAAGGACGACTTGTTTATCCCCTTTCTCCGTCTTCAAAATGCGGCAGACTTCGAGGGGTTGGGAATAGGATTGGCGCTTGTACAGCGCATCATTGAGCGACATGGCGGCCAAGTTTGGGCAGAATCCGAAATTAACAAAGGCGCGATCTTCTACTTTACATTAGTCAAAGTAACGCCGGGGTAGTACAGCATCGGACGAAAGGCTTTCAAACTTGACAAGAAGTGAAAAAATAAAAATTCTGGTCATTGACGACGACCAGCAGCTATTGCGTGAAGTCCGGGTTCATCTCGAAAAGCTGGGTTATGAGGTGTCCACCGGGGAGGATGGGTTTACCGCGCTGAAACTCACGCAAACGTTATCTCCTGATCTCATTGTGCTCGATATAAACTTTCCCGATTCAATGGAGTCCAGAAACCAGTCTCTCGATGGGGTGGAAGTACTGCGAAGGGTACGTGAGTCGAGTAATGTTCCCGTCCTGATGCTAAGCATCACAACGGTCTCTACTATAAAAGTGATGGCACTCAGTATGGGGGCAGACGATTATTTATCCAAACCTTTTGACATGCAAGAACTGAGTGCACGAATTGAGTCGATTTTGCGGCGTTCAAGACCTAAAATGCCGCGGGAACAGGTACTGCGTTTCCGTCGGTTGTGTTTGGACCCCGGCGAGCGACGCGTCTGGAAAGACGATCAGCCCATTGAACTGACAGGTATCGAGTTCGACATACTATATACAATGGCACAAAAACCTGAGCACGTGTTTACCCGCGACTATCTTATTGAACGAGCCTGGAAAGACAATCGTTACTGTGTACCCAAGGCTGTAGACGTCCATATAGGACACATTCGCAAAAAGATAGAGGACCATCCAAGCAACCCCATCTTTATCGTTACCGTACGCAGTGTCGGGTATCGATTCGAGGACGCCGTGGAGTAGGCCAGCATTTCGGCCTTTTCATGGATCAGATACTCTTTCTGGTACTGGCGTGAAATCATTCCCCCAGATTTTTTGCCATTGTCAAGACAATGTCTAAAGCCATCTCAAAATTCTGATCTGCATATAAGGCAATACCCTGCTTACCTAATGTACGTAAGAGCCGTGCATCTCCTAGCACCGCACTTGGGTGGGGAGTATCCTTCCTTGAATTTGGTACGTAATGTCGTCAAAAGTTTTTGCTTGATAATCCTCTTGTTGTATACACAGGCGTTCAGAAGCCATGTATCAACCAACACTTCGCGTGTAAGGCAACGTGCGTCATCCGGGTCGCGGGTGAGTGCAAGAGCCACCAAATAGCACATCTCCACATACGAAAATAATATCTGTTCAAATGTTTCTTTTTGCTCTGCTTGCATGATCAACTTCCCCCTGTTTGTATCGTTAACTCATATTGCAATTTATGTTCGGTAACAAGTTAATAAACCGAAAAATCAGACGGTGCCCAAGCTGGCCAATTGTTTTCATTGGCGCATTGGAGAGTATCCTTTATCCCTCCAGACCACACCCTTCCTATCGCAGCACCTTGATTTGCCAGGTACGTTCTGGAGAATATCTTTCAATGCGTCCGAAGCTGGTGGATGCCCAGATTTGAGCATCATTGATTACATACATCTCGTTTAACTCCTAACGCTCCAGGCAATGAAAAGACGTTTTTTATTGGTCTTGCGTCTACGATTTATCCAGTACTTCCCGAACTTTAATGGCCAAGTCTCTTGAGGAGAAAGGCTTCTGAAGGAAGTTGATTCCTTCAGGGAGTACGCCGCGATGTGCTATGTCATCGGCGGTATAGCCGGACATGAAGAGCATTTTGATCTGTGGGTGGATGGTATATACCAGCTCCGCCAGCTCGCGACCGTTCATTTCTGGCATGACCACATCGCTGATAAGCAGGTCGATTTTCACCGTATGGCTCTCCGCAAGTAGCAGTGCTTTGTTGGGTGAACCAATGGATATGGTCTTGTAGCCCAGCTTTTTTAACATTGTGCTGACCATGTTCATAATTGCAGGTTCGTCTTCCACCAGAAGCACTGTTTCGCCGCGACCGGAAGGTAAATCTACTACTTTTCCCGTGCTGTACTCTGGTTTTTCACCCATGTGTCGATGCAGGTAAACCTTGAAAGTAGACCCTTGCCCAGGTTCACTGTAAACGTTAATAAAGCCATTGTTTTGTTTGACGATACCAAAGACTGTGGCCAAACCCAGGCCTGTGCCTTTATCGGTGCTCTTTGTGGTGAAGAACGGCTCGAAGACATTTTGGATTGTCTCTTTGTCCATGCCGCATCCACTGTCGCTGACGGCCAGCATTACGTATTCGCCGAGCATGTACCCATTGTGTTCAGCGCAATAAGCCGTGTCGAAGACTACATTGTCCGTTTCAATCATCAACTTACCAATCCCTGATATTGCGTCGCGAGCGTTAACACAGAGGTTGGCCAATATCTGATCAATCTGGGTCGCATCCATTTTAACCCGCCACAGATTCGCCTTGGGCTGCCAGGCCAAATCAATCTCTTCTCCGATAAGGCGGCGGAGCATTTTGAGCATGCCTTCCACGGTCTCGTTCAGGTCCAGTATTTTGGGACTTATGGTTTGTTTGCGGGCAAAGGCCAACAATTGCCGTGTGATTCCCGCGGAACGATGGGCGGCCTGGAGGACTTCATCCAAATCGGCACTTTGTTGTGGGTCGGTAGAGCCAATTCTACTAAGAGCCAAGTCCGTATAGCCGATTATGACACTGAGCATATTGTTGAAATCGTGGGCGACTCCACCTGCCAATCGCCCTATGGACTCCATCTTCTGCGCTTGTTGGAGTTGGCTCTCCAGTCGCAGTCTTTCCGTAATGTCGCGCTTAACAGCAACATAGTTGACAATTTGGCCTGAATGATCACGAACCGGAGAAATCGTCGCCTCCACGGTGTAGAATTCCCCATCCTTACGCTTATTGATTATGCGACCACGAAAGGTGTTGCCACTGGATATGGTTTCCCACAGGTACCGGTAAAATGCATCATCCTGTTGACCGCTTTTAAGTATACGTGGGTTCAGGCCTATTATCTCCTGGCACGTATACCCCGTCACCTTTTCAAACGCAGGGTTCGCGTAATTGATCGTTCCATCAGCTTCGGTGATGAGTACCATTTCATCAGCTTGATCAATTGCTGAAAGCAGCCGTATACGCTCGGCGTCGGCCCGTATCCGGTCGCTGATGTCTCGGATATTGCATTGGATGACATTGGATTCATCCACCAGGTAGACATTGCTGACAAACTCCACATCGATGATCCGTCCGTTTCCAGCTTCCAGGGGCAGATGTTCGTAACGAATATACTTCTCGTCTTTCAGTATTTCGAAGGCATCTTTGGATGCGGCGTAATTGGCGAACGGGCCAAGCTCCCAGACATATTGTCCCAGCATTTGATCATGCTGATAGCCAAGCAATTCCAACAGAAACGGGTTCACGTCAACTATCTTTCCTGTCTTGGCATCAAGAATCAGAATACCATCTTTGGCGGATTCAAAAAGTCTCCGGTAGCGTTTTTCAGACCCTATCAAGGAATTATCAGCATTCTTGCGCTGAAGTACATCACTTGCTGCGTCTGAAAGCCGGAATTCAACATCAATATCTTTGTCGGTATAGCCGGTTGTCTTGTTGCTCTCTTCCTGAATTGCGACTGCCATATCTTTACGAATAATGGGGCTGTCGACAAGAGTGGTAAATTCTTCCAGTACCTTGGTCAAAAGCTCATCCACGGTATGTGCTGCGGCATATTCAATCAGCCGAGAGCGGATTTCATCCGTCTGCTGAATAAATTCGCCTACGCCATTGTGTTGTTTCATGACTTGTTTTCCATATATACGATTACCAAAGCCAGACTACAGCACCGCCAAGACGGTGTTGCCTGGTTGGGCCTTCGCCTGCATTGTTACAAGTGGTGTTGGCTTTTATTTACCGCGACCGCGTCTATGTCCACCGCTTCCTTCCAATCGAAGTAGACCCAGTTTCACGCAGGTCTATTTTAGATGAAAGCTTGAATTCTAAGAATCTTTAGCAGATAAAGTTTTTGACATATATCTATATACTATTAATCATGAAATAATTTTAACATATAAAGATATAAATAGGATGTAGATATGATAAAGTTTTGGTAAAGAATTTTGTAGCCAGCGCAGCGAAGAGAATGGTTGGATGACACTAACTGACCATAACCTGGAGGAGTATTCAGTTGCTACCTGGGTGACAATTTTCTGTTTACAAAGTCGACCAGTACTCATTTGATTATTTGTAAGCTGTCTTTAGCATTATCGGCGATAGTATTAAGGAGGTGCTTTTTTTCACCATCTCAAATAATGTAATGCGACAGTACCCCACCTGGTGGCATACTGAGTAAGACTTGTTTGACTTTTTTGCGAAAAATACCAGAACCACTCAATATGCAACCACTACTTTTATTCGTCTTATTATGAACGATTACTGTAAATAAGCTAGTGCATACTTATTATTCTTTGTAAAATGTTCCAAACAACTATCTTTTATAATTCTGATGTGAATGCTTGATTCAGTAAATGTATTTGTCGTTACAGGGTTTGTGTTACTTATATTATCTTCTTTGATGAGAAGTATTGCACTGATAGCGAGCTTATCTTCGTCAATAGTGAGTACAGAAGCACCATTAAATGTAACAATTTCTTCCTGTATATTCCTATCGAACACAGAAGTATCATTTTTCCTTTCGAAAAGTTTCCTGAATAATAGGATTTTACAATTTGGACATGAAGGCGATGACGTCAATTCTATATCTTTATACTTACAAGGTGGGTCTGTTTTGTAATGCATCATAGCACTTTCTTGATGTTTGTTACTCAAGAACAATGATGTCTGTGGCAAGTCCTCATATACCGCTTCTTGCACTTCAGATATACTGACATAGACAGAGGAATTGCTTGTTAATTTAGAAACGGTAGTTTCAGGGACAAAAGGACTCCAACGCTTTGGGCTTTTCTCGAATAAATATTTATTGAAATGAAAAAGTAAGATTTTTCCATCACCGTTTAATGCAACGGGAGTCCTGTATTTAGATGCCCACTTTGCTACAGGAATCAGCCGGAATGGTTTTATTGCTGTCTCGTTATCAACCATTGGAAAAAGTTTAAAATCATTCAATTGCTTCCACTTTACCTTGTCTTTGTATATACATTGTTTACAATTATCTTCAATATGAAACCAGCCCATGACAGATAACCTCCATTATATATGGCCTTAATCAAGCATTTTACTATCAGTTTTTTGGGTACAAAGATTTTCCCAAAGAATGAGTTATTCTGGTTGGTAATGTTTGATTAAAAATTCTGTCGTCCATAATCGTCTGTCAGCAGTGTGATCTTACATATTGACCTTCAGGTCTTGAGAGATATTTACAGCGCTCGCTTTGACCTGTCATCGGTGCCTTCAATAAAAAAAATTTGCCCCTCCCCCCGAAGTACACAAATTACACCTGGCTCGAATTATCATCGAACCGATCATGATGGTACTGTGTAAAAGCGTAACTTATAAAAAATAATCCTCCTTATTTCTGTGCTGTTTTTATTTCACTGTATGCGATAGTGAATTTATTCAAATCGACTATTAATAGGCTATTAATATCCAGGTACGAGGCACATGAGTTACTTAGGGGTTAATTTTTTTACAAACTCATCGAGTTCCTTATGGGCCTGCTCTTTCGAATAGCCATAGCGTTCCTGGAGTTTGCCTGCAATCCGTGTGCGCTTGCCTTCAATGGCTGTCAAATCGTCATCGGTCAGCTGACCCCAGGTTTCTTTGGCCTTACCTATGAATTGCTTCCAATTGCCTTCAATTTGCTCCCAGTTCATTTTTTATATCTCTTCACGGTTGTTATTTTTTAAACAATTCCACCATCTCACAGCGACAATATACTCCAGGTAGACAAGATTGCTCGGATTGTGAGAAAACGTATGTTACATTGATCGTGCATTACTAAAGCTCAATTAAAATCCACGTGGGAGGTGTCCCATAAGTACAAGTATCAGAACGATTATAAGTACAAGTCCTATACCTCCGCTGGGGCCATAACCCCAACTACGACTATGCCCCCATCTGGGCGCGCTACCTATGAGCAACACAACCAAAATGATGAGTAGAATTAAACCCATATTAATACTCCTGTCCGAGGTTAGCACCTCTTTCGTGCCACCACTAAATGTAACGGCTTGATGTTTTCTTATAACACAGGTATTTTCTCATGCTTAAGTAAAATCCGAGTAAGGGTTTGGAAAAGATTTGGTAAATACAGGCCATAATAAGAAAAATAATAATAAACTAATCGTTTTCTGCTTCTTAATTTATTGACCCAAAATCAGCTAAAATCAATTATTCCAATAGCTTATGTCATATTTCAGAGAGTCCTGGCGACTAAGAATACGAAGATTAAGGTATATAAAACAATAATCAAGGATAAGTAGGATAATTTTCATTTGCTGACTTCAATTGTACTACTGAGACGTAATTTTTTGATTTACATCATGTGGTGCTGAGAGTAAAAAATATATTCATGATTAAATCAGTGTTGGAGGTAATTATTTTTTACTGTGCCTACATTACTAATGAGAAAGCGGGACAATTGTTACTAAAGATGGCCAACTTTCACCCCCATACAGAACAAATAAAAACAGGTGATTAATAGAAAGTGTGTTGTCTCAACCTATGCCGAAAATTTGGCACGAATATTCGCTATAAAAATGGTACCGGTGAAATAGATCGAATCCTAAAACAACAGTGCAAATAGATTACCAAAGTTTTACCACAACTTTGCCGGAACTTCATCATAGACGGGTACCATCATGGTATGAAGAAGATAAATTTCTCATTTATAAATACTGCTCACGAGCGGATTAAGTTGTGTGCATAATGAACAATGAAGTGATCGATATCCTGGTAGTGGAAGACAACGCAAACGATAGGGTTTCAATCGTGGATGCTTTGAAATCTACCATTGAAAACGTCCGTGTTGCGGCTGTTAATGATGGTACATCGGCTTTGGATTTTTTGAATGCGCGTGGTGAATACAAAGACCGGCTCGATGCACCTCCCCCCAGATTAATCCTTTTAGATTTGTCACTGCCGGGAGCAAGCGGCTTTTCTGTACTCGGCCAAATACGCGCTATTGTTGAGAATGATGAGCTGATACTCACTCCTGTGGTTATCTTTTCTGATTCTATAGCTGACGGTGACATCACGAAAAGTTATCGTTGTGGCGCGAACAGTTATATCATCAAACCACTGAGCTTTCCTGATTTTCAGGCTGTTATTAAAGTTATTGGTCAGTATTGGATGACGCATAATAAAACATCTGTCTAAAAAAATATATGAGAGTAGATAAGAAAGTAAAACATGGCACGGGTCTAATTGTATGCCAGGAAAAAAATCGATGTCCATAGCCAACATTTAAAGGAATGTGAATATGAAAACCTATACGAGCGTTATCGTAGCACTATTGTTTTGCGCTTTAATCGGAACCAGTGTCCTTGGATGTAATACCATCAGAGGCGCAGGAAAAGACGTCGAGCGGGGCGGCCAAGGCATCCAGGATGCAGCCGATAACGTAGAAGGAAAATAGCAATTATTTTCATGTTAAATCGTCATTTGAATAAGAATTGGTAAAGTGAACAAAACTAGTAAAAAGAATTTTACTTTTCTTTAGTAACGGCATGAACACCACCAGATTGTGGTATATGCAACATTTGTAATTAAGTTTTAAAATTTAAGTTATCAGTAAAGATGCATATGAAGCAAACGCCAGAGGCTATGAAAGCGCTCGGCAGTGGCTTTATAAATAAAAGGAGATAAAACAATGCTTTGGACAATATTAATGATCTTGCTTGTTCTGTGGATATTGGGGTTGGTTACCTCGAACACACTGGGCGGTTTTATTCATGTGTTGTTGGTTGTAGCACTCGTTGTATTAATTATAAACATCCTCCAAGGAAGGCGAGTTCTATAGCGAGCGTCATAATAACGTAGTGTACGGTAGTAGTAGCGATAGTTAAAGGAATCCTTTGGCTTGCATTACCGATACCAAGCACGGTCTTTTTCTGGGTGACCTGCGGTGAGAATTCGTGATGTTAAAACAGGAAACAAGAAATGAATAAATACATTATCGTGGCTGTAGTACTGATTGTGGCCGGTATCTTGGGTTTGGTCTATGATCAATTCAGCTACACCAAGGAATCACAGTCGGCAAATCTGGGTCCACTTGAACTGACTATAAACGAAAAAGAAACGGTCAAAATACCCACTTGGGTCGGTGGGAGCAGTATTGTAGTAGGTGCCGGATTGTTATTTTTCACGCTTATAAAACGATAGGATTATGGATCGTGGAACCACACTATATAGGAACTATTAATGATTACGCAATGCTGCCAATGCAAGAGATATCGTGTTGCAGACAGGTGGGTCACACCCAATGGAATTTTTCCTGACAGAGGACAAATCAGCCATACTTATTGCCCGCAATGCGCGCTGAAGCTTAATTCAGAAATATTGAATTTCCAGCAAAATTCATACTCAACAATTAATTCCGAATCTGTTAATGGCAGTACAACATAAATATCGGAATTACTGCATATAAAGATTGTTTATTAAAGCTACTCAATATGCACAACAAGACAGGGCATATTTCACAAGACGCTGTGAGAGTCTTCCAGAACCAGGTAGTGGGCTTTGCTAAATGAATCTGTACGCGTTTCGAAAAAGCACAACTGGAAGGTGTTATCATCTCCGACATGTTCAAACATCAATACAAAAAGCAGCCCATCCTTGTAGGTGGGTAGTTTTTTTTTACAGGAATAAAGTGTCGCAAAGATGATCAGTCCAAATCGCACACAACACGAAAACCACGGTAAGCATTTCGGCTTTCAGGAGAGGTGTAGTAGGAGCGGAACGCTGCTCGACAGTAGCTCGAATTGATCTTCCACGCCCCACCGCGCAGCAACCGGATACTGCCCCGAGGGCTGTCCACCCACGCGCTACCATCCTTGGGGGCGCCGTAGTAATTGCTATGCCAGTCGTCCTCACACCACTCCCACACATTGGGAAGTTTCAGCCCAACATCTTTTGTGCTTGACGATGAATTGTCCCCGTACCAAGCGTAATCGTCGATCTCGGTTGCGTCCAGGTCTTCGCCCCAGTAGAACCGTGTTGTCGTGCCTGCTCGATAGGCATACTCCCATTCTGCTTCGCTTGGCAGGCGAAAATTACAGTCTGAATGTAATGCATTGAGTTTATCTAAAAAGCATTTCCTGAATCCCAAAAATCCAGACTTTCGTATATCATTCCACGAAACCTGCTCCACAGGTCGATTGTCCCCCTTAAACTCAGAGGGATTGTTACCCATGATTGCTTGCCATTGCGCCTGTGTAATTGGGTATTTTCCCATCCAGAACCCCTTGGCAAAAGTGACTTCATGTAGTAATCCTTCCGAACTTATGCGCTCCTGTTCATCATCAGGACTTCCCATCATGAAATTGCCCGGTGGTATCCAGACCATTTCCAGGGGTACCATGCCAGGCAAGAAGAGCGTATGTATCTCGCCGGGCTCATTATCGGACACGACTGCGCTTTTCTCAGTCTGTGAACAACCAGATGTCAGCATCACAATTGCCAACACAATGAAACCTATGAAGTAGAGTGGATACGATGAAAGTTTCATAATATGCTTCCCATGAATTTGTGATTTACACTACATCATCCCAAGCACGATAAGGCATCATAGCTGTTGTTGTAGCGCAAGTCAAGCGTGGGAAATGGGGAGAATGAAATCATAAAAATCGATAGAACTTTCACTGCCAGCGAGCTTGATACTGTGACCTCCGATAAATTAGTCTAGAGGGCGAAGTAGCATTCAGCAGGAGCAACATACATGGCCAGCTATTATGTGTATATCAATGGTAATCAGGTGATGTATGTCAGCCCGGATGGGTTAACAGGTTAAAAAGTAAACGGAGGTTACATGCAATCGTATCGGCAACGCTATATTAGATGTACCTAAACAAGGTAGTCTCCATTGGATTAAATTTTAATAATCTGGTAATGATGAAGTCTTATAGACATAAGTGAATGGATGTAAGATTGCAAAAGGGAAAAATATGAAAAAATATGTGTATCATCTTGAATTAATTCATTATGTAGATGAGTATGATAATAAAAATAATGACTATCTAAGCAAAGTATTTTCTAATAAAAAAAATCTAATGTCATACATAAAGAAGGTTAAAAATAAAATACTAAAAGAATACCAAATTGATGATGAAAATGAATTATTTTACGAGTCAATAAGGTATTTACTAAATAATTCAAAAAAGCATATTGATGAACATGAAATAGATTTTTATTCTCTTGATGGGCAGGAAATTACTGGTTTAGAGAAGTGTTGCAAATATATCAAAAAAGAAGATTTATCTATAGGAGATTATGTTAAAGTTAAACCCCATCCATGGAATAAATATTCATATCTATCAAATACTATAATTGGGGTTATTGCTCATATAGAGACAGAAGCAGATCGGGTAAATCCTGATGATCCATCACAGGTGTATATGAAAAAAGGTACAGTGATAGATTATGAGGATTATGAACCTGATAAAGTTACCGTCTATTTTATTAATTCGTATGGATATCTTGATCATGCACATTTGCGGTATAAAGCTGTAGAACCAGTAAAAGCTGAAGATGTACCTGAAAAGCATAAATTTTTACACATAATTAGTGAATTTGTGAAGGAAAAAATATATATCCCGAAAAAAATTGTAAGAAGAATATTTGATATGGAAATTTGTGTTGAATGTATTAATGTGCTTGATGAATATTGCAATATCATAAAGGCAAATAATATTAAAGAAGGCATAACCACATTCAACCAGAACGACGCGAATACTCAATCAGCGATGACGGTAGATACATCTCAGAAAGAAGACATAGACGATGAATTAAGTATGACATCGGTGTTTACTGCCGGTACTGAATATAGCTTTGCTGACATCATTTTTTGCTGGATACCGCCAGGTAAATTCTTGATGGGCAGTCCAGAGGATGAAGTTGGCCGGTCGGAAAATGAAGGGCCACAGCAGGAGATAACTTTTGAAGAAGGCTTCTGGATGTCTAAATACGAGATCACCCAGCGGCAGTGGAAATCAATCATGGGGAATAATCCATCGCATTTCAAGGGAAAAAAGCGACCAGTAGAAAATGTTTCCTGGAATGATATCCGTAGTTCTGGTGGATATCTGAAAAAGCTTAATACCGCCTGGCCAGGATACAATTTCCGACTGCCTGCTTCGGCGGAGTGGGAATATGCATACCGTGCCGGTACCACCACACGCTTTTACTGGGGGGAAGATTCAAAGAAAAAAAAGATAGACAAATATGCCTGGTATAAAAAAAATTCAGGCGGAAAAACACATAATGTCGGATTAAAACAACCCAATGCCTGGGGGCTGCATGACATGGCAGGCAATGTCTTTGAATGGTGTGAGGATGATGCACCGAAAGACGATGACAATCCACCTGATAATAGAAGTGCATGGGTAGACAACCCAAGAAGTAATTTGCGGGTACTTCGTGGAAGTTCATGGGGAAATCCTCTTGTACACCACCGAGCTGCTGATATCAGTATGAACTATGCAGACGCACATATTAATTGTCTTGGTTTTCGCATTGTGTGTGATAAAAAGGTACAACTTAAAGTATTTATAATTTAAAGCTAATTTTAACAAATTTATTAGGATCGGTTTTGACATTAAATTCTGTTAATAATATTGTTCCATTCTGTATTGACACTACAGTTGCTATGTTTTGATTGTTATATTTACAACTATTAACCTCCCTGGAGCACATGGAAATGAAATGATGTTCTTGAAACGAAAAAAAGTAATTCTCCTATTCGGATTTATGACCTTACTATCGTGTTTGTATTTATACGATAATATTCCATGGATTTGGAGAAGCGCTCTTTATCAGGTTAGTGGATTTAAGCCTGCATCTGCTTTCTATGTTTTTGAATTTGAAAACCAGACATATGATGATCTGATAGTGGAATTCGTTAATCTTAATGACAGAAAATGGCATGTTAGAAATTCACGTGAAAAATATATTTATGAACGACTCGGAGGATTTCATTCTTGTGAGTATCATTTTACTCCTGGTGAAAAAAAGGTCATTGTAATGCCATCATTCAGGAGCAGGAGCATGGGGCTTATCTGCATTTTTGGTCGCACAGATTGGAAAACACTTCCATCACAACCCAACCAGAAATTCTTTATGAGCATTGTACCTGCGCATGTCTTATCGGGAATTCATCCCTATTTTAATGTTTCAGAAGACGGTTATCCTTTAGTTACAATACATGCAGATGATTTAGAAAGTATAACCCCTGATGATGTTTTGAAAATGGACAAGAAGATTCTTCAATTACTACCACAATAAGAAAACAATATGTAAATCTGGCAAAAATGATGGGAATCCATGTAATTCAGCAATTTGACTGTGCAATATACAGGAGTGATCCCATAAACTTGGTATTTGGACAAAATTATGTTATCAAAAAAAATAGTAATCTTGATATTGTGTTTGATACTAGTGATCGCTTTATGGCCAGGATATAAATTAGTGTTATCTATTCAACAGAAGCACATGTTGGCGCAGGAGCAATTGTTAAAGATTCGGAACAGCATCACAATTGGAGATACAGAGGAATTTGTTAATTCATTACTTGTTCCAGACGAATATGAACTATTAGATTTTACTACTTATACACCCGATAATAGTGAAGGCGATACGTATGAAATATTGTGTCGCACCCCTTTAAAACTTAATGTAAGCAATTGGTATCTTCGTATCGGTATTTCAGAAGGAAAAGTAGCTTACCTTAAGATACAAGCACTTGATGTCGTGGGGCAAGATGACAGACCACCACCTCCAGGGGCGCCACCGGATTTATTTTTGGAATAGCATACTGTATCTGCTTTTAATATAGTCAACTTGAGCCACTTCTCCACGACATCACCGTGAGGCATCAAATTGTGTATGATGATACGATTGAACGCAATATCTATATCTACAAGGATGAAAAGCAGATCATAAAAATGAGTAGATTTGAAGGCAATGATGGAAAGTATTATGGTGAATTGGGTCTGATAGGCACTGATGAAAGTCATGATACACAATTCAGCTATTTCGATTACAATCACAATGGACGGATAGATGCCTACTCAGAATGTAATCCAGAAGAACCATGCGTTTGGTGGATAGCAATAGAAAATACATATATACCTGTAATGGAAGCTCCAGATTTCCAAAATGGTATATGGAAAACACGTGAGTCTGAATTGGGAATCATCTATCAGTTTAATCTTGAACATGGTTGGGAGCAGTTAGTAAATTAGTTGATATATGTTCTATAAAAATTCTTTGGGGCATTCTTAAATGAAGTACTTAAAAGTACGCTCGATTAATGAAAACAAACAGATATTAACCGTATCCGGTATTGTTTTTCTATCAAATGTTATTGCATGTTGCTTCTATTTATTAGCATCAACATTTATGATTATATTTTTGTATGAAGAAATATTTAGTTTATTTGATTCTGTAATTATAAAATATATCATTCCATTAGTAATGATTTTATTTACAACTATATTTGTTATATTTTTAATATCAATCTATTATCCAATTTATATTGTAGATAAAATTGGTATTCACAAAATAGGTTTATTTACAGATAAATATTTTTTATGGTCAGAAATAAGTAATTTAATAATTAGTGGACCATTTAACATATTAATATTCCAAGATAAGAAACTAGATTTGTCTTGGAATCATGTTTTGTATAGTCCAAATTCAGGGTATTCAATTGCAGAACAAATTATCGAAGCATCAGGTAATAAAATAGTATTTCCAAAAATAAAAAAATGGATAAAAATATTACTATTACCAGTTGAATATAAGTGTGAACTCGAAAATGATATAATCAAAATACACACCATTGAAACTTATGGTATAAAAATAAATACGGATAAATGAATTAATATATTCTTTTTTATACTCTAGTGCAATGAACCACAGTACATTTTCATCTCGTTACTGTACCTTTCAATCAGCACCCTATGCCCCAAAGTAAAATGATTTGGTCGGAGTTTTTCACAGCAGAACCCAGAATGATATAAAGGTTGCTGATTTGTCCAATGATATGATGCCGCATTCAATTGATGGTATGTAACAGTGTCTTTGCTCAATTGTTAGCTGAATGTCATGCAGTATTACTGGCAACATCTACTTGTAACGACCAAGACACCTCCCTGGTTGTACCGGGAAGCAATAAGGTTGATTCATCGGCACTGTCTGTGGGGCAGGAGGTAGGCTCGATGCCTATACAAGGGGGACCAAAATTGCCTCGATTCAAGAAAATTCCCAGCCAACCGGTATTTGTTGTTACCGATAATGTACAGTCTTCATACACCAGGCATGCCGTATCCGTGACAGAAACAAAAAACTTCCAGCTTTTACCGATATTGGTAAATGAATCAATCCGTAAACTTTCTACGTCATCGGCGATATGCTGCTTTAAGTTATTAATGTCGCATCCCGGTCCGGGTATCCGTTGCCGCCCTTGTAGCGTGACATACAACAATCCATCCACTGGAAATATAATATGTCCGGCCCATAAAAAGGGGATAGATTGATCGCTCTGATTAATAAAACGATAATGCATTTCAAGCGCATTGTCGCGTGACGCTATCTTGCGTTCCATTATTAAATCAGGAATGTTCCATTCAGTTGACAGGGCTGTCTCATTCACTTGAGTCTTCACCGGGGCGGTCCATGCAAGGCCAAATCGGGGCATGCTGGATGCTTCAGCAAGCGTTGGACACATTTCATCCCAGCCTGCAAGAGCATAACATGCATTGGGTTTACTTTCCACCTGGAAAGGTACCGCAGGCTCAAAGAGCAGGTTGCGCGATAGCGCTGCGTGCGTGATTTCCAACACCTTGGCGCCGATGTCTTTTTCCATCTTGAGTTGAAAGAGACCCAGCTTATACCATGCCGCGTTCACACCAAAACTGCTCCCGGTAACAATCCGTTTTCCAAAACGGGCATCGGGAAAAACTTTGGACGCTTGAATGCTTCTGCGTATGCACAGCTCGACTGAAAACCTCGGAATTTGGATTGCGTTTCTGCGTAATTCCGTAGCTCGGTATGGTATTGGTCATTCAACCAGTCGTTCTGGCTGACATGACAATTTAACATAGCTATTTTTTGCTCCCAATACTTGCTGATATCGATGTAGTATTCTGGAAGAAAATTAATTCCGGCTATGGTATCGTAATACCATACTTCGTGAATTTTCTTGCAGGGTTTCGTATTGGTTTCAATGTTGGGTACAGTCGCCATTATGTGTGTGTCCCAAACAATCTGACCTGTGCGGGTATGATCGGGATGGTAGTCATTGTCTTTGTCTGGGCACAATACTAGGTCCGGTTCGAACTGACGGATTAGTTCGATGAAATGCAATCGCACATCCCTGGTGTCATACAAAAACTCATCCTCATATCCCATCCAGAAGAAGTCAGCGCCCAACACAGCAGCGGCCTGTTCGGACTCCTGTTTCCGAATGGCTGCAATATCCACTTTGGATAATGTGGGCGACCCAACATTTCCATTCGTGACATAAGCAATGCCCACCTGGTGCCCGGCTGCCGCATATTTAGCCAGGGTACCAGAACAGAGTATTTCAACATCATCGGGATGTGGACTGAATGCTAAAACGCGCATAATATATCCTCTTCAACTTTCGTTCATCAGTTTCATGCGAATAGATCGGGACACCAGGAGAAATACTGAACAGTACTTTATTACCAGAAATACCAATAGATTGAAACCCAGAAAATACCCAATAGAAGATACCAAAGTAGCAGGCGCTTATACCAGGGCTTCTTCTCAACAGCGATATGTTCGAATAGAAAGGCGGGTCGCCACAGGAAGGGTTCCCATTGTTCTCGTGTGGGTGCCGGGGTACACAGCGATACAGCAATAACTACAACAACGACAAGTATTTCCTGAAAAAAGGCCACATACAGCCAGTGCATTCCCAACTCAATCCTGAGAACGACCATTGCCAAAAGGATGGCCGTGGTTGTGATACCAACCAACAAGCCTGCCAGAGCGCCTTGCGCAGTGGCTCTTTTCCAGAGTACCCCCAGGAAGATAACGGCCATAATCGGGGTCGCGATAAACGTAATTCCAGTCTGAAAGTAGGGGAAGATGCCTCCAAAGCGTTCAACGCTTGGTGCGATCAGCGCCGCTATAAACAAAGCACTGAAGGCGGAAATGCGTCCTACCAATACCAGCGTTTTGTCTTTTGCCTCCGGGTTGATCAGCTTCTTGTAGACATCCATTGAGAAAATCGTGGAGGTGGAATTTGTCAGGCCACTCATGGTCGACATAACTGCTGCCAGGAATCCGACCAGGACAATACCACGCAACCCCCAGGCCGGGGCAAAATTCTGCAATGCAAACGGAAATGCCAAATCGACATTTTCCAACGGTGCTGCCTGGTTCATTTCATGAATCCAATGGTACACGATGAAGCCCAGGAAACAAGTTACCAGGGGACGGAGAAGATTGATGAATCCCGCGAAAATAATCCCCATAATACCGTCCCACCGCGATCGTGCGCCAAGGATGCGCTGTACCATCACCTGATTGGTGGCGGAATAAAAGGTGAAGAGTCCCAGGGTACCCGCAAGAATTCCGAGAAATGGTGCCAATTCATCTCCGGGGGGACGGTAGAGGTGAAAGCGTTCAGGGTTCGCTTCAACCATTGCTGACCATCCTCCGGGAATGTGGTTCAATGAAACAAAGAAAAGTATGAGGCCACCACCCACCAGCATTATGCATTGCACAGCATCGGTCCATACCACCGACATCAATCCGCCTTTAACCGTGTATACGGAAACCAGCAGCACCATGCCCCATAGCACCATCCACTGTTCCCAGCCCGTCAGTGTGGATAATGCCAGGCTCCCCCCATAAAGGACGGGAACCAGGAAGATAAATACATAGGCAAACAACATCACATAGGTA
This sequence comes from uncultured Nitrospirales bacterium, assembly GCA_964537975.1. Lineage (GTDB taxonomy): Bacteria > Hydrogenedentota > Hydrogenedentia > Hydrogenedentales > SCBR16-9 > SCBR16-9. The sequence goes on along the minus strand of CAZIDP010000018.1, from coordinate 38,926 downwards.
TAGATGGCACCACAGGAAGAACTGAAGCGCCTGCTCAGTAATTCCGGTACGGTGGTGATCTGGTTCCTCAGGTAAATTGGAATGAAAATAGCAATCAGGATGGTATAGACCGGCAAGAACCACCACTCCCAGTTGGCGACGCCCATCCCGTGCTGATACGCTTGCCCCACCGTACCCACGATTTGTTCACTGGAAACACTGGTCGAGACAAATGCGGCGCCAATGATATACCAGGGAAGGCTGCCAGATGCCAGAAAATAGTCCCGTGAACTTCTGCCCTGGTTTCGAGAAGCCCATAATCCAATCGAGACTATCAACAGCACAGAAATCACAATTAATGCTATGTCGATAGTATTTAAGGTAAACGCTGCTGTGTCCTGCACGAGAAATACTCCCATGATCGCTCTTATAAACAACTTGACTATTAAAGCATTTCATACAACGAAATAAAATATCTGGTAACTGTACTGCCCGATACCAGGCAGTTCGCCACGCCTTGTGCCGTGTCTGATCACATAGGCATGATCGTACCAGTGTACGACCATGCATATGTATAGGTATTACAATAATTCAATAGGAGCTCAATCGCACACCCCCGATTTGAGCAGGTGGGTTCGTATGCGTTTCAGTGAAGCTTCATGATCCGGCATCGTTGGAAAGTATTCCAGACCGAAACAACCTTCATAACCTGTTTCCGCTATAACTTGCAAGATGTACAGGTAATCCAGCTCACCATGATCGTGTTCACCGCGTCCTGGCACTGCGGCTGAATGGTAATGGGCAATGAGCTTTTTACTGGCTTGAATGTGCTCAGCGACATCACCTTCCATTATCTGCATGTGGTACACATCAAAGAGCAAACGCAAGTTGGGGCTGTTGATTTCCTCAACCATGGCCGCGGCATCTTCAGAGCTGTCCAGAAAATAGCCGATATGGTCATGACGTGAATTCAGTGGCTCCAGCAACAAAGTAAAGTCATTCATTTCTGCGATCTTTGCAGCCTTGGCCAGGGCTTCCTGAATGGTTGCACGCATGGCTTCACGCGACATGCCGGGTTGAATGTCGCCACCACAGGTAATGGCTTTATGACAGCCCGCAGCTTTCGCAAAGGTTATGGCTGCTTCGACACGTTCCAGGTATTTCCCATGTGTTTCAGCAAGTACTGGCGCGCCACCAATGCTGCCATCGTCAGGGGGATTGATCACGATGTTGTTGAGTGTAATGCCTGCGGCGTCGCAGGCTTGTTTAATCGCCTTGGGGTCTCGTGGGGTCGCGGTAAAGCCATTGCCATCAAAGCCAGCATCATGCAACCACATCTCCACCGCCTTGAAGCCACATGCCCCAATTCGGGCTATCCGCTCTTCGGCTGGAAGATTGGTAAACAGCGGCTCTATACATACATCTAGCAGTATCATCCGGAAACTCCTTACATAAAATAGCAGTTATTGATTGCCCAGAACTACGCGGAACACCTTGTTTATGCCTGCGGCGATAGCGTCACAGTCACTGTCACGGAGTGTACTATCTACATCCAGCAACAACGATCTGGACAACAAATCCAAGGTACGAGGGCACATATCCAGAGAGTACTTGGGCAACTCTGAGTTTGGCACCGCACTCCAGGGCAGGTTGTCAGACGCGACACTTTTCTTCTCAAGAATGTGTTCCCAATACTTGTAGATGTGCCAATCCCGGACTTTCTTGTCGTATACACCACCAACAGGCACCCCTTCTGCCTGTAAGGCATGCAGTGCTTTTTCGGTCAGGGCAGCATTCGGCAAAAACATTACCAGGCAGATTCCCGTGTCTCCTTTAGAATCCGTTAATTTCCGGTACTCTAAGCCCGGGAAATCTTCAATGCCCGCTTTGATTCGGGCCTTGGCGTGACGGTGCGCCGCCAGAATTTCATCCGCTCGTCGGATTTGCGCCAAGGCGACGGCCCCTTCCAGCTCACTCATCCGGTAGTTTTCACCGCAGAACAGTTCTCCGTCTCGTTGCTCCTTCGCAAATCGATCAGGTCGCCAACATGCGGCACAATCATGCCAGCTTTGCGCTCGGGTGAATAGCCACTCATCATTGGTGGTGATGAAACCGCCTTCACCGCTTACCAATACCTTGTAATAATCGAAGCTGAAACACCCCATAGTTCCGATGCTGCCCAAAGCTTTGCCCTGATAGGAGCCACCACCAGCCTGCGCCACATCCTCAATCACCGGTATGCCATGCCTGTTTGCGACATCCATGATCGCATCCATAGCGGCTGGGGCGCCTCGCATGTGAACGGGCAATATTGCTTTGGTGCGCTTGGTGATACCCTTTTCAATCGCTTCCGGGTCCATGTTGAGCGTTTCATCAACATCGACAATAACAGGTATCGCATTGGATGCGACGACCGTAGCCGCTGAGGCAAAGAAGGTGTATGCAGGAACAATGATTTCATCGCCTGCTCCAATACCCAAAGCACGGTAAGCAGCTACCAGCGCTGACGTGCATGAGTTTGTCGCCAGGCAATAGTCCACTCCAACCATTTTTTTCATGGCCTCTTCCGCGGCGGCCACCCGGCTGGGTTTTGGGTTGTAGTACCGAAACAGATGTGGGCCTTTGATAGCATCATCACCCAGGATCAACTCCTTGATACGTTCTTTCCGATCATCGCTGAAATCCCACATGTTGACAATTTCCCAGAGCTCTTCTGCTCCGATCTTCGTCCGCAATGGTTCCATCTCAGGAACGGCGGGCGTCCCGCCATCTATTGCCAACTTTTCCGTTACTTGTTGTGTTAAGCTCATTATAATCTCCCATTCTAATCGGCAGGTGATGCCGACGAACTACTACTGAAAATTTACTGTAAATTTTCTTCCAAGTTTTCATATCAACTTGAGACAACACCAATACAAAGCTGCCAAACCTCGTAATAGCTCCTGAAGCTGTTGAATTGTAACCTGACGGCATACCAAAGACCATAGCATTTCTCTAAATTCGCATGGACTTTCTTGCCATTTTGGGGTGAAAAAATACCGGAACATTCAGATATCTTCGGCGGTTTAGCAATTTTATGGGGGAATCAACCTGCTCATAAGACTGCAAGGCATAGGCTTGCAGACTCTGGAACACATGGGGGAGAGGCGCGGGAAGGGAACTCACTTGGCGCTTAGGAGCGCAGCTTTTCCAGGAACTTGCTTGGTGGGATATGGCGGTGCTTACTGAACAACCGTGAAAAATAAAACGGGTCATCATATCCCATTTGATCCGCTACTTCTGTAACGGTCAATTCCGGCTTGTCCCGCATTAATTCTTCTGCGGCATTCAGCTTCATTTCGATATACACTTGCTTGAAGGATTGTCCCAATTGGCGGGAAAACGCATGTGACAGTGCATAGGAGCTGCGATTAAAATGGGTTGCGACGTCTTGCAGGGTATAGGATTCATAGACATGCTGCCGCATGTATTCCAAAACATGCACGAGATTGGAATCTATCCGCAGCTTTACCAGGTGGTTTTTGATGACATGTTCAACACATATAGAAAACAGGGACAGTATCGAATCCAAACGTTTCGCTGAAACAAAGTCCTTGGCAAAAAAGGCTTTTCGCAATGCGTCATTGTTATACTGCTTTTTCCAGTCGCGCAAGATTGCAATTGGTACCTGCCGCTTTGTGCGAATTTGCCCAATCATGGCGAAACCCAGAAGACAACCATGTTCGTAGATGGGTAAAATGGCCTCGATAAAGCCCGCGTGACATTGATATATCGTGAGTGCTCCCGTGTCAACGGCACGGCTTCGGCCACACTCGTTATCGGCCATGCACCGTTCAGGTCCATATAGTTTCTGGATAGCCTGACAATAGCTACAGTCCGGCTGGTCCAAGCCCGATTTCAACAGTTGCTTGTTGGCGTCATAAAACACAATGCGAATGCCAAAGCATTCTCTGAATTGATCAAGAATACGTTTAACACTCTCTGTCAATACCGCTTGCAGCATATATTGGCCTCCATAAGCACACACTATATCGCTGAAATAATCTTTCCAATCATGCCATGATTTCAATGCCAGGCAATTTCACGCGACTTGCTGCATTTTAGCATGATTCAAGGCCTACCCTGCATTTTGGTGAATACAGGATTATAAACCAAACATTATTAGATTCTGACACGTGGTCGCCGATGATACCGAAGGTTATGGTTTGGAGTCTGAACAACCCTGTGGACAACATTTTGCTCAGGTGTGCATTATGTTATCATGGTCCTTCTGCTCTCCGGGACAAGAGGCGAGCCGGAAAAACGGTAATTTATGAAATGGAGGAGACTCGAGTATGATGAGAAAGTTGGAATATGTCCTGATTGCTTTGTTTATATTGCTGCCGTTGATTGCGGAGGCGCAGTCGCTACACTTTGATCGGCAGCATGTCAGCGAAGAAACCTATGAGTCGGCTTCGGCCTTTGATGTGAACAACAACGGCATCGTGGATATCGTCTCTGGTGCCTACTGGTATGAAGGCCCGGATTTTACCGTGAAGCACAAGATCACGGAATGGGACCGTGTCGGTGATTACTGGGACAATTTCAGCGATTTCCCTATGGACGTCAATGGCAATGGCTACATGGACCTGGTCGTGGGTGGCTGGTTCAATGAGACCTTGTCCTGGCTGGAAAATCCGGAAGGCCGGACAGATGTCGAGTGGACTTTGCATGAAATCGCGCATGTCGGAAATATTGAGCGCAACGTCTTCGGCGACATCAACGGTGATGGCTTCATGGAAGTTCTCCCGGTTACCAATCCAGTGCATGTCTTCCGCCTCGTGCGGGATGAAAACGGCAAAGGTACAGGCGAATGGGAACAACACACCATCAGCAAGGGGACCGGTGGGCATGGATTAGGTTTGGGCGACATCAATGGCAATGGCCGTACAGACATCATTCTGTCCGGTGGTTGGATTGAAGCACCGGAAGACCCCTTCGATGTAGAGGCCTGGGTGTGGCACCCGGATTGGAACATTCCCATGGCCAGTGTGCCCATGCTGGTGCATGACGTCAACGGCGACGGCCGCAACGATCTCATCGTAGGCAATGCCCATGATTACGGCCTGTGGTGGTTTGAGCAAGGCCAGGACGACGAAGGCACCCGGACCTGGACGCGGCACGTTATCTGTGATGAGCGCTCCCAATACCACGATGTACAATTGGCCGACATTGATAATGACGGCAAATTGGAGTTGCTCACCGGTAAGCGTTATCGCGCCCACAGCGGCAACGATCCAGGCGCTGATGACCCCCTGGGTATTTACTACTTCAAGATCAACAAGGGTAATTTCGAGCGGTTTACCCTGGACTTTGGCCCTGCCGACAGTCATAGTGGCGCTGGTATCTATTTCTGGGTTACGGACATTACCCAGAATGGCTGGAAAGATGTTGTGGCACCGGGTAAGGAAGGCCTTCATGCTTTCTTCAACCGTGGGCCGCAGGAAGCAAGTGTCGAAGAAAACTGATTTGCGTGGGCGTCCCTGGGCACCTAAGCTTGGGGCCTGGTCTGCGCACGAGATCATGCACCTGAGACGGGGAATCTTGCCCCCAATGACATACAAGTCTACCATCGAATTCCCTGGATAGATACATGTGCATGACACCGGTTCTGGTTGCTGTTATTCGTATGGTAGCGGTTCAACGGGTACATTAGTTGCCTTGTTGATCCGCTACCATAACATATGAGTGCGCTATACTTTTGCACCAAGCCTTGATCTAACAAGTATTGTCGCACATCTTCAATCCGCTATCTTCTGCGTCTGGACGACTGGCCCTTGGCCGGGCTGTTCACCGACGCTCTAAATTATATCGTCCTGACGACATTTGTGCTAAATTTATCTAATGCTACCGCACTTGACTTGTGCTATCGTAACAGCTATGATGCCTTGTAGTGCTTGAGGTGATGTAGAGTTAATCACAAATCCAGGGGGAGCATATTATGAAACGGTCAACGTATCCAATCTACTTCATGAGTTTCATTTTGCTGGTATTGGTGACGTCGACATCTGGCTGCTCAAGGCCAGTGGAACACGCTGCAGTATCCGATGAAGCTGGCGAAGCGAGTCAAAGGTCTGCCGGTGATTCGCTAATCATCATGCTTCCTGGAGAGGTACCCTTGGAGTTGGTCTGGATACCACCGGGAACTTTTATGATGGATAGCCCTGAAGATGAGCAGGATCGTAGTTCTGTTGAATCTCCACAGCATGAAGTGACTATTGCCAAGGGCTTCTGGATGGGAAAATATCCGATCACACAAGCACAATGGAAGACTTTAAAGATAGATTATTCAACCTTATTTCCTGGTGATGATCGGCCATTGGAATCAGTTTATTTGGGTGATATCCAGGCAACATTCGGATTTTTGCACGAGCTTAATACTTTGAATCCAGATTATAATTTTCGTCTGCCAAGTGAAGCAGAATGGGAATACGCTGTACGTGCTGGAACCACCACACGCTTTTACTGGGGCGATGATCCTGATTATACAGAGATAGATGCTTACGCATGGTATGGAGAAAATTCAGGTGGAGAAACACATAATGTCGGATTAAAGCTTCCCAATGCCTGGGGGTTATATGACATGTCAGGCAGTGTGGAAGAATGGTGCGATGATAGTTCCCATGAACACTATATTGGTGCTCCAAATGATGGAAGTGCTTGGAGAGAATATCCCCGCGATGCAACACGAGTAATGCGTGGTGGTAGTTACCAGGATCTTGCTAAATCGTGTCGATCAGCCAGTCGTAGCTCTGGCTCTATTTACCCGGGCGACTGGTGTAGCAACGGAGGATTTCGTGTTGTATGGATGCCATAACCCTGTGTTCATTAGCATTGTACACATCGCAATGTTTCACAGCATTTCTTCATCAAGAATCATGACAGCATTTTAATTCAATTCACTAAAGGGCTAAATTTCAGCATAAAAAAACACAACCCATCATATGGTGATGCGTTGCTTAGTGTATTGATAATTACATGACGAGAATGTAGCTCCTTCCGATTGCTCTTTTTTCGAGACGCGTGCCATTGCCAGCTGTTTGGGGGTAGCGGTTCAACAGGTACATTAGTTGCCTTGCTGAACCGCTACCATAAAATATGAGTGCGCTATGCTTTTGCACCAAGCCTTGATCTAATAATCTGCGACGCTATTTGTTCCTGCATGTCCAATCATCAGTAGAGATAACCGATGCGAACTAAAACGTCGGCTCGATGGAGATTATCAGTTGCTCTGTTATGGTGAGCTTGGCTGGTGATAATCCATCGAAAGACAATTCAGCGTCGTTGAAAACGGGTGAACCATTTTGTGCTTGAAATTCCCATTCAATGTGGTACACATCTGACTCGTCCTCCCTTCTTATGAAAGACCATTTGATGTCGGCTGTCCAATCCATTCTTGAATCGTCGGCGTAATCGAATCCGGTCTGCATCTGCCCCGCAGAAGAGAGTTGGCTGCTTGTTCCTGTACCAGAACCATAGGTTTCGATATGAGAGATGATCGTGCCCGCAAATCTTGGCTCGGGTGCTACCTGGTCACACCCGGCCAAACACAGAATTAGTAATCCGATTATTATCGACAAGATGTTCTTCATACCAGTTCTCTCCATGGCTACTGTTTCGCTGACCGCACCCACCGTCATTCGGTCCAGCGTATAGTTCGGTACACTCTTCAAAGCGACTGCCGTCGATCTCTGTTCCTATGCAACGCTACAATGACTCCGGTAAGTCCTGCACCTGAAGACAGCCCTGTACCAACAGTCAAGAGGAGCAAAGGGCCAGTTACAGTACCAAACGTTAACAAGACAATGCATCCCCCAAAACAGACCACATTGATTACCAGGAGTGTGATTCTGAGTGGCGAGAGATATACGCGCCAGCCGGAATGTTGTTTTTTAGTCGTGATTGTAATCTTGGCCTCCTCCTCTGGCCTAAATAGTCGCTGTACACACTGCTTTACGTACACAATTTGAGTTCCTCAAATGCCGGACAAAGTCTCTTATACTTGTTGTCCGATTGTCAAATTCCAGGAGAAGCCAAACACTTCATAGGCCGGCACATTAGCTTCTTAAGCTCATGAAAGTATAGAGCATCCACCTCATTTTCGTCTGCCAAATTTTTTTTCACTGGTCTTGACAAGTGTTCCATATTGTGTTAAACTCTTAATACATTAAACATTGGAGATGCGACCATGCGATTGAATATCAATGCGGCGGACGGCATGCCAATCTACCGCCAACTAATCGAACAGATTACCCTGTTGCTGGCGACAGGGCAGTTAAAGCAGGGGGATGAGCTGCCACCAGTGCGGGTGCTGGCGCAGGAGCTGATCATCAACCCGAACACGGTGGCAAGGGCCTATCGTGAGCTGGAGCAAGCTGGGCTGTTGGAGTTGCGGCAAGGCGCGGGGAGTTATGTCTCCGGTGCAGGATCACCGCTCGCGAAGAAGGAGCGTCGCAAACGTCTCCTGGCGCGGGTCGATGTGTTGCTGGCCGAGGCGTCCCAGTTGGCGTTTACGTTGGAAGAAGTGTTGGAACTGATACAAACGCGACATGCTGCTTTCCAGCAGCCGGGGAGGAAAAGGAACGATGAATCAAGCGAATGAACAGCAGACCGCAACAGCGCAGGCAGCACCCATCCTGACGGTGGAAGGGCTTAGTCGGAAGTTCAGGCGGAAGTATGCCCTGGAAGATGTGACACTCAGCGTTCCGCGGGGCGTGGTCTTCGGGCTGGTGGGCGAAAATGGCGCCGGAAAGACGACACTGCTCCGGCATTTGCTCGGGGTGCTGCGTCCAACCACTGGCCAGGTGCGGGTCTTCGATCGCGATCCTATCACAGATCCGGTAGCTGTACTTTCCCGCATCGGCTTTCTCTCAGAGGAGCGTGACCTTCCCGGCTGGATGACAGTGCAGGAGCTGATGCGCTATACCCAGGCTTTTTATCCGGACTGGGACGAGGACTACGCCGAGGCCCTGCGCGATCACTTCGCCCTGGACCCGCACACGAAAATCAAGCACCTGTCCCGCGGCGAGCAGGCGAAGACGGGCCTGTTGGTGGCGCTGGCCTACCGCCCGGAGCTGCTGATGCTCGATGAGCCGTCGGCTGGGTTGGACCCGGTGGCGCGGCGGGACATTCTCGAGGCGATTGTACGCACTGTGGCGGAGGAAGGCCGGACGGTGATTTTCTCCTCCCATCTGCTAGACGAGATTGAGCGCGTTTCGGATCAAGTCGCCATGATCCACGAGGGCAAGCTGCTTTTTCAGGGTGCCCTGGACACGATTAAGGCGAATCACCAAGCACTGGACGTGACCCATCCCACGGTGACTGAGCAACGGCCAGACTGGTCTGGCGTGCTCTATGCCCGGCAGGAAGGCGCCGCCTGGTCAGTGATTTGCAGCGGGACAGCGCAGGATGTGGCGGAAGCGGCCCGGTCACGAGGCTGGAGCATCACGGAACAACACATACCGAGCCTGGAGGAATTGTTCATTGCGCGGGTGCGCGGTGGAAAAGACAGGGGGATCATGCCATGAAGCCGTCGACGAAAATCTTGTTGTGGGAACAGGCGCGGGTCAGTGGTGTCATCGCCGCCTGGTTGCTGCTGGTCGGCAGTCTGATGCAGTTGGTGCTTTGGCCAGGCACGTTTAAAGGGACCATGTTCGCCCAAGATCTCCATGGCAGCGCGTTGGTTTACTACCTGTTGATTACCTTCCTGGGCGCAATGTTTTTAATACTCCGCGCCGATGTGCATGGACATCTGTCCTTTCTGTTTGAACCGCGTCACAGCCGACTACCGGTGGTGACGCCTACGCTGGCTTGGACAATCTTTGGTACGCGCCTTCTCTTTATGGCCGTACTGTGTGGCCTGCTCTGGATAATATTGCAGTTGCTAACGGAACTTTCGTTTCCCTCGTGGATTCCACTGATTCCGATCCTCCTTTTCGCGGTGCTTCAAGCGCTGGTCTGGTCTTACCGCACTGTCACCTGGGTGGGCTACGCTCTGGCGGCGTTATTCCTGGTGTTGCCGATCATGGTAGTAGTACTGCATATCTATGAAATAAACAGTGGCCACGCAGAAAGCACCCTGCTACACTGGGTGACCGTGTTCCCCTATCGTGTCGCTTTATATTTAGGTTTTTTGCCCGGCCTCGTGCTGAGCTATCTCCTGGGCTGGCTGGGCGTACACTACACCCGCCTTGACCTGACCTGTGGCCCGCCGCGACTGAGCAGCCAGTTGGAGCGCCTCGGCGATGTGCTGCATCCCGAAGCCCGACGTTTTCCCTCACCCTTTGCCGCGCAACTCTGGTACGAATGGCGACGCATCGGCTACCTGCTGCCGATGCTCAGTGTGGTTGTTTTTATTTTCCTGGTCCTGGGTATAACCACCTTGCTGGCGACTTTTCTGGAAGAGATGTCGGAGGGAGAAAGTATGCTGGCGGGGGATGGTGGCATCATCGGTTTCTATGCGCAATTTACGCCCCTGCTTGCCGTCGTGTTGGCAGCCGTAATCGCAGGCGCCATGGCCATCCGCCCCAAATCGCGGTATCCCCATTTGCGACCGCTCGCCCTGCGCCATAGTGCCCTGGCGCTCATGCTGGCTCAGTGGAAGTCCCTGATGCTGACGCTCGCCGTGGCAATGACGCTCTCGGTGCTGGGCTTCCTGCTCTTCGACGCCGGGGAAGTACGTTTCCTTTGGGGACATTTTACGGCGGGACGGGTCAGTGTCCCGGAACTGCTGAGCATCTTTTTCACCCCGCTCTTGTTAACGGTCACACTGGCCTGGTGTGCTCTGTGGTCGTTCACCCGCTACATCGGGATCAATCTTCTCTACTACGTTTTTTTGTTATGGTATATACCCCATATAGGAGTTTATATAAATCTGTACGAAGACATTCACCGCGGTATAGAAATCCAATGGCCTCAGGACGGTCCAGGTTTTTTATACAACCTCATGATGGAGGGTCCGCCCTGGTTGATGGCGTTGTTTATTCGTCTCACTGATATCTATTTTCTTTTCTTCATCTTCAATGTCCTGCTACTCAGCTTCTTCATGGCGCAGGCAGCCCGCAAACACCTGTTCCAACGCCGGGATTGGCTCGTGCTCTTTGGCGTGTGGTTAGGTCTGGCGAGCTACCTTACCGTGTTCGCCAATTTCGGTTTTGCCTTGCTGGAGCTAATGCTGATGAACCTGGGCTTGAGCGCGTTTATCATCGCGCCATTTGTCATGTTACCCCTGATACAACTACGCCGCCGGGTGCAATAACCGCAAGGAGTTCTCACCATGATTTTCCGTGAATGTTATCGTCCGTGGTTCATTATCACTGGCGTTGTGCTCATTGCCCTGGCGATCAATCTCGCCTGGACTAACAACACCGAACCGCGTATCAATGCGGTACTACGGGAGGAAGGTATAGTGACGGGTATGGCAGAGCTGAGGGCTATGTTCCCCGAACCGCCAGAGGCAGAAAACGCTGCTCCGCTGTACATGGAAGCCATAGAAAAACTGCAAGTGCTGGAGAAACAGAACGAAAGCGAGGTTGAGCGGTATATGTTACCGTCCTACGGGGGGGTTACAAACTGGTTGTTTGCACGGGAAGCACTTGACTTTTCGCAGTACGTAGAAAATATACGCTTGTTTCTGGAGGAGCGACAGGAGATTCTGAATTTACTGTATCAGGCGGCGGACAGGGAACACTGCCGCTGGCCAGATACCGTTTATAGTGCATACCGTCAATTCGAGTATCGAGACATCACTTCGCAAATATATGAGTTCTCACGTATACTCTATATGGAACGTTGCTTGGCGGCTCTGGAAGGCGACGAAGATCGTTTTCTCTCAAATTACGAGGCGAATAATGCACTGGGTGATGCGTTGGTAGATTATCCCGCATTTAGTGCCCATCTTACAAGAGACAATATATTGTACAGGAATATGATGTCGTTGGATATGATGTTCGCGATGCCTGAACTGACTTTGTCAGATCTTCAGTTACAAGAAATCCAGGAGGACATTGAAGTTCTCAAGTTAATCAACGCTGATTTACCTATCAAGACATTCATGTTTGAGTATGTGAAGTTCTATGAATTAATTTACGTTGCAAGAGCATATTTCAATCTAATCAATTCAGAGGATTCGATGTATGGAGCAATTAGCTTACGCAGGGAATTACAAAGTAGTAGAGTTGTGCTGCAACTATTTTATCCGTTGTTTGGCATAAAAGAATTCGATCGTATCGCTATGGCAAGCAAGGCACTGCAATATTTGCCGAAGTATCAAGGAGAAGAAACAATTCAGCTTTCAGAAGTAGGAAAAGAAAGCTTTATCCGTCGTTATTTTTCAAGAATCTTCATGACAACCATGCTGGAAAGAATTATAAGAAACAGAGATGTCTATCTTGCTTTGAGTGAAGCCGGCATTGCCGTTCAACGATATTTTCAGGTACATGATCGCTATCCGGAAAGCCTGGAGGCGCTTGTGCCGCACTACCTGAACGCTGTGCCTATGGACCCATTTCGCTCAGAGCAACCTGTAGAGTATTTCGTATCGGATAAGGGCGCCATCCTCTATGTTTTTTCAAGCGAGCGCCGACAGGAAGAAGTAGCGTCATACAGAGCCGAAGGCGACATGGCAGCCCTGGAAGATTTACTGACAGACAAAAAACGCATGGGGACTGCGTTTCGTTTTGGCGAATACTTGTATGACTATAACTATAACGACAACATCGAGAACCAAAATCAGTAGGCACGCCCTCCGGGGTGCTGTGTTGGGGGTGCTACTTTTCCCGGGGTGGTGGTCGTTGGCCTTACCCCGCGTTACGGCGCTGTAATCGCTCCGCGATAGAAAACAGATAAAGGCAAACGCATCTTACACCGTCATGCCCACGCAGGTGGGTATCCAGAAGGAATGTGACTTGGTATTGTCTCTGCTGGCACGCCCTCCGAGGTGCTGTGTTGGGGGTGGCGATGTCCCGGGGTGGCGGTCGTTGGCCTTACCCCGCGTTACGGCGCTGTAATCGCTCCGCGATAGAAAACAGATAAAGGCAAACGCATCTTACACCGTCATGCCCACGCAGGTGGGTATCCAGAAGGAATGTGACTTGGTATTGTCTCTGCTGGCACGCCCTCCGAGGTGCTGTGTTGGGGGTGGCGATGTCCCGGGGTGGCGGTCGTTGGCCTTACCCCGCGTTACGGCGCTGTAATCGCTCCGCGATAGAAAACATCATTATGTGTTTATCTAGTAATAATATGTATGACTAATCCTGTCATGCCTGCAACTTACCCCAGCGAGGTGCGTAGCCATCACGAAATCTATGATCACATACACCTACTCATCCCTATCTTTTTCATAAAATCTGCGTTCATCAGCGTAATCTGCGGATAACGATCTGGATTCCTAACGATGGCACGCCCTCCGAGGTGCGTTGTTGGTGGCGCTACTTTTCCCGGGGTGGCGGCCGTTGGCCTTACCCCGCGTTACGGCGCTGTATGACAAAACAGGTAATCCCGTAAGCACTTGAGGTTCAACAGGTTTATATGGCGCGCCCGGTGCGACTCGAACGCACGACCCCTTGCTCCGGAGATATATACGAGTTAACCAGCACTGTATTACACGAACTTGTAAGTCTGTATAAAACAACTATTTACCATGAACACACACATAAGCAGGCACAACATGTACTGCATGACATAGCAGCTTGTTGCACCTCATTGCCGTATATTACGGGAAGTACGTCGTCAAGTCAAGATAAAAAATCGCATGCTATTTCACACCAAGTATACATCCCAACCCGGTTTGTCCTATCGCGTCAACGCCCCATCCAAGCAATCTCACACTCGAATGGAGCATCATATGACCGGATCAATCCAGCCAGTACATTCTACATCAACCCTTGATCTTTCAGGTACTGTTGCGCGTCGTCAATCCGCTTTTTTCTGCGTTTTGACGGCTGGCCCTTGGCCGAGCTGTTCACCGGCGCCTCCATCTTCGCCCTGGCGACTTCTGTCCCAAATGCGTTCAGCGCTTCTGCGGTGGTGTATATTGTCTTGCCAAAGCGCTTGTGCTCCAGCAACACACCATCAATCCCTTTCACACACCATCTGTACAGTGTAGATGGACGCGGATGCCGACCATTGTTGCAAGGCAGCAACCGTGCTGCATTTGCCAGGGTCATGTAATTACCATTCATCACTATTGTGTATCTTTCAACGTGATGCTAATGAAGGGTGATACCCAATCAACAGGATTGGGCTACACAAAGGTGTCTACAGGGGGCACAAATTTTCTACGATTTCATATCAATCTTTGGCCTTTCACTTTCGGTTCACCTGTCCAGCCCATCTGGACAGGTCTGTAACAGTATCTACCACCGCATGCCTCACTGCGCCATCATGCGCGCACCGGCTGCTTGCGTATCGCTCTGTGACGATGGCAAGGTGTTGACCAGGTAGTAGTATTTCGATGGACCGCGTTGCTTGCAGCCTATCTTGAGTCCATTCCCAAGGTCTTTATCCTTGAATCGGCACAGCAATTTCCCAAGTGACTGGTGCTCACCCAACTTGGTGTTGGTACTCAACAAGGATCGGAACGATTGCAGGTCGCTCGCTATCATACGCAGTATGTTGCTGGCAGTGAGCTCCTTGCCGTTGTTGGTCCGATGCCACACTTCCTGCAATGCGCGTATGGCCGCGCTCTCATCCTGGAACTTGGTATATGAACCTGAGGTATGATCAACTGTCTGTAGATGTGGTATGTTTGGCCTGGATACCGACCACCCAATCGCCGCCATACGTCTTCTGTGAGGAGGCAGGAAGCTCAGCGTCTAGTGCTGCACCTATAGGTTATGACGTGATGCAGATAGGTTTCCGAGGAAGAACTCACAAAACCTATCCCCTCTAAGTCATTGGAAACAAAGGAGATGTTGGTTTTGTGGCTTTTTTCCTCTAAACTTCGATCATTCTCCGCACAAACTTTTTTTAGTACGGCGTAACCACATGTTCTGCTTCTTTCCAAAAACAACTTACCTATTATATAAATTGCAATACTATTACTATATATATAATGGAGAGTGGTGAGAAAGGAAGCCGAGGACGTCTACCTGAAGGGATAGCGACAGATCACCTAATCATCAATACACAGCAATCACCGCCACTCCACTTAACACTCCAGAAAAAATACCTTGTACACAACAGTGAGTGTCCATCTATCAGTATTATACATAGTAAGCAAAGATTGAAAAGAGGTAAAGAAATCGGTACAATCGCCCTCATGTAAAAGTAAGACGGTTCTAACAGGCATCGACCAGATATTTGTGGGTGGGTATTGTCGGGATAAGGGCTGGATCGGACTGGGGAAATACAGCTATGAGCAACCTATTCTTTGAGAAACCCGTACTCAACTCTCCCTATGATTATCCGCAGCGCCACTGGGAACTGGATGAGCAAGGCCAACCTACACAGCACATCATCAATGCGCGACGCCAGGCCCGGTATGTAACACCGATTCCAAAACCTCGTAAGCAACGAGGCGCGCCAAGCCAACAAGACCTGTTGTTTGACGAGGGATTAGGCCTTTCCACCCAGGAACAGCAATACCAGAAGACCGCCGAGTACATCAATGCACTGCGCGAACACGTAGATCGCTGGCGCGAATTGCCCAACCCATCTACGTGGAATGTCACACCAGAGACCACCAGGCTCCTGCAACATTGGCGCCATCACAAGTTCAATAGCATCCGCCCATTCTTCTGTCAGCTTGAGGCGGTCGAAACAGTGATCTGGCTCACAGAAGTAGCTCCGAATGCGGGCAAAGTTGGGCAGAACTTCCTTGAACACCTGGCCAACGCCAATAACGATGCCAATCCAGAATTGATGCGCCTTGCCTTGAAACTAGCCACTGGCGCTGGCAAGACTACAGTCATGGCGATGATCATTGCCTGGCAAACGGTCAATGCAGTGCGCCGTCCCAACAGCAAACGCTTTACCCGCGGTTTTCTCATCGTCACCCCCGGTCTGACCATCAAGGACCGCTTACGGGTGCTCCAGCCCAACGATCCTGACAGCTATTATCATAACCGCGAACTCATTCCCAACGATATGATGTTTGATCTCGAACGGGCAAGGATTGTCATCACGAATTACCACGCCTTCAAATTGCGCGAGCGTTTGAGCTTGTCCAGTGGAGGCCGTGCCCTGCTTCAAGGCCGGACAGGACCCGAACTCAATACCCTCGAAACTGAGGGACAGATGCTCCAGCGTGTTATGCCCGAACTCATGGGCATGAAAAGCATTCTCGCATTGAACGATGAAGCACACCACTGCTACAGGGAGAAACCGGGGGAAGAAGAAGAGGCTGATCTGAAAGGCGACGACAAGAAAGAAGCCGAGAAGAATCGGGAAGCCGCGCGTCTATGGATTTCCGGTCTTGAAGCCGTGAATCGCACCATCGGTCTTTCCCGCGTACTCGATCTCTCCGCCACGCCTTTCTTCCTGCGTGGCTCTGGTTATGCAGAGGGCACGCTTTTCCCCTGGACCATGACGGACTTCTCCCTCATGGACGCCATCGAATGCGGTATCGTGAAATTGCCCCGCGTACCTGTTGCGGATAATATCTCAGGGGGCGACATGCCGAAGTTCCGGAACCTGTGGGACCACATCGGGAAAAAAATGCCCAAGAAAGGCCGGGGAAAGGCTGCCACACTGGACTCACTGGCCATCCCATTGTTGCTAAAAACCGCACTGGAAGCACTCTATGGACACTACGAAGAGACCTTTCATCTCTGGAAGAACGAAGGTCTCAGTGTGCCCCCCTGCTTCATCATCGTCTGCCAGAACACTTCGATATCCAAGCTTATCTATGACTACATATCAGGATTTGAGTATCCCCCGTCTGAAGATGGTAGTGTGCCGCCACCCTTCTTGGGTACTTTTCGCCTCTTCTCCAATTACGACGAACACGGCAACCCCATCTCCCGTCCCCGAACGTTGCTGATCGATAGCGAGCAACTCGAATCGGGCGAACCGCTTGACAAGACATTCCACGAGGCCGCCTCAGGCGAGATTGACCAGTTTCGTAAGGAAATATTCGAGCGTGGCGGAAAAATGGCAGACGACCTCCGTGCAGGCAAAGTACTAAGTGATACCGCCTTGCTTCGTGAGGTGATGAACACCGTTGGCAAAGAAGGTCGCCTCGGCGACTCCATCCGGTGCGTCGTCTCTGTCTCCATGCTTACGGAAGGGTGGGACGCGAGCAACGTCACCCACATTCCCGATTTCATTGTGCTCATAGATGACGGCAATGGACCAGACGATCCGCTCCATCTCATCGTAGAGATCAAGGGCTACAGAGGTGAGGACGCTAAAGATAAGAAGTCTACTATGGAAACCTACTGGATTACAGGCGTGAACAACCACAAGCAATATGGACGCTGGGCCTTCGCCGAGTTCTGCGATGTCTATAGCATGCAGGCCGACTTCGCAGAAAAGGTCGAGGCCGAGTTTGAGAAGATGATCGAAGCTTTAACAGGTGAAGAGGTATTGGGTACATGAAACTACTGACAGGTGGTTCTTCATTGGACGAAAAACTGGTAAATTTGGTCAAGTCCTATGACAACATCGCATTTGCCGTTGCCTGGGCGGGCAAGGGCACGCAAACATATAAAGCGCTCCTGGACCACCGCGCCAAAATACGTTATGGGATCATCGGCACCCATTTCTACCAGACTCATGCCAATGTCCTAGATGAATTTATCGGGAGCAAGCAAGTCCGATTCGTACTCCATTCTCATGGCGTTTTCCACCCAAAGGCCTTCTTGTTCTGGAGCGAGGATCGCTGGGAATTGTGCGTGGGCAGTGCAAATCTCACTAAGGGAGCTATGGGACTGAACCAAGAGCTGGTGCTCCACGTCACTTCAGATTCAGGAAGTCAAAGTGTTCGACGTGATCTCCTACGGCAAATTGAAGAGTACTGGAAGATAGCCGAGATTATCACGAAGCAAGATGCTACGGCCTATCGTGCGCTCTGGAGTGTCCAGCAA
Source organism: uncultured Nitrospirales bacterium (assembly GCA_964537975.1). GTDB lineage: Bacteria > Hydrogenedentota > Hydrogenedentia > Hydrogenedentales > SCBR16-9 > SCBR16-9. The sequence continues at coordinate 20,882 of CAZIDP010000018.1, read as the reverse complement.
AGAAAGAGGGAGACCACAGCCACCAAACACTGGACTCGATCGAAGTCAATACCGTCGATCCGAGTTGAGATCATGTTCATGTCTTGGGAAGACTTTGTTCGTGATGTAATCGCCGAAGATACGGAATTCTTCACAAAACGCTGTACCCAGATCAAAGATGCGAGAGAAGCGTTCAGAAGCCAAAAGTCCTATGCTAAGATGGATTTAGACACCCGAAAAATGATCGCTGGGCTTCCAAATCCAACTTACCCCTATTGGGCTTGTTTCGGGAGCATGAAGGGTGCCGGGCACTTCAAACATGCCATTATTGATAAAGTAGACGGGCTGTCACATGGTTTAGATGCCATACCCTTGGATGGGCCGGTTACCGAATCTATGTATCTGACTTACATCGAAGCCTTCAGGAAAGCTATACCGGAAGTTAAGGATGGCATCGGCACAGCAACCCGCCTGCTAGCAATGAAGAGACCAGATTTTTTCGTTTGCTTGGACAATGCCAACAAGAGCAAGCTTTGCAAGGCATTCGGGATTGCTGCTCATGGAATGGACTACCAACGCTACTGGGACGAAATCCTGACTCGCATCTATGATTCGGTCTGGTGGAATGCTCCGTACCCAGAGGACGATTCAGAAAAACTAATCTGGCGTGCACGCACTGCCATGCTCGACGCGCTCTATTATGACCCCAAGTAAAATCACGATTTTATCGCTGCACCTTTTGAAAGTACAATCAAAGCATTAAATTAGCGAATGCTGTATGAGAAAAATAGTTTGATGATTAGGTCAATGAAATAAGTAAAATAGCAAACCTATAATAGGGCATATAGTAACTATGCACCAACTGCATAAACTAATGTCGCACTGTCGATGGGGGGTATCGTATGACCATTTTGTTGACATCACCAAAATGGTTGAACTTGGCTCTGGCAGCAGGCAGGAAAGGACAAACCGCAGAGGCACAGTGTTCACAAAGAGTGTATTACCATTGGTTATTCTCCTCTCAATGTCCTCTGTTCCTCAGTGGTGAACAGCAAGGCATACAATCATGAATGAACTCACCAGAAAGCGTTTGGAATTGCTGGTAAATTTCAATGTGCCTCTGCTCAGGGACGGTCTAAAGCGGATGCTTAACAGAAAATGAACAATCACAGAGGCACAGCGTTCACAATGAGTGAACTTCCACTGGTTTTCTCTTCTCCATGTCCTCTGATCTTCTGTGGCGAACATCAAGGCGCACAGCAGGGATTCTGATTCATCGGGAAGTATACGGCCATTGGCCAGCCACTCAGTGATCAGCTGTTGGGTACCGAATTTGTTCTTTTCGCGTAACAGAACGGGAGGTACTGTGGGTAGGTTTGGTGATCTTTTTTGTCTTATCTGAGCATGATTTTGGGCCTGTATTTGTCATTGTATTGCATCTCCTTGCACATTTCAGGGTATTATACCCGAAAATGGGTTATTTTGATCGCACTGTATGACAATACAGGTAATCCCGTAAGCACTTGGGATTCAACAGATAATAGAAATGGTCGGGGTGAGAGGATTCGAACCTCCGATCTCTTGGCCCCCAGCCAAGCGCCTTAAACCGGACTAGGCCACACCCCGACCGAAAACAGGAAAGCTTTATTTGACGGAATCCAGCAGGTTAAGCATGTCACGCACATTTTTATCGATATCATCCAGCCGGTTGATGATATCCTGATTGGTGCGTGGTCGCCCTTCGCCGTGTATTTCCTGGGCAATGCGTATGCGTACACCTTCCAGGGTCATTTTTTCATGACGAATCAGGTATTTTATGCGGCGAATAATTTCCAAGTCCGCCTCAGTGTAAAACCTTCGTCCCGTACGATTCCGTTTGGGTTTCAAATGTGTAACTTTATCTTCCCATTGCCGCAGTAAATAGGGCGGAACGCCGGTGATTTCACTGGCTTCGCTGATTCCATACTTGCGGTTTGGAGATGATTTCATGTTACTGTAATTTCGGTGGTTAAATCAAGTAGGTGCAAAAAAATGTTTCTTTTACAGCTTTTACTGCTTCAATAAGCGTTCAGGCATTGTATAAGAGAATAGCATACTTTATAATGAATTAAAATAGTCGATTGCAAATTGAAGTAAAGTAAAGGGGGTTCAAATAATGAATAACCTGAAGTTGGGTTTTATCGGAAGTGGTTTTATCGCAAAATTCCAGGCAACTGCCATGCGTATGGTGCGTGGTGTGGAGCTGGCCGGTGTGTATTCTCTTGATGGTGCTGAGGCACTTTCTGTATGGGCACAGGACTGTGGTCTTGGACGCTGCCAGGTTTTCCCGAACATTCAGGAGCTTTGCAAGAATGTCGATGCCGTAGCCATATTCGCCCCGAATTTTGCGCGTGTGGAACACATGGAGGCGGTTGTAGATGCGGTCAAAGCTGGTGCGAAACTCAAGGGCATAATATGTGAAAAGCCGTTGGGGCGTACGGTGGCTGAAGCGGAACGTATGGTTGCCTTGGCTAAAGAGATTGGGGTACCTACTTCCTATTTTGAAAATCAGTTGCACATGAAATCTGTAAAGTCGATACGGTTGCAATTGCAGCCACAGCAAGCTGTTATGGGGCCGGTAACCCTGGCTCGATGTTCTGAAGAACATGCCGGACCACATCGCGGTTGGTTCTGGGACCCTACCCGTCAAGGGGGTGGTGTATTGGCTGACATGGGATGCCACAGCATTGCTGTTGCCTGGTATTTGCTGACTCCGCATGGAAAGCCGCTTGATTTTCTCAAGCCCGTGTCTGTTAATGCAGATGTCGCGTTATTGAAATGGGGTACACCCCATTATCGCCAAAAACTGCTGACCAGTATGGGGGTGGATTACAGCAAGAATCCCGCGGAAGACTTTGCCACAGGTATAGTAACCTTCCAGAATCCGGATACCGGGCAATTGGTCAAGGCACAGTTTGCGAATTCCTGGATGTTTGACAAGCAGGGGCTGCGCCTCTTCATGGATGGACTGGGACCTGGTTATGCCTTCGAGATGAACTCATTGATATCACCTCTTGAAATTTTTATTGGTGATGAGGCCGCTGAAGCTGTCGCGGATGCAGAAACAGCTTTGGAAAAGTCTACTGCCAGCCGAGGCCTGTTGTCTGTTATCCCCAATGAGGCTGATTTGTATGGCTACATAGATGAAATTGAAGATGCAGTGCAAGCATTTCAGTCAGGCAGAGATGGGTTGACTAACCTGGAATATGGCCTTGAAATAACCAAGTTGTGCCAGGCTGCCTACATGTCTGCGGAACAAGGTCGTACAATTGACCTGACCACAGATGAAACACAACAGGCGTTGAAAAGCTATGTTTCTCTCATAGCGCAGGGTAGAGGTGCGGAAGTACTTCAAGTTTTGTAAGTACCGCATCTTTGTTAAAAGTGCCAATCAGAAAAGGTCATTTTAGTTGTAAATAAAAATCAGCCACAAACAGTACTTGAATTTATGTGCTGCTTGTGGCTGTATGTTTTCTCTGTAATTTTAACAGGTAGAGGTCCTGAAGCCGTGTTATGCTGTGTCTTCCACTTCATCCAATAATGCTGTTTCGATGGCACGTACTACTTCAGGGTCTTTGGGTTTTGTCCGGGGATCAAATCTTGCAATGACATTGCCCTGTCGGTCGAGCAAAAATTTTGCAAAATTCCATCCAATTTCACCGGCAAATTCTTTGTTGGTTTCTTCTTCGGTCAGAAAAGCATACAAAGGCGCTATGTCGTCACCCTTCACTGAAATTTTTGAAAACATATCAAATGTCACATTATATTCAGTTTCACAAAAGAATTTAATTTCTTCATCGCTGCCCGGCTCTTGACCCATAAAATTATTCGCAGGGAACCCGAGAATAACAAAGCCCTTTTCTTTATAACGATCATACAGGGCTTGCAGCTCTTCATATTGTGGTGTCAGTCCACATTTCGATGCGACATTGACGATCATAACTACTTTTCCCTGGTATTCAGCCAAGTCAACTTCTTCGCCTTCAATGTTATTGACTGTAAATGATAATGGATTTTCGATCTTTTTATCCTCTTTGTCGGTTGATTCTGCTGCATGTGCTGCGATACTCAACATCCCAATGGTGAATAAAAGCGCAACCCCTAACGAACTTGATATAATCCAATGCAATGTCGTTGTCCTCCAAATGGTTATCGATATCATGCTAAAATAATTCTGAATTCAGTATTTTATTTCACTAAACAAATCTATTTAGTAAATAATTCATCGCTTCAACAGCATTGTCTCGTGTACGAACCGAATAATTAGAAAAACCAACCGTGGATTGGCCCATTGCAAGTCAATTACGTTACATTTACGTTTGAGTAACACCGAAATGGAGTTGAACACAATTTTAATGGAAGCACCAACTTGTATTGCCAGGATTATCGCGTATCTCAGGAATCAACACCTCACCCTGGGAACCGCGGAGTCTTGTTCCGGCGGCCTGATTGCGCATATGCTGACCAATGTATCCGGTGTGTCCGATGTGTATGAAGGCGGCGTGGTTACCTATAGTAACGCGTTAAAATCCAAGCTACTTGGTGTTTCAGAAACGACTTTAATCCGGGAAGGTGCCGTGAGTGCGGCTGTGGCCCAAGAAATGGCTGCTGGAGCCTTGGAGGGTCTGGGGGTGGACTGGGCACTGGCGGTTACCGGGATAGCAGGCCCATCAGGAGGTACGCCAGAAAAGCCGGTAGGTCTGGTGTATATGGCGGTGGCAGGACCCGATACGCTAATTGTCAGGCGGCACGTGTTCAATGGAAATCGGGAGTCAATCAAATTACAAACTGCGGAAGCAGCTTTAACCTTGTTGTGGGAGTCTTTTAAATAATGAGTGCAGGTTTTGCCCATTTACATGTTCATTCAGATTATAGTGTACTAGATGGTGCATGCAAAATATATGAGTTGCTGGACAAATGCGAAAAGTTTGGCATGAAAGCATGTGCGCTAACAGACCATGGGAATCTTTTTGGAGCGGTTGAATTTTACCAGGCTGCCATAAAAAAGGGCATCAAACCTATCATCGGTTGTGAGTTGTATGTTGCGCCTACGAGCCGATTTGATACCGAGACCAAGTATTTCGGATCGTTTAACAACCACTTTCTGGCCCTGTGTGAAAATGAAACGGGGTATCACAATTTATGCAAGTTGAGTACTGCCGGCTATCTCGAAGGTTTTTATTATAAGCCCCGGGTAGATGATGAATTGCTGATTAAATATAAAGAAGGCATCATTGCCACAACGTCGTGTCTTGCAGGGAGAATTCCACAAGCCATACTCAACAACAATATGGATATGGCACGAGAACACCTGATTAAGTACCTGGACATCTTTGGCAAGGACAATTTTCTGGTTGAATTGATGGACCACAATATGCCGGAACAGCGTGAGGTCAATGCGGCATTGTGTACATTGGCAGAAGATTTTGGCCTGATGACCATTGCCACCAACGACTGTCATTATCTGGATAAAGATGATGCCGAGGCCCATGAAGCCTTACTTGCCATACAAACTGGTACGACGTTAGAAGATGAAAGACGGTTCCGGTTTCCCAACAATGAGTTTTACTTCTGTTCTCCGTCTGAGATGAAGGATCGCTTTTCCAAATATCCGGAAGCAGTGAGCAACACGGAAATAATCGCCGAGCGCTGTAAGGTTGAAATCCCGCTTGGAGAAAGCCTCATACCAGAATATACACCGCCGGAAGATTATGTGCCTCCACCGGAAGGCTTTCAACCGGAACGATTTCTTGAAGATCTGGTTGCTGAAGGGCTGCGCGAACGGTATGGTGAACCATCACAGGATTTCATTGATCGTGCCAATTTCGAGCTCAAAGTAATCGAAGAAATGAAGTTCGTCGATTATTTCCTGGTGGTTTGGGACTTGATCAATTATGCGCGAACACAAGAAATCCCGGTAGGGCCTGGACGTGGTTCAGGTGCCGGCAGCATTGTTGCGTATTGCCTGCATATAACCAACATTGATCCCATGCGATATAACCTGCTCTTTGAGCGATTCCTGAATCCGGAACGTGTATCGATGCCCGATTTTGACATCGACTTCTGCTATAACAGGCGGGAGGAAATGATCGAATATGCGTATAAGAAATATGGCAAAGAAAACGTGAGTCAGATCATTACATTTGGTCGTATGTTGGCCAAGAATGTGATTCGAAATGTCGGTCGTGTGATGGGGATGGGCTATAGCGAGGTTGATCGAATCGCGAAACTGATTCCCGATGAATTAAAGATTAAACTTAAAGATGCCGTTGTCAAAGAGCCAGAATTGGCCCGGATGATCAAGGAAGACCCCCAGGTTGCCAAGCTGTGGCATCTGGCAGAACGCTTGGAAGGCACCATAGGCAACTGTGGCACCCATGCCGCGGGTGTAGTTATATGTGATCATCCATTGACAGACCACATTGCCCTGTACAAAGCGGCCAATTCCGATACGGTAGCAACGCAGGTAGAAATGAAGTGTGTTGAGGAAGTTGGTCTGCTCAAGATGGACTTTCTGGGCTTGCGCACTCTTACAGTAGTACACAACGCGGTAAAGCTGGTGCAACACAGCAAGGGCATCATTATTGATATTGATAATATAAGCCCGGATGATGATAAGACCTACCAGCTCCTTCGTTCCGGACAAACGTTTGGTGTGTTCCAATTGGAAAGTTCCGGGATGCGCGACCTGGCAAAGCGCATTGGCTTGCAAAGTCTGGAAGAGATGAGTGCATTGGTCGCCTTATACCGCCCCGGCCCGATGCAATTTATTGACACCTATATTGAAGGGAAATATAACCCGGACAGTATCAAGTATGACCATCCCATAACCAAACCCATCCTGGAAGAAACCTACGGTATAGCGGTATATCAAGAGCAAGTCATGCAATTGGTTCAGGCCTGTGGTGGTTTTACGTTGGGGCAGGCCGATATTGTACGGCGTGCGATGGGGAAGAAGAAGAAAGACCTTCTGGACCAACAAAAAGTACGCTTTGTTGAGGGCTGTAATGCCAAGGGAATAGATGCCAACCTGGCGCAGGCAATTTGGGACAAAATCGAAATGTTTGCCGGGTATGGATTCAACAAATCGCACAGTGTGGCATATGCGTTTGTCGCCTATCAGACCGCGTTTCTCAAGGCTAATTATCCCGTTGAATTTATGTGTGCCTTGCTTACCAGCGAATCGGGCAACCTCGATAAGGTGGCGTTGTATGTTGAAGAATGCCGACGCATGGGCATTGATGTATCACCTCCCGACATCAATCAGAGCTTCAGGGATTTCACCGTTGTCGGTGACGCAATTTGTTTTGGTCTTGGTGCTATTAAAAATGTGGGGGATGCCCCGACACATGCCATCGTGTTGGAGCGGGAGAACAACGGCCCCTATCAGGATATATATGATTTTTGCGCACGTCTGGATTCACGTATTGTAAACCGCCGTCTGATAGAAAGCCTTAACAAAGCTGGCGCGTTTCGAAGTACGGAATGGTTCCGAAGCCAGGTGGAGGCTGTGCTGGACCAGGCAATCAGTGAAGGACAATGCGCGCAGCGGGACAGGCTGTCCGGGCAAACCTCTCTATTTGATATGAGCGGCATGGAAGAAGCCGTTGAAACGTTACGGCAAAAACCTGAAATGCCAGAATGGGAAGAAAATGACTTGCTGCAATTTGAAAAGGAAATCCTTGGATTGTATGCCAGCAGTCACCCATTGACACGGTATATAGAAATACTCGACGCCTTTTGCACAGTGCGGCCTTCGGAGTTGAGTGAACTGCCCGATGGTAAAGAAGTCAATATCGGAGGACTAATTGGTACCATCAAAACACATATCACAGGGCAGGGTAAGAAGATGGCCTTTGTCACTCTGGAAACCCTTGAGGGCAATTGTGAATTGACGATATTCAGTGACCTGTTTGAGCAGGTCTCGGAATGGCTACAGCCTGAAACCATTGTAATGATCCAGGCGCGTATCAGCTACCGTAACAGCGAAGCGGGGTTACTTGCAGCACAAATTTTCCCGATAGAAGACGCGGAACGCCACCTTACCCGGGCCGTTCACATTCGTGTATTCACGGATGACATCAATGACAAACAACTGCACACCCTGGCTGAAAAACTTTCCGCACGTCCGGGAGTATGTGACTTGTATATACATTGCCTGAGCAAAGACAGTCCGGATGAGGTAATCGTACATGCTACCGAGGCTTGCAGAATCATGTATCACCCAAAGGTCCGCGATACGGTGGATGAAATTCTGGGTGAGCATACCCTGTGGTTTTCCGCAGGCATGGGGTTGCCCAGTCACGCGCCTATTGTAGAAGCACCGCCTGAACCTGCCTGGCGAAAACGCCGGGTCGCTACTGTATAAGCCAAGGTAAAGAATGAGTAGACCAGAGTTGATCAGAGTAGGGTAGAAGTGCATTGTTTGTAATTTTTGTTTATGATAATTATGTATTGATTTTGCAGTTTGTAAACAGTGCGGTGATCAAGATTACTACGGATACTTCACAAAGGAGTCGAAAATGTTGAACTTCCTATTGTTACAAGGTCTGTTGTTGGGAGCATATTCACCTCCCATGTGGGGACTTGATTCCTGGTTTATAAAGGAAGGGGATACCTGGCACCAATTTCAGCTGGCAGGACCACTTCCAGAAGACCTGAATCGTGTCTGGGAACCTCTGGAGCACCAGAATCGTTCACCACTTCCCATACCAGAACAAGGGATTTTTCATTCGACATCCAAAGATTTAATTAATTGGGAGGACAAAGGCGTTGTTTTGACTGTGGGGCCGCCAGGTGCTTGGGATGACGGGAAAATTTATACCGGTAACATCTTGAAGCATGAGGGTGTTTATTATTTGTTCTACACTGGTATACCGGAACACCCGAAGCCAGAGGTAACATTGAGTCCTATCGGCGTTGCGACTTCCACAGATTTGATTACCTGGACAAAGCATCCAGACAACCCGGTGATGTTGCCCGACCCGACCTATTATGACCCGTTAGGAGACTGGCGGGACTGCAATTTTTTTTGGGATGCCAAAACCAGCTATTGGTATGCCGTAGTTACAGCAACAGCCAAAGGTGAGGGCCCTCCGAATGAACGCGCTTGCATTGCACTCATGCGCTCCCACGATCTTATCAACTGGGAAGGGCAGCAACCTCTGGTGATTCAAGACGCCTACAGGCTTGGGCTTGAGAATCCATTCCTGATTGAACGCGACGGTATCTGGTACACAGGCCACTGCATGTACAGTGATTTTTACACCGACAACTGGAAAGAAGCCAACAAGGAGAAAACTCCTTTGGGTGGGATGTTCTACTTCATGTCGGACGCTATGAATGGGCCATATGCACCAGCGCCAAACAAGGGACTTGGGCTTCAACCGGACCCACCGCCATACGCAGTACAGATCATCAAGGAAGGGGACACGTATCTGTATATGCACCGTGGTCCAGGACGTTGGGCTACCGCGTTGCCCAAGAAAATTAATTTTGGTGCGAGTGGAGAAATGGTACTTGCGTACTGGGAGCAATTGGAATCGGTTCGTGGTGAATCCTTGCTAGACGATTCACTCCCGGAAGAACTGCTCCTGGATATGAATACACCTGAAGTTATTCTTGGGTCTCCAGGGTTGGACACACTTTTGGAGTGCAGCATATCATTTCCTGATGAAAGTGGTGCCGTAATCATCAACTTGGGAGATACGTTGTTGCTCGAAGTTAATCGAAAAACCAACCGAATTGGATTGCTGCATCACGAGACAAAAGCATTGCGGCAGGATCGCCAACACACATGGCCCGATGCAGATACCGTTAATATCAAGCTGGTCGCCGATGGCTCGGTTGTAGATGTCTATGTGAATGACGTGTATGTCTTTGCCGAACATCGTCCGCACCCTATTAAAGACGAAGCACAGGTCTTGCTTGTTTCCGGGACTGTAAAAATCAATAACCTCAGTATGAACGCACTGGAAATCAAGAACAATAAATATACGTATGGGTTCAATTATTAGTCAGTAGTTTAATTCATTTCAGGATAGAGTCTATCTGGAAACTTTACAAGCAGCTATTCGCATGACATAATGCAATGCAGTCGAAAATACTGGTCAGGTATACTGACCAGGTAGACTGGACACGTATTGGGGATACGGTCAACGGATGTCAAGCCAGGGAGACAGTATTTATGAAACGACGTGATTTTTTGAAGATCAGTCTGGCAGTAGGTGCGGCAAGTGTTTGGCCGAATGCCGGGACGCTGGCACAGAATGGTGCTCAAAAACCCAATATATTGTGGCTGATGATGGATGACTGTCGGCCGGATGCCTTGGGCTGTTATGGCACCTCCTGGGCGAAGACACCCAATTTCGACCATATCGCCGCGAATGGGGTGACTTTTGAGTCCGCGATTACGCAATGTCCTATATGTATTCCGTCCCGCACATCAATGAAAACATCTCGCTATTGTCACGAACTTGGCACCATGTATATGGGGGATACACCTGAAGTAACACCACCTTATGCCGCAACAGCACGTTCCTATCCAAATTTGTTGAATCAGTGGGAATCTGCCGGGTATAAACCGGTCAATGTCGGCAAGGTTCATGCCCTGGGTGGGGATTGGGACCATCGGGGCGATACCCGGTTTCGTGAAAGTGATCGCAGGCATGACGAAGGTGAAACGTTTGATCCGGTTCGCTTAACGACCTATGGCTGGCAGATTGGGGGCACGCAGGATATCCATGTAGACGATACCCGTGAAGGTGTATTGACAGAACGTGCCCTGGATGTATTGAAAGAACTGGCTGATGCGGGTACACCCTTTTTCTTGCGGGTTTCATACCATCCGCCCCACGTGCCGATTCAAGTGCCACCGCCATTCATGGTGGACCTGGACGCCATCGATCTGCCATTCCCGACCCAGGAAGCACTCGACAGCAAGTCACAATTTGAAAGAGAACAGCTCAGGGTTTATTCCGGAACCTTGGATTTGTCTGAACACGACATTCGGGTTGCGCGCAGTACCTATTATGGCATGGTGAATATGGTCGACTACTTTGTCGGCAAAATTATGGAGCAACTGCGGGCAGAAGGATTGCTTGAAAATACCATCATTGCAGTAAACTCGGATCATGGACTTGCCATGGGCGAAAATGGGGTTCATAAAAAGCGCAGCTTCTATGAAGAAGTGGTGAAGTCACCGTTGCTCTTTTCATGGCCGGGTCATATTCCCTCGGGACGTATCGTTCGTGAGCCGGTTGAGATGATTGATTTGATGCCGACTTTACTTGACCTCTCACAAATGCCCATACCAGAAGGACATCATGGCCGAAGCCTGGTGCCCTTGATGCATGGCGATATCCAAACTAAACGTAACGCGACCTTCTCGGAAATTGATCACAGTGGTTCCATGTATGATCCATTGCGGATAAACTCCGGGCGTCAGGTCATGGTACGCACAGAAGACTGGAAGTTGATTTACTTCCGGGACCCACGAATCGACCACAAAGATGGGTCACTATATAACCTGAAAGAGGACCCCTGGGAATTTTACAACCTGTACAATGACCCCCAGTACAGCCATGTGATCGTAGAACTCGAGTCTCTGGCGGATGATTGGGACCAGATAGAATAATATAAATTCTAAATCATATTGATGTAATAATCATGAGCTTTTTCCTCATTTATCATTTTGGTAATTGGGGAATTTTTAATGCGAAAATCCTTAATCACGAAGCAATTCAGAAACTTACTCAGCAACGCACAATTTTCGAGGAGTTTAAATTAAAAACCTGTCTTATTCCGCAATTTTATTTATTACCTTATCTTAGAAATGTGCCATATTTAAAAAGTAAATAATGATTAATGTACTTCCAGTGTGTTATAAAACAGTATAATGAGGCCTAATTTGCTTAAATTATAATAATTTGTATTATGCGTATGTAATACAAGGTTGACATAATATTTTCTTTCTTGTAATGTTACTGCATTCAATGAGTTAGATGTAAAGCGGTTTTTTAATGCTTATTTGCATAATAAGTGATTTTTGTTATGTAGTAAACTTCAAGGGGAAAGATCATGAAATCGATAAAATTTATCATGAACATTGGTGTGGTAGCTTTGTGCTTGTTATTGTGTATGTCTGCTTCTGCTCAGGTTTTTGTTGTTCCCGGCGGTGCCGGTAGCCAGAATGGTACGAGTTGGGCGAATGCGTATGACAGTATAGAAGACGCTATTACCGACGCTCGTGCACCAGAGGCAGATGTATGGGTTGCTGCTGGTGCCTATTTGGAAAACCTGGTCGATGTTTGGCCTGCCAATGTTTCTGCTTATGGGGGGTTCGCTGGAAATGAATCATCTCTGTCAGCACGCGACTGGGCAAATAATGAAACCATCATTGATGGAAACAATGCCGAGCGTGTGATTCGCATTCCTGGTGGAAGGAATAATGTCCGTATAGATGGCTTTACCATACAGAACGGCGTTTCCACTGGATTTGAAGCTGGCGGATTCACCATGTGGGGTGGCAGCACCAACGTAGTAATAATAAATTGTAAATTCTTGAACAATGGTTCAGAAGGTCATGGTGGTGCAATGACCTTGCAATCAGCCTCACCAAGAATCGAGAACTGTGTATTTGATAATAACAGAGCTTCAGGAATTGCCAGCTGCATCTTAATAAATGACGGTGCTGCTCCAATGGTAGTCAATAGTACGTTTAGAAATCATCCCGCAGGTAGTTGGAATGGACCTATAGTCATGCGTGATGGTGGTTCGCATGGTACATTTGTGAATTGTTTGTTTGAAAATAATGTTGGTGGTGCTCTTTCATTTCGTGATGGTGGTGAATCCAACCTTACTGCAATTGGCTGTTATTTTAAAGATAATGTCAACACTGGCAGTCAAGGTGGTGCTATTCGTGTACCTAATGCTGGCCTTGGCAATGCACTGATACAGGATTGTACTTTTGAAGGCAATATTGCAACACATGGTGGTGCTGTTGGTTTGTGGGACACCGAAAAAATTGTAACTATTGAACGTTCAGTTTTTATTGGCAATGAATCTATCGAGCATGGCGCTGCCGTGGTAACGCATGCAAAGGGTACTGTTAATATAGAAAATTCAGTTTTTATGGAAAACCACGCTACTGGTATCAGTAGTGCGGTTTTTGCCTGGCATCAACCTGGTGCAGTTCCTACCACATATAGCGTAAACTACTGTACCTTCTATGGCAACACAGGTGGCCAAGGCTTTACAGTTCGCGCTGATGGTGTTTCTGCATCAATGCACAACAGTATTGTCTGGGCTAATGCAGCCAATGGGGTCAATGTGCCAACAACTACTTCAATAATTCAAGGTGGTGCCGCTGCTGGATTGGATGCTGACCCCTTGTTTGTCGATCCGCTAAACGATGATTTCCGTTTGCAAGCTGCTTCACCGGCTATCGGCATGGGTGTTGACTGGCCTGAAACGGACATCCTCGGCGTTGCCCGCCCACAAGGTGATGCCGCCGATGTTGGTGCGTATGAGTTTGAGGCATTGCATGCCAGTATTTCTGGTCCTTCAACGGCTGTTGTTGGACAGAACGTCAATTTGCAGGTGAATCACAACGCGTATGGCGATGCTACCATTGTTTGGATGCGTGATGGAGAAATATTGGTCGGGGAGGAATTTAACATTCTTCCATTGGGTGATGTTGTTATCGAAGATTCAGGAGTGTATTCCGTAACGGTCACTTCCATCAACGGTGAAGCAAGCGCAGTATATAATCTGAATGTGGTCTCTGGACTTCCTGTTGCTTCGTTACCAGGTATGTTTGCACTGGTCTTGTGCATGGTTCTCGCAGCATTTGTCGTATTGCGCGGACGTGTACATTCTTAATCATATTGCGATTACATATCGCATGACTGATTGACTGACACAATACCAAATAGTTAATTACTGCCGTAATCTGATGGAGTACATCGGGTTACGGCTTTTTCTTTCCAGGAATTGATGCAGGGATCAAGCATTAGAATGAACAAAGAGCTACGGTGATGCTAAGAATCGGTAAACGATGCTGCTTCTTCAGATTTCCGACGCCACGCTTTGCATAGGCGACGCGATTCCTTGGCCAAGGCTGACGCTTCTTCATTCCGACCAAGATGGTTTAGTACATCGAGATAGATTTTCCTGTAGGTAAAATCAAATGCGGTGAAACGTAATCCCTGACCCAATATTTCTGCCGCATCAAGCCAGCGACTGTCCAAAATCATTGCTTTTCCTGCCAGTTCATAGGGTAGAGGCACTTCAGGATGTAATGCTATGGCACGTTTCGCATGCTGCAAGGTTGTTTTTGCATCCCCGGATTCAAGCGCCAATTGAGATAACCTGGATGCTGCAAATGCGTGCAGCAAATTGGCGTTGGCATGCCCCAGTGCGAGGCTCAAGCGCCAGTCCGCATAATAATAATCCGTTACCTTTCCCAGCAGTAAACCGCCATGAGAGCAGTCCCCGGCTGATAAGGCTTGTAGCATGCATTCATATTCCAACTTCAAATTTTTTGTTGACCGTATAGCCAGTGCCAGGTTCAGCCAACCAATGATCAGCTCTGGAGCCAAACGGGTCACTTCATTAAAATGCGTTATGGCAGATTTCAGGTGGTTTTCAGTGCTTTTGCGTGCATCGGATTGCTGATCAGATTTTATGGCATCCATATGATAACAACCCAGTGCCAGATGCGTTTCCGGACGATGGGGATGGCTCTTGTAGAGTGCTTCCAACTCGGGGAAAACCAATGACCTTTGTTGCAGGGGTAAAGCAGGAGCATATAAATAGGCTTCTGCCAAACGCCGGATTGTAATATCGAAATCGACAAAGGGTCGAACGTTATAGCGGGTATCTGCAAGAGTATTAAAAAGCGTGTCCATTCTTTGTTCCGCAGAAAGATTACGCGCCTTTGCTGCTCCACTGGCCGCCAATGTGGTGCGTTCAACTTCGTTTTCGAGGTAGTGCTCAAGTAATGGAACGAGGCTCGAAGGGGAATACAGTACGACATCTTCACCATCCACCAACCAGTCCCGTATTTCCAGGTTGTTGGCTTCCTGAAACAGCAAGGCGCCACAGGCCAGTGTTTCAAAGGAACGTAGATTCATTTCATGGCGAACGGAGTAGTTTACAACGATCCGGGCCCGATTCATCAAGGTTGCATATTCATCATGAGGTAATTCGCCATCAATGACTACAAGGTAGGTGTCGGATAAAGAGGCTACCTTTTCCAGGATCGCGCCTCGATTTCGATGAATGGCGTGATTCATGTTGCCCAGGAACAGAATGTCGATGTCCCGCTGAAGATTCAACGGTTTATGAACCAGGCTTCGTTGCGAGTAGAGCGGCTGCAAATACTCGGGCTGGGCATTGTGCAGTTGTAACACCTGGCTGCCCAGCCGGTCGCTGCATACCCGATCAAACCGGGCCAGATTATAGGCGAGTTGCGGTTGATACAGATTCCAGTCCGAGATAAATGCAACTGTAGGGATCGTAACATTTTCTATGGCACGGGGTGGGGGATACAACTCGGGACAGGCACATATCCACAAGTCTGGTGACCACTCCCTGCGAACCCGTTCCAGCACATCAGTAGCTTGTTCCTCTGGCGAAAAATGATAGTGTGCGGGTGCCTCTACCATAAGGTGCCGTACTTCATGCCCGTTTTGGGAAATATACTGCGCCAGATGCTCCATGTCATGCCAGGGGGGTAATCCTGTGACCAATATTTTCAAAGTACCGCCTTCCTTATCCTGCAATTCGTATTCCAAAAACCACCAGCTCGCGTATCAGCCAATTTTGATATTCACCCGCCGTCAGGGGACCGATACGGATGTTGCCACTTTGATGATATCCTTCTGCATCCAGTGGAAATGCCTCTGGTAGATCAGAAAGCAGGGCATTGCATTTTACCTCTGAAAGACCGGCGTCTTTTACCAGCAATGATAAATCGTACGCGGTGAAATACCGTATTTGAGATCGGGGCAGGAGGGAGACGTTTGACTCGGCGGTATCATAGGTCCAATATCCTCGTGCAAGCATCATCAACCGTTGGTGATACTGCACATTTGGGGCAGTGATTATCATCAGTCCCCCAGGGTGCAAAAAGCGGATAAGGTGCGACAGGGTTACTTTTGGATTGCGTAACCGATGCATTAATCCATCAACTACAATGCAATCGTATGCTGCTTCAGGAACTTCAATATTTTCTACCGGTTCATGAAATACTTCATGAAAGTGTTCAGAGTCCGCTCGGTTCTCAACATCACTGAGAATGCCAGAAATTTCTGGACATGCATACCGTAACCGGAGTTTTTTTGCCAACATGGGCGTATGATCCCCACAAAGCATGATTTTTCGGGTAGTCCGTGGGATGTAACGTTCCAGTTCCATACCGGAACGACTGGGTATCGTCTCTTTGTTTTGCATATACTGCATCGGTTCCTCTTTTTTCTATGGACAGGATGATACCAAAGACCGGTACTTCAACACACCTCATATCCCAAGTATGCTATAGCTGCCTGTATATTCACCCTGGTGATTTGTTTACTGGAAGGGACTTTAATCGTTATAGTACGCAAAAGTAAATGAATTAATACTGGAGGAAGATGTGTGTCCAATTCGCAGGAAAAACTGGGATGGCATAGCCTGGGTACGTCGTTTGATTGCCCTTGTGGCATAAGGCATGCGCTACCGATTGAGGCGTGTGTAGTGGGGGATGATGCCGCCCGAAGCCTGGCCGATTTCGCGCATAGCCGTTGTGGTACATCGTGCCTGGTGATTTCTGATGAGAACACCCGCCAGGTTTGTGGAGAACAGTTGCTGAGCAAGATGGGGAAGTACCCAATAAAGGTATCAGAACACATGTTTCCCGCGGAAGCGTTTGAAGCTACTTTGGAAAAGGGCGACGAGGTGGCCGCCTTGGGAAATGATGTCGATTTTTATGTCGCTATTGGTGCAGGCACATTATCTGACCTGGCCAAATATGCCGGCAATGTCCAGGATAAACCTGTTTTGCTGTTTCCTACCGCGGCCTCCATGAACGGGTATTCCTCCGCTATAGTCGCGCTGAAGATACGTGGCCTGAAACGTACCATGCCCTGTAAACCGGCGACCGGGATTTTCGCGGAGCCTGCTGTGGTGGCAACAGCCCCCCAGCGTATGCTTGCTGCCGGTGTAGCAGACTTCCTGTCGAAGTGTTCCTCGTCAGCCGACTGGCAAGCGGCGCATATTCTGCGTGGCGATTATTATTGCCCACGACCACGCGAGTTTAACGAAGGCGTTCAAGAAAAGCTTCTGGTCAATGCATCCGCCATCGGACGTGCTGAACCCGATGCTGTGCGGCTGGTACTTGATGCGTTGTTGTTGAGTGGCTTTGGCATGGTGATAGCCGGTTCTTCTGCTCCCGCTTCTGGGGGTGAGCACCTGTTATCTCATTTTATTGATATGAAACATGCTTTGTATGGTACGGCCAATGATCTGCATGGAACGCAAGTAGGTGTTGCGACAGTCTATACACTGGGACTCTGGGAGAAAATTCTGGATTTAGAAGTCGCAGATTTGGATATAGAAGCCATATTGTCTCATCAACCAGATAATTCTCTAATCAAAGACCGTATTTTTGAAGATTGGGGCGATGCTGTTGGACAGGAAGTCTGGGAACAGTGGACAGAAAAAGCACCAGGTACAGAAGAATTACGGCATCGAATTATGACTTTTTGCGAGCATCTTCCTGAACTTCGTACGTCATTGTCCAAAGACCTACTGCCGGCAAACCAGGTAGCACACTGTATTGAAGCGTGTGGCGGGCCAACTACAGCAGAAGCCATGCTGGCATCAACAGAAATGTTTCAACTGGCGACCAGCCGGGCACGTTATCTGAGAAACCGATACACGGTGCTGGACCTGGCCGTGGAACTTGGAATTACACCATGTTGAGTACCTTGATATATTGTATTGCAATATTCAGCACCAATTCTGACACAAGTCCTGTCACCCATCTTCCCGAGACCCGCCTGAGAATAGTGGAGCGTATGCTTGAACGGCAGGGAGAAGTACTACAATACCACCGAGGGTATCTTCAATTTCTTGAAGACAAGCCGGAATTGGCGGAACTTGAAGCAACCTGGTGGATACTCGGCCCTCTGGATGCCGCAAGGCATGCCGCTGACACTCTGGATATACTGCTCAATAAAAATCCACGTTACGCCGAAAGCTTTCATCACTACTACGAAACCCTGAGCAATGAAAAATCACTTGCAGAAGCGCTCGATACATACCTTGATCTACTTTGGACAGATGAATTTCCGAATTCCTTTCAAGATCATGCGCTGCTTACATTAGTCCATGCGGATGCAAATGCGCTGATACACTATCTGGAGTCTCCGGAAGAATCCAATGTCCCAACCGCATTACAACCCTATCATGCCGTGCTTCGTGAACAAGGCGCGTTGCGCGGTCGTTGGGCCAGGGCTCTTCGTGAAGTAATGGAGCATCCCCGGTTTGACGATGCTGTAGCGCCTTGGTGGCAGGCTGCCGCGGCGATGGATGAACGAGAAGGTATGGCCTATTCTCGTATGATGGCAACTTTTCGTGCGCGGAAACACCGCTATCAAGTATGGCATAAGCGAAATCTTGCCTTGGCATCACTGGAAGAAAACACCCGGGCATGGATTTTATATTGGCACCGACGCGTTCGCACCACGCAAGGACTAGCAGAACAATATGGCCGTTACTTCGCGTACCTGCAGGCACACTCCGATCAGGCAAAGACACGAGAATCACAATGGTTACGTCGCCTGGGAGCACCCCTGGCGTGGCCACCAGAATACCCTCCGCCGCGTTTGCTGTCGTAATTACCTGTCGTACCTGATTTTACAGCACCACGCACACGACCAAATCGACCGGAAGTGGAACGACCGCAACGACCAAAACGAACCGAAATGCCTGAGCGACCACAAAAACCTTCCGTGCCAGCGTTGCGCCAGCTTGATCCGAACACCCTCCCGCCACGTCTGTAAAAAAACTGAAATACACTTTGGGGTTTTGCAACAACGCGCATGTTACCACCCGTTGTGAAGTTGAAGTCATGCTGAAGGGCATCTATAATCTTTCCAAGGATTCGGCAAGTTCACGCATGCGCGTCGCTTAAAGAATGTATAGCCAATATTTGATTTTAAAAGGGGAATCGGCATGAGAACATCTATAATCATCTCTGTGATTTTACTCGTGACCTGTCTTTTCATGAACACTGCCAAAGGGCAATCACAAGAAAATAATTCAGGGGACAAAAGTGTGATGATTGAGGTGGCCGCCGAAGAAACCGTTTACACCTATGTCAATCCCAATAATGGTTCTGGGCCGCTCTGGAGCTTTGGTTGCACACAAATTGTTCGCATGGGCGAAGACGTTATTGTCAGTGAGATGGAAACTGGTGAAGATGCGCCATTATTGAGCAATACCCGTTGGCGCCTGCGACAACGCGCGTCTGACGGTTGGCGCGTGCTTGCGGAAGCAGATGCATATCTTCAACGTGAACCTTGTTCTGTCGCGACAGTATCGGACAACACCCTGCTCCTGTATGTCAACGATCTGATCACTGAACCGGGAACCATGTATGGGCCATGCAAACCACATTTGTTGAAATTTGTTCTTTCTGAAGAGCTTACCCCACTTGCACCGGAACAAGTCCTGCCGGATTGGGGCGAACCGACCTATTTTACAGACCACTCTTACCGGGGATTCGCGGCAGACAGAAATTCTGGCCAGTCACTGATGTTGAATATTGATGCGCAAACCAGCAAACAGCATGCAAGCCTTATCGGGCTTGGCGGCGCAACCCTGGCCAATACATCAATAACATTTCCCATACGTTCATGCTATCCGCAGGTGGCGCTGATCGGTAATTCGGCGCATGTACTTGCCATCAGCGATATAATTGAACCGGTTGAAACCTGGCGCAATTACAAGCAGGAACAAACCGGCCGCGAATGGGACTATGTCTTCCGCATACTGTATTACACCCACGCACCTGACTTGCTTACCGGGGGATTTATCGAACCAATCGAAATTGCCAATGTTGAGGCAACGGCAGGTCATATCAGAAACCAGGACCTTTGGATTAATGAAGCGGGAGAGGCATATATCCTCTACACAGAACGTGAAGTGCAATCTGAGTTGATGCGTGACCAGTTCTTTCCTGTCAAATCCATCGTGGACTCCCTGCATCTGGCCGTAGTGCGAGACGGGAAAGTACAGTCCCGGCATGTCCTGATTGAAGGTACTCCCGATAACGTACCGGGTAACGCGCGATTTCACGTTTCCGAAGATGGTACATTGTTTGCGGTGCTGTATATTGCCGGTTCAGACAGCGGAAACAAGCTGATGCAGATCATGCCAATAGACGAACCGAAATCTCTTATCGACATACCACTGGAATCACCCATGTCAAACTTCTGTCTTGCATCAGTTCGTGCTGGGAATCTGCCCTCAAACCACATCGACCTGCACGGACAGACAGCATCCGCCACAATGGGTTATGCCCATGTACGCATTCTACAAGAATGATTATTCGGGGACGGTTATGACCTATTCTCGTCATTCCCACGAAGGTGTGATTCCAGTAGGAAACGTTATTTGGTCGAACTTTACGCTTCTACTGGGTACCCGCCGTAGCGCGGGTGTGACGGTGTGGGGGAGCAAACGTCGGTGCGTGGCGTCTGTGTCGCCACCGGTTCCTATCGCGGAGCGATTACAGCACCGTAGCGCGGGGTAAGGCCCACGGCCGCCACCCCGGGTATGTCGCGCTCCCAAAACCGCACCCCGTAGGGCGTGCCAGC
>CAZIDP010000017.1:0-74970 GCA_964537975.1 uncultured Nitrospirales bacterium | reverse complement strand
CATACTGCCTCGAATACTCTATTGGTTGACCGATGGTAAGCACACCCAATGACCGCTTTACCATATTCATGAAGTTTCTTTGCCAGAGCTGAAAATCCTCCGTCACCTGATACGATCACAAATATCTCTATGGTAGGACGTGAAAACGCACAGTCAACAGCGTCAATAGCAAGCTGAATATCCGATGCGTTCTTTGCTGTGCCTTTGCCGAACCCAAACATCTGAATTGGCTCAATGCCGAGATCAACTATATCCCCGCGCATTACATTCAAACGGGGGTCGCTCCAATTGGCATAGGCACGCTGCACCGCGATACCTCCGAGGATGTCGACTTTACGGATCTCATCCAAGATGTCCTTGAGCGACAGATCAGAGATGTAGTCCATCCGAGTTCCGTAGCCTCCAATCAGGTTCTCAATATCGTAGAAGATGGCGGTGTCAAATTTCATTCTTATTTTATCCAACAACGTTTATATGGTTTCTCGATAACACCTTTGGGCCGCGAAAACGCGGCATAACACCCCTCCGGAGATTCTTTCGTAATGTCAGCATTTACAAAGTCTTATGACAGGCATTGCAACGGGCCTGGATGACCTCGCGCCTCCAGCACGTGACGATACAGAAACAGCAGCGCCGAAAGCGCCTGGTTCTGCGTGGAAGCGCTGGCCTTTTCTTTGACCGCCAGATGGGTCAGAAAAACGTTGATCTCAGCGGGGTGGCGGACGTTGTGAAAGTGGAAGTAGCGCTTGACCAAATGGCAATAGGTCTGCCTTGTATGCGGGCTGTAATGGCGGGAACGCAAGGTATAGCGCAGCTGGTCGAGAAACTTGGGGTTCTGTTCAATGGGATGGTGTGCCGTATTACCGTGCATCACATAATGCGTAGCACCACGGGAAATGTGTTGCATGGCTTATCCCCCCGTCATCGGCAAATCGCCCCATATATCATCCGATCTCGTATGAAGAGAGCGTATACAAGACAGCCGTGCTGTGTCAAACAGACAAATTGCTGCACAACTAAGCCACCTACTCCGTCACCTTCGCGGCGACTCCTTCCTTGACCCGACTCACGAGAACACCAGCACCAACGCCAACACCAAACAACTTGCCCTGGCACTCGTATCGAAGAAAGTGCAACTCGAAGGGGTATTCATCCCGGTCATGTAATCATCAAAACACAAAACAGCTCTTCATATAGGTGAGTTGTTTTTTTGCATAGGTTACTGGTGTTACACCTGCAACTCCATTAACAACTCCATTATATTTCCTATTTACAATAACTCTTCAGACCAAAGCAGCTTTACTTGTAGCGTACGAACTCACAGAGGACAAATGCTTTAAAGAATCATAGGTCTTGGGTGTAGGTATTGTCATTTGAGAATGTGCGCTGATGCTCTGAATCCTGACGTGATAGATCTATCTGTCAGATGGAATGTGCGCTTCTTGTTGGGACGGTTCACTGCTTTTCAAAACTCTTCTCATTAACTGTACGAACATTTCGATGTAAAATAACTCAACAGATCAGTAGTAAGTAGAGCGGCTAGTTCAACAATTTTCTCTACCCACAGATTATTCTTTTCCTAGGGTTAGGTCCCACTCTGGCGGAACAAGCATTTCACCATCTCTCCATCTCTCAACCACACAGTCTTGAAACCACTGCTGATTAATATTCGCATGGTCGGTCACAATGACTTGGAATTGGTCACCTAGCTGCTGGACAACGTCGTATGCTAGTTTGTACATTTGCTCCACTTTCTGCCTGTCCTCGCCGATTCCAGGCTTACCATTCTCTTGTTGTTGCCAATCCTCGTCCTCCGGAAAGTAGACTTGTGAAGGCTGATCGATGAAGATGAAGCGTGGCACGGGACGATTGCGGTTCACGAACCATCTGTGCAGAGCAAAGTGAGTGATGAGATGGTAGCCGACCCAGTTCTCGCCGCTCCCCATCTGATCCATCGGGATCGGCCCATCGGGACTGTCAGCAACCACGGTTAACCGTCGAAGGTCTAGGCGCAGCGGGAGTTCGGCGTGCTCAAGCTGGAGATACGCCGCCCAAGCATTCATGTCCCGGGCGATTATTGACAGTGCCGACTGTACGCGTTCTTCGACGGTGTCGTCGCTCAGTTCGTTTTCAAGCGCGTTCACTTGCGCCTGCATGTCCCTAACTTGTCGCTGCAATTCGCTGCTATCTTCGAGCTGTGGAATACTCTCCAAGTAGAGGCTGACCCGGCCCATTATGTGTGCGCGTCGGGCGTTCTGGTCTCTATACTCCTGTAACCTGGCGTTTTCCCGCTGGATCGATTCAAGTCGTTCCTTGTTGTACCGAAGGCGCGCCTTGATTTCGGCTTCCTTTTCCTCCAGGCCGGTAACGACGGCCTGCATCTGGGGTGCGCGGTCTTCCACGTGCCGGACCTGGGAGTCAAGTTGAGCAAGTGAGTTCTGGACGTCTTGTACCGAGGGAGCCACGTCCTCTGCTGGCAAGACCCGCTGGCACAGCGGGCAGGCGGTATGCCTGTTCGAATCCTCGTGTTGAGCGTCGAACAGCTCAATGCTCTTCAAACGAAGAACCTGGGCGTGAGCCTCACGAGAGAAGCCCTGTCGATCCGTTACCAAGGCATGGGCAGCCTCGAGCTGGTCCCGCGTTACCCGCAGTTCCTGTGTCAACTCATCCCACTCTGCCTGTATTCTGCGGAACTCGTCGCCCTCGACGGCTGCCTGTTCCTCGTCGGGGACGGCGGCCGTCTGGCTCAGACTGTGGAGGGCTTGCAGGCAGGCATCCCAAGCCTCCGGCATCGGTTGTCCGACACGCAGCCCCAGGTCGGCGGCTTCGGAAAGCAGGCCCTGCGCAACTGTGACGCCTTCGCCCCTGACTGCATTATACTCCTCGAGTTTGCGTTCGACTCGCCGTAATTCCCGGCGGAGCCGCCGCAGTTCAGCCAAACGGGCAATATAATTGTCGTCTACAGCTCCCAGGAAATACGGAATGGTGTCCTTGATGGCCTGAGGAAGCCAATCGCGGCTCTGTTTGTGGAAAAGGTGCAGATTGCTGTCGATTTCTGTCTGATGCTGGAAGCAGTAGATGAGGGCGTGGTCAATGCCAGCCTGAAGAGGCAAACGTGTCTGTCCCGGTGGCGGATCATGGCGATTCTGCCCGATGCCTGCGTGCGCAGCCAGCAGGCCCTCGAGTGCCTTGGGGGTTGTTGTCTGCATGAGCTGATCGGCCCTTGGCAGGGGGACCTGCTGCCCAACAACGTAATGCACGTCCGTTGATGATTTCCGCCCTGGGTCAGGCAGTCTTCTGGCGATAAACGCTTCACCTGCAGGGACAGCCAATCTAACTCCAACCCAAGCAATAGCTCGACGCATTATCCCGGCGGGTATCTGGCACTCTGTTGAGCCGAAGCAGTACTCAAGCACGGATATCAACGCCGTCTTACCTGTCTTGGATGATCCCGTGATGATGTTGAGTCGACCGGGCGCGAATTCGAGCCGCCGCATTTTGCCAGCATGTGAATAGAGGACTATATCTATGATCTGAAAACTCATGGGCGAATCCCCCAAAGTGCCATCAATGTCTCTGTCGATGTGCTGGTGCCGAACCACTTTCCCAGGAAGCGCGCACGAGACACGCATTCCTGCACATCACCATCGAGCGATCGGATAGTCCGATTGATCTGGTTCCCGGTAATCACGCACCGAATGAGCCCCGAGTCTCCCATGGCCATCCAATCGAAGACGAGACCATAGCGTAAAGCCTCTCTGGTGTGAGGCTTGAGCGCTATGAGACGTTCGTGGAAGCCGATCCTTGCTTCGGCGTGATCCTGCAACCAGGCAGGAACTGAAGTACGGGTGTTGCGTGGTAAGGATTCCCTGGTGTGTTTGTGCAAGACGATTGGCAGGACCATGAAAGCCAAGGCAAACGGCAGTGGATGGTTGGTTGGCTCGCTGAATCCAGCGCATGCTGAGCTTAGTACCACACAGCAGAATGGTGGATTCAGAAGGTGGGCTTCTTCTCGTGTTCGTTCTGACCACGGCTTCATCAACTCACCTCCTCAATTGCGAGGAGTGTCTGAAGTCGTTCGCGGAATTCAACATGCCACCCCACCTGCAGATTATCCGCCAGCATCTGATAGGTGCCTCGCGCAATTGCAGGTTCCGCAACGTTGCGTCGGATGGGGGCGTGCGCACCTGTTTCAACCCATTTATAGAGAATCTGGGCTTCACGGGTCATCTCGTTCTCAGCAGCATTGTTCCCGAGTTCGTCACACATTTGCTGGAAGAGCAGATCCCACTCTTCGACCAAACGCTCTTCATAGCGATCGAGTTCACCGACGTATAGGAGATGCTCGCGCATCCAGCGCGAACGCTGCTCGAACGCGCGGTAGTAGTTTCGGATGGCGTGAAGCACTCGATTCTGGTTCACCCCGATGAGATTTAGTTGTTCCACGAAGGGCCTGTCCATATAGCCGCTGGCATCAACTGTCGCGCGCATAATGTCATCATCAACGGGAAGGCTTTCGTCGCTGAGCTGATCACGAATCCGATTCATCTCGGACTCAAGCTCCTCGCCCAGAATCGGAGCTGCAGAGCTGTCAGTCAAGTGGCGCAGAGCCCGCCCGTACCACCACCCTTCCAACCGCTGAAGATAGGAATCCAAGAAGCGTCGCTCGACGGCAAAGAATACCGCCTGCCGAAGCCGATCATCCAGTTGTCCGATGGATGGCGAACCATCCAGAACCAATACTGCTTTCGCAAGACGTAGTCGCCCACTATAGTCGAGCGACGAGAAGGCTCGGTACGCCGGGGCATTCGTGTCGCTGGCTGAGGTCGAAACCGTGGCCACGAGACGTTCAAGCGACTTCATCTCATCTCTTCCCTCCGGGCGGAGATAAGCCGCCGCTGTGCCATCTGGACAAACCGCCGTGGTCACCATGAAGAACTGGGCGTCTCTGGGAATCGTCCCGTCGGCTTGACCTTCGATCCAGATTCGGAGGGTCTTCCATAGGTCCGGTGATGCGTCCGTAAGAGTAGCTTCAGCTTTGACATGGTGCTTCGTCTGCAAAACGTCCACGGCAGAGCCGTCTGTCTCGAACACCACGTCGTCAAGGGTCTCGATACCAACGCAGAACCGTTCTCCCTCAGGTAGGCGACGTAATGCTTCATACAAGGCATATCGGCACTGGTAAAAGTAGCCCAGCGCTGATTGTACTGCCGAATATTTTCCTCGAGTATAGATTGTCAATGTAAGCTATTTTAGTAGTTATATTGCTTAACTTTTAAAATTATTTATAGTATACTATGTTCTTGATTTCTGTATAGCACTTCATCACTTCAATCCCTACAAAGAATCATAGCTGTTGTTATAGCGCAAATCAAGTTTACGAGTTGTTGCACAATTATCTGTACAAAAAAACCGGGTACAGCCGGTTTTCTGGGCAGCTTTGCCATTTTGCTATCGGCCCTTATTCGGCAGGCTGATCCTCCACCTCTACCGTATACCCCAGATCAGAAATCAACCCTTTCACCATACGAACCACATTCTGCTCTGCTGTGGCCAATATACCTGACTTCTATGCAGCTTCCCGGGTTTGCTCCAGAGCTTGTCGCTGTATATCTTGATGCAGTAGAGAAGCGTCCGGAGCGAGAAACAAGGAGCGTCGCACATCATAGATACGAGATTGCTCCACATCCAGCTTAAAGTCCAGAAGCTGCACCACAGGCAATTGGATATGCAGGGTGTTGTGCTGAATTTTGATGTCCCCTGGTGACAGCATCTTCAGATCAATACCAGCACGTACTTCCCCCACAGCGATATACTACATACACGTCCTGCCAACCCTCTCTGCCACCCTGCTGGTATCTCGATGTCGCGGCAATTTCAGAAAAAAACGGTAGTTATTCCACATGCGAACACCAGATTGATTTTGGGGTCTAAGAATAATGAGACCTTACGATGGGTGTCGCAGAAGGCGGTTACTATTTTTTTGTTGATTCTTGATCAGAACTGGAGCACTATGTATGTGAGTTCTAAAAAGGGGATGAATCATGAGAATGAACTTTTTCCTGCTTCGCAGCGTATACCGTCACAGGAACAACAAAATACCCCAACTTGGGGTATGGGAGAATCCCGTTATGAAGACAAACGCCGCCTGTATGCTTATTGTTTGCGCCATGTTTTGCCTCCACACCGTCAGTGTTGGCCAGGTAGTGCCTGAAATTCCGCCCCCAGAAGCAGTGGTAACTCCGAACGATGTTGTCCGTGATGATGACGTGATGGAAACGCCCCCCTTAGTACATGGCCCGGAGCTGCATTTTCCGGACATAGACTCGGCAAACATCCAGCTCTCCTGGGGAGATTTCAAGCAATTGCTGGAGGCGATCCAGCCCCGGGAGGAAACTTCGCTTATCCCGCCGCCGTTCTACAATAATATAGTCGCGGTGGACTATGCTGTCGACACCCAGCAAGCCGATGCCGTACGGGTGACTGCTCAATATACCATTCAGGTATTGCATGAAGCGCAGCTCCCGTTACTGGACAATGCAGTAGCCATTGTGGACGTCCAATTAAACGGTGAAGCGCACCATCTGGTGTATCGGGATGGCCAACACTATTTCCTGACCCGGGAACCGGGGGAATATCACCTGGAGGTTGTCTTTGATGTGCCGATTCAGCAGCAAGAAGGGCGTGCCAATTTTCGCATGTTCACACCGGACGCCCCGCGGCTCCGCCTGGAGATGCGCCTGGCTCCAGAAGTCAGCGAGGTCGTGATACCGGAGGCAGTGCATATGCAGCAGGAAGAGCGTGATAACGCCCGGATATTTACAACCCACCTGCGTAGCACCGATCAGGTCAACGTCGCCTGGCAGCTTCCCTGGAAAGCGCCGGACGGTACCTTGGAACTAGACCCGGCAGGCGCAGAAGCTGGCACCAGACAGTTCCGTTTCACTGCCAGCAGCATCGATTACCTCTTTGCGGAAAAGAACGTGATTCGCGGTAACGTCACCTTGCGCTTGAATCCATTAGCCGGGGATTTGCAGGAATTTCGTTTTGAGACTCAGGGGGACCTGGAAATCTTGAATGTCACGGCGGCTGGCGCCACTTGGGAGCGTGAACCGGAAGGTGAGATGCAACAGGTCCAGGTGCAGTTCAACCATCGGCTTGAATCGGAAACTCAGGTACAAGTTAACTTCGAAATCCCCCTGACAGAGGGCAGAAACCGGGTTGAGTATTCCGGTTTCCGGGTGCTGAACGCAGTACGCCAGAATGGCTTTCTCAGTATGACCCCCCTGGGCAATGTGTTGTTGGCAGCCGATGCCGCGACCGAAAGCGTGGTGCGGGCCGATGCCTCTGATATGCCATCGAACGTACCGCAACAGCCCCAGGCTGGTTTCGCATCGCCGTCTATGCAGCATTTCCGTTATACCGAGCCGAAATATAATGTGGTCATGCTCCTGGAGCCGCTGGATGACGTGCCTGTGCGGGTGGCCAGTATAGAATACGCAGACTTCACTACTGTTATCACGGAAGAGCGCACAGCCATTACCCGCGCCCGCTTCTATGTGCGCAACAACTTCAAGCAGTTCCTGCGAGTTACCTTGAATCCCGCTGCTGAAGTGTGGAGTGCCGAAGTCGCAGGTCAAGCCATCCGGCCAGCCAAGGATCAGAATGAGAACACGGTGTTGATTCCGCTCGGTAATCCGTCGGGGCATCAACGGTCAGCGCAATACCAGAACAGCTATTCGGTCGTCCTGGTTTATGCGGAACCGTTGTCTGCTCTCCTGGGTGCAGAAGAAATTGAACTCAGCGAAGCCCTGGAGACCGGCGCCGACACCCTTGGTTTCTTTGAAGCGCTAAAGCTGCGTACGCCCGCGATGGACATTATTGTGGACCGGCTGGCCTGGCAGGTACATCTACCAGAAAACCGTTGGATGCTGCGCTACGACGGCGATGTTCACTACCGACCTCAAATTAGCCCCTATGCTATGAGCGCACAGGAATACCGGGGTGGAATGACTTTAGGCGACTCACCTGCAATGTCCGAAGGGATTCAACGATTCGCTTTATCAGAGAAAGATATCGCCGCCCTGCAACCAGACATGCGGCAAGACATGGCAATGGGGGTGCCGCAAGGCGCCGATATGGCCAGCCGAACCGCCGGGGTGCTACCTGTTCCTATCCAGGTAACGAGCAACACCCCTGCCTACCACTTCGAGCGCAGCATCGTCCCCGAAGGCGTAATGCTCAACTTGAGCCTGTCTACCTACCATATCTTGTACCTGCCTTACCTGGGATATCTACGGCCGCCGATCATGCTCCTGACTGGTCTTCTACTGGGCAGTCTGCTGGCGGCCATTGTACAACGTAGAAGCTGGGGGCGCCTGCCCTTCATCTGGTTGGTGTTGTTCCTCAGCATCTGCGTCTGGATGCTGCTGCAAGACCAAGTGTTCTTCCACCAACTAGTAGGCTGGAGTATCGCCGGGCTGGTCGTCAGTGTCCTGTACGCCGCAGCTCGTCGGGGTGTGAAACGACATAAGCAAGAAGCCGAAACAGCAGAAGTCAAACCAGACGTCCCTGCGGAGAACCTCGATCCCTCCTGAACCCCTTATTGCCGGTGGCTGTTGTGTTGCAGCCACCGGTTTATAGACTACTCCGCATCACACCCAAGTTGGATTCCCTCTCTCTGCCAACGATCTGGAGACAGTGCCCTCTGATAAATTAGTGTAGAAAGCGAGGAGGATTTCACCATGAGTAAAGCACTTGGTAATGTGTAGTTATAAGTACACAGGTACCAGATTTCCGGCAACAGCACGGTCGCTGTAGTTAGTATAATTTACAACGTCTATACTGCCCTATAAAATCTTCTGGTTCATATACTAAGTGCAGCATTTGGTTTTTGAATGCATACGCCTCTTCCTGAGCGGCTACTACTTCTTTTTTTCTTAATTTATAGCAACGGTACTGCCCAAAATCCCCAAGAAAAAATAAAGCCACACATAGCGTAAATCCCAATAAATATATTTCTAGATGTAGTATTTGTGGAGACTTCCCCTTTTGTGTATGCCTGATCGTAGGTGTGCAATCAGCTTAGGGCAGAAAACCGGATTATTCACTAAAGCGTTACGCGGTTAACGAAAACGAATCCTGTACTTCTTGTGAAGGGCGAATATCTTTTAATATGAGCTGAATGGTTGTCTCGCCGCGCCAGGTATTAAACTTCGGGGTATATGCCACATCAACTTTACCTCGAAGTTCTTCGGTGAAAAAGCGTTCTGCCATATTAAATCCAATTGCCGGGAGCAAGGTACTTTCGTGTTCTAGTGTTAGTTTGAGGTGCTGTTCTTTAAGTATGCGTACCGATTCGGGGACGATGGTTATACCAAAGGTACCAAACACCGGTGACGGATTGTGGTGGCCCAAGGGTTCCAGCATTTGCATAGATGTTACCAGTCGTGTATCCATCTCACTGAATGCGGCTACGGCATCAATGGTCACTTCGGCGATCAACTCGCCCATACCCAATTGCTCTCGGGCCACTATTTCAAAGTCAGTGCGAAATGCTTCAATAGAATGTTCAAGTACTGTCATACCTGCCGCAGAGGTATGCCCGCCAAAACGCACAAAATGCTTACTGCACGAACTGAATGCTTCAACCAGGTTAAAACCCGTACCACTTCGCCCCGAACCACGACCTGTCCCGTCATCGTCAACAGCAATAACCACTACAGGGCGGTGGTACCTGCGTTGAAGACGTGAAGCGACGATACCAATCACACCGGGATGCCAGCCACGACGCGCCAGTACAATACTGCGGTCATCTTGATTGAGGCAAGCTTCAATCTCCTCAATCGCTTCCGTATAGATGGCACTTTCAATTTCCCGTCTCTCATCATTGGCGATGTTCAGTGCTTCGGCCATACTGAATGTTTCTTGTGGGCATGTGCTGAGAAGCAGATTCAGGGCGAGTTGACCATCGTCAAGACGGCCTGCGGCATTGATGCGTGGTCCCAATTGAAACCCGATGTTTTCAGAGGATATCTGGTCAATTTTTAACCCAACACGGCGTGCCAGTTGGCGTAACCCAACACGTTGATGCTTGGCCATATGCTTCAGGCCCAAAGCAACGATGACACGATTTTCTCCAATCAACGGCACTATGTCTGCCACGGTACCCAGGGCGGCGATGTCCAGGTCATTGGGTGAACCGTTTAATGCGGTCGACAGCTTAAAAGCCACACCAGCACCACATAGATGGTGTCCAGAATAATTCTCCGGCTCGCGACAAGGATTGATTACAGCCAGAGCGTGTGGGAGACCCAGTTTGTCGTCAATGGCATGATGGTCCGTGATGATAAGTTCAATGCCCAGGCTCGATGCACAATCCGCAGCTTCATGTGCTGAAACACCATTATCTACCGTGATAATGAGACTGATACCCTCTTCCTTTGCCATTTTGACCCGTTCAACATTAAGACCATAACCTTCCAACAGGCGCTGCGGCATGCTGCAAGAGACCTTGTTGATTCCAAATCGGCGCAGTCCATTGGTCAGAATGGCGGCGGCGGAAATGCCATCAACGTCATAATCACCGAATACCAGCACCGACTCATCTTGTTCACGAGCTTTGTGTATACGTTCGACCGCAACTTCCATATCCGTTAATAGAAAGGGATCACTCAGTTGGGCCAAGGTTGGATGAAGAAATTCGTTGACTTTTTCCGGTGTGTCTTGTCCACGCTGTAGCATAAGGTGCGTCAGGAGGGGAGGCAAGTTTGTTGCTATAGCCAACTGCTTTACAGAATCCCGGTCAAAGGGTTTAACTTTCCAAATATGTCGTACACCTACTTCGGTCACAAGCGTTCTTTCGCGATAGTTATGATTGCATTTACTACTTCTTCAAAATTCAAGTTTGAAGTATCAAGGAAAACAGCGTCTACTGCCTTACACAATGGAGAATCAGCACGCTGCATTGCCTGGGTGTCCCGTTCAACAATATCTCGTAAAATAGCATCGTAATCAGCAGCCATCTCCTTTTCCTGCATCTGCAACATACGGCGCTTTGCACGCACCTCCGGGCTGGCATCCATATATATTTTACATTTTGCGTTTGGGAAGACTACAGTACCGATATCACGACCTTCGGCAACGGTGGGGCCACGTTCACCGAATTGCCGTTGTAAAGCCACTAAATGCCGACGGACGGCAGAATTCTGATCGAGCTTGTATATTTGCCGTGTTATTTCTGTTGTGCGTATGGCTTCAGTGATATCTATACCATTGACTATAATCTGTTGTAGCCCATCTTCTTCCCGAATGTCAAGCAGCATTTCAGCAGTTGAACGAGCCAGTGCTTCAGGATTATCCAGATTATTGTTTTGTTGCAGTGCCCACCAGGTTGCCGCTCGGTACATGGCGCCTGTATCTAAAAAAGCAAAATCAAGCTTATGGGCAACCATACGTGCGGTTGAACTCTTACCGGCACCTGCCGGTCCATCAATAGCTATGATTTGGGTAGCTGAACTCATTATGTGGTTGTCCTTGAAACTATCGGGTGATTCGTGCCACAGAAAACTAATTTTTAACTAAGATTCTTCCGGAATTATCCGTTCTACTATACCCCTGGGAGAGCGCTGGTAGGTAACAGGTATATCTTCTGTATTTTCTGTGTAGCACAATCCACCGTGTGGGTCCTGTTGCGCATCCATCAGATGCTTCCAGATGCAAATTTTAACCCCTGTATCAAAGCATCCTACAATCCGGGCTCCATCAAGCATTTCACCTTCAATCACATGTAATGGAAGAGAAACCTGAAATTCATCCCAGAGTTTTTCTCTGATTTTCACAGCACGGTCTTCAATTTCACGTAACGCCAATCGATACCCACCCATTCGGGACAATCGCATTTCTATGTTACGCCGCATGAGATTAACGTAGCGGTCGTTTACCCGATCCCGAAAGCTTTCATGCACCCCGCGCTTACGACATTCTGACAGCAATTGCCCCAGAACTTCTACACGTGCCCGGGCAGTCTTGGCGCGATCAATGATCGCCGCACGTCCCACGGCACGTTCAACGGTTTCTTCTATTTGTAACGCATGTTCCGTGGTGATTACTTTCTTCAACTCCAGGTCATCAATTTTTGCCAACAACAAATTTAAAGTATCAATTACATCTTTTGGCGTGAGCATCTTCCGCAGCAGGAGTCGTCCCAGGTGCAGTATTTCATCGCGCTCATCATATAAATCACGCTCGATAACACCTTCAGAAGCTAAGTGCATCAGTTCTTTTTCCAGTTCATCGAGTAGTGTGCGCTCTTCGCTCCCAAAAGGTGAAGACTGACTTTCATGCATACCACCATTACTGTCTTCAAGAAAACCGATACGATCCTCAATCGCCATGGCAAGTGATCGTCCTGCCGCCAGCAATCGGTTAAGACAAGCATTTCTTCTGCGTAATCTTTGTATTTGTTCCACCTGCTCCTGGGTTTTGTCCGATCCCAGCAAAAACAGTATGACATTGCCTGCATATTCATCTGCTTCTCTTTCCGTAATATCCAGTAAAAGACGTATATTGGCGATGCTTTGTCGCAACTTCATTGCGTTGGAAAGTAACCGGTTGGATTCTTGCGTTAATACTTCTCCGTAATCCCGGTACGACAACCCCCTGCGCAGTAATACCACCAACTTGCGTGTTTCTGAACAGCAAAACAAATTCGCGCTGGCGACTTCAGATACATGAAGTTCCCCACTGGTAAAGGTGTCACCAATTTCAACTACCCGGCCATAATAATTGCCACCTGTCGCATTTCCGCGGATGCGAATCTTCTTACAACCAAAGACCAAACGTGGTTCCAGTGATTCGCGGAAATGCACACTTCCTTCTTTGGAAATAACGGTTGAAGGTGACAACAAGCTCATGCCACGTACATCACCTCTTCTGGCCACGATTACACCAGAAACGTTACCAAAAACTTCACAGGATTCCGATACCGCAATATTACCCTGAACCATTCCAGATACAT
Source organism: uncultured Nitrospirales bacterium (assembly GCA_964537975.1). Classification (GTDB taxonomy): domain Bacteria; phylum Hydrogenedentota; class Hydrogenedentia; order Hydrogenedentales; family SCBR16-9; genus SCBR16-9. The sequence goes on along the minus strand of CAZIDP010000017.1, from coordinate 61,952 downwards.
AGGCAGAACCTCCTTCTACGACCAGGGTGCAATCTTCCGGTACATTACCCACAACCTTGATGTCGCCTTTACTAAAATAGACCGGCCCGCGAATGGTCAAAGCAATACCACCGAACACACGGATATCGCGTGTTTGTGCTTTACGTAAGTCGTCAGCAGTAACCAGGCCCATACGCAATTCCAGCGCAGGCAAACCGGGATTGAGTTCCAGCTTTTCCCGTAATTTTTGTAATTGTGCGATAAACGGTTTCAAGCTGCGAATTGACCTTTGCAATCCCGATATCTTTTCATCAACCTGATGCGACAACTCCCAGGCATAATGCAAGAAATCCAGCTCATCACGCTGCATCTCGCTTAATTCACCTTGTACTACAGCTTTGATAACACGGCGTAGCAACGGTTGCTGTCGGTGCCCTTCAGTCGGTTCATTAGGCGTTACAGCGCATTTTAACCAGGCTTGAATCCGTTCGGGTATATCGTTAAATGGTGCACGTTCCTCTTCATTGCCTTCGTATGAGGCATACCAGGCACGGCAGATTGCCATCTCCTCCAGATAGGCATTGGCCAATTCTTCTGGAGACAGCATTTGTATTTGTCGCAGCAAACTCTCAAACATGGCATGAAGTCATTCTTTGGCTAAACTCCCATCCGCAAGTAACGACCTTATGGTAATGGCGTATGGCGGGTTCAGAATACCTTTTTCAGTAATAAAACCCGTTATGTATGATGCTGGTGTAACATCAAATGCCGGATTATAAACAGTTACCCCTTCTGGAACTGTGCGAGCACCGTTCCATTCGGAAATCTCGGTCGCTGGTCGCTCTTCTATGGTTATCTCCGAGCCAAGCATAATATCAGGGTCAAATGTTGAATACGGCGCAGCAACATAAAAGGGAATATCGTGCGCCTGTGCCAACACTGCCAGCCCATAAGTACCTATCTTATTGGCGACATCGCCATTCATCGTAATACGGTCTGCACCCACTATAACCAGTTGCACCTGCTGGTCTCGCATCAACTTGGCCGCCATATTGTCACAAATCACCGTGACCGGTATACCTTCATGATGCAGTTCCCATGCAGTCAAACGGGCTCCCTGCAACAAAGGTCGTGTTTCATCCGCATAAACATGAAACCTGCGTCCCATCTCATGCGCTCGAAACATGACGGCAAGTGCCGTACCATACCCCGATGTGGCCAAGCCGCCAGCATTGCAATGCGTCAGTATACCAGCCCCATCATTGATTAGGGAAACACCTGCATCGCCTATGGCCCTGCAAAGACGAAGATCTTCATTATGTATTGCGCGGGCTTCCGTTTCCAAAGCGCCCAGAAAATCAATTAATGCACTTTGTGCTCCGTCACGTTGCGCTCCGTTTCCATGCGCAACCGCACTATGCGCAACCACACTTTGCGCTATCCGCCGCATTCGATCAAGCGCCCAAAACAAATTAACTGCCGTCGGGCGTGATGTTGCCAGTAAAGTTGTCGTCATTTCAACAATCGTTAATGCATCAGAAACGTTTGTCACGCTTGATTCATTCAAGCCAACCAACACCCCATATGCCGCGGTAATGCCAATCGCTGGTGCTCCACGTACGCGTAACGATTGTATTGCTTCAAACACTGCTTCTACCGTATCCAACGGTATAACACATTGCTTACCCGGCAATAGTGTCTGATCCAAAATAAATAGCCGCGAATCACGCCAAAGTATTGGTTCAACCGGCAATGAAAGTCTCCTCAGTAATGTATTTTTTTACAGGTGATATCAAACTACAAACACCTGATATTAGAAATAATAGCACTTTCAGCCGGTTAAGATGCAACGAAATGACACCGTAATTACACATCAGCAATTATGAAAGAAAAAGCGACTAACCAATATGATGGTCAATCGCTTAGCAAACACTATTTATGCTATTTATTTTTTACTGCAAATTTACTGCATGAACTCAGGAACAGCCTTTACCTTTATCGCCACAGCTACCAGATTCTTCTTCAGAAGAGGCGGCTTTGGCTTTTTCACCGCAGTCCTTCTTGTCACCACAGCTAGCGGCTTCTTCTTCAGAAGAGGCGGCCTTGGCTTTTTCGCCGCAGCCTTTCTTGTCACCACAGCTAGCGGCTTCTTCTTCAGAAGAGGCAGCCTTGGCTTTTTCGCCGCAGTCCTTCTTGTCACCACAGCTAGCGGCTTCTTCTTCAGAAGAGGCGGCCTTGGCTTTTTCGCCGCAGCCTTTCTTGTCACCACAGCTAGCGGCTTCTTCTTCAGAAGAGGCAGCCTTGGCCTTTTCGCCGCAGCCTTTCTTGTCGCCACAGCTAGTGGCTTCTTCTTCAGAAGAGGCGGCCTTGGCTAAAGCATCCGGCACTGTGGCACAGGATCCATTGTTTTTGGCAAATAAGGACATCAAACCACATCCAGTGCCCGCGCTTTCTCCTTCGGAGGAAGCAGCCTTGGCTGAAGAACTACATGCCCGGTTGTCGGCATCAGTCTTGTCAGCAAGTACATTGCTGGTTGCGAGGCCAGCAACAAGGGCAACTGCGAGGGTGAATACACCCCATTTCAAAATAGCGGAACGGTTTTTGCTCTTGTCTTCAACGGGGGTCTCGACTTCATGGTGTTCACTCATAGAGAATCTCCTTGTCTTCTGGCACATGTTAAATGTCCAATTTTGTACACATTGTACACACTATACAATACCTTAATTTAAACCTGACATCGAATATCAGGTTTATGTATATTCTTGTAGACTATATGTAAACACTGTTTGGTTACATGTCATTCCCGATTATAATTCATAACCCGACCAATTTAGACATGATAATGCAAATTCATAGATATGTCAACCATTCTTGAAGCATTGAACACATCGTGAATTATGGGTTGTAATTGAATTATATCAAGGTGCATACTTTTTATTTGTTGTTCAACTTGATAGCCCCAATCATGGAGACCAGATAAAAATGAAACCAGTATGCAATAAGCATGTCGCGGTATGGTACGTATTACCGATAATCATGCTCATGACACCATTTTTTTATATGGAACACAGTGCAGGACAGAATAATTCACCAGAAACCAATGGAGGCGGATCAATGCATTTAGATACAAGGAATCCCGGTACGCCCTGGCCGGCAGTTGATGGTCTGGGGCGTGTTCTGACGCTGGAAGGAGAAGCGCCGGCACCTCGCGAGAACCGTTATGTCGGTATTTTTTATTTCTTGTGGAATGGCTACCATGATGCAACAGATGATGGCCCCTATGATGTCAGTCACATAATGGCCAATGACCCGGATGCTTTACAGAAACCGGATTCGCCATTGTGGGGACCCCAAGGTGCGATGCATTTCTGGGGAGAACCTCTCTACGGTTATTATCGCAATGCAGACCCTTGGGTATTACGTCGGCATGCACATCTGCTGGCTGCGGCGGGCATTGATACCCTGATATTCGACACCACGAATCGTGTCACCTATAAAGATGTTTACATGCAGCTTTGCGAAGTTTTTACGGAAATCCGAAATGAGGGAGGACGTACCCCGCAGATTTCATTTATGGTTAATACACGTGCTGGTGAAACCGCCCGTGAGTTGTACGAAGACCTGTACAAACCCGGATTATACGAAGCCTTGTGGTTTCATTGGGAAGGCAAACCCCTGATGATTTGCGATCCTGCTGAAGCTGATGATGAGCTCCGGGACTTTTTTACCTTGCGTAAAGCACATTGGCCATTTGAAATGATCAATACGTCGTATGCCTGGCACTGGGAAGCAACTTATCCGCAAGTATACGGGTACACCGATGATCCGGATGTACCCGAACAAGTCAATGTCTCCGTGGCGCAAAACCTGCGTCGTGAAGATGGCAAAGTAACTAGTATGAGTAAAGGCGATGCACGTGGTCGTAGTTTTCATGCTGGAGATAAGGACCCCCGTCCGGAAGCGGTCAACTTGGGGCTGAATATGCAGGAACAATGGGAACGTGCGCTGGAGCTGGACCCACCATTTGTCATGGTCACAGGCTGGAATGAGTGGATAGCCGGGCGCTTCAGGAGCAACGTGGAGCCAGTCATGTTTGTTGATCAGTTCGATCAGGAAAACAGTCGAGACATCGAGATGGCCAAGGCTGCACACCAGGACAACTATTACTACCAACTCGTACACAATGTCCGTCGTTATAAAGGGGTACCCCCATTACCACGGAGTTCTGGAGAAAAAACTATTGACATTTCGGGGGGATTCGAGCAGTGGGCCGATGTCTCACCAGATTTCACCGATCCTGTTCATGAAACTTTGCCCCGGGATTATCCCGGTGTTGCCCGGCTCCATTACACCAATCAGACCGGACGCAACGATTTCCGATTGATGAAAGTTGCCCGTGATGCGGACAATGTGTATTTCTATGCTGAGACCAATGAAGCCATAACTTCCTGGCAAGACCCGCACTGGATGCTACTGTTGCTTAATACCGATGGCAAGCCGGAAACAGGCTGGCAAGGCTACAACCATGTTGTAAACCTGTTTGTTGAAGACGAAAACAACACCTGGCTGGCACACCACAAAGCAAATACTGCGTCTGACGTATGGGATTGGGAAAGAACCGTTCGTCTTCCGATGCGTGTAGAAGGAAACCGCATGCATCTGGCAATTCCCCGTGATGCACTTGGTCTGACTGGCAACGATACACCGTTAACACTTGATTTTAAGTGGGCAGATAATTTGCAAACACCGGGCGACATCCTCGACTTCTACCTCAGTGGTGATGTTGCGCCGCAAGCCAGGTTTAATTACCGGTATGTCGCGGAATAGGTTTGCATGTTGCAATCGCAGGCTGTTTTATTTGCCAGTCTTAGTTAAATGAGGTGCGTAGTATAGGAGACAGAACTATATTCTTGGGGATTCCTTCAGAATGATCACATTTAATGTTGAACTATCCAGAATCGGTAGATGGCTGATTGTGTGTATCTTGTCCTTGGCAGGGTGTTGTGGTAGTACACCGCAGATTGCAACGCCTGATTCTGTGGCAACGCTGGAATCGGTAGTTATTGGCAATCTGGAACAATGGGTGTTGATTCGTGGTGAAGACAAACACAATCCGGTACTGCTGTGGTTACATGGCGGTCCTGGTTCGGCGCAGATGCCCATTGCGCGCTACTTCAACAGTGTATTGGAAAAGGACTTCGTCGTAGTGCATTGGGACCAACGTGGTGCTGGTAAGTCAAACCCGAGGGACTTTGATGAAAGCACCATGAGCACAGAACAATTCATGTCGGACACCCATGAATTGACACAATGGCTGAAAGCCCGCTTCGCGCAGGACAAAATATTTCTGCTGGGGCATTCCTGGGGTTCTGAATTGGGTATACAGGTGGCACACCAGTGGCCAGATGATTACCACGCGTTTATCAGTGTGAGCCAGGTTATCAATGATGCCATGACAGCAGAGGTTGCGTATGCCTGGGTGCAGGAACAGATTGCGTTACATGGGACACAAAGAGATCAGCGCAGACTGGAGCGGCTGGGCCCGCCACCGTTCCCTGAACGCGACCGTTATATTAGCCTGATGAGGTTGGTGGATAGTTTTGGCGGGAGTATGGACATTGCCATGCCGCGACTTGCCTGGATTGCTTTTCAGGCGCCTGAATATACGCCACGTGATTACATCCGGTGGTTGCGGGGCACGAACCGCGGCAGTGGCCCCATGTGGGACGAGTCTCCACCTTTCAATGCCTATGACAGGATTGCACAATTGGATGTTCCGGTGTTTTTCTTTTGTGGCCGAAAAGACTACAACACGCCATGGGTATTGGTTGAAGCATTTCATGATCAACTGGAGACGCCTGCTGGCAAGCACCTGGTGTGGTTCGAACAGTCCGCGCATTCACCATTCCTGGGTGAACCTGACGCATTCAATCAGGCGGTTGTCAATGTGCGAAATACAGTACTGGCTCAATAAATTTTGACGCATTATTTTTGATGTATACAAGTGAAGAAGGATGTGAGGTTGAACTTTTACTGGCACGAATTTGGTGCTGATACGACAGATGCGCCGTTGTTGTTGATGTTGCATGGTTTTTTGGGATCGGGGGCAGACTGGGAGCATGTCGCATCGCTGTTGCAACCTCCCTGCAGGTGTTATTGCCCTGATTTACCAGGACATGGCCAGACCGCAATGCTGGATGGTGCCACCTGTGCTATGGAAAAAACTGCTACGTTGTTACTGGAAGATCTGGACAACCTTAATGTTCATGCGTGCGCATTGTCAGGCTACTCGATGGGGGGGCGTCTGGCACTTTACCTTGCAACTAAGTATCCAGAACGCTTTCAATGCCTGGTATTGGAATCGGCTTCGCCCGGACTACAAACGCAAGAAGAACGCATACATCGCAGCAAACATGACGCATTATTGGCACGAGATTTACTACAGTTGGAGAACGATGGCGAATCCTTTCATGCCTTTTTGAATAACTGGTATAACCAACAGATTTTTTGCACCTTGCAACAGCACCCGGAACTGTTAAAAACATTGGTTACTCGACGGTTGAAAAACAACCCCAAGGGCCTTGCGGTCTCATTAATCGACATGGGTACAGGTGCCCAGCCCAGTATTTGGGAAACACTCGCTGAAGTACATGTACCTGCCTTGCTGCTGGCAGGTGCGGAAGACCACAAGTTCTGTCTCCTGGGAGAAAAAATGGCAAACCAAATGCCTCAGGCCGCACTTGAAATATTACAAGACTGTAGTCACAACATACATTTTGAACAACCCGAAAAGTATGCTACCGTGCTGTCCGCGTTTTTTCATGCGCATTTGAATAACAGCAATTGATCTGATTCTATCAGTCTGACACAGGTGGTACACTCTGCTGTCTTGTGTTATGTGCGACAAGAATCAGGCTTTCCCCAAATGCAACATCAAAGGAGTAGAGTTGCCGTGTGATGTGGCGGAAGAGAGTGTCTTGTGTCCCGTTCTTTGCTCCCTTTTTGCATACCAGCGAAGTGATCAGGCGGCTAACCGGCCAACACGGTAAATAGAGTAACGAGGCAAGTTTGATTCGGTTGCTGTGTATGGCCGTAATTTGAAATCCAGAGGTATGCAACATGTAGCGAAGTTGCGGGAATGACAATAAATTGATATGGTGCCGGGGCTGTGGATCGTTATCGTCCAATGGCAACTTGCCTTTGTTATGAAAACCGGTCAGGAACCAGCGCCACCGGGATCGCAAGGAAGAAATGTTGGGTGTGGTCAAAATCAGCATACCGTTCGGCTTCAAAATACGATTACACTCTGAAATAAAATCAAAAGGGCGCTTGATGTGCTCTATTCCTTCGATGGAAACGACTACATCAAATGTGGCATCTTCATAAGGCAATGTCCTGTTCATGTCTGCCGACATGAATTCAGCGGCATCCGGGAGGGCTTCATGCTGCACCAGATCTGCACCATACGTCGCGTAGCCGCCATCCAGCAGGCGTCTTAAAAACGCGCCGGAGCCGCAGGGAATATCTAGTACCTTGCCGGATTTCGTGGAGTTCTTCAGCAAGGCATACACCTTGTTGTGTGTATTACCCGCTGCCGACTCCCTGGAAACCTTCGGTTCTTTTATAATTTCTATGGCCATAATTTTTAGTATATCAATTCTTAACTCGCGTTGCGCTTGCTGGTTGCCTGTTCCAATGATTTGCGGTAATTATCCAGCTTGCGTGAAAGAGCCGGGTATGCAATTCCTTCTTTTTGAACTATCTGCTCTGCATAATTAAATAATTTACCAGCTTTCTCCAAATTATCTCTATGCTGTTCCCAAACTGATTGATCCAGTAGCGCATCGACGGCATTTAACTTGTCGTATTGGTCTTTTGTGTTTTCCATTTTTTCTAGTAAAGCTTTTACAATCAAGTCACGATCTGGCTCCATTAACCTATAAATGTATGCAGTTGGGAGCAACATACCATTAAATATATTTCCGCTTGAGAAAACTCCTCCAATTTCATCTTTTTTTCCAATAGGTCCAAACATCTGAATAAGTACTGTAAATAAAGTGTCACATGGATCATATATGGCAAACCGATAGTGTTGTGTTTGTATTTTTTTACGTAGATCATCTGATCGGAGATTTTTCAGCATCTCAATAAAAGTATGCTTGGTGCCGTTAATTGCGGCAGATTGTGTGGCTAGAATCAGCATCCAGTCCTCAAAATCCTCGCTATACACCCACATTGCAGATAAGACATCGAAATCTTGATCGTCTAATTGTTCGAGGATTTGCTTTCCGAACTCTTGCCGTTCTGCTACCAATTGTTGCGAAGCCATGTGTAAATTCCTTTGTTAACGTCATACAAAGCGTTTATAAGATCATTTGCTTTCTCTACCGGTATTTGTTCATATCTACTGGATTCATTCCATTGATTTACCTTAGACCAGTTTGCTGAAAATTCGGGATCGTTTTCTACTTTATTATTAAAAATTTTACTAATAGCGCTCTTGTCGATTAATTTCTTTAAATCATGTGTCCAGACTGCATTAGCAAAGTTTTTATCCGGAAATATGAATTCCTTCATTTTGAGAGCAATTAATACTTTTATTGCACATTCTGCCGAATATCCACCCAAATAATATGATCCGTTGTAAAGATGATTGTCAAAAAGCAGCAGTGATTCTGTTTTACGTGCTTCTGCAATTTCTTTTAATTCGTCTGCATGAAGCTCTTTCAAGTTTCAACCTTTCAATTAATATAATATACATTACTTGTTTAATATCACAATGATGTATTTAGTATATAGAGGATAGGACGTAAAAGCAACTTGCCTATTTCAATCTTCAGATATGTAATTCATTATATAAAAAGTTCACTCCTGATGTCTGTCAAGGGGAGAATTTTTTGTCTTATCGCTATCTTGAGTGGGTATTTTATTCAGCAACCAGAAGCCAATAACAATTTGCGTTACCAGCAGGCTTGACATTACCATCTCTTTGTGGGGAGAAATCTTGAGCTTTGGGGTATTGTATACAAAGCAACGGTAAAGGAATATTTTGAACCTTGGACGCTTCCGGAGCGTATAAAGCATGTAATCGTCAGTATGAATCATGTGCCGATGAAACATTGGCGCAAAGGGCTGTTGCGAATGACATGAACGCTTTTGGTGAACTGATGCAACGATACAAAGGATCATTGTTTGGTTATATCTGCCGGATGGTTTCCAATCGTGCGGACGCGGAAGACTTGTTTCAGGAAACGTTTATTCAAGTATACAAGAACTTGAAACAATATCGGTCGGATATGCCATTTCGTCCCTGGTTGTATGGAATCGCCACCAACCGGTGCCGGGATCATTTTCGCAAGCGCAATCGTCGTCCCCAAGAAGTTTCCTGGATGTCTGGTATAAATGATGAACAAGCAGACTCCTTGGAACGGGTCGAAGCAAATACACCATCTCCAGCGGAGCTGGCCATCGCGCATGAAACTGCAGCACAACTGGAACAGGCATTGATGGATTTGCCTGAGAAACAGCGCGCTGTTTTTCTGATGGCACGGTATCATGACATGAGTTATCGGGATATCGCCCTCACGTTACATATACCGGAAGGTACTGTAAAATCTCGTATGCACAACGCGGTAAATTTTTTGTTGACTCGGATGGAAAAGAGTACAAAATCATAATTATGAATGATAGTTGCAAAAAATATACTTCTTATCTGCGCGGATATGTATTGAAAACGTTGCCAGATAAACGATTTCAGCTTGTGGCCTCGCATCTGGATACCTGCGCACAGTGCCGTGATGCCTTGGAACAGGAGAAAAATCTTATATCTTTACTGGATAGTTTGCCAGAGATTGTTTTGCCTGAAATGCTGGTTGAACGTACTATGGAACGTGTTGCAACCGAATGCCAGCTTCATAATCAAGCACGTATTGACAAAGCAGATAATGTAAATCGACTATCGTTCTGGCGCTGGTGGCCCATGCTCGCAACCGCATGTCTTCTCCTGCTGGTTTCAGGCAGTATTGTTATCGGTCTGGTACTTCAGGAACGCTATCCCGGATGGATGGCCTGGCAACCGATTATTTCCATGGAGTCAAGCTTGTTTTCACGTGGTAGTACGCACAACCACCTGAAGCAGTGGGGACTCATCATGAAATTGTACAGCGGAGAAAACCGGGGTAAGTTTCCGCCTGTGGCACCGTATGATGGCGTGTGGGCACCTGATTTACAGGTGCTGTATCCGTATTATGTCAACGATGTGTCACTGATGGTCAATCCAAAGCGAACCGATGCCCCGACTTTGGTTAAAGAATTGGAAGCTGCACTAACTCAAGAACCACGTGACTGGGAAGCAGGTGCACGCATCTTCGCCAAAAGCTATACCTACACCGGATGGCACACGAACAACCCGGAACAATTGGCCCTTTTGGCAGAAGAACGGTTCCGTATGAGCCAGGTAGACATCAGGGATTCAGATGCTCAGTTGGATGAATCTGCCTTGCAGGACCTGGACAGTGATTTTCGGCAGAACGATGTGTTCATCCCACGGCTGCGTGAGGGTGTGGAAAGATTTTATATCACTGACATCAACAACCCAGGTGCCTCAAGTAACGTCATGAGCAATATTGTGGTGATGTTTGAGACCTTGCAGCAACCGGATAATCGAAGATTTCCACGCCGCTATGATGCCCTATACATGGATGGGCACGTCAGTTCAATGTTGTGGGGCGATGATTTTCCTATATTGCCGGAAGTTGCTGATATTCTGTCTGTTCAATCTGATTAGTGAATCAGATCGGATTGATCACCAGGAGATGCCGGAAAGTTGGTTCTGATTTTTTAGTGTTGCCCATAAATACTGGATATTAGTTTGAGCATCGAATCATTACGTACAGATTGGCTTTTGGCGTTCAAAAACCTGTTTTTTCCGATTTATTGCCAGGAATGTGGTGAACGGTTGTTGACAGAGGACAATGGCTATTTTTGCCCCACATGTTGGGAGCAAAGCCCGCGTATTACCCGGCCCTATTGTACCGGATGCGGCAAACCGCACGAGGCCATGGTGGGGCTGGGCACGCAGAATAACTTTCCATGCAATACCTGTCGTGATAAACCTAACAAGAAAATTCATAGAATATACGGTACTGCCCTGTACGATGGTGCTATTGGTCGTGCAATCAGATTGATGAAATTTAATGGCAAGCTACGCCTTGCCGCTCCTTTGGTTGAAGAAGTATTGGACTGGGCGCAACGCGAAATGGAACCAGAACGATACGACTTGCTGGTTCCCGTACCATTGTATCCTGTACGTGAACGCATGCGGGGTTTTAATCAATCACGATTGCTGGCAGAAGGTATTTTGCCCCTGTTTACTAATGCCCGGCTCGACGAATCCCTCTCTCGCATCCGGCCTACCCGCACCCAGAGTTCATTAAAAGGCCGCAAGCGACGGGACAATGTGCGTGGTGCTTTCGCAGTCATTGGTGATACATGCATCGAGAAACACATATTGCTAATCGATGACGTAGTGACCTCTTCCGGCACAGTCACTGAATGTGCCGCCGCACTGCTTCGAGGTGGCGCTATTGAGGTTGATGTGCTAAGTATTGCTCTTGCAACGAAAAGAACTCGATGGGATCGGACTTGACACCTAAGCGGCAGCATAAAGGCAATCTATTATGCCGTTTTAACAAGGATCGTGTGCAGAGGCAGACAATACGACCTGCGCTATTTTATGTCAGCGGAAAATCGTCGCATAAAAGCACTTATACCTTTAATTTGCCTTAGATGAATATTGTCATAACGAAGCCGTTTCAATTTGTCGAAGGCACGAATACGGTCTTCTGCCACGATAGTTCCAGACATCCTTTGTTTGTTTAACTGGGCACGATACTCGAAAACTGCCACTGCGCTACCCTCCTGGGTTGCTTTTGTTGGCTACCTCATGTCAAACCTGAAAATGACCCCAATGTTTATCAAAAGTGCAGATATGATAATAAATTAAAAAACATTCGAAAATCTTTACAGGTTATCATAAAGGGGCTCGAGCGTATTAAAATATACCTATTTCCCATTGTTATTACAATATACCAAATCCTCGTTGCAATTCAACTGTTTTGCCCAAGCATGAATTCATTAATTTATCCCAGATAATGTAAAAAAACAGCAGAGAAATTACTACAGAACAAGATGTATGTGCCAGTTTGGGTCCCTGATAGATATAACACCGATTCTTATAAAAAGTAGCACAGAAAAAAGGGTATTCACAATTTATTTTTTATGATTTACGCAGGACATTTTTTGGATACCTCGGGGGCAAATCTTCAGGTCAGGGCTGCATTTCGTTTTTTCGTTTAACACTTCTTATGCCTGGCAAGCTCGGTATGCAGTGGCGCTGTTCGAGGAATACGAAGGACTGGGCTTTGATGGATTCAACGAGAATTCTTTTCGTGCTACTGAAGCTATTCTGATGATTGTCGCATTGGTTTGCTATAACCTACTATATTGTGTTGCAGAATTAATCATTGGTTGCTTGCAGAAGTATTTAGCCAGGAATCACACAGGTGCATCAGGTAATACAAATTTACCATATTGGTCAATAGCAATATCCCCTGAAATTGGCCAGGATAAATTATGTGCCTTGTCAAGAAATTCTTTTTGGTCTAGTGCAAACTGGGGAGAAATCTCAATCCGTACAGCTACCTTGCCTTCAATGTCACGCGGTACAGAGTATCCAGCAGCTTCCAGCCAGGTGGCCCAGTATTCACGCATGGTTTCCCAGGCACCTTCAACACTGTTTTCGCCGGTAAATGATTTGATAGGCGTGTATTCGCCCGGAGGTTCGATTTCCAGCGCGACAGGTTTGTGGTCGATAAAACGGAGAGCATCAAACACAAAGGTTTCGAATTTATAGGCATTGGGTGTTGCCGGTTCTATTAATTCGCCTTCGGAATTTATAAAAGGGACCTTTTTGTGGGCACGGTGCCAGGGGAATTGGTCAAATCGGTTAAAAGTATCTTCTACAAACTTTGTTGACAAGATGTGAATCGCGGGATTTCCTGCATAATAAATGACGTTTCCTGCCGGATCGGTATCCAGCAGTTGGGGGTATATATCCAGTTCACTGTATTCTATTACACGGTATTCACCATCGCACAGGCAATGCACACCAACCGCCTCGCGAGGTGCATGCTTACGATGATTTTTTGAAGACATTTGTGCCTGGGCCAAAACATGGTAGCCGAGGAAATAGGGGTCGGCAACTTTCACAGCCCAATTATCGACCTGAAAATAACATAAATACTTCACACCACGCTCTGAAGCATCTTTGATCACACCGTTTTCCACCATGGCAGGAATACAACCCCCATGACCATTGGGATTTTTTGCCAAGCAGTCAGGTGATTCCAGCATGAACTTGCCTGCTTCATCAACACATGGAACCATGCGCTGCTTGAGAAATTGAACCTGATGCGGATCAAGCCCGAAATAGTGGTGCTCTTGGAAAAACGTTTCAGTTTCCAGTCCATTGGTCTCACTGACCATGATGTACCAAGGCAAGGTGCAATCGTATCGATTTTGCAGGTTATGAATTTTTTCTGCATGGAATGCAAACAGGCTTCTACCGCTTACCGGGCCGACGGGATAAGCCCCTTTGGGTCCATCAAATCCCAAGCGAGTACCTTGACCGCCAGCGACCAGAAAGAGTCCGACTTCACCTGCCCGCAAAGCTGCTTCCCCTGCTTCCAAAGCTTCTATGCAATCCGGACGGTATGGATTAACTTTGGATATCACCGGCACAGGTTTGATTTCAGCAAAGTGCTCCGCTTCTGGTTCATTCAATACCCAGTCATTAATTAAGCGCTGCATAAGTGGGAAGTCTATGTCGTCCAATGCTTCGAGGAGATTGGCTCTACCTTCAGAATTAAGTTGTTCCCAAAAGCTGAACACATGTTCCTGACCATACGATTCAGCCAAAGCGCGCAGTTCAATTTCTGTTTGTGGCATATAATATTAACTTTCACTTTCTACTTTAAATTTAAATTGTTCCATCAAAATTTATGGTGTGGGTACGTAAATACGTACAGCTACCCGTTCCTGTATCATGCCATCTCCTGACACCACATTAAATGTTATGTAGGTGTCATGATTACCGGGGGGCAACCCGGGTGCTGCATTAGCTTGCATTTCTGCCAATCTCGGATTTTCCCGGGGTAACATTAGTACCGTGAGCAAACCTTCGTCGTATTGGAGGCTTGTTATATCAATGGGCAAATCAGCACTGACCCGGACAGTTCCAGTCTCCATCGTAGCTTCATCGTCGTCTTGAAACAGCATCATGCGTTGACCGGGAGCAGGAGTAACCTGATAATGCGAAGTAACAAATCCGCTTATATAATACGGAAATTGAGGCAAACGCTTAACATTTGAATTGATTATAAAACGCCGTTCAAATGGCCCCGGAGGGGTATCTGCTTCTACTATTACCTGGATGTTATATTCTGCCTTACCAGGTACTTGCCATTCTGATTCCGGTATCTCTTCAAGAGATAACCGTAAGCCTCCAGCATCAGTCTGTCCCTGATCACTGACACCGTCAAGTTGGTGTATGACAATTCTTTCTTCTTGTAATTGACGAAAATGTATTGTTTGCACCATTTCACTACCACGTTGGATTTGTCCCAAATCAAGGTACTCTGGTGTAATTTCAAACTCTGGTTTAACCCGTTTGGTTACATTGATTCGCACCATGGGACGATCTGGATCGTTTGAAATTACGGTAAGGTATTTTTCCGAGTAGAATCCAGGAATCCCTTGCGGTATTACAATGATGTCGATATGCGATTCCCCGCCAGGTGGAATGACTGACCGATCCGAATCAATCCCCCCCAAGGTACAGGCTGCGCAACTGGTTTGTATCTTGGTGATGCGTAATGGCCCATTTCCCCGATTGTATACCTTAACCTGGGTACGGGTCAGTTCAGTATTGTCAATAACACCGAGGTCCAGTTCGGTTGTTTCCAGTTCGATTTTGGGCTGATGATCCGGATCGTTCTCCATTCCAGGAATTTGACCTGCGATATTGTCCTGTGAAGGGGTTGTCTCGAAATTGCGAAACAAAACACCGAACACAAAGAGCATCAGAACGATTATAATTATGCCCACAATCTGATTTGCTCGAATTCTCATAACTGCTCCATATTCAACACAATTTTGGTACGTGTACTTAACCGAGATAAAGAGGTGTTTATTCGTTCGTAAAAGGAATTGTCCATTGTACATTTCGAGTCCATGGCAAGCAAGAGTGCACCAACGACCGGCTCATACAAAGGCATAACCAGTTTCGCATCCGGGCAGTGGCGGTGGATAGATAATGCCATGGCATCTTTGAGTAACGGACTATCGCCCTTGAAAACACTCCCTGCCATGACGACATCAAACGCACTGTCAGACATATGCAATCGGTTTGCAGCAGCACACACGACATTACCCAAAAAGCGCCCTGCCCATTCGAGTATGTCACAAGCTTCTGTGTCCCTATTTCGAGCTGCTTCAAATACCAATGGTGCCAGTGGCTCCAGTTGTTCTTGTGATAATTCATTCCGATACATTCGTAGAAACAACTCATTGACATCCTTACATTCAGCCCGTGACACGATTAAATCAGTTAATAATGTTGGCGGGATAACACCATCACGTGCCTGAAATACGGATTGAATGCTTCGTAAACCTATGGTTGTGCCACTCACAATATCACCAAATGTTTCATTTATACCTCCAACGCGGGTTTCTATGCCGTCAGGATTGATACCTGCACAAACACAACCAGTACCACAGGCAATAACGATTCCATATGGTTTTCGTGTACCACCACGGAAACAAGCCATGGAATCATTTCTAAAAACCCGGGGAACTTTTGCGAACATTGGTATAAATATCTCTTGCTCCAGCATGGTATAGTCTTCTGGCAAGTCAGCTCCGGCAACACCCATCCCAATGCAGGTTATATCTGTGAGTGACAAATCGGCGTCTTGTAAAGCGCCTGTGACAGCAGTGCTGATGGATGTTCGTGCAACATCGACTCCAAGTGCTTCATAATTTCCAACTCCTGCACGGCCAAAACCAATGACCTCGCCATCAGCATTGCCCACCAATGCGTATGTTTTTGTGGCACCTGCATCGAGGCCAAGGTAGTACTTCGTCATAAGCTTGGTTCCCATTTCTAATTTTCGGAACAGTATTAATGTGTGGATAAATTGCAATAGGAAAATAGGATATAGAAAACACAAAAAAGATAGGTAAAACGATAAATGTTTTCAGGATACATACAACAAAACAACGGTATGAGCCAACGTGTTTGACTCATACCGTTTAATTTATTGAGGCATTCTTTATTTCTAAGCTATGTTGCACACAATACATAAATTACCAATAATATATACCGGATTAATTGCCTTGAAGCCTGCGGATATCTGCCCGGGCCTGGTCTGCTGCTGGTGAGATGGGGTATTCATCTATAACCGACTGCATTAATCGAATCGCTTCATCATTCTGCCCAATCCTAGAATAAGCCACCGCTTGATTGTGTATGGCAAAAGGCACTTTCGTACTCATGCCAAACTGACCACGCAGCTTGTCAAATTCCTGGATTGCTTCCCGGTAATTGTTCTCATTCAAGAGACTTTTGGCTTTCCAGAACTGGGCATTGGCCCGCATTTCATCATCGGCATTGGGATAACTTTGAAGGAATTCATCAAACTGTCGCAATGCGGTTTGATAATCACCACCGGCATAACTGGATTGTGCGCGTGCATAATCTTCCCGAGGAGTGCCTGCGTCTGCACCTGTTGGTGCAATGGTTTGCTCTACTGGATCAACCATGCTGGGCATCGCCGTGCTTTGCTGAGCAGGAGCAATTGCGGGGGGCTCAATCGTTACATCACCACCTGATGCAGGTGGGGGTGATAACGGCCTCGTACCAGTTCCTGCACCACTCAAGTTGAAATGACGGTACAGTGTATTGCGGAAACCATCCAATGATCGTTCCAGATTGTCAAGTTTAACCTGAATTTCTTCTTGCATGGAGGCAACCCGGCGTGTTTGCAGATCGCTGTCTTCAACACGTCTGGAAAGATCGACTGTAGTTTCATTCAATTTGGTTACTGCATCGTTCAGATCACGTTCCTGCCGAACGATACGTCGATGCATATCGTATACGGTTGTTTCCATTTGGCTGTTGGTGGTTTCACATCCGCTCAACAATACCCCGACTGACAGGGCTGTGATTATTCCTGTGTCCCGTAACTTCAACATGATACCTCGGTTTTTATTTTTGGGTTATCTTTACTGATTCCGGTTAATATTGTGCCCGGTTGAATTCAACCCGACGGTTCATCGAATACGCTGATTCGTTTGAACCATCCACTGCCGGGAATTCTTTACCATAGCTAATGGTGACGATCCGGTTTGCTGGTACACCTAATTGAATCATATATTCACGCACTGACAAAGCACGACGTTCACCCAATGCCAGATTGTATTCCTGGGTGCCGCGCTCATCGCAATGGCCAGCCAGTTGAATCATGACATTCGGTACCTGACGGATTTTTTCAGCATTGTCACGCAAGGTTTGCATTGCATCTGGACGTAATGAGGAGCTGTCAAAATCAAAATATACCGTCTGTAAACCATACTGACTTCCAGAATCGAAAAGCAAACGTGACAAATCAACATCTGGCAATCCATCACCGGAACCAGTACCGGTATAGGTGGTGGAGCCTGTCGGTCCCGTTGTGTCCGTGAAACCGGGGTCAATTTCTTGCTTTTTGCTCTTGCAGCCAGACATTGCTGTTGCAACAAGCACCATGCAAAGTGACAAGGTCAATACACTCCAAATCCGCTTTTTTCTCATCTTTTTCTCCGAGCCTTAAATAATTTAAGCCACAGTTAATTTTTTGGCAACCGTTGCCGACTTATACTACCAAAAATCCACATTAAAAGCAAGTTAAAACCCTAACAAAATTCTTCATAACTGCCCATTTTGCAAGTGGTTACAGCTTAAATCGGGTATTTCACCCTTTATAATCGAGTTGCTCCAATATTATAATCTATGTTTCGATAAAAAAGTTCCAACTTTATTATTTGTCTGTGCATATAGATATTCAATACATGCTTGAACAATTATTGATTAAAGTCATTTTTTTTCGCATTGTCCGAATTTGGGACGCTGTCATAGGGTTGGTTTACCATTATGTCTTTATAGACACGCTGTGCATGCCTGGAAACAAGTATGACCATGAAAATACTCGCCAGTAAACCTAGTAATAAAAGGGTGTATTCAGCAGCTGTCCGGGTACGACCGGTCACAAATAACTCTGTCAATTCGTGTGCTGTTGCCCCAAGATATACAAATAAAAATGTAGCAGGGAGCATACCCAGCCAAGAGCCCAATATATAGTCTTTTTTGCTGATTCCAGTCAGCCCCAGTGCATAGTTTAATAGATTAAATGGTAGAAAAGGAGCCATACGAATTAACAACATCAGCCTGAACCCACCTATATTAATAGCCTTATCAAACGCAATGAATTTTTTATTAGAATCGATATGGTGCTGAACCCAATTCCGCGCAACGGTACGGCCTAGCAGAAAAGCCAATGTTGCACCAATTGTACTGCCCAGAGATACTGCCCCGACAGCTACAAATATTGCCACAACCGGATTGTCTGGCCAGTGTACTGATGCGATGAATCCGGTACTCATGGTCAGAATTGACCCTGGAACCAAGAACACACATGCAGGGATGAAGAGTAACCCCACCAGTAAAACGCTCCAATCCCCAAATTTTTGTATTGATATCAGTAATTTTTCAACATAATCTGCAACGGGGAGTATAAATCCTGCCAGAATAAGTACTGAAATGATTAAAATTATGAGCCCTGCCTTATAAGAACCTTTCATGTTGTTCTCCATGTTATTGTAACGATTAGGATAATGCATCAGTTTATACACAAGAATCCTGAGTATGATTATCGTGATTATAATAATAAAAAATTCAATAAAATATTGATTTTATAAGCGTGAATACCGTATAAAAATCACAGTGCATTTCACAGTGCTAATCATAGTGGAGGAACTTGTCATGCCCGATGTTGAAATGTTGGCCCGAATACAATTTGCTTTCACCATCATGTTTCATTATCTCTTCCCCCCGCTTACCATCGGGCTTGGTTGGATAATGTTCACGATGGAGCTGAAGTACCATCTTACCAAGAATCCGATATATGAAGTCATGGCTCGGTATTGGACACGAATTTTTGCTATTACGTTTGCGTTGGGGGTTGCCAGTGGAATTGTCATGGAATTTCAATTTGGCACGAACTGGGCTACCTATTCCCGTTTTGTAGGGGATGTTTTTGGTTCAGCTCTGGCGGCAGAAGGCATTTTCGCGTTTTTTCTGGAGTCAGGTTTCCTGGCGGTGCTTGTTTTTGGCTGGGACCGTGTTTCTCCCCGTTTTCATCTGCTGGCCACGTTTCTGGTGGCCTCGGGCGCGACCTTTTCTGCGGTTTGGATTGTTGTCGCGAATTCTTGGCAACAGACACCGGCTGGATTTCACATTGTGGGAGAAGGGGAGAATGCACGTGCGGAAATCACCAATTTCTGGGAGATGGTCTTCAATCCTTCCAGTATGCACCGCTTGAATCATGTGTTACTCGGGTGCTTCATCCTGGCGGCGTTCGTGGTGATGAGCATCAGTGCCTGGTATATCCTGAAGCAAAAACACCAGGATTTCGCGAAACGGTCTTTCAACATCGCGCTGGTGTTTGCGCTGATCACTTCTGTATTAATTCTCTTTTCCGGTCATAAACAAGCGCAGACCGTAGCTGTGACCCAGCCTGCCAAACTGGCAGCATTCGAAGGTCATTTTACCACCATGGATGGCCCCGCGCCGCTATATCTCATGGGGATACCCAGTGAAAAGGAAGAACGGGTCAAAATGGGGATTGCCATACCAGGTATGCTGAGCTTCCTGGTCCATGGAGATTTCAGCACCCCTGTAACAGCTTTGGACAGTTTTCCACCGGAAGACAGACCACCTGTATTTTTGCCTTTTATGACTTACCACATCATGGTTGCGATAGGTATGGCTTGCATCGCACTGACATTGCTTGCTGCTTATTATTCATATAAGGGTACGCTGTTTGAAAAGCGCTGGTTGATGTGGATATTCGTTTTCTTTGTGATAGCACCATATATTGGCAATCAGTTTGGTTGGGCAGCCGCTGAAATTGGTCGCCAGCCCTGGATAGTATATGGGCTGTTACGCACCGGCGATGCCATTTCACCTTCGGTTTCTGGGGGGCAGGTGCTTGGGTCGCTAATCATGTTTTCTCTGATCTATACGTTACTTCTGGTTCTTTATATTTATGTCATGAATGACAAAATACAACATGGTCCAATCCCTGAAGTGTTGGGAATGGACTTGTCCAAGTCGCATACGGATAAACATGGTACCGGATTCTTGGATTCCGCTGTGCTGTATGCCGATCCGGCGGGGCCGTCTCTAACAGAAACAGATGAAGGGGAAAATTCCGAAGAGATTCAGGAAGACCAGGAAGAGAAGGGAGTGTAACACATGAGTCTGGAAATTATCTGGTTCCTATTGTTAGGTGTGTTGCTTGCCGGATATGCCATCCTTGACGGCTTTGATCTGGGGGTAGGTATTCTGCACCTGGTAGCGAAGAAAGACCGTGAACGCAGGGTGTTTCTCAATTCAATTGGACCGTTATGGGATGGAAACGAAGTCTGGCTGGTTACCTTTGGTGGCGCGTTGTTTGCTGCTTTTCCCAATACCTATGCCGCGGTCTTCCAAACCTTTTACACACCATTCATGATGCTGCTGTGCGCGTTGATTTTTCGTGCGGTATCAATGGAGTTTCGCAGTAAGCAGGAGCACCCACTCTGGCGTAAGTGCTGGGATATCTTGTTTTGTATATCCAGCGTGACAGCACCCCTGCTGTTTGGAGTGGCAGTAGGGAATGGTATGCAGGGTATTGCCATTGACGCGCAGGGTAATTACCAGGGGAACTTCTGGATGTTCCTGAATCCCTATGCGATATTGGTTGGGCTGTTGGTTGTGGCCACCTTTGCCATGCATGGTGCCATTTATCTCCTGATCAAGACGGATGGTGAATTGCAGGAACGAATATATCACTGGGCCTGGAGTTGCTTCGGGTTGTTCCTCGTAATGTATCTGTTCACTACCATGTACACCTTGGCAAACATACCGCAGGCCCTCGACAACTTCACCCATATGCCTGCTGCCTGGCTGGTGGTGTTTTTAAATGTGCTAGCCATTGCAAACATTCCCAGAAGTCTGTTTTATCGAAAGGCAGGCATGGCCTTCATTTCAAGTGCGGGTTCCATTGCCGCATTCGTGTTTCTCTTTGGCATTGCCATTTTTCCAAACATGGTGGTGTCCTCGCTTGACCCAGCCTATACCATCGACATTTATAATGCCGCATCGAGTCAGAAAACCTTGGGCATCATGCTTATCATTGCCTTGATGGGCATGCCGGTAGTTATCAGCTATACAGCGGTTATCTACTGGACATTCCGTGGTAAGGTCGAAATCGGAAAATTCAGTTACTGATTTTTTATACCATTGCTATTGTGTTTGCCCCATTACCGCTTTGTTGGTTTTGGGGTATTTTTTTGAATACACCATCACCCATGTCCCCCCATAAAATACAATAGGTATTTCAGTTCATCAAATCGGGCATCGAACGCTTCCTGATCCCAACCGTATTGCATATGTTCCATTTGATAGGTGTAGCTTTTTGGGTAATGGTCTGGGAACGTGGTATCAAAACTTTCGCGGAAACCGATGGGTGGTACCGGGCTGTTATTTTCAAATCGATGAAATTGCGCAGCACCATCCATGTAAAGAACGTTTACACCAGCAGGCCTGTGGGTATTATGTCGCTTTTGTGGAGGGAAATTGAGTCCTTCGGGCATGGTTTCAGGAAGATTGGTAGTATCCCACCAGGCATCCATCATCATTGGGGAATATTTTCTTGGGTGATAATGGCAATCGTGACTTCTGATTTTATACATACCCTCTACCTTATCATATATCTTCATACCATAGATTATTCCATTATAGCTCCTCATAATTTCATCCGACGCATTCCAATATACATAATCATGAAACTCCCCAGCTATCCACAAGTCGAAGTGCCCACATCCCAGTGGTGCCAATGATTCGGCTGAACGAATCGTGGACGCAGTGTCGTCCTGCCACGCAACATTTTTAATTAATGCCAGTTCCAGCATGTGCACAGGATGAAATACCATACTCGGTATGTAGATATAAGACATTGGTAAAGAGCCATAGAAATTAAAACAGGTACGATCGTCGTGTTCTATAGCCAGTGCCTCCAGATCGTTCATGTGCTGTGAAAGATTTTTGGGTATGTTAAATCCACCCAAACCGATCGGATCCTCATCGTGGCGTTTGTCGAAAGGGCAGCGTAAAATATTAATATCATAAATGTAATCATCATAAATCAATGAAAAGTCTAAACCGGCCAACCAGGTAACCGGCCTTCCATTGTGATAGGGAAAAATCCGCATACCGGATGGGTACAATGAGTATCTGTTTTCTGAACTGTACATCCTCATAATAAGGCCCCATTGTTTCAGGTTGTTTGCACAAAGAGTTTGGGCCGATTTGTTTAGATTTATGTACAAAACTGGTGCTATGACAATGATGAGCACAAAAATAAGCAAAACAATGACGATAAGCTCTTTGTAGGTCAGCTTCTGAAATATACTGCTTTTCATATTTCTCATTCTTTTGGCATTGATCGTTTTTTCGGCCACCTTGCGCTGTACTTACTTCTCGTGCTAATACGAATTTTCAATACCGCAGGTTCATTGTTTGTGTCTGAAACTGTCGTTGTTGGTAAAACTTACTCAACAGCGCATAAATCCAGCAACCAGGTGCTGCGCACTACATAAAGTGTGAAAATCTAGACCTCATGTGTTAAAAATCAATATGTAGTGGTATATTGAGTCAATATTTTGATATGTATTCAATATGTAGGTTCGTTTGGCTACAGATAAAGCACTTTTTCGCTCTGTGGCCCATATGTGACCATGAATGAAGTTGAGTGTCATTGGAAGAAAGAGGTACCTGGAACCTATTGTTAGTTTGCATTTTTAGCACGATTTTCAGGGTACTACATCTTATCGGGATGTGACATCACAATTTTTCACAGTGATCATTAATAATTTGCAAGGAATCTAAAACACAATATGTAGGAACTTGACAAGAAAAACTACAATATATAGCTATATCTAAGAAATAACAGTGCGTGCTAAATATATTAATAATACTTTTTATGTATTTCAAGGTGTGCCTAAATTGAACAGCTTTACAATCGGGTTGGTTCTGCCTATAATCCGGGTTCTTGTCGATTACGCCATATAGTTTTTTATATTGTTTCTACTCCGAAGATATTATTCAGGAAAGTTTGATTGCCGTGAAATACGTTAAGCCGAAAGTTTTTTTAGTGGGAGAGACCCGGGTTCATGAACCGGGTTTGCAAGCGTATCTTGAGCATGTTGGTGTGCCGAACTGGGCTACCGACGCGCCCAGTGATGGAGAAAAAATTGCCGAAGTAATGGGGCGACTGTGTTACCGCTCCTTTGAACCCGGGCTAAACCCCAATGTAACGCGGGTACGTGAGGGGAACGAGGCCTATCTGGGGAACATCATCAAAGTGGGGCATGGCAGCGTGTTGGAACACGCCATGATGAATTTTATCTTTGCGGACGTCAGCCGTGTGGTGACACACGAACTGGTGCGACACCGTGCCGGCACCGCGATGTCCCAGGAGTCATTGCGTTTTGTCCGACTTGACCGACTCTCCGCGTATGTCCCCATGCATATAGAAGAAAACGAAGAAGGCCTGGCGATTTTCACCAAAACCCTGGAGCAACTGGAGGAAGTGCAGCGTTCCTTGGCGGAGGTTTTCAAGATCGAGGAAGCATCGGCATTTTCAGTGAAAAAAAAGCTGACTTCGGCCTTTCGACGGGTGGCACCTATCGGTCTGGCGACGACGATAGGTTGGTCCTGCAATTTCCGTACCCTGCGCCATGTGATCGAGCACCGCACAGACCCCCATGCCGAAGAAGAAATTCGGTATCTTTTTGCCGAAGTATACCATCAGGTGCGGGAACGCTATCCCAATGTGTTCAAGGACTATGAAGTCGAGGAAGTTGACGGGCTTCCCTGGGTAAAAACGGCCCACCGGAAGATATAGGGATACAGGGTAACAGAAGCTCCTGGAGGTTGCATCAACATGGCTTCAAATAATGTAGTTCAGGGATGTAATTATTTCCATGATACTACAGACTTTTTTATTGCAACAAGTACAAATAATTAAACAATTTATTTTTAATTACATATCAATTTTGTTATAGGAATGGGAGGAATATACATGTTTCAAGTACGAGAACGATTCAGGTTGGCAGACAATTTTATTGCCGAGTACAAAGATCAACAGCCGGATTGGGGTCCCTTGGGATATATCACATTCAAGCGGACGTATGCCCGGGTGATGCATGATGAGCATAGCCCACGTACAGAGGAATATTGGGAAACCGTGCGTAGGGTCGTGGAAGGGTGTTATACGATTCAACGCAATCATTGCCTGAGCCTCAAGCTGCCGTGGAAGCCGGACAAGGCACAACGTTCTGCGCAGGAGATGTTCAAGTTGATGTGGGACTTCAAATTCCTGCCGCCAGGACGCGGTCTTTGGATGATGGGTACGGACTATATATATAAGCGTGGGTCCGCCGCGCTCAACAATTGCGCCTT
This sequence comes from uncultured Nitrospirales bacterium, assembly GCA_964537975.1. Lineage (GTDB taxonomy): Bacteria > Hydrogenedentota > Hydrogenedentia > Hydrogenedentales > SCBR16-9 > SCBR16-9. Next base: position 37,090 of record CAZIDP010000017.1, on the reverse strand, counting down.
TGTATCTACTGAAGAAATTGACACAGACTTCGCGGAACCTTTTTGTTTCCTCATGGACTTGTCCATGCTGGGTGTCGGTGTGGCCTTTGACACCAAGGGCGTTGGCCGTGTGACCATTCAGGAACCACAAATAGGTGAATACACGCATGTGGTCGAAGACTCGAAAGAAGGCTGGTGTGATCTGGTACGTGTCGTGTTAAATTCTTATGTAGGTCGTGCTAAATGTCCAACGCACATAGACTACAGCAAGATTCGCCCGATAGGGTCACCGATCCAAACCTTTGGAGGCATTGCCCCGGGACCCGGTCCACTGATTGAATGTATCGAAAATATAGCTACGATACTGAAGCCACGTTGTGGCAACCAGATATCGTCTACCGATATTACCGATCTCATGAATGTCATCGGCAAGTGTGTTGTTTCTGGCGGTGTGCGACGTACTGCGGAGTTGGCCTTGGGTGAACCGGATGACCAGGAGTATCTGGAGCTCAAGGACCCTAAGCTGCACGGGGACAAACTGACTGCGTGGCGCTGGGCTTCGAATAATAGCGTGAACGCGTATGAAGGCATGGATTACACCAAAGTTGGTGCGCAAACCGCGAAAAATGGTGAGCCCGGCTATTTCTGGCTGAAGCATGCCCAGGCTTATGGACGGCTGAAAGACGGTCCTACCTGGGAGGATGCAAAGGTTTCGGGTACCAATCCATGCGCTGAACAAAGTCTGGAGTCGTATGAAATCTGTAATCTCGTAGAAACGTTTCCTTCGCGTCACAAGAGCCTGGATGAGTACAAGCGTACCTTGAAATTTGCTTATCTCTATGCGAAGACGGTTACCTTGATTCCAACACACAACGAACGCACCAACGCCATCATGTTGCGCAACCGCCGCATTGGGCTGTCGCAATCGGGTATCGTTGAAAGCTTCGAGCGGCATGGGAGAAGAGAGCATTTTCGTTGGTGTGACGAAGGCTATGTCTATATCGGAAAGTTGGACAAGATTTATTCCCAGTGGTTGTGCGTGCCCGAAAGTGTGAAGAAAACCAGCGTGAAACCCAGCGGAACAGTTTCATTGCTGCCTGGTGTCACACCCGGTATCCATTACGCACACTCCGAATACTATTTCCGGACGATTCGTATCGACAAAACCAGTGCGCTCATCGAGCCACTACGTCGTGCTGGTTACCGAATTGAAGATTCTGTTTATGGTGATAACACCTGGGTTGTGTATTTTCCGGTGCATGAGGAATTTTTCAGCCGTTCTAAAACCGATGTTTCTGTCTGGGAACAAATGGAAAATGTAGCGCAAATGCAATACTATTGGGCTGACAATCAAGTCAGCGCGACCATTACCTTCAGTCCTGATGAAGCGAAGGACATTCCATATATCCTGGAGATGTATGAATCACGGTTGAAATCTATCAGTTTTCTGCCATTGACCGAGCACAATTATGCCCAGGCACCATACCAGGCCATTACTGCCGATGCTTTCAATCAGGCAATCAACAAACTGAAGCCGATGGCGTTCGAGACTATTAATACCGATGAGGCCCAGGACCTGTTTTGTGATGGGGATCGTTGTGAAATCAATATTCCCGAACATTTGCCAGAGCAACAACAAGTGGAATTCGACAACGAAGAAATACCAGAGGAACTACCGTTACCTGAATCATCGCGAAATGCCGAGGTTGAGTTGTCGCATTAATACTTGAGTATAGCCAGGATAAAATACCAGCGATTGTTCTTCGGCTTAAATTCCGTGAGCTGTATAACATACAGGTCTTGGTGCTATTTTGGCCGAGTCAGTAAAAGTAGCTGAAACAAATTTGCATCTTGCGTGTAAGATTGATAAAATTAATCTTGAAAGTGTGATATCAGGTTGTTTCCAGTTTATATTCACAGTAATGGAGAAGTGATCAAATTTATTTTGGCAAATGTTTACTCAATATAAATTGTTGACAAGTATGCATAGTTGGTGGTAATCTACAACAAGATAGAGTATTAAGTTTGCAAGAGAACGCAATATACTGTAACCAGTTATTTGCTTCACGAAAGAAATTGTAGTGTTACTGAGTGATTTTGTTTGACTATCCCATCGAGGCAAGCTCCAAAATTAGAGGCGAAAGGAGGGATGAACTAACAACGGGTGAAGCATTACCCATCCTCTACGGTCTTGTCTTGGCGAAGATGAATATATGTACCATTGTGCAGTGGCATGTGAATCAGTGAATTTCCGTGCAACCTGCATCGGCTTTACCCTATGGGAGGGTAAATGCTAACAACACAATTGATGTGTTAACAAATAGGAGAAAACGCACAATGCGTTCAATCAAGTATTTACTTACGGCTGCGGCCATTGTTGTGGGTATGAGCCTTGCCGCACATGCCGAATTGCAAAATGTAGAAGTAGGCGGTAGCCTGCGGATTCGTGGTAATTATTTTGATGGTAAAGCAAATGCTATCATCAATAATTCCGCATGGGTCGAGCAGCGCACACGCTTAAATGTCAAAGCTGACTTCACTGATGAAGTTACCGCTTTCATCGAATTCGACCACTACCACAACTGGGGCGAAGATTTTCGCTCTGATTATGTAACTGGTCTGGATTTTCGTGGAACCGGTGATGTAGCCCTTTATCAGGCTTATATCGAAGCCAATGATATGTGGGGTGTACCTCTTCGTGCCCGCATTGGTCGTCAAGAACTTGCCTTCGGTAGCCAATTCATGATTGGTGTGAATGACACCGCCTCTGGTTTTGCCGGTTTGTCATTTGATGCCATTCGTTTGACCTATGACACCGACATGTTCTCAGTCGATGCCGTTTGGGCAAAGTTGGCCGAAGATTTCGGTGATATCTTTGATGATGACACCGATATGTACGCCATCTATGGTTCCTACAAGGGACTCGAAGATATCGTAATTGATGCTTACTGGATTTGGGTACGGGATGACAATCCTGGTACGCTGCCTGTAGCTGGCATCAACAACGTCCTTGACGTTGACGTCCACACCATTGGCCTCCGCGGAGCTGGCACGATTGGTGCGTTTGACTTCGAAGCCGAAGCAGCGTATCAATGGGGTGAAATCGACCGTCCACGTATTAACTTCTTCCGTAAGGGAGACTTTGACTATGGTGAATGGGCTCTGAATCTTGAGCTTGGTTACACCTTTGACATGGTTGCCAATCCTCGTGTCTTTGCCGGTTTTGCCTACTTAGGTGGTAGTGATCCCGCGAACAGCCAACGCAGAAATTTCGGACGTTTCGGACTGCGTGGTGGTAGTGTTGACCTGTCCTTCAATCGTTTGTTCTCCAACTGGGAATACACCGAGTTCTTTGCGAACACGGATGAAACCAACATGCTCATCTATCGTCTTGGTCTGAGTGCCATGCCGACCGAAAGCCTGGAAGTTTCATTGGTTGGTGCATACTTCCAAGTTGATGACGAAGCCGTTCTCCGTCGTGGTATTTTCCGTGAAACAAGAGCTGGTGACAGCTTGGGCTATGAAGTCGGTCTCTATGCCGATTACAACTATACTGAAGACTTGGTCTTCCGTGTAGGTTATGCCCACTTCTTCGGACGTAGCGGAATGTTTGAGAACAATGCAGTGATTGCAAACGGTCTTGCACGTGTCTTCGCCGATAGCAGAAGTGATGACTGGAACTACCTGTTCTTCGAAACCGAAATCAGTTTCTAAGATTACGTATAACAGTTTAATCGTATAAGTATCTACCCCGTGGGAATAAACGTTCCCACGGGGTTTTTGGTATATTTGCGTATGTAGATGCTTATGAAGTAACTTTGCAGATTGCGAAATAACTTCGCCATATGAAGCGTCGTAGTACTATCCAGTTCCATAGACGGTCAATGGTATATCGGGGGTGGGTAAATATATAGCGTGCAATAGCCCGATTTTGTTCCGCGGTACTATGCCCACACAGGAGCAAATCCTTAAATGAAGCTTGAAACCCCATCTCGAAATCTTCTAGTACCCTAAAATTTGCTCTTTCAACAGCCGTTCTCCACATACTTGCACTACGATCGTGGAGGTGATAGGGATCATAATCGCGTGATATCACTGAAGGTGCGGAGAAAATTAAATACCCATTTTTTTCTGCCAACGCTTCATGGCAATGCTGTAAGAAGCTGTCCGGGTCAGGCAAATGCTCTATGGTTTCAAATGAAACAATGGCATCCAGAGGTGCCTGCTTCATCAAGGTGTTGTTGTCTTGTAAATCACCAGTTTGATAATTAGCGTTCGGGTATCTTTCTCTCGCGATACGTACAGCTTCTTCAGAAAGATCGATGCCGATATAGGAACCTAAATCGTTTAAATAGGTGGAACCATATCCAAGTCCACAAGCTGTATCAGCAATATGCAGGTCCGATTGGTTAAGGGAAGATAAAAAGCTCCGTGCCAGTGTATACCGGCGTAAATGCTCTCTGCGAAATGCTTCGTGGACACGGTTTTCACGGACATCAGTAACATCAAAACGTTCAATCATCGACTATGCCTCCAAATCATAATTCTATAATATTTTATGGTATTATGACAATTGGGGAAGGATAGTGCAAAGAATAGAAAAAGCGACAAAGCATATCCCATCTAAAAAAAGCTGAAATATGAATATCTGTTATTACTGCAAGGCAGCGGATTTGTAGGTACTTTTATTCTCTGATAAATAGGGAATTGGATTGACCGCTTTACCATCAACCCGTATCTCAAAATGGAGATGCGGGCCAGTAGAACGACCAGTGGTTCCTATCAGGCCAATGACAGAATCGTCATTAACTCGCTCACCTGTACGTACCAGGTTTTTTGCATTATGCCCGTAAACAGACTCATGTCCATCATCATGGCGAATAATGATTACCTTGCCATACCCAGACTGCCATCCACTAAAAACAATCGTCCCTGGAGCATATGCTCGTATTGGTGTACCATGTTCAGCAGCTAGATCGATTCCATTGTGAAAGCTTCTTTCGCCTGTGAATGGGTCGCGGCGTGAACCAAATTCTGATGTTAAAACAGCAGATTCGGGCAATACACGCATCCAGGGATTCTCGTTAGTTGAGTTATTTATATCCAGGGATTTGAGATTGTTGGGGGATTCAACATTGTTAATACGGGATTCATGTACAGTTGGATTATTGGCTGAAGTGTTGAGGCTTTCCAATTTATTCGAATCTTGGAGTTGTTTCCAATTTGGAAGTGGAAAAAGCCTGGGTTGACGGTAATTTTCCAGAGGTAATCCAGATTGATATGGCCCACCAACACTCAAAGCGAAGTTTTTATTTGGAACATTTGTAGAAGTGTCAACGGCTTGAGAATTTTTGTTGTGGAAAGAATTTAATTCGATGGCCTTTGAAATATCATCCTGCTTTGATGTGGACTTGAGTTGAGATTGATCGTGTAATTGAGAAAGCATACGAGAATATTTATCGTTATTAATATATTTATTATTATGTATGGTCTTGTCGTCTATGCCATTATCAAGGATGGGGATTTGTAATGTTTGTCCAGGGTAAATCAAATCGGGATTTTCAAGGTTATTCCCTGACGAAATCTTTGACACAAGGTTATAAATCTGATTGTTCGTTGGTTTAAAGTCTTTTGAACTTAGATGTTTACGAGCAATATTGGCCAGATTGTCGTCGGTTTGAATAGTGTAAGGAATATAATCATTTTTCTGTTCTGTGAGTGTTTCAGCAAAATTATAATTTTCGATAGAAAAAGCATGGTTTTTTGTTGAAATCGGTAAATAATTATTTGATATAATAGGTAAGTACATAGATTTATGATAATTTTGTGAATTAATCATGCCAAAAAATTCCTTTATAAATAATTAGCAAAAAATGTGCCATTAATGAGATCGAGGTATAGGGTTGAATAAGCACTCTTTCTTTAGTATTAACTTACTTATTGCTTGTTTATCTGTTGGATATTTTATTGTTATTTTTCTTCATATATTTTTAAAGCCCGATGATTACCAGCAATCATTTCGAATCTACTATTTTGCAGCAAGTGCTTATTTTGATAACCTAAATCCATATGACAGTGCTGTTTTATGTGATCTTGCAGACAAAAGTTATATGTTCCCGTATGTTTACCCGCCAATAACATTGTATTTATTTTATCCATTTATATTGATTGAATACAACATTGCTGCAAATGTCTTTTTAGTATTAAAAATTATCTCTTTAGTTTTGTTAATTAGTGTTTGGATAAAATATTTCAAGGTTGATAATAAAGAATATGGGTTTTTCTTTTTGTTTTTATTGTGTGGAATTAATTTTACATTTTATTGGGATATATCTAATGGAAATATTACTGTATTTGAGCAATTATTATTATGGTATGCTTTTGTTATGTTTACCAAAAAGAAATATGCTACTTTTATGTTGTTAATTATGCTTTCTGCGATCTTTAAATTTACACTGTTATTCTTTATTGTATTGCTTGTTCTTGACAATTTTAAAAATAATTTAAAACTTATTATAGTTAGTGTGTGCATAGTTCTATTTTATGTTATATTAAATTATATATTATGTTATGATGTATGGGAATATTATATTGATAAAATAATATATGTAAAAGATATTGTAAGCCTGAATAATTATCATAACACATCATATCCTTCTTTATATAATATGTTGAAAATTGTATATTTAAGATTTATAGATTTAGGAATGATAGTGCCTAATAAATATATTTTACAATTTGTATATTTATTTGCTTCGATGACGATTGTTGGTATAACTTATGCACAGATTAGAAATGCTAAATCAGTTTTAGAGGAAATTGATTACAAACAGTATATCATTGCACTTGCTGTTCTTGTTTATGCTTTGATATGTCCAAGGCATGCCATGTATTCCTATATCATTGTGTTGTTACCCATATACAATTTAATTACTCATAAAAAATATATATACTATGGAATTTTAATTGTATTACTCAGTGCGATAACAACAAATCCTACAATGCCGCCAGGTTTCAGATTGCTATATGGTATGTTGTATCCATTTTATCCGGTAATATTAGTTTTTATTTTTTGGATTATACAGTTAAATTACAAGCCAATCTATGTAAAATACAAACTTCGTTCTTCGTTGTAAAAGTTATAAAAGGATTATAAGTTATGCGGTTGCTTTGCATAGATTGTGCCCGCGGTATGGCTATATTATTTATGATTATGGTGCATTTTTTGTTTCCAGTCGCAAAATACTTTCCAGAACTTGAAGCTTATGTGATAGGATTACTGTTTATTGGACGCTGTGCGACTCCTGGGTTTGTGGCCGTGTTTGGGATTACCATAGGTTATGTGTATTTGCCAAGGTGGACGAATGGAAGAAAATGCAAAATAGTCACTAAATTATTTCTAAGGTCAGTGGTCTTAATGATATCCACGCTGATATTGTCCTTCACAGATATATATGCCTTAATTGATAATGGAAATTTATCAATCACTAACTTACTTTGGAGTTCATATTCAATTCTGGGTTTTTATACTCTAGCAGTACTTATTATACCTGGATATTTAATTATACTTAAAAAATTAAAATCGATTGGTATTGTTTTTTGTGGAATATCATTATGGATTACAGCTTTTGTTTTATATAAGTATCTTTGGTTACCAAGTGAATATTTGTCAAGTGTTGGATTTTTGCGATTATATTTTATCTCTGGAGGATATGGTTTTATTCAGTTGCTTGGTGCAGCTTTCTTGTTTATGCCAGTTGGAATATATTTGGCAAATGCAAAAAATGGAAACATGCTTGAGAGTGCACTTAAAATTTTAAGTTTTATTTCCATCTTAATCATTGTTGTAAGCATATTGTTGGCAATTTATAAATCAGAATTTTCTTTAATAAAAATATCTTATGGTAAATTAAAAGCACCTCCACGCTTTTGGTATTTTATGATGTATGGATGGAGTGCAGTTTTTATTATGGCAATAATAGGGTTGTTGGAAATAAAATATTCATGTTTGAAAGTATTTATATATTATCTTGCGTTAACCGGTCAAGCACCATTACGAATTTACGTTGCTCATGCATTCGTAATACCATTATCTAATTCACTCGAAACAATGTTAAAATTTCCTGAATATGTTTCTCAGTTCACAGCATTGTTAACATTCATGATGTATTGTATTGTTGTATTGTATTTTGTTGATCGAAAAAATAAAAAAAGTACAAAAGTAAATGAATAAATATAGTATAAAAAATATTTCTGGTTGGGGGTGTACTAATTTAAAAATATGTAGAATATATACGACGACAAATTATCTTGACTTACACAACAAGTATGAGGTATTAGAAAATTGTGAGACTATTATTACCCGAGGTTTGGGTCGTAGTTATGGGGATGCCGCTGTGAATGGTGGCGAGGGTGTTATTGTGATGACAGGGTTAAATCGAATGCTGTCATTTAATTCACAGACACTTGAATTGGAGTGTGAGGCCGGTGTGTGTCTGGGTGAAATCCTGAATCATTTTGCCCCACGTGGGTATTTTTTGCCGGTAGTGCCAGGAACCAAGTTTGTTACAGTGGGTGGCGCAATTGCGAATGATATTCATGGGAAAAACCACCATCGCGACGGTACTTTTAGTAATTATGTTAATCATATGCGGATTTTGATGGCAAATGGTGATGTCGTGGAATGTTCACCGAGTGATAATAATGATTTGTTCTGGAGTACGGTAGGTGGCATTGGGTTAACAGGAATTATTCTGACAGCACGTATACAACTAATTCGTATACCATCAGCGTATATGGAAGTCGATTACCAATATTGTGGTGACTTGGATGAAATCCTGGCTATGATGACAGCCACAGATAAAAACTATGCGTATAGTGTGGCTTGGGTCGATTGTCTAGCACGGGGAAAGCATCTCGGGCGGGGTATACTTATGCAAGGTAACCACGCCATTCCTGGTAAGTTGCCGGATAAGCTTCGCACTATGCCATTTAAGGCTAAATCCCACACTATAAACCTGCCGGTACAATTTCCCAACTGGGCCTTAAACTCCTGGTCTGTGAAAGTCTTTAATAGTTTATATTCAACACTGAATCGAATGAAAAGTCGTGAATATGAACCATACGAAGCCTTTTTTTTCCCTTTGGACAGTATTCAAAACTGGAATCGAATGTATGGCAAACAAGGATTTGGACAATACCAGGCGACTTTTCCATATGAGAATGTAGATGGTCTGGTAAAATTGTTTGAAAAACTCAGTCAATCTCGACGCGCTTCATTTCTGGCTGTTTTAAAAAGCTTCGGTTCTTCTGGCAACGGGTTGTTATCATATCCATTTCCAGGCTTCACCCTGGCACTTGATTTACCCAATAGAGATAACCTCTCTGGTTTCATGCGTTCGCTGGATGCTATATTGCTAGATTATGGTGGACGTATTTATACTGCAAAAGACTTTTCCACAGATGCTGCTACTTTTGCTGTGATGTATCCCCGATTTGATGAATTCCTGGCACTGAAAGAGCAATTTGATCCTGAGAATCGGTTTTCCTCGTCCATGTCACGAAGATTGGGACTGACACCAGCGTTGAAAGGTGATAAATGAATACTGCGTCAAGTAAACAGGGTATTGTAATTTTAGGAGCTACATCTCCAGTTGCGCGCAATATTGCAATTTTATATGCTGAGAAAGGTCATCCTGTTGTCTTGGGTGCTCGAAATAATGAGGAATGCGCCCGAAATGCAGCGGACGTCACCGTGCGAACGGAACAACCTTGCCATGCACTTTTTTTTGATGCAGAAGAGTTAGACAGTCACCATAAATTCTGGGAAAGTTGTAAAGAAGCATTGGGCTCGCCACCACATGGCATTATCGTTTGCTTTGGTTATATGGCAGATCAGAGTATGGCGCAAAATGACTTCTCGTTGGTGGAAAAAATGTTACATGTTAATCTGTTGGGGGTGATGTCGATATTGGAAATTGCTGGAAGAGACCTGGAAGACAGAAAAGAAGGTTTTATTGCCGTTATATCTTCTGTTGCCGGAGACCGTGGGCGGCAGAGCAATTATTTTTATGGTACCGCAAAAGCTGGACTATCTGCCTATTTGCAAGGTTTACGTAACCGACTGTACCCCGCAGGAGTTACGGTAACTACATTAAAGCCTGGCTTCATGGACACACCCATGACACAGGGCATGGATTTGCCAAAGCTTCTTGTTACTTCGCCGGAGGTGGCAGCAGTCAAGATGGTGCGTGCTATTGAAAAAAAGAAGAACACCGCATATATACCGGCGTATTGGCGAATCATCATGATACTGATTTGCAGTATTCCAGAAGCCTTGTTCAAGCGATTAAAACTCTAAACATGAAATGGCTGAGCTTGGGGTTTTTCAGAACTTAATAATAGGGAAAAGGAATTATTTGGGCATGTTGGAGAACCGGAAAAAAATTAGGGTAATGCTTCGTGCTATGCGTCCGTACCAGTGGACCAAAAACACGGTTGTTCTTGCAGCCATTTTTTTTTCAATGGAATTGACCAATCCAGAATTGCTACCCCTGGCGTTGTTTGCGTTTATCTCATTTTGCTTTGCTTCTAGCGCAACCTATATTTTTAACGATATTATGGATATCGAAAAGGATAGAATCCATCCGACCAAGTGTCATCGACCATTGGCGAGTGGTAATTTGCCTGTTACGCACGCCTGGCGCCTGTTAACTTTGTTGTTGGGTATGGCACTTTTATTTGGGTTGATGACTGGCCCTGTATTTCTGGTTCCTCTGGGTGTTTATCTTTGCTTAACCTTGAGTTACTCTGTGTATTTGAAGAGAATCCCTATCCTGGATGTAATCGTTTTATCTTTTGGTTTCGTCATCAGAGCTTTGGCAGGTGCTTTGGCTATCAATGTGGAATTCACCAATTGGCTCGTTATCTGCACTTTTTTTCTGGCACTTTTCCTCGCATTAAGCAAGCGTCGTCATGAAGTGGTACTTTTGGAAAAAGGGGCAGGAGAGCATCGGTCTGTGTTGGAACATTACAGCCTGTACTACCTCGACCAAATGATTCTGCTGGTTGCAGGTGGTGCTCTGTTAACTTACACCATCTATACCTGTTCTGCCGAAGTTATCGAACGGTTTGACACTGATAAGTTGTATGTAACAGTGCCTTTTGTGGTTTTTGGGCTGTTTCGATATTTGTACTTAATTCACCAAAAACAAAGCGGTGGTGATCCCAGTAAAGCACTGATAAAAGACGTACCCTTGGGAACGACAGTTGTTTTGTGGGCTTTGGCTTGCGGAATCTTAATTTACATTCTATAGAATTCCGGTTTAGTACATAAAGAGTCCTGAACTCAGTATGTACTATTACCCTTCTCCGAATTCCCCTATAAAGGCATTCCCTGCACCTTTTACTTCAATTTGCAACTGTTGGCCTTCTGTTGTAATTATAATGTTGGTGCAATCAAAGTCATCAGGTAAGATGCGAATTGATTCAATACTGTCACGAGCTAACATAGTTGCACTACTTTTTTTATCAATTTGAACCCCATTGGGTTGGTTTCGTGATAATAAAACCATGCGTGCATCGAGTATGATCCAGTCATCGGAATAAGCGGTTACCTTGCCAATATAATTGATTGGTCGATGATGTTGAAAATACTTCTTTAGTTTAATGCGTACAATACGATCTTTAATCATCTTAGACTTGCTCCTTACATTTACAGCAAAGTGCCCATATAGTTGGATTTCAAAAGAAGTATAGCACAAGGTAATTCAAAAAACGATGCCAGCTTGTGTTTTTCTCAGGTGGAATTCTAATTTCTAAAGCAGGGTTGTTAACATAATTACAAATTGCTTATGTCTTCTTGCTAACATAGCTATGCGACTATAGAATATGTATTGAGTGAACGATTGGATGTATAAGGGGGTATTGCTTACCCAGGAAGGATTTAGGATAATGCAAGAAAAAATGCGCTGTCAATTTGTACCACTTTCTGTTTTGGTTTGTCTTTTGCTTGGACTTTGTCAATTCACACTGTTGGCCAAGGCACAAGATATTGCCAATGGTTATGTTTTTCATGATGTAAACGGAAATGGTATTTTGGATGGAGGTGAAATTGGAATACCCGATGTCATGGTATCCAATGGGTCGGATGTTGCAGTTACAGATGCGGAAGGAGCCTGGTCACTGCCTGTTTCGGATGACACGACGCTGTTTGTTATTAAACCCTCTGGTTGGATGACTCCGGTATGCGATGACATGTTACCGAAGTTCTACTATGTTCATAAACCACAGGGTTCTCCTGAGTTAAAGTATCCTGGAGTTCCACCAACCGGGCCGTTGCCAGATTCTATAGATTTTCCACTTGTACCTTCTGATGAATCTGGTACATTTGATTTTGTGTTGTTTGGAGATACGCAACCGCGCAATCAGCAGGAAATCGATTATATCACGCATGATGTTGTTGAAGAACTGGTGGGGGTAAATGCAGCCTTTGGAGTAACGTTGGGTGATGTTGTCTATGATGATTTGAACATGTTTGAGCCAATCAATCGGGCCATTGCGCATGTCGGCTTGCCATGGTATAACGTCATCGGTAATCACGATAAAAATATGGATGTATCTGATGATGAAATAGCAGATGAAACGTGGACGCGTGTGTATGGTCCCAATTATTACGCTTTTGAGTATGCTTCAACCATGTTTTTTGTATTAGATAATGTGGTTTGGACAGGTGACAAACAATATCATAGCGCCATTGGTGAGCTGCAACTGAAATTTATAAAAAATGTATTAGATACAGTAGAGAAAGATCGATTGGTTGTGTTCCTAATGCACATCCCACTTACCAGCACCAGGGACAAGGAGGCATTTTTTGAAATAGTTCAAGAGTATCCTAACCTGTTCACAACATCGGCACATTGGCATCGGCAACAGCATTTCTTTTATGATGCGGAACAAGGCTGGAGTGGTGATAAGCCGTTACACCATCTTGTTCATGGAACAGTATGTGGTAGTTGGTGGCGTGGGATACGCAACGAGTTTGGTATTCCACATGCAACACAGTCAGATGGTGTTCCCAATGGCTATTCCATCGTAACCATTCAAGGTAATCAGTATAAAATTCGATTTAAAGCGGCACGCCGTCCGGCGGGATTCCAAATGCTTATTCACTTGCCAGAAGAAATCAGGCAGGCAGAAACAGATACTACCGAAGTCGTGGTCAATGTCTTTGCGGGTTCTCCTGAAAGCAGAACAGCCATGCGATTGAATGGAGAAGGGGAATGGATAACGATGTCGCAGACTGAACGTGAGTGTCCATTCTATCTTGTGGTACATGCGCTTGATACAGAACTTCCAGAAAGTGCTGGCCTGAAACTGCCCAATCCCAATGTAACAGCGCATATCTGGGTAGCGAATTTACCTGCAAATATACCGGAAGGAGTACATCGTGTCGATGTACAAACAACCGATATGTTTGGTCAAACTTATTTGGATCACCGTTTATTTCGTGTAGTGAATCAATAATAAAATTGCGGTCGCTTCTAATGCAGAATGTTAAATTAGATGCGACCGCATTTGTTAATTATTGGGCTTTATCTATAATACAATGAGACTTGTTATTGTACATAAAAATTATTAGTTATATAAATGTATCTATTATAATTATATATATAATTTTAGCAAGAATCATTTCGCGCTATTAGATTAAAACAATTATAAATTGGTTGATATTTCTGCCTACCTGAAACTAGCCTTACCTTATTTACATGTATAATATATTCCAGAGATTTCAGTTTTTATGATTTCCCAGACAAGCAATCGGTATAATCTTTGATGTTGTGATGGTAACCATTTTATGGTTTACTTATAATTATGATTTATACATTTACTATGTATGTGAGAAATTAACAGGCTCAATTTAAATTTTATGAACCATCATATATCTCTTGAACAGAAGATTGTCCGGATAACTGGCAGTTTTATCAACATGTCCGTTGATAAAATAGATAGTGGCATTATAGAAGCATTGTGTGAAATTGGAAATTATTTGGATGTTGACCGTGTGTACCTGTCCTTGTTTGATAAAGAGGAAAATCTTTTTCGCCTATGCCAGGAATGGAGCAAACCATCTTTGCCTCCAATTACACCCTCCAGTGTGGTTACTATTACAAAAAAAATGACCTGGTTTTACACACAATTACTGCAAGGATATGATATTTATGTGCCGGATACGCGGGAAATACTCTTAGAAATACAGGAAGCAAGTAATCATTGGCAATTTAATAAAGTAAAATCATTGTTGTTGTTACCCATTAAAGCAGAAGACGAAACAAAAGGTTATGTCGGTATAGAATCGGCCTCCCATGAGAAACCCTGGACTCCTGATGTTGTTGATTTGTTGAAAATATTCGGTGACATCTTGTTCAGCGCGGTTGAGCGCCGTCGTATTGGTGATATCCGACGTGCCCATATGCAGTACCTGCAACACATGGACAGAATCAATCAAGTCCTCCTGGGTACAGCTGATATAAATGATATGCTTCCAGAATTAATGGAAGTTGTGGGTGAAATATTCAACGCCGACCGTGTCTGGTTGCAATATCCATGTAATCCACATGCATTTCACTATGAAATTCGAGCTGAATATGCTCATCCTGATTTTCCAGGCGTATACAAACATCAAAAAACGCTACCAGCAAATGCAGATGCACGTTCTATGATGCGAACAGCACTGAATTATGCAAATCCTGTAGCATATGATCCGCATACTGGTCGGAGTTTATTGGAAAACCAACTAAAGCACCAAGTGCGTTCTTCTGTTAATTTTGCTTTGAGGCCACGCTTGGGTGAGCCATGGCTTTTTGGTATGCACCAATGTGATCATGCCCGTATTTGGAAACAGGAAGAAAAAAGGCTGTTTCGTGATATAGGACTTCGATTAACAGATGCTTTAAATATTTTATTGCTCAATGAAAATCTTCAAAAAAGCGAACATCGGTTTCGATCTGTACTAGAAAGTAACCCGGACTTGATTTTTATTTTTGATCGTTCCGGTCGTTGTTATGATGTAATACCCCGCAATCATGCATTGCTGTTTGAACCGGTGGAAGATATATTAAATTTGACTATTGCGGAACGGTTACCACCAAAAGAATCAGAAACAGCTTGTTATTACATTGGTAAAGCGCTGGACGAACATCAAGTGCAAACTTTTGATTTTAAGGTTTTACGGGCTCCAAAGGATACATGGCTTTCAGTGCGGGTAGCTCCATTTGAATATGGTGATAATCCGACAGTATTACTGAGTTGCCGCGATGTCAGTGACCTCAAGCATGCTGAAGAAGAACGCAAAAATATGGAGGCGCAAATTCAACATGCACAAAAGTTGGAGAGTCTGGGTGTTTTGGCAGGGGGTATTGCTCATGATTTTAACAATCTGTTGATGGGCATATTGGGTAATGCCGATATGGCATTAACGGACTTACCATCGCATTCAACCGTCCGTCCCTATCTGGATGATGTGATTAAGTCATCACAACGTGCTGCTGAGTTGTGTCGGCAAATGCTGGCATATTCCGGTAAAGGGCGTTTTGTGGTGCAACCGGTCAACTTAAGTGATGTCGTGGAAGAAATGGCCCACTTATTGGAAGTTTCTATTTCAAAAAAAGCAATACTCCGATATGATTTTGCCAAATCAATTCCGTATATTCAGGCTGATGCTACACAAATTCGTCAAGTGGTAATGAACTTAATAACCAATGCATCGGATGCCATTGGGGATAAGAGCGGAATTATTACCGTTGCTACAGGTGCTATGGAATGCGATCGTGATTATTTGCGTAGTACCTTTCTTGATGATACGCTGGCAGATGGTGTTTATGTTTATATTGAGGTATCCGATACTGGTTGTGGCATGGATGAAGCTACGCAAAATCGGTTATTTGAACCTTTTTTCACTACAAAATTTACCGGACGTGGGCTCGGGATGTCTGCTACCCTGGGGATTGTTCGTGGTCATAAAGGGGCAATAAAGTGCTATAGCGAAGTTGGCAGGGGTACTACATTTAAAATATTGTTTCCAGTTTGTGATACCGCATTTTTGCCGTCAGATGTATCGTCTCAAACCATGTTGGAAACACCTGGTTCTGGTACCATTCTTGTCGTTGATGATGAAGAGACGATTAGAGCAATTGCCCGAAAAATGTTGGAACAAGCGGGTTATGATGTTATTACTGCATCTGATGGCAAAGAAGGTGTGGACCTGTTTGAGCTTCACAAAGCCGAAATATCATTGGTATTGTTGGATATGACCATGCCCCACATGAGCGGTCCTCAGGTGTTTGAGAAAATAATTAAAATCCAACCGGGCATAAAAGTCATTCTTTCAAGTGGGTACTCAAAAGAAGAAGTAACCAGCCATTTTGACGGGTTGGCTGGGTTTATTCAAAAACCCTATTTGGGTAGCGAATTATTAAACACTGTCCGTCAGGTGTTACAAAACAATACATGATTGTACACTATCATTTGCTGACAAGCATGTCGTGAATTATTTAGTATACATTTATAATTGACATACAGGAATCGAGCGTATAGGCTTGCAACCACTTGGACTGTAACATGTATGGAACGTCCCATTCACAAGTAGATATCTTCGATATTTGCGATTGGACAACGATTACCCAGGCTTATTGGGAAAAATGGCGTGTTCTCTTGTATCCTGTAAAGGCTGATGGGCGATTCATTGACCGAAAGGCCTGTGAAGGTGTTTGCACGGATAAATGTCGTCAAGCTAGACAGTGGGCCATAACAGAGTCTTTGCGCTGGGGTGAACCCACCATTGATTATTGCCCGAATCGGCGGCTGATATGGGCGGTCCCCATTATGTTGAACAATGAGCTTATTGGCGGCTTGATCGCAGAAACCACTGAGGATCGGGTATATCCTGATGAGCAAGGGAATCCCGGACTGAATTTTTTGATGGCATGTACCAACCTGCGAGAATGTGCTGAAGCGGGAAACCTCACCAATGCTGCATTGCTGGAATTGCGACGAATGCAGTATCAACAGGAACAGATGCGAGCAGAGGCAATTCATGCATACAAAAAACGGGGTGTCTATGATCTACGGGACATCTACCTGCGTGAAGAACCCGCGCTTCTAGCCGCTATACGCCAGGGAGATGCCGCTGAAGCCCGCCGCCTGATGAATCGTATGCTCCTGGCAGTTCGTCAGCAGGCTTCCGGACGTATGGAATTGATAAAAAGCTTCTTTATGGAGTTGGTTATCACGATGTGTCGAACGGCTGTAGAAGCTGGTGGTGACCCACAGTCACTTCTGGGCACGAATTATGAAAGTATAGTAGAACTTGGAAGCATTGAGGAGCCTGATTTGTTGCAGCCTTGGCTTCTCAGAATGCTGGAACATGTCATGGATGCCTTTGAGCGGCATAGTCGTCGATCAGGTCATGCGCAGATCGTCAAGGCATTGGATTACATGCGTATGCATGCTGCTGAAGAGCTGACCCGGGAAGAGGTGGCGCGTGTGGCAGCCATGTCACCAGCGCATTTCTCCAGGGTTTTCAAGAAACATCTGGGACGTGGGTTTGCTGATATTCTCAACCAGATTCGCGTTGATCGCACCTGCGAATGGCTTGCACGAACGGACAAAGAACTGGCGTTGATAGCCTTGGAATGTGGGTTCAAGGATCAAAGCTATTTTACCAAGGTATTTCATAAATATACTGGTCATACTCCAAAATCCTATCGCTTGCGCCACCAATGGTCTGACAACAAGAAAAAAGCATAAATTTACAAAAAATAAGCTCCATCGCACAGGATAAAATCTGCTATTACCTGCTACATTTAATACATCAATTGTCTGGAATGCGTAATTATGGCAAAAAGAAGTGCATATATTTCATTTATTGCTTGTAATTGACAAAAATGTATTTATACCAGCAGGAGGAATGTGCAATGGCCCGTTTTACCGATTTGGCAATTCATGACCCGAAAAAATTATATTTTGGTATGGCCCCCAATCCTTTAAAAACACGCAGTGGTCTGCTTATCGGTGGGGGTACTGTTTATCCAGAGCTTAAT
Organism: uncultured Nitrospirales bacterium; assembly: GCA_964537975.1. GTDB lineage: Bacteria > Hydrogenedentota > Hydrogenedentia > Hydrogenedentales > SCBR16-9 > SCBR16-9. The sequence continues at coordinate 19,013 of CAZIDP010000017.1, read as the reverse complement.
TTCACCTTACCCCCTATGATACTGAATGATGAAACGTATCCCAAGGTGCGTAACCATTACAAACAAATTGTTCAAGGGGCAATGAAGCGAGCGGTTGATCTTGAAGCTCCCGGTGTCGTTCTTGAGTTTGAAACATTGCCACCCATGACACACAATCCTGACTGGGGTGCTGAGCTGTGCAAGATATTGCTGGATGGCATGGCGGATGCCGAATCCAAATTCAACATCAAGACAGCGCTGCGAATGACACCAAATGACAACCGGGAGATGGTACGGCCACCCGTGATGCGCAGTGGAATATATTGGGAAAATATGCTGGAAACATTCGAGCGAAGCGCTGCATTGGGTGCAGATTTGCTCAGTATTGAATCCGTTGGTGGAAAAGAAATTCATGATGAAGCCTTGACCATGTGTGATATACGTCAGGTCATCTTCGCCTTATGTGTCCTGGGGGAACGTGACATGCGTTTTCTCTGGACACATATTGCAGACATCGCTAAGAGGCATGGTGTTCATGCTGCCGGTGATACGGCTTGTGGTTTTGGCAATACTGCTATGGTGCTTGCGGAAAAAGGTATGATACCCCGTGTGTTTGCGGCTGTGGTACGTGCTGTGACAGCAGTGCGTTCGCTTGTGGCCTACGAGTGTGGCGCGGTAGGGCCTGGTAAGGACTGTGGATATGAGAATCCATTTCTCAAGGCTATTACCGGATTCCCCATGTCTATGGAAGGGAAAACAGCGGCATGCGCGCATTTCAGCCCAATGGGAAATATTGCCGCAGCAACCTGTGATCTATGGAGCAATGAATCCGTACAGAACTTAATGCTCCTGGCCGGCATGGCACCTACCTGCTATATGGAGCAACTCGAATATGATTGTCGACTGTATAATCAGGCAGTCAAAGAAGGCACGCATGGTATTTTAAAACTCCAGGAATGGTTGGTGAACTCCGATGCGCACCTGGACCCACAGGCATACATCCTTGCACCGGAAAATGTGATTCGAATTGCGAATGCGATTGTATCTCAACCTACACCCTTTCAGTCGGGCATTGCTGCAGCACACGAAACCATTGCACTGCTACGGGAGGGTTTTGCTGCTGGCTTGGTGAAAATTCTCGACAGAGAATTACCCTACCTGGACATGATTGAATCTTCACTGTCGGAGCTGCCTGATGATGAAGGTTCTTTCATCAGCAGCATGATGAATGAAGTGAACACCAGTAATTTTATTCCAGCGGAATACGATTTGGCATAAATTTGGTTGTATACAATACAATGTGCAAAAATTGGGTGAAAAAGGTGTTTGTCACTAATAAAATCACCACCAGTAAAAATTAAACGATGTACTTATTTCTGATGCTGTGTATGGCTCTCATTCATTAAAATGGACGGGAGCCATCTGTTTCGCATACAATAAAGTGATAAGAGGGACATCGGATGATACGTTTATTTTGGGGTATTTGATTCGTCCCATGCATAAATCGGGGTACTTGGCTGATTCGAATCGGGAGCATATACACCATGGAAAATATGTTGAAAGAAGCACCAGACAAAGAATTGATGCGCAGTGTTGGCGCCATTGTCCTGGGGGGGGGAAGGGGAACTAGACTATTCCCTTTAACGAAAGTTCGTGCTAAACCTGCAGTTCCTCTGTATGGTCATTATCGTCTGGTTGACATTCCCATGAGTAATTGCATTCATTCCGGAATCAAACGGATAGTTATACTGACTCAGTTCAACAGCCACTCGCTGAATCGTCATATTACCAACACGTATCATTTCGATGCTTTTACAGATGGTTATGTAGAAGTATTACCAGCAGAACAAACCGATGCCAGTGACAACGATTGGTTTCAAGGTACTGCCGATGCAGTGCGTAAGCAATTACTGCACATCCGAGACTTGCGGGCAAAGTACTATGTTATTTTATCTGGCGACCAATTGTATCGCATGGACTACAGGGATCTCATCCGCACACATCTCAAGAAAGGTGCTGACATTACCATTTCGGCATTACCTGTGACCCGATCTGCCGCCAAAGATTTTGGCGTGATGAAGGTGCTGAAGAATGGCCGGATACGGCAATTTATTGAGAAACCAACCAAAGACAGTGTATTGAATGATTTGCTGACGCCGGATAAGGTGTTTCAAGATTTTGGCATGCAAGGTGAAGGGAAACCTTATCTCGCATCCATGGGTGTTTATATATTTAAAGCAGAAGTGCTTGAGAATCTATTGTTGGCGCATCCGGAGTGGATTGATTTCGGTCGGGAATTAATTCCAAATTCGTTGAAATCACATAAAGTTTATGTCCATCCATTTACCGGTTTCTGGGAGGACATAGGGACGGTGCGGTCTTATTTTGATGTCAGCATGGCGATGACTTCCCAGCGGCCTCCGTTTGAATTTCATGATCAGGATCATCTTATTTACACCCATGCACGGATGCTTCCCGGTGTGAAAATCTATGACGCGACCATGAAGGGGGTGATCGTGTGTAGTGGTTGTCGCATAACCAAGGCAACAATCAGCAAATCCATCATTGGTATCAGGAGCATTGTACAGCCTGGTGCTGTTGTAGATGAAAGTATCATTCTTGGAGCGGAATACTTTGAAAATGAGGCTGACGTCACCCACAAGATACCCATGGGAATCGGGCCGAACAGCCAAATCAGTCAAGCCATCATTGATCACAATGCCCGTATAGGTAAGGGGGTAGTGATCAAAGGATCGCTGAAATTACAAGATTATGATGGTGATGGGTATTGCATTCGTGACGGTATTGTTATCGTGCTGAAAAACGCAGTGATACCTGACAATACACAAATCGTGTAAACAAAACGAGACTTTGTTATTGTGTAGCGCTGGAATTTTGTGTTGTGCTAGAAACGATACCCGATTCCAAGACCAATAGCATTGACACCAGCATTCCGGTTGCCAATTCCGGCGTTGGAGATGTGATCATAACGGATTATGGCATGCCAGTTATTCGGGAATTGATACCCCAGCCCGGCACCAATCAGAAAATTAAAATTGGAGCTGTTACCGGATATCTGATGTTCATGATATATGGCATGTCCCCAGGTCTCGACATACAAACCTTCATAGATGTCCTTGTGTTCGTAAAAACGCGCACTCAGGCCAACGCCACCGCCCCAGACATTGGTAGGGCTGTCATAGATGAACATGGGGAGCAATCGCAGTCCCAAAGTCGCTCGGGGATGAACTGGAACCTCGTATTCAATAAAACTGGTGTAAAGGAAGTCACCGCTTCGACTTTTCGTACCAGAATGAATGCCACCACTTACGGCCAGTTCAACGCGCCACATGCCTTCATCCCATTTGAAGAACTCGGCCTGGGCATTTTGGGGTAAGCAAAATAGTGCGATGGTGAATATAGTTGAAATGTATAGGATTGGCTTGACGCAAGAACGCATAGTGTAATCTCCCTTTTAAAGAAGTGTATATGGCAAATATGTCTAGTGTATATGGTACGCTAAACGCATTATTTTGTCAATAATTTTATATGAAAACTTCAGGCTCAGGTTCATATACCAAGTGCCCCATTTTACTCTTGAGTGCAATCGCAGCATTCTGTGAACTAAGCCCTATCTCGCCAGAGCTGCCCGTTGCTCATAATGAAGCGGTGGCGATTGTTGGTTGGGAGCCTCCACACTGTTGGTAATGTAAGGAGGTTTATTGTTCCAGCTCTTGGAAACCTGTTCGGATAGGTTTTTCTCGTGAAGCAACGATTGATGTTCAGATAAAAAATAAAATAGTGTGAAGCAATTCAAGTACTTGACAGACCAGTCTGTCTATGGTATACTCTGGGCATGAATTACCCTGACAGTATAAGCCCCGTTCGCGAACGCATAAAACGTACAGCATGTGATCTTTTTTATCAACAGGGGTATCAGGCGACAGGTGTAAATCAGATTATCAGAGAGTCGGGTGTAGCAAAGGCAACTTTTTACGCTCATTTTCCCTCAAAGGAAGATTTGTTGTATGAGTATGCACAAGAAACGGCCAGGCAGGATATTGAAGAGCTGCGTAGTGAAGTTATTGGTTTACCGACAGCACATGATCGTTTTTTGAGTCCATTTAAAGTTTTATTGCCTTGGTTTGTGAGCAGTGGTTACCGCGGCTGCCCATTCCAAAATTTGATGGCAGAAATCGGCCCGGATGTTGAGCGTATTCGCAATGTAGTTATTCAACAAAAGAACAATCTTCGGAGTCTTTTTTTAGAACTTTCCGTCGATTTGAAAAAAGAGGATAATTTAGAGCACATCGATCCTGTTACCTTGGCAGACACCTACCTGTTGCTGTTTGAAGGTGCCATTGTTACAGCAGTCGCCTACCAGGACAACTGGCCTGTAGCACGTGCCATTGAGACGCTCGAACGCAGCCTTATCAAAGTGTAGTGTTTTTTTTGCTTAATACAGACATACCGGTCTGTCTGTATTGCTTATAAATACGAGTTAAATGATTAGTTAACAAATTTTACCAACTAACAAACATAAAAAAGGAGATTTGAACTATGTGTATTGCTTGTGACATCCAACTGAATACGGAAAAGTCAGATGCTTTTTCTGAGCGTTTGCTTGAAATGCTGAACAATGGCATGACAGCTTTGATGGTTTCCATAGGGCATCGTACGGGACTTTTTGATGTAATGGCCGATGGTGTATCACGCTCAAGCAAAGCTCTCGCCCGTGATTCAAAATTACATGAACGTTATGTGCGAGAGTGGCTTGGTGCCATGGTAGCAGCACAAATAGTCCACCGTGAACCAGCTACCGATAGCCATCGTTTGCCCCCAGAACATGCCCATTGGTTAGTTCGGGATAATCCAACTTCAAATATGGCTGTGTTTGCACAATTTTTACCGGTGTTGGCCAGTGTAGAAGATCAAATCCTGGACTGTTTTAAAAATGGTGGGGGCGTACCCTATGAAGCCTACCCACGATTTCAGGATGTTATGGCAGAAGACAGTGGTCAATCTGTAGTCCCCATTATGGTCGACAAAATTGTTCCATTAATTCCGGGTCTGCATGAACGCCTGGTAACGGGTATTGATGTTCTTGATGCGGGTTGCGGTAAAGGCCGCGCGCTTATGCAACTTGCTACTGCTTATCCACAGAGCAGATTTGTCGGTTATGACTTGAGTGAAGAGGTTATTGCAGAAGCCAATTCAGTAGCACAAAAGAATGGGCTTAAGAACATTGCATTTGTAGTTAAAAACTTGACCCATTGGAATGAACCGGAATCTTTTGATTTTATTACCGCTCTGGATGCGATACACGATCAGGCACGTCCCGATTTTGTCTTATCGGCGATAAAGAAAGCATTACGTCCTGAAGGGGTGTTTATGATGCAGGATATTGATGTGTCGAGTGAGCCGGTAGACAATATCAATCATCCCTTGGGTGCGACAGTGTACACGGTTTCTTGTTTGCATTGTATGACTGTGTCGCTGGCTCAAGACGGACTGGGACTTGGGGCTGCCTGGGGTGTACAACGTGCAGAACAGATGCTGCGGGAAGCTGGCTTCGAAGATGTTCAAATACATCGTTTTGAACATGATATCCAGAATGCCTATTTTGTGATGCAAACCTGAGCAATAAAGGTGGGTACACTGTACAGCCCAAGTTTATCAAAAACAGCGTTTATTGTGGATTTGAAAATCATAGGTTTCTGTTCAGCACTACAAGCACAGGAATAGTGTGTTAATTACATGGCAAATGAATTGTGGTTGCGTCTCTCGTAGATAGTCAACAAACAAAATCAGGGTGAGTCACACAAGCTATTAAAATATGGCTCACCCTGTTATTACATCTTGATGTTAAAACTATATTTCTCATTAATGGTTCATCAACCAAAACCACCCATACTGGTTGATATCCATTTGGCATGTGGCGAGAGGTTGTCCGAGACTGCGGTGCCTGTTCCAAGTGGAAACTTGTTAAGGGTGTAACGCTGGAATGCGACATGACCATCCATGTACAACACATTGGAACCACCAGGGACATGATTGAAGCGCATGACTGTGTTGGTGTTGTTTTGCTCTGTCCACCAGGAGCCGGTACCTTCTCCACCCCAGGCATCATACATCATGACGATTTCACTTTGTGCCTGCGCTGCAGCACCAGGATTGTTGATATCGGTTATCACAAAACGCTCAATCCCTTCACGTAAACGCATGTAATTGTTGGGCAATGGATTCCCATATTCGTCCCTGCCCCAAGTTTCATTGCGCCAACCTATCCGCATTGCAGTTGAATCGCCCCAGGGGCTTCCAGTAGGTTGGGTCGGATTAAGGTCATCGGTGCCAAATTTCACTCCCTTTGCCTCACGCCAGGTACCTGTGCAAACGGGACCAGGTGTTCCCCAGTAGAACTGTACGGCATCACCCAAGTTCATGCTTTCGGCAAATTTAGCTTCTTTATAATCACTATAGGTAGACAGGAAGTCCACCAGGTGTCCCAGGCTGTCAACCTTATATCCCAGGTAGATATAGGAAACCGGAGTAGAAAGTAATAAATTAAGGCATCCATCAGCTACCCAGGTTGCGTTGCCAGATGCAGCCAGACTCACTTGCTCTGCCGCACGCTGTACCTGGTCTGCCAGATTGTCTTCAATACCTAGATAGCCACCTTCAGGGTCTCCTCGACTGTCTGAGGGACAAATGGCAATGTTGACATCATTCCAATAATCCGGGTAAATCGAACGGCTATCTACCCCCATAAATGAATTGGATAATGTGTCTTCCCCGATATATGGCATAAAGCCTGAATTGGGTGGATAATCACCCCCTCTGTTTTCGCTGGAAAACATTTTGAGCACCAACCCCCATTGTTTCAGGTTGTTGGCACAAGAGGCACGGCGGGCAGCTTCTCGGGCACGTGCCAGTGCTGGTAATAAAATTGCAGCAAGAATACCAATGATAGCGATCACTACGAGCAGTTCGATTAAAGTAAAACCACGTCGTCTCATGTTTCATCCTCCAATGAATTACACCATGCTGATTAAGCAAAATTGCTAACAATCCAGTTTATACGTTGAAATAATTCTTGCCTCCTTTCTGATTTGAGTATTGTTGTCAATTTAGGCATAATGTATGATACATTACATTCTCTATAATTGATTGATTAAATCCGGTCTGGGAATTGTATGAATACGACAACATGTCTACAACCGGACTATACCGTAACTTCGAATAGTGAACAGTTATCTGCAGCACACCCTGTCCGTATTGTTACGCACCTTTTTAATACAAAGGCAGGAAATGCTCCAGACATAACGAACTTGCCTGTACCCGGAAACGCGTATTGGGCCAGGGATCGAAGAATAATTGAGCCACATGATCACGAACACCATGAAATCGCCTTTATACTGAGTGGTGAAGCACACCACAACACCCCCATGTATGAATCGGTAGTTCAGTCCGGTGATGTTATTTTGGTCAGCCCAGGACAGGTTCATGGATTTACCCAGTTTGATGGTACAGTCATTGTAAATTGCGTATACTTGACAGAATGGCTGTATGTGAATTTGAATGAATTGCTGTCCATAGAAGGTCTGGTGCCCCTTTTTTTGGCAACTGGCCCCTTTGCGCGAACGGAAGACCCCTGGATTTCACAACAACGCCTGACGCCGGAGGAATTGGATGAATGTATGCATGAGCTGCGCAGTCTTGCCCGCGAATGTGACTTGGAAAACCCCTCCCACCCCTATTTGCGCCGCTGTCTTGAAAAGTTAATGATTATGCTTGGTAGAGTATTTGCGCGCAGTGAAAATAAAGCTACGCACAATCTACTGCCTAGGAAAATTCAAGTTATTATGCGTAATATTGAGAATTTGATAGTGGAGGGGGTACGATTCAAAGTTTCTGATCAGGCTGAGACCTGTCATTTGTCTCCCGATCATTTTACACGTACTTTTCGAAATGCTGTGGGTATGAGTCCAATGGAATATTACCAGCGCAGGCGTGCCCAACGTGCGGCCTGGATGCTCTTGAACACAGACAGTTCTATGTTTGAAATCGCAATGGCGCTGGGCTACAGCGATCCCCCGCATCTCTCACGATTATTTACACGGTTTTTGGGGCAATCTCCCAATGCATATAGAAAACGATACCTCACATAATACTACCAGGTCTCAAGATAAAAAGGCGTTCCCCCGAAGCAAGTTTGAATATCAAAAAAAATTGAACTCACTTCAAGAAAACGCCTGTTTTACTGATGGTACTTATGCGCTACAAAAGCTGCTTCTGGTCTGAGACTGGCCAGTTCAGGCTTGCTCATCCAGCAACAACCCCTGTAACTCCTGAAAGCGTTCAGCCAGTTTTTGCATGACCTCCGGGGGAATCTGCTTGACAACGTTACCATTTTCATCAAGAATTTGAGCGACGATGTCTCCACTGTCACGGTCTACCCGCATGCGGGTACGCAATGCCAGGGGAAGCTTTTTCTGCTCTATGGAAGTCATTTTCAACTCAAGTAAAGCATTTTTTTCTTGCTCTGCTTTGTCGAATGCTTTCTTCAAAATTGCCGTATCGCCTTGGTTCACATCCTGCTGAGGCCGGTTGGAATCAGGGCGTACGGCATTCAACAACCTGCTGTTTGATGGATCAAACCCATCCAAACGGTTGATAAAACCCATACGCCACCTCCTTGGCATTGGTTATGCCACCTGGCGTCCTTGCCGGGTAGCCGGCCTCCATTGAAAATCCAATACGACTGTTTTCGGAATCAGTAAGCCGTCCGAGGTTCAATACCCAAAGAGGCATTGATAACCTCGGTCGACTTGTTACTGAAATACTAAATCAAGATCCTTGAGTCAGAGGATTCATTAACCTAATAACTGCAATGCGGTCTGTGGCACAACATTTGCCTGTGCAAGAACCGTCGTACCTGCAGATACCAGAATCTGATTACGAGTAAAGCCGATGGTTTCCCGGGCGATATCCGCATCACGGATAGCACTCTCGGAGGCTGCTGCATTTTCTTCCTGGATAGCCAGGGTATTAATAGTAAACTCGAGGCGGTTCTGAGAAGCACCGAGGCTGCTACGCAGGGTGTTTACACTTTGTAGTGCAATGTCGACCGTGCTGATGGTAGACACGGCTATATCCATTGCAGAAACAGAGATACCATTAACTCCGAGGTCATTGGTTTTGGCTCCACTGATGCTGATTGCCAAGGTTTGACCTGGTTGAGCACCCGCTTGCAGTGTCACTGTCTGAGCAGAACTCAGAACAGCGATGCCATTAAATTCTGTATCCTGAGCAATGTCATCTATCTGTGATAGCAATTGCTGAACTTCCGTGTCCAATGCGGCACGGTTGGTGTCGCTCTGTGTACCATTTGCTGCTTGAACAGCCAGCTCACGCACACGTTGCAAGATATTGGTGGTTTCACTGAGAGAACCTTCAGCAGTCTGCACCAGGCTGATACCATCTTGCGCATTACGTTGCGCTACTTGTGTGCCGCGAATTTGTGAACGAAAACCTTCAGAAATAGCCAGACCTGCGGCATCATCCGCTGCACGGTTGATGCGAAGGCCACTAGACAACCTTTCCAGAGATTTGTTGAGTTCATTCGTAGAACGATTTAAGCTACGTGCCGCATTAAATGCCGAAACGTTCGTATTAATTCTAAGTCCCATAGTACTTTCCTCCATGATTGGCTGGAAGGTATCCCTACCTTCCATATATATCATCCATGTAATAAATTAGTGACGTTGTTTAGGACCTGCCGTAACGCGATTACAGTAGATCAACGCCGATGAAATCAATCCTCCTTTCTACACTGAGCGTGTTGTTGTATACCAGGTGACCGGATTAATATCTTTATGGTCCGGCCACCTACAAAGAAAAACTGGTATTACCCGTTCAAAAAGTACGGGGAAAAACTAGCCAAGTAACTGCAACGCCGTCTGTGGAATCACATTGGCTTGTGCCAGGATTGAGGTACCTGCACTAACCAAAATCTGATTCCTGGTAAAACCAATGGTCTCCTGGGCAATGTCAGCATCTCGAATGGCACTTTCAGATGCAGAAGAATTTTCTTCTTGAATTGCCAAGGTGTTAATGGTAAATTCCAACCGATTCTGATACGCACCCAGACTGCTGCGCAAAGTGTTGACGCTTTGCAATGCAATGTCGACCGTGCTGATGGTTGATACTGCGATGTCCATGGCGGAGATTGACAAACCATTCATACCCAAATCATTGGTCTTGGCGCCGGTAATGGCAATCTCAAGTGTCTGGCCGGGGTTGGCACCCGCTTGCAGAGTTACGGTCTGGGCAGCACTTAATACTGCGATACCATTAAACTCCGTGTCCAAAGCGATGTCATCAATTTGTGACAGCAACTGTTGTACTTCTGCATCAAGTGCTGCGCGGTTGGTTTCACTTTGTGTGCCATTAGCTGCCTGCACTGCCAACTCGCGAATACGCTGCAAAATATTGGTCGTTTCGCTTAGCGAGCCTTCAGCAGTCTGCACCATACTGATACCATCTTGTGCATTACGTTGTGCTACCTGTGAACCGCGAACTTGCGACCGAAATCCCTCGGATATCGCAAGCCCGGCTGCGTCGTCAGCCGCACGGTTAATCCGCAACCCACTCGATAGCCGTTCCAATGATTTGTTCAAGCTCGATGTTGAACGACTCAATATCCGGCTGGTGTTCAGTGCAGAAATGTTGGTGTTGATTCGAAGTCCCATAATAATTTCCTCCGTGAGTGGTTGGTTTTGCGCATCCTTGCGCTACCTTGCCTTCGCGTAGCTCTTCCTCCGAAAGAGTATGTCCCTATATCCTGTCGGTCCCATGAAAGGCTAGCAATTTGTTTACGGCTGCATTTGCCATAAACTTGTCCCATGTTTTTGCTTGCAAATGCTGTAAAACATTCAACAACCGGTGTCCCTACCTGTTGTAGCATGTGCAACACAAATTCGTGTGACATCAAATCGTCAGATTCAAATGTCGTGTAGTGTTTAAAGCGTTTTGTTGTATTGGTTGACCCATATACCACATACCGCATCCTATCAATGCGCTCATGATTCCAAAACTACCTCAAAACACCCATTCAGGTTAGCCTGTTCCAGCTTACCTGTCGTATATATCGGCAACTTTAGGAAAAACTTTAGTAATTTATTTTCGAGTTTTTTTGCTCTATTTACAAGCCTGGCAGACAAAAACCGACAATTCCAAATCAAAACCTATGGCTGTGTGCGGTCAGCAATGAATTTATTCAAAAAAAATTTTATTTCGAATAAAAAATTTTCTATAAAACCTGGCTAAAGTGTCTTGATGGATTGCAAACAAGAATCGTTGTTATGTATACTAAACTGAAGTTTATGGAAAGCATCGTTTATGCTCTATGCTTGACAACTAAACTTACAAAATGACGTATCCCAAATGGCGGAGAACCAATAACCATGTTAACGCAAAAGAAAGTTGTCACCTCTCGAGGGATTAGAGGTTTTACCCTTATCGAATTGCTTGTAGTTATTGCAATCATCGGCATTCTTGCCGCTATTTTGCTTCCTGCGCTGGCCCGAGCCCGGGAAGCTGCCCGTCGCGCTTCTTGCGCTAATAATCTGAAACAAATCGGCTTGTCACTTAAAATGTATTCATCTGAAAGTCCCGGCAGCATGTACCCACCAATGAAAACAAGGGCTTGCAATGGTGCTATACATCCAATGGAGCAAATATTCGATGTTGCTGCCATGTATCCAGACTATCTGAATGATTTCAATGTGATGATCTGTCCCAGCGCCATGGGTGCCGCGGACCCAGTTGGCCGGTGGGATGAAGGTGACACATCCAGTCCCTGGTGGCAAGAATGGGATGGCAGTGGTGATGGTTTGGTAGAGGCATGTGAAGTTGGCGATTACCCCTACACCTACATGGGGTATTTGATTACTGATCAGATGGTGGACACTCCGGAAAAAGTAGATGCATTGGTGATTAATCTGATGCATGCGGAAGAGGGGCTGGGCATACGTATATTGTATAATCCTGAAGTAGCGAATGAAAATTGGCCGGTAGTTGTGGCAGGTTCCGGAGTCGCTGGTGGCAGCACAATTCCACGACTACGTGAAGGAGTCGAACGCTTTTTGATAACGGATATCAATAATCCTGGTGCTGGGTCAGTTGCGCAATCGCAAATTGCGATACTTTGGGATATTGTCTGTGATGACCCTGCTCATTTTAATCACGTACCAGGTGGTTCCAATGTATTGTTTTTAGATGGGCATGTGCAATTTATACGTTGGCCCACAGGCGGTGTCGGACCTGGGGGTACCTGGATTTTAGAAGATGAAGATTTGGCATTTCCGGTTGGTGGTACATTCCCGATGAATGCCGGTGGCTTTGTTTTCCATGAAGCAGGTCATATTTTTGCAGAAAGCGTCCATAATTAAAAATACAAACGAGTGTTATGTGACATTTAATATATATTAGCAAGCACGTCCTTATGGGCGTGCTTTTTGTTTTGTTAACCACCAGACAAAAAAGTAGCTCTGTTAAGATATTGTATATAGTTCTATGTTCGCATCTTGTGCTGCCTGGCAGTTTATCGCACATTTACTGAATTTCTCCCATTCAAAGATTTCTAATGCAGCGCGCCTGTATTGCATCAAGTTTGTATTTCACATGATTCGTAGGATACATTCAGTAACTATAATATAGGTATAATGGACGACATTATTGAACGTTTTAATACTTGTTATTATGTAAACTCAGCTTATGAAGGGTTCTCACTTTGCGGTATGATTATTCCGGGTATATAAAATCCCTTTTATTTGCACCGGACAGCAAAATTCGCGATGGTCTGGCACACGTAGAATTTGGTCCGGCAGATTTTGAGCAGTGGAGCCTGTTTGATGATGATAATGACCCGGAGTGGAAGAACATTCCTGCCTATCGGGAACGTACCGAAGAGGCAATTCTGCTTCGTGGACAATTTGAAAGCACCTCCGGGATCGACAATTTGGATGTACATGATCCCCGATATTGGGTTGCATTGTCTTGCATGAACTGGAAAGATGCCCGGCTGCCCGTGGATGTCCAACGTTTTCCAATTGTAGAATTGACCTATCGTTGTCGTACCTCCAATGCACGACCTGCCTGGTTGTTACATTATCCAGGTGGTTTCCATTTCGATGGGCTTGTGCCAACAATGGAATGGCGCACCATCGCCCGCAAAATCCCTCATTTTGGTTTTCCACGTACCATTGATCACATTTCCCTGCGTCTTTACGGTGTCACACGCACGACTGAATCAATTGAGGTAAAGTCAATTCGTTTTCGTGAAATGAGCCCAGGTGAACATGAAGCACTGGAAAAGCATGCCCGGTTACTGGATAACCAGGGCGGGCCAAAAGAATACCCATTAATGAAAAAGTTTATGCCACTGGGTGTTTTTATGAAAGCCGGTGCCGGGAAACGGCTTGCCGAAATGATGGAAATGTCCTTTCGCGATTATTGGCGTTTTGCGTTGGAAGACATTGCGCGTCACCACCACAACTCTATCGCACTGGAAGAGATGGGGTCTTTGACACCTACGGAATGGCAAGAAATATTGGGGCTGGCAGCTTCCTATGGTATTCGTATTCTGGCAATTCACGACTGGTCACCAGAACATTTCGAAGCACATGGTCGCAGTTTGGTTCATGAATACATTGAGCCCTATGCAGATTCACAGGCTATCCTGGGTTGGAGCATTCACCATAATCCCAAAGACAACATGTTTAATACACATCTTCAGGCACGTAAACTCATTGAGGAAGTAGACCCGAACCATCCGCTGGTCGTGATGATGCAGGACCCGAATGCTTTTCCACTGTTTTCCCCCTATTTTGCGGCTACAGGCATTACACACAACAAATCGCGTGCAGCCTGGGAAATTGGTAGCTTGACACGTTCTCATTTTCCATTGAGTCGAGGTCAGAACTTTTGGCTTTCAGTACCCACCCATGTCCACGCTACCGATACTCCGGAATGGAGTACCTGTCCAGAAATCAGGTTAATGATAAATCTAGCTATGGCGCAGGGAGTAAAAGGTTGGTTTGCAAATTCTTACCACAATGAACCAGTATGGCTCCGGGGCAGCGTACAGCGTACGCTCACCGGACCGTTTTTGACATTCAGTGATCTCTGGGCAGAGTTGTCACATCGTATGGAACGCTTCAATGCAATGGCCCCATTATTTTTGAATGCCAATCCGGTACGAGACTGTGAGTTACAATTTGAGTTTACTTGGGAAGAACATCCCAATTCTAAACGCCCTAACGATGTTCCACCATTGGAATGGCAGTGGATGGAAGGGCCAGATTTCCACGTTCTATATGTAATAACCAATGATATACGCGAAATGACATCGGTCAACATTCGGGTTCCAGCAAATTTCCCCGATGATCTTGCCATATATGACATTACCGACTTTGTACGTAACCGTAATTGGTTGCCCATGTCACGGCAACGACATTTGGAAATGTTTCCGGGTCAGGGAGAAGTTATTCTGGCTGGCAAACCCAAAGTATGTGAGCATATGCGTGACTTGATGATTGAGCATATCATGGAAAATGACCGGCGCCAGGTTGCTTTCAATCTGGGCTTAGCCCGAAGATACAATCTCAATATACGTCCCGTGCAAGACCTGACAAAACTGGTCGGTATGTCTTCGCCTCTTGAAGACTTGGTTCGAATGCATGAAGTTCGTGATTTATTGTTAAATCTAATATATCAATCACCTCCATTAATGGAACCGCGCAGTAAGTTGATTCAGGCCAGTGCGGCAGCGTGTGGTTGTGATGGCACCTTGTGTCGTCTATATGGAAAAGGGCGTAAGGATGAAGCATTTGAATTTGGCCAACAATTGCTACCGCTGACACGAGAGATGAATCGTCTGTTTGTTCGACTGCGTAAGGGCGATGGTGTACGCATTTATGACGAATGCAATCGTCTGGCCAGAAATACCTTGGAGTTGCTGGCAGAAATACGTGGTGCGATCAAGACATGATATAAATTTCCAAGCTGTCTGTTACTTTTAAGCATTGTTAAGGAGGCTGCTGCTATGAGATGGGTGTCAATGTTTTGTGTATCCTTAATTGCCCTGGTATCGTCCATACAATATGGAGCAGCTTTTGCGGAGGCAGACACCATGGAAGAAAATACCGTATGGCCCTTACGCTTTGGTGTTGATGATGCAGGGGGGCCATTTTCTTTAAGTGATTATCCCTGGGCAGCAGACCTGTTCAAGGAATTCGGTTTTGATCTGTGGATATCACATTTTTTGCCACCTGCCGGAAGATGGGGAAACCACACGCAATTACTGCAATACCACGAAGAGCAAGGTCTTGATCTGAACCTGCCTGCTTTTGAAGACGCGCCCCGCCAGGCCATGTCTGCCCATTACATTCGCAACAATGACTCTTTCTGTAACGAACTGGGTATCAATTGGATTATTAACCTTGAATCTGCAAACTGGATTGATTCCTTTATTGATGACAAAGGACAAGATTGGTTTCGAAGAGAAGATGGAAGGCATTTTTTTAGATTCCCACCTGAGCTTGTAAATGAATTAAAAAATACAGAGGCCTTATTGGGCTTGATGTTTGATGAAGCCGAACACATGCAAAGCACCAGCAATCCAGAACGTGCTGAACGTCATGGTATTGCCGGATTGGGGCACCCCTTCATGTACGATCCTGAAGGTGATACTTTGCTGGATGCTGCTGATGGATTGGCCAGGGATGCCAAGGCAGAACAGGATATTTACCAGAATACTGGCCTTACACTCTATACTGAGCATGTCTTTCCCATAATGTTCCACCCATTTGCACGTGCTGGCTATGTCGCTGCCCCAAAGATTCTTAAAGAAAGTTTCTCACCAATAGTTATTGCTCAAGCCATGGGAGCAGCCATACAATATGAAACGGAGTTATGGATAACGCCTGATTTGTGGTCACCGGGCAGTTATCCCGGTCATAGTGTAGATGAATACCGCAGCGCCCTGTTACTGGCATATCACATGGGTGCCGATTGCATATACACTGAGAATCTCGCATTTGATCACAACAAACAAGGAATTGGCAGTCTGATTCTGTTTGATGAGAATGAATACCAGGTTACACCTTATGGAGAGGTGACCAAGTGTTTTATACATGAATATGTACCTCAAAATCCGCGTCATTACACTTTCAGGGAACTCAAACCACGGGTAGCCATCATTCGTCAGGAAGATGGATGTTATGGGCAGGCGACGGGATGGTTGCCCGATACTCTTTTTGGACATATGGAATGGCAGTCAACCACAGACACAGAAGCCTGGTTCAAGTTATGGCATCTATTATCTCTCGGTGTTGCGCCAGCGGACAGCTTGAGCTGGCACGCAGGGAGTATTGCACGTCGTCCGTATCAAGTTTTTATGCCACTAGACGGCGTTGTTGTGTTTGATCATCATGTCAAAAAAGAAGATCTGGAAGGGGTGGAATTGATTTTGCTGACTGGTATCGGTATTGGCACGTCTGCCTTGGAAGGTGTTGCTGAGCGGGTTCAGGAAGGCGCGCTTTGTATTGCAATGAAGCACTTACTCCCGGAAGCGGTGCTGAAAGAAACCGGTGACAATGGTGAATTTGCATATGGGGCTGGATTATGGGTTGCGACCACAGACTTTCTGGCCCCACATGTTCGCCAACGAATCATTCCTTTTTTCCCGCACCACAATACCATACGATATCGGTTTGGTGACACAGAAGTTCGGTTTAATGCAACTGAGGACAACCCCAATAAATTATCTGCCACTGTGCGTTCACTCGGAGAATAATTTGTGAAGTTGCCTGACTGGTTTATCAGGATGCCATACTGTAGAATTTACGGATACTTGGGGGCAATTCTGCATCAATATGAGGGGTGGTGATATGACGCACCATAATAATAGTGAATCTTTACACTTCGCTTCAAATGAAAGTTTAATCGAAAAAATTGCGGCTTTGGAGGCAGAAAATGCTTGTCTGAAGGCTACCCTGTCGACCAACACGCTGCTTGATGGGCTGATTGATTTTAATCCCAACCCAATTTTGATTACAGACCACAATGGCCACCCTGTTCGCACGAATCAGGCTATGATTGATATTCTCGGTTCTGAGCCGCCACAAGAATATTCTATACTCGAGGACCCTGTACTCGAAAGGCATAATCTATTAGATACTCTGCGTGAATTACAAAATGGAAAAACGGTCAAACTGCCATATTTTTCCTACAACGCCCATGATGTGTATGAAAATTCTCCAGATAAACCAGTTTACTTACAATTAATTGCTTTCCCTCTTAGCACCGAAAAAGATCGAATACACTCCTTTGTTGTAATACTTGAAGATGTAACGGCACAGGTAAAGGCTGAAGAAAGCATCATCCAAAACCAGCATTATCTTCAGGCTGTGTTAGATTCTCTGAGTGATTCGATTTTTGTCGATGATGCGACCACTGGCAACATTATCGATGTCAACAAGACCACTTGTGAGATGTATGGATATACCCGGGAAGAAATGCTGCAACTTCAAGTCAGTGATCTGAGTTTCGATTCACCTGATTACAGCCAAGAAGAAGCACTGAGGCATCTAAACGATTCACGTACTGGAGGACCGCAAATTTTTGAATGGATGGCACGCCATAAAAATGGCAATTCCTTTTGGGTGGAAGTAAGTATACGATATGCCATCATTGCAGATGCGGAACTATTCATTGTTTCTGTACGTGATATCAGTGAGCGGAAACTTGCTGAAAAGGCATTAGAAGAGAGCGAAGAACGTTTCCGCCGGCTAACAGAAGACATGCCCGCATTCATATGTACATTTTTACCTGACAGTACATTAACGTTTGCAAATGCTGAGTATTGCTCATTTTTTGACAAAAAACCGAGCGATATTATTGGTAAGCCATTTATGGACTTAATACCGAATGAAGAAAGTCGTAAAAAAGCTATAAGCCATTATACGTCATTAACGCCAGAGGCACCTGTTTCTTCGTTTGAAAATCCGGTTACCAATGCAGATGGTCAAGTTTATTGGCATCGTCTGGTGGCAAGAGCATTTTTCAATGCAGACGGTGAAGCAACCTTTTTTCAAGTTATTGGAATCGACATCACAGAACGCACATTGGCAGAGCAAGCCTTGGGAAAAAGTGAGGAGCGATATCGGCGACTGGCAGATGATATGCCTGCTTTGTTGTGTACATTTTTACCTGACAGTGCCTTAACGTACGTAAATCCTGCCTATTGCAAATATTTTAAAAGTAAACCAGAAGAATTGCTTGGAAAGAAATTTGTTGATTTTTTGCCAACTGATGATGATCGCCAAGCTGCCATGGCACAATATTTATCTTTGACTCCGGATAACCCGGTCAAGTCCTATGAGCACCCGGTATCTGCACCAGATGGCAACGCTGTATGGCAACGCTGGACTGATCGTGCATTTTTTGACGAAGATGGAAATATAATTTTTCTGCAAGCAATCGGCATAGACATCACGGAACGCATATTGGCGGAGCAAGCCTTGGTGGAAAGCGAACGCAAATTTCGTACATTATTTGACAGCATAACCGATGCCGTGTTGCTCGTTGAAAATGATAGCTGTCAAATCCTTGAAGCGAACGCTGCATCGTCACAGTTGTATGGATATACACATGCAGAATTGTTATGCATGAAAAATTATATGCTTTCTGCAGAACCAGAAGCCACGCGATTGGCAACGCAAGAAGAGAAGAACAATATTCCTTTGCGTTTTCATAAAAAAAGCGATGGCAAAGTGTTTCCTGTTGAGATTCACAGCGGAATATTCATTTACAAGGGGAAAAAGGTTCATATAGCAGCCATTCATGATATTACAGAGCGTCTTCAATCAGAAAATGAAAAAATTGAGATGGAACGACGCCTGTTGCATGCGCAAAAGCTGGAAAGTCTCGGGGTGTTGGCGGGGGGAATTGCGCATGATTTTAACAATCTG
>CAZIDP010000016.1:0-77523 GCA_964537975.1 uncultured Nitrospirales bacterium | reverse complement strand
CCGGTTTTTTTCGGTTCTTCATCTATTTTTTTTCTTTCTTTTATTATTTATAATCCAACCATTAATATTTTGTTTGTAAAGAATACACCCAGGAATCTGGATCAATTTGAGAAACAACTTGCGCAAATTGACATTACGCCAAAACAGGTTAGTATTGAAGCCAAGTTCCTTACAATTCGAGTAGAAGACCTGGCAAAGCTCGGTTTCAATTGGGATGCCCAATTCTCAGACCAGAACAACCGCAGCAGAGCTATAGAAACGTTGGCAGAATCCACATATGACTATGATATTAATGGTGATGGTACACTTGAGTCTATTCCGTTTTATCGACGTCCGGATGGTAGTAATGTTATCCGCAACACAATCTCAGACATTGCAGGTGTGGGAGAAACCATAACAGGACCTGGTCAAAACACTTTCAGTCTTGCAGGGTCAATTTTGCGAAATGCTGATGGTGATAGTTTAAGTGTTACATTTGAATATTTAGATAGTCTGGATGAATCGGAATTGTTGAGTGCCCCCAGGGTGACAACGATGAACCGGAAGCCAGCGGTTATTGCAGACTTTGCGACAGAATACTTTGTATCCAGCGTGAACCAACAGGTGTTCAGCACAGGTACCCCCGCATTGGGCGGAACACCTACACTTGCTGTAACAACTGAAGTTATACCGCAACAATATAATTTTGGTATCTCACTTTCAGTGACACCGCAAATTCGCGACAACGATCAAGTTCGTTTATGGTTGAATCCGGAAGTACGCACACGTACCGGTGAAAAGAGCTTTACGCAACGTTCTGTAATTGGGGAAGAAGTTATCGAAAGCACTTTGACTTTGCCCACTACATCATGGCAGGCAGTATGGACAAATGTGATTGTCAGTGATGGAGATACTTTGGTACTTGGTGGTCTGGTACAGGATCAAAGCTTAAAGTCTGAAAATAAGATGCCATATCTGTCTGATATTCCCGTAATTGGATTCTTCTTCCGGGGAAAATCGCGTCAGATTCAACAATCCAGTCTGTTGATTTTTGTGACTCCAGATATTATTGACACCACCGGTGCTCGGTTCTTTGATGTGGGTTCAAGATAATAATTCTGGTTTATATTACGACGATTTGATGTTGTAAACGTTATACGGGTAGTCTGATTTTTTAAAAAATTTACAGGCTACCCGTTTGTTGTGTCTATACGTGCAGGATTGCAGTTTCTGATGTCTTATTTAATATACAATGTATTTTTAATTATTATAGAACCGTTATTACGTTTGTATCTGAATATACATCCCAAATACGGCACCTTGTTGGCACGATTTAATCCCGATATTATACCGATGTCAAAGCCCCCGATATGGGTTCAAGCGTGTAGTGTAGGGGAATTAAATACAGCAAGGTCTTTGATTGACTCACTGACTCGGCGATTTCCATCGACACCAGTTTTAGTAACTACATCAACTATGAGCGGATATGCTCTGGCTGTAAATCGATATTCGGGTACAGATATCCATGTAATGTGGATGCCCTTTGATTTTCGTAATGCTATACGCCGGTTCATAGAAGTCTTAAATCCGCGTATATTGGTATTGATTGAGACGGAAATATGGCCGAATTTGTTGCGAGAGACAAACAATTATGGCTCACCGGTATTGATAGTCAATGGTCGTATCAGCGACAAATGTTATAAACGTTATATGCACTGGACGTTTTTGTTTTCCAATGCTTTAAAGTTTATTGATGCGGTTGGTGTACAAAATTCAACCTATGCCGAACGGTATAAAATGTTGGGCTCTCCTGAAGAAAAAATTTATGTAACAGGTAACATGAAATTCGATTCTGTTACAACAGTTATTGACAACCGCTCAAGAAATCGTTTCCGGATCTTGTGTGGATTTGGTCAAAATGATCTAGTGTTGGTTTTTGGGAGTACGCGTCCGGGTGATGAAGCTTTGGCATTAAAATGCTGGCGTGCATTGCGGAAGGAGTTTAATGACCTCCGATTGGTATTGGTTCCCCGACATTTGAACCGGATTACAACCATTCAAGAGCTGTTTGAAGAGCCCTATGTGCTGCGATCACAGCTGGAACAACCTGGTGGCCGCGAAATAAATCCAGATATTATTTTGGTTGACATAATGGGTGAGTTGACTGCGTGGTATGCATTGGCTTCTGTGGCAGTAGTCGGTGGTAGTTTTTACCCTGGTGTTGAAGGTCATAATCCATTAGAACCAGCGGCTTTAGGTATTCCGACACTGTTTGGTCCATACACTGATAATTTTCAGGACCCAGTTCAGGTGCTACTGGAATCCGGAGGTGCAATTCAAGTAAAGCACCCTGAACGGCTTCAGCATATTCTGCAGAGTTTGTTGCAAAACCCGGCTGAACGTCGCCAATTGGGTACTCGTTCTCGCAAAGTAGTGCTCCAAAACCAAGGTTCGGTTGAATTGAACTGTGATCTTGTTGAAGAAACTTTATTGGGGACAACCCATATGTTAGAAGTAGCCAGTACAGAGAATTAAATTTTTTTCTGTTGTGCTTTCTCAGTATATTGCATGGAAATAACTGAAATATTTTTTTACCATCTGGTAAAGCTTACTGTGTTATGTTAATTATATTTTACAACGTGGAAATATATCTCGATTGTGAAGGTTCATATTGGATACTTTGCTCGCGAAACTAGATGACTTATTTGATTCTGGAGCAAATCGCTTTCGCGATGCACCCATTGCTTTTTTTTTGTTACTCCCTTCTTTAACAATATTATTTATGTTTGCATTTCTCCCCATGATGTATGCTTTCTATATGAGCTTGTTTGGCGGAAAACAGGGCATGGGTGATTTTGTTGGGTTGGGCAATTACACAGACGCTTTTAGCAGTTCAGCTTTTTGGAATAGTGTACTGGTCACAATTTATTATGTGGTTGGCACGGTTCCCATCACTTTACTGATCAGTTTTATTGTGGCTTATGCCTTGTACAGAATAGCCTTTGCGCGTGGTTTTTTCAGAACTTTATATTTTCTGCCTTATATTACATCAACAGTGGCAGCGGCCATGGTCTGGCGGGTTTTTTATAACACGCAAACAGGGTATATCAATGCCGTACTGGATAAGTTGGGACTACCGGCACAACAGTGGCTGTTGGAACCCAGAGGTGTGTTACATCTTATAACGGCAGGTTGGATTCCACATGATATTGGTCCCAGTCTGGCCTTATGTTGCATCATGCTATTCGATATTTGGCAAGGCAGTGGTTTTATGATTGTGATTTTCCTGGCAGGCCTATCTGCCATTCCCAGAGAACTGGAAGAGGTAGCACGAATTGACGGGGCGCGTTCACATCAGGTGTTACGCCATATCACGTTACCGCTTCTTTCACCAACCCTGTTCTTTCTGGCTATTATAGGAACAATCCGTGCATTCCAATCATTCAATAGTTTCTATGCTCTCACACAGGGTGGCGGGCGTACCTTGGGTACAACCGAAAATTTGATACTTCATATTTATGCCAATTTTTATGAGTATGGATTTTGGGGCTATGGAACCGCTGTTGCAACCTTGCTGAGCCTTGCGATCATGCTACTCACATTAATTCAATGGCGATTGATCGGGCGAAGGGTGCATTACGGATGAGAAAGCTACTGGTTTATATACTGCTTTCATTCGGTGCTGTTATCACCATGTGGCCGTTTTTGTGGATGTTGACAACATCTTTCAAAACATTACCAGAAGCGACACATGGCGGTTTGACGCTCCTACCTTCCGAATGGCAGTGGTCAAATATTCGTAACACTTTTGAAGCTGCTCCATTTGGTCGTTATTTTTTTAATTCTTTTTTGGTAGCTGGCTCGGTTACTTGCGCGGTGATAATCACTTCTCTTATGGCAGGATATGCATTTGCCCGTTTATATTTCAGGGGGCGCGAGATTCTTTTCATTCTTGTTTTGACAACCATGATGGTACCGTTTGAAGTCATCTTAATTCCCAATTTTGTCTTGATAGGTAAATTAGGTTGGTACAATACCTACGCGGCGCTCATTGTGCCATGGTGCGCCAATGCTTTTTCAATCTTCCTAATGCGTCAGGCTTTTTTGAATGTACCCCAGGATTATTACGATGCCGCGAAGGTGGATGGGTGTGGGCATTTGCGTTATCTTGTAAAAATTGGTGCGCCATTGGTAAAACCGATGGTAGTAACAATTGGTTTGTTTGCGTTTCTTGGGAGTTATAATGCTTTGTTATGGCCATTGATAGTTACAACAGATGAGGCCATGCGCGTTGTTCAAGTCGGCATTATGGCATTTTATGGAGATGCAGGTACACGGGTTAATTTACTGATGTGTGCCTCAACCGTTGTTATATTACCAACGGTAATCATATACTTCTTGGCGCAGCGTTACCTGGTGGAAAGCCCGCTCGGTGCAGGCATAAAGGGATAAATGGAGACAGAAAATTTTATGCAGAATTTTATACCCATCAAGCAATTTCATTCGGTTCATGTATTGATGTCAGGTTTGTTTATGTTAATTTGTTCCGCTGTTACTGTGGGGTGTGGTGCTTCTGATGGGTTTCGTCCAATTGATGACTCGAGTGCCGTTTTCTGGGACAGGCAAACAGTTGAGAGCGCAAATCTCCTGAGGGAAATATCTGATGAATTTAATGCTATCTATACCGGTCTGCCGATAAAAGTTGAGCGAAGCGGGAATTACACAGAAATATTTCGCAAGGTATCTGCAAGTATCCGTGCACGTTCTTTGCCTGCTATGGCGGTTGCTTATGAGAGTATGACTTCAGAATACATACCCACCGGTGCTGTGGTACCTCTGGATGCGTTTATCTATCATCCTGAACTTGGTTTGTCGCAAGACGATCTCGATGACATTTTTCCAGCTGTCCTGCAAACCAATCGATTCGATGAGTTTGAAGGCAAAATGTACTCCTTCCCATTTGCTAAAAGTGTTTTGATGCTATATTTTAACCGTCGCGTTCTGGATGATGCCGATATCGTGGCACCTCCCAAAACCTGGGATGAGTTTTTGAGACAAAGTCGCCAGATAAAACAACAAACAGGTAAATACGCATTGGCGATGAATGTAGATTGTTCTACCATTGATGGCTTGATTTTCAGTATGGGAGGTGAAGTTATTGCGGGAAGAGAGACGCTGTTTGATTCACCGGCTTCAATAGGTGTTTTTGAACTTATCGAAACGATGGTCAAGGAAGAGTTGGTGTATCAGATAACTCCAGGAACCTACGATGATGAAGTCGCATTGGTTAATGATCAAGTTGCATTCACTTTGCGCAGCAGCTCAGGTTTGTCGAATGTGATGTTGGCTATGGATAATGATAAATCGCGTTGGGGGTTGGCCCATATCCCGCAGGTTAATATTGATAGTCCAGCTACAGTCCTTTATGGCCCTAATGTAATCATTTTTAATACTACACATGAGCAACAAGAAGCGGCCTGGGAATTTATCAAGTATTTTACCGATACCGATGTTGGAGTACGCTGGGCACTTGGAACTGGTTATTTACCGATTCGCAAATCAGCAATTTCACATCCGGATTTACAGGCCCATTGGGCTGACTGGGAGTATAACCGTGCGGCATATGACAGCTTGGTATTTGCAAAACCTGAACCCAATGTGGCAGGTTGGCAACAAGTACGCTCATTGGTCGAGAATGCCCAAACAGAAGTGCTTACTGGAATGAAAAGTGGGCGTCAGGCGGCGATTGATTTGAAGCAATCTGCGGATCGTGCCCTCGCCCAACACCGATAATCGGAACGATGAATACTATTTTGATGTGGCCAACTCAATTACAGTTAATTCTCATGACTGCTATAAGTTATATGGTAATTAATTGATCATAGGTGAAACATAACCTATATTGTTACGCATCGCAAAATAAGTATTATGCTTCTTCAGAAAGTGTAAAAATAATGCAATACAAGCTTGAGCATTATTATTGGGAACTTACTACGCCAGATATCTAAATACGAGTTAAGCGTTATTAAGGAAAAATTCTATAAATAATATTTTAGTGTTTTACTTATAGATGTCCGTCGTGCTCTTCTGCAAAATCGTTTAATGCATCTTCTATCATTTGCTTATGATCGCGATCATAAATCTCACGGTCTATCTTACGCCGAAAGAATCTGCGTTGTTCATGATACCGTGGCCCATCTTCACTGTTGCGGCGATCTCCACCTTTGCGACGATCTGGCTTTAATTCACCATTAGCGTCAATATAAAAGCGTTCCGTTTCTTCCGATTTCACGGCAAACTCCTTAAGGTATTAGGGCTTTATCATTATTTAACAACAATTGCATTATAAATTATTATTTGCAATAGCGCAAATATTACACCAACCTGTGAAGCATATAGTTATATTTTTATCAAATTTATACTTTCTATCCCTGATGCCAATATACATCCCAACCCAAATAATTATCGAGCGCTTCGAATACAGCACGTGCAACTTGACTGTGATTCATGGCAACATGGTGTTCAAAGCCGTTTTCGCAGGCATATCTAAGCAATAATTGCAAATTGGGGATTTCTGTCACCCCATACCCACCAAATGTTTTAACAGGATCATCGGTGAAACGGCCTTCTCCGACATATGCCCCGATGGTGCCTTCATGATCAATAGTGCTGACTCGGCAATAGGTCATAGGGCCAGGCTTTATGCGGCCAACGATAGTACCAAAGGTATTTTCTTTGCCGACATCGCCAGCAATGATGGCCTGGTAGTCCATGTGTGCTTCTTCAAAGCAGTCTTTTGGTAAGTTTGAACAATGAAATGTAACACATTTGTCGGGATCATTGCCGTAATTATTGTTCCAATCCAATAAAAAGCTGGGTTTTTGAGATGCCAATGCCAAAGCATGCATCCCTACAGCCCCAACCACATCAACTTCGCAAGCAGAAGAATGCAGCGTATTACTCATCATGCTCATCACAGTGCAGGGAACAACGCCAAAATATTCTTCCATCGAGGTCCAGCATTGAATGGCGGTAATATCGAGGTCTTTTTCAGTCATCCAGTTTTGCAAAACCAATCCGAATTTGGCCATTTTGACAAGGGCAGATGCTGGAATGTTTTTGGTCGATACGTATTTTTCGATTTCCTGAATACGTTCTGTCACTGTAACATCGTTGTCTGCCATACGATCAGCCCTGCCGAAAACTTCGGAGAGATCAAGCGTTTCAACTGAAATACCGGCGTCTTGCAGCAGCTTCTCACTATACCGAACGGTATTAAACGCGGCTGGCCTGGCACCAAGCGCACCGATACGACACTTGCGTAATCCGTTAACCACACGACAAACAGCAGCGAAGGTATGAATTTCATCCTTGAAAGAATCAATTCTAGGGTCCATGGTGTGCAAGGATGTTAATGTGAAGGGCAAGTCATATTGTACAAGATTATTACATACACTGATTTTTCCACAGAATGAATCACGCCGTGTAGCAATAGTCATATTTTCTGGGTCATCTCCCCAGGCATGGATGAGCACAGGAACATTTAATCCCGAAAGCTTTATAGTATCTGCTACACCACGCTCGTCACCAAAATTGGGTAATGTTATAATAATGCCATCAATCGAATCCTGGTGTTCTTTAAAAAGTGCAGCACATTTTTTAGCTTCGTCCCAAGTTTCCACACAGCCAAATTTTGAATCTGCCTCTGATAAGACCACCAAGCCATATCCCAATTCGTTTATTAATTGAGACATGAAGGTATGACCTTCTTGCGCCAGACTGTCCGGGAAAAATCCTCGGTTTCCGACCAACAATGCAAAGGTTTGTTTCTTGTCTGTGGTGCCCATTATTCTGCCTCTTTATTTCTAAGTATGGGTTAATACATGTCTTGTGAATTTAAAAAAAAATAAGGCTGCTCAATGTATTAAGCATACAATGAAATCGTGTACAATTTCACATTTTAGTGTTATTTTCTGTTTTGTGCTATACATGCCGCAGATAGGCATTCTTGATTCGCCAAAGTAACCTGCTTTGGTCCTGGTTCCAAAATTCATCAGAAAATATTTCTACTTCAATGAACCCATTAAATCCGGCTTTTTCAACCCAGCCGCGTATTTCAGGGATATTGATGCATCCTTCGCCCATCATCCCCCTGTCATTCAGCAGGTCACGTGTGGGTGTACGCCAGTCACAGACATGAAAAGCCAATATCGTATTGGTAGCCCGTTGGATCTCCGCTCGTAGAAAATGGTCCCACCAGCAATGATAGACGTCTAAAGCTATCCCAACATAGTCATCATTCAGTGCCATAACCATATTGTTTGCCTGGTCCAGCGTATTAACCGCAGATCGACAATCGGCATACATGGGATGCAGTGGTTCAATGGCCAGTTTAACGTTTGCGGCTCTCGCATGGGGTAATACCGCATGGATGCCATCCAAGATATGTTGCCGCGCTACAGCCAGTTCAAGTTCCGGTGTTGCGCCACAAACCAACACGACATGTGGAGCGCCGATTTCAGCGGCTTCATCAATAATGCGCCGGTTTTCAGTGCGGGCTTCTTCTCTGGCTTGTCCACTGGTAGCAGGGAAAAAACCACCTCGGCACAAGCTGACTACTTTCAGTCCTGAATCTTTTAACATCTTGCCCGCTTCTTTGGCACCCAGAGGTTCAATATGGTGGCGCCAAACGGTTATAGCAGGAATCCCGGCTTCCACATAACCTGTAATGGCTTCTTGCAGCGACCATGGCTTCGTGGTCATTGTGTGAACGCAAAGACGTGAAATATCTTTTAATGAGTCTGTCATGAGTTATTACCTTGGTTACTATTAGTTCTTTAGTTTTATTAATTTTAATTTGTGTTACATTGATTTTCTATTCCAGCTTTGCTTTGGCAGCGAAGGTGCCACGGCGGGCAATCATGATGCCACCAAGGATAATTAATCCGCCCAAAAGCTGCCCAATACCGATTGGCTCAGTGAGAATGATCCAAGCGGCTACTGCTGCGACGGCTGGCTGGACCAGTAGACTTGTAGAAGCGAAAGACGCGGGTAGGTGCGCCAACGCGTAGACTATCAGGCCTTGCCCACAAGCATGCGAAAAAAAACCAAGTCCCAACAGCACACCCCAAGTGCGCCAATCAGTCATATTCTCCCAGAGAAGGCTTTCACCGCTCAACAAAGCGACTGGCAGTACAAAGAGGGCACTCCATGCAGCAGTATGGCACATGAAGGTTGCCGTAGCAAAGCGACTACGCAGGCGGGCTACCGATAACTGATAGGCGCCATAAAATAGCGCTGTCAGTATGCCGATCATATCACCCAGAAAGTACTCACGACTGATTTGAAGACTGTTACTCATGAGTACGAAAGCACCGAATACCGCTGTGCACAATCCAGCTAAAAAACCTTTCGTGATCCGATCCCGAAAAAGTACCCAGGCTGCAATGGTTACAAAAATTGGTGCCATGTTTGGGAGCAAAGTTGCATTGGCTACTGCGGTAAACTGAAGTGACCAATGCCACAAAATCAAATCTCCTGCAAAAAAAAAGCCCGGGATAATCAACAGCAGATATACTTTGACAGGTGGCGCTGGCATTTTTCTGTGTTGATGTCGAGAAACCTGGTGCAGCATAAGGGGTAATAAAATGGGCAAAGAAAAAATAAGACGCCAGAATGCTGTAGCAGACGGGCCAACCGGGCTGAGCCGGACAAGGATACCGGCGAATGCGATACAGCATGCACCTGCTACCAATGCAGTGAAGGCAGTTGCATGAAAAACTGGAAGAGGATTCTCCCTGGGAGAGAGAGAATCCCCTGCTACGATTTTATGATTGTTCATAGGGTTGCTACCGGACAGGTAATGAACCAGGTCATATGTCGAGTTTCAATTCTGGTACATCTACCCAGGCTCGCTTCTTCCAACTCTCTATGCCCAACTCGGCCAGTTGTACTCCTTTGGCACCTTCCTGTAATCCCCAGCGAAAAGGTTCATTAAGTACGACATGGCGGAGGAACAATTCCCATTGCACTTTGAAGGCATTGTCGTATACCTGATTGTTTGGCATCAATGTCCAGCCACCCATATAGTCGATTGTGCTGGAAATATCCGGGTTCCAAACCGGTTTTGGTGTTTCGGCATCGTGCTGCACATAACATTCACGCAGGCCAGCGACAGCGGAACCCCGCGTCCCGTCGATCTGAAAGGTGACGAGATCATCACGGCGCACACGCGTACACCAGGAAGAGTTGATTTGACACAGAATGCCGGGTTCGGTCATGAAAGTGGCATATGCGGCGTCATCAGCGGTGCAGTTATACGTCTTGCCTTGTTCGTCACGACGCTTCGGAATATGTGTCGCACCCAGACAACTCACCGAATTAATGTTACCAATAATGTTGTCAATCACATAACGCCAGTGACACAGCATGTCAATGATGATGCCGCCTCCATCTTCATTACGATAATTCCAGGAAGGCCGCTGCGCAGGTTGGTCCTCACCAGTGAACACCCAGTATCCGAATTCCCCTTTCAATGTGAGTACTTCACCGAAGAACCCGGTGTCCATAAGATACTGTAATTTGCGAAGCCCGGGCAGCCACAGCTTATCTTGTACCACGCCGTGTTTAACCCCTGCTTTTTCTGCCGCCTGATATAATTCAAGGGCTTCTTTGCTGGTTATGGCAGTTGGTTTTTCGCAATAGATATGTTTGCCAGCGGCAATCGCCTTCATCACGGCATCATAACGCCGCAGTGTGGTTTGCGCATCGAAATATACAGAATATTGGTTATCGCCAAGAACGGCATCGAGGTCTGTTGTCCAGGGAATATTTCCCTGTGATTTGGCGAGAGGTTCGAGTTTTGCTGCATTGCGGCCGACCAAAACAGGCTCAGGGTAGATACACTCATCGTCACTGATTCGTACACCACCCTGCGCTCGAATAGCGCTGATGGATCGCACCAGGTGCTGATTGGTACCCATTCGTCCGGTCACACCATTCATGATAATGCCAACACGATTTGTTTTCATATTTAAAAAGTCCTTTTTTGTGATATTTAATTTAAGTATCTTATTGTGATTTTTTTAATGAGTGCGATAGATGCTTTGTTATTGTGTTATTAAGCGTAATATCCTGATTATCACATGTGTTGGCTTCTATATGGGGCCATAAAATGTGAGGTAAGCTCCACCTTCCAGTTCGCGTTGAAGGTAAACGGCCAATTCCATTGCGTGATAATCGCCCCACATACAGGATTCGCCCTGGGGAATCTGCTTGCCTTCTGGAACATGATCCCAGCCATTGGGGCGATGGTAGACAGCGTGTAAAAGCATACCATGATGTTCGGGGTCTTCCGATATGTAAGGGGGAGAAAACAGGGTTGACGCTATCTTGAGTCCGGCGTCGTAATAAGGTTTTCCCTGAGTATCTTTACCTAGATAACGCCCGAGCCGCAGCAGGCCCTGGGCGCAGATAGCTGCTGCCGAGCTGTCCACAGGTTCATATAGATTGTCGGGTTGGGCAGGCCGGTTCTGGTAGTCACCTAGATGTATAAGCCCTGGTGCGTCAGTATCCCAATAGGGTATGCCATCAGTCGGAGTGTTCTCGATATAAAAATCAGCTGTTGCCCGAGCCATGTCAGCCAGCAGACCCAGGAAATCGCCTGTATCATCATGGGTTGCATAGGCTTCTGATGGCATGACCGTAAAAAACTCAAGTTGTTCAGCAGCGCCAAGCAATATCCAGGAAAGGCCCCGGGTCCAGGTGGTGAATGGCGAATAGCCCTGCTGTGTACTTGCGCAGCGGTAATTGCCATCATTGGTGTTAAACAGACTTTCATGGGCGACCCGGCCACGCACATCGTAATGATCGCGACCTGTTCCAAAGTAGACATTATAGCGAGCAGTATTTCTAATGTGCTGCATAGCGCGATCCAGAAGAGAAATTCTGCGGTCGTTTTCACCCATCAACGTGTGATTTAACAAGTGGGCAAGCACCAGTGCACGACAGGATCGAATTGTGTCGGAGAAGAGTGAATGGGGGCCGTTAAAGGAGTATATGAAACCGGTTCCGTCGTTGGTATTCGTCCAGCGGGTTGCCTGGATGGCACCGGAAAGTTTCAAAGCCAACTCATAACAGGCAACCGCATCCAGACTGTCATCAGAGCGGTTTTCAAGCGCCAATCGACGCAAGTTACCATAGGTGGAAACATTATTAAAGCCGTGATCATGCACCCCGATATGGCTGATGTGCGGCGCCATGAACTCATGGGTATTTTTTCGGCCCAACTCCAGAAATGCTTCATCACCGGTCGCGTCGTATTGTAAAATCTGGCAGCCATACATGAAACCCTGGGTCCACTCTGTCCAACCGCGTGTGGTGTACTTACCATTTATAGTAAATACAGGCGCACCGCGCTGGGGGTCCCAATCATTTTGCAACCGTCGGATTTTAGGGCCAGACAAGCTGAAGAATTGTTGGAGCTGGCTCGACAAGACACCTGGAGAAACATTGGTATGTTCAATCATTTTATGGGCTGATTCCTGATAATTATGTGCTTTATAGTGACAAGATATCTTTTAATGTGCAGGTAATAATCTTGCACGATACTTCATTTGTACATCTGATTTCCCCGCTTAATCATATACACCCATTCCCTGAAGATCAAGGCAGGTAAAGGCAAAATGATACATTCATTATATTGTTTAGTGAGTTTTTGTTACCAAATTTCTTGAGCTTTCATGAAGCGACTTCATGCAAACAGGCTGATTAGAATAAGGATCAGTGGTAGAGAGAGCGCACTCAGTAAAGTGCTCCTGAAAACAGCCTGCGATGCCAAATCTTCATCACGTTCGTAATGGGCACACAAAATAAAGACATTGACTGCCATGGGCAAGCCACTGATGGCAATGAGTACCAGAGCGAGGTTGCGTTCGAAGCCAAATAAAAACACCAGTACGGTGGCCACTATCGGTGATATCAACAGGCGGACGATTGTAATCACACTCACGGTCAGTTTTGCCTGGCCAGGGTTGCTTCGGGAAAGTTGAACACCGAGGGTTATGAGGGCTACGGGTATCAGCCCTTGGGAGAGATATTGCAACGGTGCCCGCAATGGATCGAGCAGATTAAGATCGAAGGTTCTCAGCAACAACGCAATAACGATGGCATAAATAACGGGTATACGGAACAAGCCCTTCAGCAAACGCCGGGGACTGCTTGATTCCGATTCCAGCAGGCAGACACCGAGGGTATAACTTAACATATTCTGCGCCATAATCATGACAGCCAGAGCCGCAATGGCTACTGTGCCCGCTTCTCCATGAAAAGCTAGGGTAACAAAGGGTATGCCGTAATTGCCGCAATTGAATAACACCGCTCCCATCCGGATGATGACTCTGTGATCATGCAAGCGGGGATGCATGGTTATGAGCCAGGCAATGGTGAAAAGTACTGCGGCATGGCTGACGGCATAGAGTGTAATCCAGGCAATCTGGTTGCCATCAAGCTCTGCATCCAGTACTTTGAGAAACAATAACGACGGGACAAACACCCAGAAATTAAGTCGCGCCAAAGTGGGCAAGTCAACTTTCAGTGTCCGATCAACCAGAACGCCAACGCCAATTATCGCGAAAACCGGCATGATAACAGAAAAGAGCAGATCGAAAATGATCATCCAGCACCTCCTGTTATCAGAATGCATATCGGGTAAAGCAGTACGTAACTGAAGCGAGTTTGTTTGTGCTGAATCCTGTTATTACCTGTCATTGTTCCTGACTTCCAGGCGAACACGATCATGTCCGGGATGTTCAAAAGGGCCTACGGTCGGATTGGACATATTTCTGGTCTTGCCAAAATAATCTGTATCGATAATCAGGTCTGTGCCATCCACATTTTTATATGGGAGACCTGGTACGATTGCATGACCGAGCATTTCAGTTGTAACTGGCAAGGTATTTACTTCTGTAAAATCAGCGTCAAAGATCATTTCCAGATAGTATTGGTTATGGTCCTGTATCAGTTGTAATTCTGGATTGAAATCTGGTTTTACTGCAGGTTCTGCTTCGTGTATGGATGGGGTGGCTCCATTAAGAAACAGGTTTCCTGACATATGAACAGGAAAAGCTGCATCGTCATAGGTAGTCAGTCCATTAGTCCCGACAAATATATTGTTATAGAAACGGTTGTCACCACCAGCTATATTCTTTAATCCGGCAAGCGCAGTGGAATGTGGCAGATGATAGGGCGTTTCACGACTTAACTCAGGCCTTAATAGAACACGTCCCGCGAAGAGGTTGTGTGCATAAGCACCCCCCTGTGACCAGTCATACAGGGAAGTAGCAGACAAGAACAGGTTGTTATCAATCATATACGGGCCGTGATTTACTTCCATGAAAAGGTCTTCAAGTGGCCCATTATCGTGCAGCAAATTCCGTGTTACCCGTGAACCTTGTGCCATCCAGTCGAGCCAGATACCACGGGCGGCATTATATATATGGTTATTGCTAATCTCGGTATCTATCGGTGCATGCAATTTTATGGCCGCCATTTCCGCGCCAGAAAACAGCCTGCGAACATGGATGTCGTGTATCACATTGTTGGTTATGGTGCTGAAAATCGCTCCCAGGCTCCCGACAATTCCGGCCTGTTCACAATGTGCGATATGGTTATTTCTAACGACATGGTGTCCGATAGTATCTTTGTCCCAACCATTTTCCAATGCACGGTTTATCGTTTCTACATACCCTTCCGCGCTGTTTTGTGATGTATTATCCCATTCATCGCCATACTTGCCCAGGGTAATGCCAACACAAGTTGAATACTGTATGTCATTGTCTTCAATGATCCAGCCCTTGCTCCAGTTGGTACCCAACAGTCCGATTTGTTCTGCAGTTGGTGGTGCCCAGGGTGTAGCTGCATGTCGCATGGTGAAGCCACGTACGGTGATGTAATTGATGCCGGTCTGTTCCGGATAAAAAACGGTCTGCCGGACATTTATTTCCACTTCTTCATCATTGGGGCTTATCGTTTTGAATTGGGCCCAAATCGTAGTTTCTTCTTCGTCTACTTGAGCAAACCACAATTCAGGGTTTGCTACAGGTGCCGGTACTTGTTTTATGGTTGTGTTTTTGGGTTGCCTGAACACGAGGCAGATTGACTGGATACCAGTGATGGTGTCTACATCTGTGCTGAATGTAGACCAGGATTGCCAGTCACCGGTGTTTTTTACTTCACAGGAGCCGAGGAGTTCTCCCGTCGGATTGTCTTTTCGTATTTCGATGATGCCACCTTCAGTGGCCGATGCTGCACGAAAATGAATCTGGTCAGTGCCCTCTCTAAAGTCTATGTCCTGATAACGCACCCAATCGCCATCGACTATCCAGCCGATGCATTCTCCGCCTTCTGATGAATTGGTGGTCTGTATTCCGTGTTGGTCATCAAATGAAGCTGCCGGAATCTGTGTGCCATTTATTATAATATCATTGAGCATATACCAGGCAACATTCAGGAGATAAGATGCCGGGGGCTGGTCCGACCATATTGGTGTATCCCGAATGGGTGCCAATACTTCATCCAGACTGGTTGCTTCCGTAAGCCAGTGCCCCCGAAGGTAGACCGCTCCGGTGTGATGCACGCGACCCAGTGGGTTAAACCAGTCTCCGTCAATGACATCATCGTAGGGATTGAAATCGCCAAAGTTCTCTTTGGGCAGGGAGATTTTCCAGGTGTCGTTCTGAACATGTGTCCAGCCTGTAACGATTTCTGAACCTTTGATAATGACTTCGTTGCCAGGCGCTGCCTGATAGACAATTCTGTTGTTATCGGAAGTGCCACCTCGTGGTGGGGAGACCCTCTCACGATATACTCCAGCGTGTACCGTAATCATATCTCCTGGTTGCGCTAAAGTTGCTGCCGCACCAATTGTTTTGAGAGGTTGCGCGCTGGTACCGGGCGCGTTATCATTTCCCTCTGGTGCCACGTGAAATTCTCTTGCCGAAGCGATGGAGCCGGCAAAGACGATCATCAGCAATATCATGATTTTTTTCATGACATGTTCCCTTACTTATTTTCTAGCAGTGGTGAGTTGCTGTTGTGATTTGTTAATGCTCCCCCAATAACCATAATGATAATGATTGAAGCACCTGACAGGAATTTCAGCACAATTCGTAAATGAAATGCAATTGCTGGTCTCAGTAGCAAAGCTGCTTTATGGTAGTTTTACCTTACATAAGAAATTCATGTATTGTTATATTACTGCCGGATTATTTTAAAGTCTGGCGAGCAGCTAGTTCGTTGCTGAGCAGCACTGCGGGGTAACACGCAGAACAATCGGAGGGTATCAGGATGCCAATCATTATATTTTTATTGCATCAATGTGTGATGAGTGCGCAGGACATTGAAGCAGGTTCTTTTGAATCTCCACCTGCGTTGTTTCGTCCACACCGAATCGTGCATACACTTCCGCGAGAGCTTGAAAAGCAGCAGGAATTACTGGAGCGGGACCAGTCGCTGCATTTTGGAGGTTTTTCGCTCAATGCACGGTGGGGAGATGGCTATCTTCAAGTGGATTCCAATATTGATGAGCTGGGTACGTTTTCTGCGACAGCGCGGGACATGGGGTTTTCGCTCTGGTTATATGATGAGCTTGGTTATCCATCGGGAACTGCGGGTGGTATGACGCTTATGGACAACCCGGAGTATGAAGCATTTGCACTATTCATTCGGCGTGAAAAGCATGTCGAGGGAGAAGTCTCGATTCCTTTACAGATTGGAGAATTGATAGCAGTATATGAGATACCCCATGAACATGAAGGTGAATTCACCAGCAGGCCGCTTGCATTTCATCTTGCCGATCAACACATTCACACCACGGTGACCGATGGGCCGTCAGAAGTGGTGGTGGTGACGCGCGCGCGCATGCTGGACGGCTTCCAATCCGTGCAACAGCATGGCGCGAAAAAGGCACAGCCGTATGTTGACCTGATGAATCCGGCGGCGGTAGATAAATTTCTTGCAGTAACCCATGACCGGTATGCCGAAGTTCTGAGCGAAGACCTGGGGCGTTATTTCTTTTCTACCTTCACGGACGAGCCGTCTACCATGGCGCAATCTTTTCCCATGCGAGACTACGCGGTCTTTCCCTGGAGTCCTGTGCTTTCATCACTGCTGGAGGAACGTTATGGTACGCCTCTTGAAGCCATGCTGCCCGCGTTAACCAGTGATTCCGGATCGGTCGGGCAATTGGCACGGTACCGGTATTTTGATGGTGTTGCTGAATTGATGGCGGAGAACTTTTTCGGGCGTATGCAGGAACGTTGTCATGAATACAACATGTTGTCCGGTGGGCACATGCTATTAGAAGAGACCATGTTGGCACATGTGCCTTTATATGGCGACCTGTTCCGCAGCTTTCGACGTATGGATGCACCTGGAATCGACATGCTCTCCAGCATTCCTGATAACATGTTCTGGCACACTGCCCGTATGGTAAGCAGTGTTGCCGCTCTGATTGATACGCCATATACCTTTTCCGAGCCCTCCGCGCATGTAGAACGGGTAGCGCATGGCTATGAAACTGATCCGCCAATGGAGATTATGCGAGGCGCGTTGAATAAACAATTGCTTGGCGGGATTAATTGTTTCAATGTCTATTACCGATATGATGGTCTGAGTGATGATGAAGCTCGAATACTGAACGATTATGTTGGCCGCGTCGGGTATATGCTCACAGGCGGGGTACGTAAAGCACGTGTTGCCCTGGTGTACCCGATCCAAAGCGTCTGGACGCGATGGCTGGCAGAACCTACGGCTGTTGAGGGATGGTATGGTGTGCGGGGAGGTGACCCTGCGGCAAGAAAGGTTGAGGAAACGTATCGCTCTGTGAGTGAACAGTTGTATGAAAACCGAATCGAATTTGATTATGTGGACGCACAGGCACTCATAGATTCCGTGGTGCGTAATGGCAAGTTACAGCATGGTGCTATGGCCTGGGATATTGTGATTCTGCCGGAATGCGACACCTTACCGATGGCTGCCTGGGAGCAGTTGGCCGCGCTACATGAAGCCGGTGGTAGTATATTGGCGTTAGGAGCGCGACCAGCCAACAGTGACCAGGAATTCCCTTCGGATGTCGTGAAGTCACTGGCAGATAAAATGTTTGGAGAAACCGGGTTAAGTCGCAGTGTTCATATGCCTGACTGGGATGCCGATGTTTTAATAGAACGCCGATTAGGCGACATTGAACGGCTGAAATCAGATGAGACGGATCAGGTATTGCGTACGACACATCGTGTACGTGATAACGAGGAAATCCTGTTTGTGATCAATGACAGCAATCAGGAATTGGAAGTCGAATTGCATTTACCCTTTGAGGGCGAAATAGAACGAATGGATCCCTTGACTGGAAAGATTGAAACACTGAACGGACCACAGGTACGCGAGTATTTTGATGCGTATGGTGGATTGATCTACCGCAAGGTGAATTGATAATACGTGCTTGGTTACAGTACTTGGCTTGCTTCTTTTTAGATATCAGAACTTACCTGTGTGTTGAAAGGAGCAGGCCTTTTTTAGTTTATGTCTTCTGGATTAAGCTGCAATTAACCTGGGGGACTCAGGCCAATGATACCTCTGATTTTTCATAAGCCACACCCTCGCATGGCTTTCCTGTTGGGAGTAATTTCGCTCACTTGCATGGTGTTGATGCTTTGGTCGAGACATGGTGGCCCAGACCAATTGGCGATGACATTTACAACAGTAGCATCCGTTTCCTTTGTTCTTGCGGCTGTCACCTCGGGTGGTTTAGGTCATCGATATGGTCGCCTGATGACCGCTGGATTGATGCTCTGCGCGGTCGCAGATATTATCGGCCCAGGCAGTTTTATGCTTGGCCTGTATTTATTTTTTTTGGCCCATATCGGCGTGATGGGTGCTTTCATCAGCCGGGGGATTGATCTACGATATTTTCTTGCCAGCAGCCTGATTATGGCATTGGTGAGTCTGGGGGTGTATTTCTTATGGTTAGGCCCCAATGTGCCAGCGGAAGAACGGATTCAGGTGGCTGCCTATACCTTGGTGATTACGGTCATGCTGATGTTTGCCGGAGGTTCACGGTCAGGTGCGGGCAAGTATGTCAGCCTGAGTGGTGCGATTCTGTTTTATATCTCCGATGTTTTTCTGGCCAATTGGCGCTATGTCGATACAGGTCGCTGGAACGCTTTTGTCTGTTATCCATTGTATTACCTGGCTTGTGTATTGCTGGCACTGAGCATCTTGTCTGTCAGTGTCTCTATGAACAAAAAGCCAACATCGTCTTCAATACAGGCATGACAGCAGAACAAAACTCAGCTTACCAGGGCATCATACATCGCTATGAGTTCCCGATGCGCGCTGAATGGAACGGGTGGGCGGTCTGTTTTTGAAAAAAAGCGAAGGTCCATTGCGTCAGAATTGGGACACATCTCTCCCTCACCTTCCCAGTCTTCAATGAGATATCCAAAAACCACAATACTGCCTGTAGTTTTACTTTGCTGCGTATTCACCCCTAAAAGCTGCACTTTACTTGCCCGCAGATTTGTCTCTTCCAGCAATTCACGCAAGGCGGCTTCTTCGGTTGTTTCGCCCAGTTCCACATAACCACCGGGCAAGGTCCACTGGCCCTTACAAGGTTCCACGGCACGCTGGGCAAACAACAACTCATCCGCTCCACGCCGTACAAAGCAGCACGAAGCAGGTACCGGATTATGATAATAGAATCGGTTGCACGCAGCGCAGTAGGGCCGTTCTTGATCGCCATCAAGGGTCTGGATCAACGGCTTGCCGCACGCCGCGCAATAGTTCCAGGGAAAAGGTTCGGGCATATTTTGGTTTCCTGTATTTTTTGTGTTCTACTTTATCACATTGGCGGAAAACGGCGCCATGTTGTATTGATGGATAAGGTTTAGGCAAAATGACTTCAATGGATTAAGATTAATACATTACTATTTTAGTTAAGGACAGTCATGGCTAGTAATTCTTCTATAGAATGGACGGAAGCGACCTGGAATCCGGTCACGGGGTGTACCAAGGTAAGCCCCGGGTGCAAGCATTGTTATGCGGAGCG
Source organism: uncultured Nitrospirales bacterium (assembly GCA_964537975.1). Taxonomy (GTDB): domain Bacteria; phylum Hydrogenedentota; class Hydrogenedentia; order Hydrogenedentales; family SCBR16-9; genus SCBR16-9. Next base: position 57,443 of record CAZIDP010000016.1, on the reverse strand, counting down.
CATGGCCCGCAGGTTGAAGGCTATGGGGCAGCCGAATTATGCCAACGGCTTCGCGCTGACGTTGCAGCCGCATATGCTGGAGCTGCCTTTACGGTGGCGGAAGCCGCAACGTATCTTTGTCAATTCGATGAGTGATTTGTTTCATGACGATGTACCGCTGGAGTATATACTTCAGGTGTTTGATGTGATGCAGCGTGCCCATTGGCATGTGTTTCAGATACTGACCAAACGTGCTGACCGGATGCTGGCATTGTGTCCCAGCATCGAGTGGCCACAAAATGTCTGGATGGGGGTCAGTGTCGAAAATGATCGCTATGTGTCGCGAATTGACGCACTTTGTGCAACCAGGGCACAGACCAGATTCCTTTCGCTGGAACCCTTGCTTGGCCCATTACCGGATTTGAAACTTGATGGTATTGATTGGGTAATAGTGGGGGGAGAGTCGGGCCCGGGCGCGCGTCCTATGGAATATGACTGGGTGATCGAGATTATGCAGCAGTGCTAAATGGTCAATGTGCCTTTTTTCTTCAAGCAATGGGGTGGTGTGAACAAAAAACGCACAGGCCGCGAGCTGGATGGCCAGGTTTTTGATGAAATGCCGATTCAAACTGTCATGAACAGAACAGTTGCTGTTAATCGCATGTAATGTTTACATCCATGTAAATGGCTGCACATAATGCAGTCGTGTGCGCTTGTGCGGCGTACAGAATATTTGGCTGTCAAGCTTTGCAATCCCAGTTCGTTTTAAAAACTATTTCTTGCCTAAGTCTGGAATTTACCACAGCGAATTTTCCAAATCTCATATTTGTTTATATTTATGATAAACTATGCATAGAATGCTGCTTTTATTATTTGTAGCAGAGTTTATCCATAACAATTGGAGGAATTTGCCATGAAAACTTTGGCAGATGTGATACAAACACGGGATACGTACTGGGTGAGCGCGGATGACACCGTACAGCAGGTGGTACATTACCTTTGTGAGCGAAATACAGGCGCTGTGGCGGTTAAAGATAACGATGATGTTGTAGGTATTTTTACGGAACGTGATTTACTACACCGGGTGGTGAATAACAGTCTTGACCCAAATAAAGTCTTGGTACGCGATGTAATGAGCACCAGCATGATCAACATCAATATGGATGATGAAATTCACAAGGCCAAGGCCATGATGCATCAGAATGGTGTTCGTCATTTGTTGGTGTTGGGAAATGGCGGGGTATACAAGGGACTGGTTTCCATGCGGGACCTTGTAGAAGCTGACATTGCGGACAGTTTGGAACTGATTCATCGTCTGAACGACATATACTATGAGGATGCCTACAAAAGTCGCTGGCGTGTTTCTTCAAATCGTGTAATTGTTGAACCGTATGTACCGGACCACGAAAGTTAAATAATCCGGTGATCGAACACTGGAAGATTACTCGAAAAACCGTATCGGAATATTCACCTGTTTGTTATCCTTTGATTGTGTGTATCGTGTAACAGGCAAGCATGATGCAATTGCTTTGCCGCATGCGTTAACATGAGCGTCTGAATTGTGTGCCTGTCTAAATATCCAGACAGACTAATGGGGCTTATGTTTTGCTTTTCAGGAGGAAGCATCATGCGGAATATTGTATCGTCACTGACTTTGGGCTTAGTAATCGTCATGTGTCTTGCCGGTTGTGGGGGAGAAGACCAACTGCGTGGTGAAGGCGCTTCAAAGTCGGATCGCCCGCAGATTGCGGTAATACCAAAGGGAACCACACACGATTTCTGGCGAACGGTACACGCAGGTGCTTTGCATGCTGCTGAAACGCTGGATGTGGACATCATCTGGATGAGTGGTGAGCGTGAAGATGATCGCCGCCATCAAATTGATGTTGTGCAGAACTTTGTCGCACGGGGTGTAGATGCCATTGTGCTGGCACCACTGGATGATACGGCGTTGGTACGACCTGTCGAGTTGGCAGAACAACGTGGTATTCCGGTAGTTATTATTGACAGCGGCCTTCAAACGGATGTTTACCGCAGCTTTGTTGCCACCGATAACCATGAAGGTGGGCGTATGGCGGCACGACGTCTTGGGGAATTGATGGGGGGAGAGGGCAATGTCGTTTTGTTGCGCTATAGCGAGGGAAGCGCCAGTACGGCCGAGCGTGAAGCTGGGTTCCTGGAAGAACTTGAGACTTCCTTTCCAGAGATCGTGTTGTTATCATCAAATCAATATGCGGGTGTAACACAGGAATCTGCCTTTCAGGCATCTCAGAATTTATTAAACCGCTATGGTAATCAAATTGAAGGGGTGTTCTGTCCATGTGAACCGGTTGCCTTTGGTATGATGCGTGCCCTTCAGGCATCTGGGCGAGCCAGAGAAGTGTTGTTTGTCGGTTTTGACACCAGTGAAACCTTGCTGGAAGGGATTGAGGCAGGTACGGTACATGGTCTTGTATCACAAGACCCTTTCAACATTGGTTATCAGGGGGTACGCACCGCTCTGGATGTGATACAAGGTACTTCTGTAGAGAAGCGTATTGCCACCCGTCTGGCTATGATCACTGCGGAAAACCTGCATGATCCAGATATACAGGCACTTATTTACCCGGACTTGGCTGCACTGGGCGTTGAATAAGTGCTGATCGAAAATCAGACAAATCATATGTCTCCTCTTGCCAGTTCTGACAAACCTCTCCTTGAGCTTCAGGGAGTATCGAAAAGCTTTGGCGCAACCCGTGCCCTGGACAATGTCAACCTGACGGTCTGCCGAGGTGAGGTACATGCGCTTATTGGTGAGAATGGGGCGGGCAAAAGCACGCTTATGAAAGTGCTGAGCGGTGCGCACAAAGCAGATACCGGAAATGTGTATATTGATGGTGCGTTACACCATATAGATTCTCCAGCATCCGGTATGGCATCGGGCATTGCCATGATTTATCAGGAGTTGATGCTGGCTGAACATCTGACTGTGGAAGAGAACCTGATGCTTGGCCGGGAACCGCACAAGTTGGGATTCATTAGAAGTGAACGTAATCGAATTCGTGATGTGCTGGCCCTGCTGGGTCACGCGGATTTGCCTTTGAATGCACCGGTCGCTGTTCTTTCTGTTGGAATACAACAGGTAATTGAAATTGCACGTGCGCTGTTGCGTGAGGCACGTATTATCATCATGGATGAACCGACCAGTTCGCTTTCTGCAGCTGATGCCCGCATCTTATTTTCTGTTATCAGAAAATTGCGTGAACGTGGCATTTCATTTGTATATATCAGCCATTTTCTGGAAGAAGTCTTTGAGGTTGCAGACCGTTTTACGGTATTGCGAGATGGGAAAACGGTGCAGACCGGAAATATTGCCGATACATCAGTTATCGAAATTATCCGTCTGATGGTCGGAAGAAGCCTCGATGAAATGTTTCCCAAAATACCTCATATTCAGTCTGAGCAGTTTCTGAAAGTAGAAGGTTTGTGTGGTGACACGATGCCACAGGAGGTAGGATTTTCATTGCATCGTGGAGAGATACTGGGGGTAGCAGGTCTGGTTGGTTCTGGTCGCTCTGAGGTGTTACGCGGCTTGTTTGGATTGCATCCTGTGCGTAGTGGTGTGATGTATGTTGGCAGGAAGAAATTAGCGTTAAAGCATATGCAACCAAGACTGGCTCTGGACATGGGTATTGACTTATTGAGTGAAAACCGCAAAGAAGAAGGCTTGTCCACGGATTTACCCATAACGCATAATATTACCCTGTCTTCTTTAAAGCGATTCGCATTTTGGCATGGATTTGGCCCTTTAAAACTGCGCCGGGAATCAAGTAGAGCCGCTCATTGGACTGCTTTGATGAACATACGATGCCGGGATGCCTGTCAACAGGTCGCGGATTTATCTGGGGGTAATCAGCAGAAAGTAGCATTGGCCCGCATGTTGGAGCAAGATGCTGAAGTGTTGTTGCTGGATGAGCCAACCAGGGGAGTTGATGTAGGAAGCAAGGTTGAAATCTATCGCCTGATCGGGGAATTGGCGGCATCGGGAAAAGGCATCATATTTGTTTCTTCTTACTTGCCTGAACTTCTGGGCGTAAGCGATACCCTGGCTGTCATGCACCGTGGTGTGATGAGTGCTGTACGTCCTGTTGAGGAATGGAATGAGGATAGTATCATGCAAGTGGCTACCTCAGGACTCACTGCTCTGAAAGATGATTTAATAAAAAATGATTTATAAATTTAATCCACTGGACGTGTATTGTCCGGGCGATATTGGTAGATATCCATGAATAGTCAACTTCAACGTACATTTCGAATTTTCGCGCCTTTTTTGGGATTGATTTTTGTTTATCTGATCTTTTTCTTTGTGGCGGGAGACAAGTTCAGTTCTCTTTATAATACAAAAACGTTTCTTACTCAGGCGGTTATCATCGGCATAGGCGCTTTGGGAATGACGTTGGTGATCATCAGTGCTGGCATTGATTTGAGTGTCGGTTCCCAGATAGCTTTGGGTACGGTAGTCACCGCCTTGATTCTGCGTCATTTTTCTGGAGATGAAATTGGCTGGATGTTGCCTTTCATTGCAGCCCTGGGGGGGATTCTGGCCTGTTCTCTTTGTGGTTTTATCAATGGCATTATTATATCTGCCCTGGGAATTGTTCCGTTTATTGTAACACTTGGTATGATGCAGATAGCGCGCGGTACCGCGTTGGGCTTGGCAAGCCAATCCATGGTCAATACCCGAAATAATTGGTTGGGTGGACTCATGGTTGTAGAACCAAGTATCGGGAGTTGGTATTCTGTGGCGCCTGGTGTATGGATAATGCTCATACTCATGGTGCTATTGTTTATTATACTTCGCTACACTTTGTTAGGGCGTTACGTTTTTGCCATTGGCTCTAACGAAGCCACGGCCAAGTTGTGTGGCATACGTGTCAGCTTGCATCGAGTTTGTGTATATACCATTTGTGGTGCATTTACTGGGGTTGCCGCCATCATGCAATATGCCAATCTGGGATTAGGCGACCCAACCTCGGCGGTAGGGATGGAGTTGGACATTATTGCGGCTGTAGTCATTGGTGGAGGTTCACTTCGTGGCGGGCAGGGGAGCGCTCTGGGCTCTGTCATAGGTGCATTAATCATGGCTGTATTGCGCAATGGATGCATGCATATGGGCATTCCAAATTATGTGCAAAATATTGTCATTGGTATCATCATAGTTGCAGCTGTTGCTCTGGACCGTTTACGTAACCGGAGTGTTGCCTGAGCGGGTTTCTGAGGCATATAATCGATATTGCTTGCATCAATCGCCGAAAAACGGCAATACTTTACCTGATAAACCCCATAACTTGTCGAGATCATTTATCAGATGGTATGCATTCGATAGAGAGTATATAAATGGGCATTTAAAGTGGGTGATCAAAATTTATATGCTTGCGTGCCCGCTTTCAAAGGTTACACATCAAATTTTTTAATTTAATCCAATCGATAGATAGAGAGGTAAATTCTTATGGCGACAATGGTGCCTGGACAGACAGCATATTTTGAGGGAGAATATATCCCCATAGAAGATGCAAAAATAAGTATTATGACGCATGGCTTCAATTATGGTACTGGGTTATTTGAAGGAATTCGTGGGTATTATTCGCCAGAAGAAGACAATATTTTTATTTTTCGCTTACATGAACATGTAGATCGTTTTGTCCGCAATTTTGATATTTTGTGTATGGATATTCAGGAAACGCAAGAGCAAATTGTAGATATCTGCATTGAAGTTGCGCGTCGAAGCAAATTCAAGGAAGGTGTGTATATTCGTCCCATCTGCTTCAAGAACGAATGTTCTCTTGGGCCGACAGTACGCAATGTCAAAAGCAGTTTGTGCTGTTATGTTATCAAGTTGGGGCTTTATGTAGATATTGAAAGCGGGTTGGATGTTGCGGTTTCTTCCTGGCGGCGACTATCTGACAACGCGATTCCCAGTCGGGCAAAAACAACCGGAAGCTACATCAATTCATCCCTTGCGGCGACTGAAGCAAAACAGGCTGGTTTTCATGAAGCCATATTATTACGTGAAGACGGTACGGTTTCAGAAGGAAGCGCCATGAATATTTTTATGGTGATGAACGACAAACTAATCACGCCGCCACCTTCCTCTGATATACTCATCGGGATTACACGCAATACCATCATGGAATTGGCCAAAGAAAATCTCAGTCTTGAAGTGGTGGAACGCCCAATTGCACGTACAGAACTTTATGTGTGTGATGAGCTGTTTTTCTGTGGTACAGGTGCCCAGGTTGCACCTGTTCGCTCGGTTGACAGGCGTATAATAGGCAATGGCGAACCGGGAGCATTGACGCGCCAGCTTCAGGAGTTATACTTTGATGTGGTACGAGGAAAAGAGAATCAGTACCGTAGCTGGTGTACACCTGTCTATTAATATTGCCAATTTGAATCATATTTTCGACTTGTTATCTGATAAAAGTTTTTTATAGGTGTTAACGGTTTCGACTTCATAGAGGTGTTTTATTGAACGAGTCAGCATTGCGTGAATTAATATGTACCCTGGGGCAGCGTCTATATGCTTTAGAAATGGTTATGGCGACCGATGGTAATTTAAGTGTCAGATTGGGGCCGGACCGTTTCCTTTGTACACCAAGCGGTGTTTCTAAAGCGGAAATGCTACCTGATGATCTTATTATCGCGGACAGCAATGGTGAACGGGTCAGTGGTGATAAAAAAGTGACTTCTGAGTTTTTTACGCACTTGGCTGCTTATGAAGAACGTCCCGATGTTGATGCCGTAATTCATGCCCACCCAACTTATGGAATCGCCCTGACCTTGGCGGGTATCTCATTAGAAACCCCCGTTTTGCCGGAGACAGTAGCGTTATTTGGAGGTATTCCTACAGCACCTTATTCGACTCCCAGTTCGAAGGAAGGTGCCGAAGCAATTCGCCCCCTCATACGACGTTGTGATGGCTTGCTTCTGGACCGACATGGCGCTTTAACTGTTGGTAAATCTTTGACAGAGGCATTTATGAAAATGGAGAAGCTTGAGCATGCTGCCAAGATATTGTATCTGGCTTACTCTCTGGGCAAAGTGGCACCGTTGAATGACATACAATTGGCTAAGGTGATTCAGGCAAGAACTGAATATGGGGTAAGTAGTCCCATGTTTGGATTTGATAAATAAAACGGAGCATGCCTATTTATTGATGGATCAGCAGGCTCCTGGAGGGCGCGATATGATGCGACGAGAATTTCTTGGGTCCAGTGTAATCAGTGCATTGTTTTTGGGGGCATCAAGCACGTACGGAGGGCAGCAGAAATCTTCAATTGCGCATCGCTCTCTGTTGTCTAGTTTAAATCCGGATGCACCACGTCCGAATGTAATACTCATACTGACAGATGATCAAGGATATGGTGACGTCTCGTGTTATGGTGACTCTGATGTAAAAACACCGTATATTGATCAGATAGCACGGGAAGGGATGTTATTTACCCGGATGCGTGCCAACTGTACGGTTTGTTCTCCGACGCGTGCAGCCATTTTGACCGGTAAGTATGCCGACAGAGTGGGAGTGCCTGGGGTGATTCGTACCCACCCGGAAAATTCCTGGGGTTATTTTGATCCTGGTGTGCCAACCCTGGCCGACCGCTTACGTGCAGCCGGGTATCATACCGCCATTGTAGGTAAATGGCACTTGGGACTCGAATCTCCCAACACACCGAATGAGCGTGGCTTTGACTTCTTTCATGGTTTTTTGGGTGACATGATGGACAGTTACTGGGACCACCGTCGCCATGATATAAATTATATGCGGAAGAATAAAGATGTAATCGAAGTGGAAGGCCATGCGACCGATCTTTTTACCGATTGGGCATGTGATTATATTGCAGACCGCGCCATTTTACCTGAAACACCATTCTTTTTGTATCTGGCATACAATGCGCCACATTTCCCCATTGAACCGCCTGATGACTGGTATGACAAGGTCAAAAAACGTGCTCCTCAGATGGAGGAAAAACGGGCATTAAATGTAGCCTTTGTAGAACATCTGGACCATGCTATTGGCCGTGTGCTGGAATCGCTCAAGGCAAATGGGATAGAAGAAAATACGCTGGTTGTGTTTACCAGTGACAATGGCGGATCCTTGCCCCACGCACAGAGTAATCACCCTTGGAGAGATGGCAAACAAAGCCATTATGACGGGGGGTTACGGGTACCCTTTGCTCTGCGGTGGCCAGGAAATGTTGAACCCGGTTCACAAAGTGATTATGCCGGATTGACCTTTGATGTGTTCCCCACATTTCTGGAATTGGCTGGTGTACCATTGCCGGAAGATATTGATGCTGTAAGTCTGATGCCGATATTGCGTGGTGAGGGAATGGACGACGCAGAAAGAGAGTTATATTTTGTGCGTCGTGAAGGTGGTCTTGATTATGGCGGTAAATCATATGAAGCACTGATACGAGGTGCGTGGAAGTTGATGCAGAATAATCCTTATTCCCCTATGGAGCTGTATAACCTGGATGAGGACCCGCTTGAACAGCACAACTTGATTGCAGAGCGACCGGAGATTGTACGAGCGCTATCAGTTGCTTTAAGGGTTCATATACAGCGTGGTGGAATGACACCCTGGCAGCCCCTAACATCTTAATTAAACGTTTTCATGGTGTGTTGTCAATCCAGTAGCCAGAAAATGAGGCATATCATGCTGTTTCTTATGTTGTTCAATGTGGAATTATATGCATGTTGATAAGTACTATAGGGTTTTATGTCTGCTTGTTCTATTATCCTGTTAATTTTTAATTATTGTATTGTTTTTTATCATTTATCCTACATACTTGGTGCGCATTTTGTCTGAAAAATCTTCTAATACTGCATTGGAATCAGAATCACTTAATATAGATCACCTGATCGCTTCCGCTTTATGTCGAGAACCGCTATGGCGAGAAGAAGACCTGGGCAAGTCCTTGCCTGATACACCGCATGCCGCTTCGGTAGCTCTACCACTTTGGTCGCATGTTGTGGGGTACGAAGAAGGCAATCCTGAAGTGTTGAGCAGACTCAGCTCAGGGTATCCACGATTTGTAATACATCCCTATGCACAGCGCTTGTTTGATGCATGTCGTGAACGGTTTGCCCGTTCAGGAGAAACAGCGATAGCCATGCCATCGGAGGAAACAGCCCATCGTTGTGCTGCGTACCTGACAGCGAAAACAGGATGTCGTCCACGCATAATATCGTTGGACAGAAATGGTATCCATGCTGTGTTGTTCCCAGAGGCTGCTTTTGTCGCTGCTCGCCAATTTTGGCAACATTTTGGGGAAATCGTCAGTTCGCGACGCGCACAAGCCTTATTGGAAGAACGCGGAGATGCTGTTGCTGGGTTGGAAGCCAAGCAGATAATCCGCAGTCGTATAGCTGGACTGACAGGTGTGAAATCTGATGCAGTATATCTGTATCCATCAGGGATGTCTGCTTTGACAGAAGCTTTGGCCATGATGCAGGCGCAACATCCGGGAGCAAAGAATGTACAACTTGGCTTTCCCTATGTAGATGTCTACAAGATACAAACGGTATGGGGTCCCGGGGCACATTTCTTTCCTCATCCAAATGACATGTCATTGGATGCATTGGAGGTGCTGCTGGAGAATGAGACGGTTTCAGGCGTCATCACAGAGTTTCCAGGCAATCCTTTATTGGATGGAGCACACATACCCCGTTTATCTGCGTTATTGCGTAAACATCAAGTTCCCTTGATTGTCGATGATACTGCGGGCACATTTTATAACTTGAGTTTGTTGCCTTATGTTGATGCACTGGTGACCAGTCTTACTAAGTATTTTTCCGGCACTGGTGATGTTATGGCTGGCTCATTGGTGTTAAACCCGGAGTCACCACATCATGATGTATTCGGCTATTTCCTGAATACCAATCATCAGGATTTATTGTGGGGAGAAGATGCAATCGCGTTGGAGTATAATTCTCGTACTTTTATCCCCAGATTGCAACGTATTAATACGACTGCGGCGAAACTTTGTGCTTACTTAAAATCGCACCCACACGTAGCTGAGGTGTACTATCCACAATATCGGATTCCGGGAGCGTATGAATTGGTACGTCAACCCGAAGGTGGGTATGGGGGCTTGTTCTCTTTGTTGTTCAAAGATGCACACCAGCGTGCGCCGAAGTTCTATGATACATTGCGGGTTTCCAAAGGCCCCAGTCTGGGGAATAACTTCTCATTGGCTTGCCCATATACACTGTTGGCTCATTATCAGGAACTTGATTGGGCAGAGTCTATTGGTATATCACGGTATCTTATCCGTGTTTCTATCGGACTTGAGGAATTTGATGATTTACAGGAACGTCTGGATATAGCATTAAACACTGTATGCTGACTTCGAAAAGACTGAATACATACTCAATTCATATCTGAATTGCCTGAAATGTCGAAATTGGGGTCTGTTAAATCAGAATGATTTGAACTTTGGCTATGTATTGGTGCATACTGCCTGTATATTATGGGGGTAGCGTCGGAGGACAAGGATGTTTCTGGACACAACACGATTTGGTAAAATCGAAATTGATGTAGATACTGTGATTACATTTACACAACCAATTATTGGTTTTCCACAGTATCGACGATTTGTGTTGTTGCCAGGCCCGGACAACAGTAGTTTGCATTGGCTTCAATCTACAGAATCCGGAGAAATGGCTTTTTTATTAATGAATCCCCATCTCTATGTACCGGATTACAAGGTAGAGCTCAACACCCATGACATGAATGAGCTGGCTGTTGAAACGGCATCAGACCTGGAGGTATTTACGTTATTGGTGGTGCCTGCTGACCCTTCCCAAATCCGTACAAATCTCAAAGCGCCGTTAGTAATCAATACTCGACAACGGTTAGGTAAGCAAATTGTGTTGGAAATGTCTGATTATCCGATTCAATTTTATTTGTCGAGGCATATGCAGGAAGCGCGTGAACGTAAGGAGGCGATCAATGCTCGTACTGACACGTAAAGAAAATGAGAGCATCATGATCGGAAATGATATAGAGGTCAAGGTGCTGGATTTGCGCGATAATCAGGTTAAACTTGGTATTATTGCTCCGCGTTCTATTGCTGTACATCGACAAGAAGTTTATCAGGCGATTCAGGAAGAAAATGCCCAGGCAGCAGTACCTGCCAACCTTGAAGATATTTCCAATATATTGTCAAAGTAGGGATTAGCAACACTATGGAAATAATCGTAGATGGCGTCCAAAATCATCAGATTCAAGGTGAACCCGAAGATTTACTGGAAGCCTTTCGTATCTTAACGGACAATTTACACTCCAAACGGCGTGCTATTGTTGCGCTTCGACTGAATGGTGATCTGATTTCTCCTGAAGACGTACAACTGCGAATGGAAAATGTACCAATCAATTCACCGGTAAGTATTGAAATAACAACGCAAGACATTGATGAAATGTCTATGAATTGTTTAAATCAGCTTATGGAGAATCTTCCGGAATTGCCTATCGCTTGTCGTGAACTGGCCCAGTTATTTCAAAGCGGTAAGCCACATGATGCCCTGAATTCGTTTGTTGAGTTGACTGAATTATGGCACATAGTCAAGGAGCGTCAGCTCTTGGTAGCGAAAACACAGAACATTGACATGGCAGCATTTCTAATTAATGGTAAATCTATACAGGAACAACACGCTGAACTCAATGCTTTTTTAAACGATGCACTTGACACTATGCAGAGTGAAGACTGGATAGCATTGGGTGATTTGCTGGAGTACGAATTGGCGCCACGGGCAGATGAAGAACAGCAAGTAGTCGCTTTGTTACGAGAACAGGTAGCGGCAAACATTCGTTCCACATGAACACACCACGCATCCTCACGTTCAATTTTCATGAACCTTATTTATGCTTGATGGCATATACCGGAATGCCGATGGATGTGGGTTGTTATACTGAAGGCCCATTGGCACGGCCCTGGCAATCCCAATTTCGACCGATTCCTGACACTATGACACTTCTGGAAGAACCTGTTTGGCGGGACAAGTTGAAATGCAACAAGTATGATTTGATCATTGCGCATAATGAAATGAATGCAATCGATGTATTTCATGCGACTTGTCCGAAAATTCTAATCTGTCATAATCGCAAAACCTATCTTCAAACAAAAATCACTGTTGATCAGGGAGATCCCCTAGAAACTTATGCACATCTACTGGAGCAACTCCAGAAATCATTTAACTTTGTTTTTATTTCTGATTCGAAACAAAAAGATTATGGTATTCCGGGGCATGTAATATATCCTGGAATTCCTATGGATGTGTATACTGGCTATACTGGGGAATTCGCCAGTGTGCTTCGGGTGGGAAACACCATGCGTGAGCGTGATGTAATGTTTGACGTCGATTTTCAAGATGCAGTCTGTGATGGATTCCCCAATCAGGTAGTAGGAGTGAATCCTACGATACCCGACTCCAGGCAGGCACAGTCATTTGAAGCGTTGATTTCATTTTACAGGCAGTATCGTTGTCTGTTACATGTATCACGCGAAGCTTATGAAGACGGATATAATCTGTCTATGTTGGAAGCCATGGCTGTTGGTATGCCTGTTGTGGCCTTAAAAAACCCTACCTCACCCATCACACACGGCATTGACGGGTTTCTGTCTTACGATGTATTAGAACTACGCGAAATAATAGTCGCATTGCTGCAAGATCAAGAGCTTGCAAAGCAAATTGGTATTAAAGGTCGTGAGACTGTTGCATCAAAATTTCCGATTGAACGGTTTGTTGAACAATGGAAGACAGCGATCTTTGCTCATGCCGAAAGTTTTGGGCAAATCCCATTACGTAAAGAAGTTAACAATGTATCGCGACAGACCAGTGTCGTTTCTGACGCCAGTCAAGCACAGACACTGCCACGTATACTTCCACATGCAACAGAAGTAAATGAAGGTTCAGCAAATCCACAATTACTGATAAATTACATTTCAACTCCATTTACGACCGGACGATATTTTGAGACCGCAGCCCGAAAAATTACTGAAGTCAAGACGGCTGGATTTCGGTTACCAGATGAAGTACTGCGTATGTGGGGTTTTTCTGAACCCATACCACATTACGAAACTCTTGAGATGGACTTGGCTTTTGATGAATCCTTTGAATCAATGCTGAACCGTTTGGACAGTTTTGTCCCAGATTATTTTTTGTATATCGATTCTGGACGGGAAAAATTACCGCCGGGATTTGATGCTTTGAAAATGCCCAGGGTTGCCTACATAATTGACAGTCACGTTTCACCCCAGGAACGACTCAGGATTGCCCGGCAGTTTGATTTCGTATTTATGGCGCAGTCAGGTCAACTGGGGTATTTTAAAAACAATGGGGTACGTAATTGTCACTGGCTTCCATTGGCTTGTTCTCCTGAGTTACATGCATTGCCACCGATGGAACGCGATATAGATGTATCGTATGTCGGAAGCTTGAGTGCTGAAGAAAACGGACGACGACACTTTCTCCTTCAAGAAGTCGCAAAGTGCTTCTCAAATCATTGTATTGGTCGATTTTGGCCAGAAGAGATGGCAGAGGTCTATGCACGTTCCAGGATAGTGGTAAATTGTTGCCATAATCGAGATGTTAATATGCGTGTATTCGAAGCAATGGCATCCGGTGCTTTGCTGATTACTGATGAAGCGGATGGATTGGAAGAACTATTTATCGACGGCACCGATCTGATCATTTATAGAAGTGACGATGAATTGGTTGACTGCATACGGCATTATCTTCAGGATGATGCGGCACGTGAACAGATTGCCCGGGCTGGTCAGGAAAAGGTATTGACCGGGCATACGTATGATCACCGTCTGGCAGTTATGCTGGATGTGATTCGAAGTGGTGTTTCTGACATTATGGATGAAGATGACAAGAAAGATGGTAATGTCAATCTGTACGATATTAAAGTAGATGATTACTATGAATGCCCCAGACATGAATTATTGCCCCATGTTCCGGAAGATGCTAAACGGATACTAGATGTTGGGTGTGGTGCAGGTTCATTCGGTCGCTTATTAAAGCAGACTCGCCTGGATGTCGAAGTGGCAGGAATAGAATTTATGGAGAAGGCGGCGGAGCACGCACGTATAGTTCTTGACAAGGTGGTAGTCGGGAACATTGAAGAAATGGTGCTGCCATTTGAAAATGACTACTTTGATTGTATCGTATGTGCCGATGTTCTGGAGCATCTTGAATCACCTGAGCAAGCGTTGTGCAAGCTGGCAAAGAAATTAAAGCCAGGTGGAACCGTGGTAATCAGTATTCCCAATATACAGTTTTGTGATGTCCTTTCGATGCTATCGCATGGGCGCTGGACGTATATGGATGCAGGTATTCTGGATGCTACCCACCTGCGGTTTTTTACGCGTCAGGAATTGCCAAAGCTTATTCATAGTGCTGGGTTAAAGCTGTCTAAATTGGAGCCATTGAGCTATCAATACGAAGAACGATTGCCGATAAACCCCGATGGTTCTATCACCATGGGTAAGGTTCAAATATTAGATATTGATACAGAAACCTATTTTGATTTTCGTACCTATCAATACCTTGTGTGTGCGGTTCGACCGGTTCAATCCTCATTGGAATCCATACACAATGCTTTGTCAAATGGAAATTATTATGGTGCGCTTACGTTAATAGAAAAAGCTGAGGATATTGACACGGCAACACGAAACACACTGGCCGCGAAAGCAAATTTATACCTTGGTAATTTTGAAAAGGCCTTGGAATTGTGCCGGGCAATTTTAGCCATTGATGCTGATACCACTCTTCTCAATGAAGTAGGAATGTTATTGCTGAGTTTGAATCAGATAGATGAAGCGAATGCACTGTTTGAACAGTTGGCAATAAAAGAGCCAGAATCAGCCAGTGTACAGGCTGGAATTGGTGTATGTCGTTTGAAGCAACAGCAATATGATAAGGGATTCGAGCTACTCAAGGTTGCATTAAGCAAAAATTATGAACTCGTCCAGATGATACCACACTTGGTTGAAGCTGCCCAACAAGTATCACGATTGGATGCTATTGAACCCATCATCATGCGCTATGTCGAGTATTATCCGGGAAACTTCGAATTGTCTTGCGAATATGCGGAGCTTTTACTTGCATTGGGTCGTCTGGAAGAAGCACGTACCCGGATTGAAACGGTGTTGCTGTTTAAGCCAGACCATGAGCGTGCTTTACGACTTCGTGAGCAGATTCCCGGTAATGAAAAATGAAGATGCTGGAAGCATGGAGAGGCGACCCTTTACTTAATGAGATGCTTGAGTCGGTGGAGTGGGTGGAAGGGCGTAAAGGATTTCCGACATTACGGGTTCGTGGTGTTTTACTGCACAGTCAATACAATCCGGTTGAGGAAGCGCGACGTTTTGTATCAGGTTTGGAGTTGTCTGCCGAACGCCCCGTGCTCCTTCTGGGTGTAGGTTTGGGATATCATGTAGCCGCTTTACGTGAGGCAGGATATGAAGTTGCTTGTGTAGAGCCGAACCCGGCAGTGTTGCGTTATGCATTGGAGCGCATCAGCAATACAGAATCTGAAACAGATATAACAAAAGTACCGGTAGCCACTGGTGATCCAGATGACTTGCAATCGGATGCCCTGTTTCAAGCATTTGCGGAGAAAATGCCTTCGCTTGTTGTGCATCCTGCTACAGCCCAGTTATATCCGGTATATGTTGAAAAGATAACCGGTATACTTTCGCAGTTATCTTTAACTGGTAAACGACTTCATATTGCCATTGTTGGGCCAATGTATGGCGGTTCCTTGCCCATTGCGCGCTATCTGGTTCGGGCTTTTGAACAACTGGGCCACCAGGTATTGTTTGTTGACAACTGTAAAGCCTGGCCTTTGTATGAAACGATGTCCAAGAGCATTCAAAGCAAGAGAGTTGGCAAGCAATTATCGGAACTGGCATCTCATTTTTTGTCGGAGTGGTCCTATGCACGTGTCATGGAATTTGCGCCTGATCTGTGTATCACCATGGCCCAGGCGCCTGTATCGAATACGTTTACCGCGCGATTGCGTCAATCAGGCATACTGACAGCCTTCTGGTATGTGGAGAACTGGCGCCATTTTCCGTACTGGAAGGACATAGCGCCACTCTATGATGCATTTTTCCATATTCAGCCCGGTGTCTTTGAAGAACAATTGGACGTGGCTGGTTGCACGCATCATGCGTTTATTCAGACCGGTTGCGATCCCGGCATCCACCATCCGGTGACCCTTACCGAAAAAGAAGAGTCTGTTTATCGATGTGATGTTTCATTTGCAGGTGCTGGGTATACAAATCGTATTGCTCTTTTCAAGGGGTTAACAGGTATTGATTTTAAGATTTGGGGGGTGAATTGGGTTGACAGAGATTTGTCGCGCAACGCAACCATACATGAAGGTTGGTTTGATACAGATACGTATCTGAAGATTGCTGCGGGCTCCAAGATTAATCTTAATCTTCATTCAAGTGCCCATCATTATGGTGTGGACCCGACTTGTGATGCATTGAATCCACGCGTGTTCGAGATTGCGGCTGCGGGTGGCTTTCAATTATGTGATCCATGCATTGGACTGGAGCAATATTTCGATACTGAAACGGAAATTCCGGTATACCGTTCGCTGGATGAATTACGTGAGAAAATTAATTGGTATCTGAGCCATGAAGATGAGCGCATTGAAGCTGCGCGTTTGGCGCACGAGCGGGCTATCAATGAGCATACTTATATAGCACGTGCCCAAAGTATGCTGGACTTTATCTTACGGAATCATGGCGACAAATTGCTTAAAAAAGGCCTTCGGATACAGAAGACTGTCGGAGAGGTGGTTGATTCGCTGGATACCGATAATACACTGGTGACCTGGTTGAAAGGATTACCGTCTAATGTATTATTCACCCATGAAGCCTTAAAGCCCTATATTCAATCGTCAGGTTTTGGACATACAAGAGCAGAAGCCATTTTTGCATACATGACAGAGGTTCGACAGTTTTCCGAGTCGTTGTTAAAGGATCGACTCTGATGCGTATACTCGTCGTTCAGATTACCCGTATGGGCGATGTAATACAGACTTCACCGCTGGTGCATGCGTTGCGACTACATCATCCTGAGGCCCACATTGCCATGATGGTACGAAAGATGGGGAAGCTGGTAGCAGAACGCCATCCAGATGTGGATGAAGTAATTGTCTATAATGAAGACAACATGTTCATTGATTTGCGGAGTCGGGATTCAGACCGATTGTTGAAGGCATACCGGGAAACTGAACAATTTATTGACAGTTTGAAGGCAAAACGATTTGATGTAGCCTACAATACAACCAATAGTCTGGCTTCGGCTATGTTGTTGAGGTTGACTGGTATTCCAGAAATTGTGGGAGCAGACCTCAGTGATGATGGTTGTTTTATTCGGCGTGGCCGGTGGGTAAATTATTTTTTTACCAGTGTTTTTTGTCGCGAATATAACGACTTGAATTTATGTGATATCTTTCGCCATTTTGTTCGGCCGATAGATTCGAAGCCTTCATTATACTTCACGCTCCATGATGAAGATCGTGCCCATGCAAGCGCATTATTGCGTGCTAATGATGTCACAGAAAATGATTTCATTGTTTGTATGCAACTGGGTGCGAGTGAAGACAGTAAGCGCTGGGCGGTGTCGCGGTATGCAGAATTGGCTCGTTTACTGATAGAAACGTACAAAGCCAAAATTTTCTTGGTCGGTGTGCAGGAAGAAGCGTGTCTTGGCAATGAATTTATGCAACTTGCACCTGGCGCAGCAGTTCCATTGTATGGTCATACTACGCTCTCGCAGTTGGGGGCATTGCTTGAATGTTCAGATGTGTTGATCACCAATGATACTGGTACCATGCATGTGGCAGCAGCTGTAAAATGTCCGGTTACCTTGGTGTCGGTAGGTCATGTCCATTATCGAGAGACCGGCCCCTATGGTGAAGGACATTGTGCCATAGAGTATAAACGTGAATTTCTTGGCCAGTCTGATTTAAAAGTCCGGGGTGCAGATGAACATACCCGAATCAATTCCGAACAGGTATTGGCTGCAGTTCGTGTTGCGCTTATGGCTAAAAGTGGTGGCCCTGAGAAGCAGATGATAGATAATACAACATTGGCCAATGTTGATTTATATTACACGCGTATGGCGCCTGACAGTTGTCTGGCATTTTATCCCGTTATACGACGCCCGATGCATAAGCGTGATTTGTTACGTTTGGCATACAGAGCGATGTGGCTGAGATTTCTCCATTGTAAAGAAGCCAGTGATGTAGATCATGATCAAAGTAAAGTATTACGTTGCTTGCAAGAATTCATTATGCAGTTTGACGGCTTCGACGCTGATGAACCACTGCATGAATATCATAAAACATGTGAAGAAGGTTTTACCGCTTTGGGTGAGTTGGCTGCTGAAGGCGCTGAGCTTGCCCGGCAGTTATTAGATATATTGAGTGGTAAAACGGTGCATGCCCGTCCGATGACAGCAGCACGTGACTATGTTGAAAACCTTATGCAACTGGACGAAAAAATGCGGTTACACGGGGAGTTGCACCCTGCATGTAAACCACTGGTGCTTATAGCACGCTTTGAACGGGATAATCTTGAGGGGGCAGACCCGATAGATTTAGCCCGAACAACTCGTGATATTTACAGAGCGACTATTACCTGTTGTTCATTGCTTAATGCAATACTTGATCAGATAATTTCATTATGTGAAACTGCATTTACTGATACTTGAGTATACTTTGCCGGAAATATACAATATGTGTAGGAATTGATATGGCCAAGTACGGTTTATGTCAAAATTAACAACATTGATTTGGAGAATATCATGGATCAGTTTGGTTTTTCATGCGACAACCCTGGTACGTTTGACTGCCTTTTACTTGGGATTATATGGGCCGTGATTTTAAATCCTTTGGCGAGTTTCTTCGCACTGTTTGGTCTGGAATTTGAGTGGTCGTTACACCGTTCTTGAGAATCTCTCTGAAATAAAATATGTGGCTGAATTGCGGCTAAAACATCATTCATAATCACGATTCTTTGCTCAACCGGTAGTGCCTGTTGTATCGTGTAAGCCGGGAGCAAAGCCATCTTCGGTTTCAGTATTGGGATAATAGGCACCAGCATTGTATAGTTGCACGAGCCGTAACAATTCTCCAAAGCTGATTTGCCAGTCTGCCGGGTTGTAATCGCTATTGTGCGATGGGCAGTTTGTCATGCCAGCTCCAGGCGCATAAATTGTTTTGCCTTCGACCTGTACGCAATGAAATGCTCCAGAATTATAGAATGACACCACATGTAATAATTCTGACAGGTCGATTTGCCCGTTTTGTGCTAAATCAGCACTATGTGGTGTGGGTTCTTCTGGTACTGGTTCAAGTGACAGCAATACTGATCCTTGTTGTGATAATGGGAGTGTGGTTGTGCTGCCGGAGGTAAGTTCTTTTTCTCCTGAAAAGAGTGTACGGGGCGCATTTTCACTGACAGTGACCACTACTTCTTGCTTCTTTATTGTAAGATACATCAGCACACCGGCATAACGAACCTTGTTCAATTGAAGATATTCCCATTCAGCAGGCAATTTTGGCGAAATATTCAATCCGTTGATGTTGGCATGCAGACCGCCAAAACCATGAATCATGAATGTGGGCACCATGCCAGACTCCGGATATTCACCAATTATTCCAATTTGCCAATGGGTGCTTCCAGGTGCTGCCGGATCACGTCGCAACTGATCAATCTGGAATTCGTCTAGAATCACTTCAAGGCGCTCCAAGGCATTGTCGGGACCCAGATGTTTTAACCGGGCCATCAGATCATAATATGAAACGTAGAATATTCCACCCCCATTTTCCAAGTGATTACCGTACTGTGCTGCCGGGGTGTCGACACGAATATTTCCGAAGATATCTTCCCAAAGGTATGGAGGACCTACACTTTCTGCCGCGATGGTGTTGGCACGTGCTCCCCAACGCCAATAATAGATGTCATCGCCGGTTGAGTTTTCCCCTTCAATTATGCGTTCACCATCCAGCCAGGAGAATATTTGTTGTGCCATTGAGGAAGTACCCAATCCGTAGGCCAAGGCTTCCAGGTTGACAAAGGTGAATCCGAAATCCCGTTTGATTCCGTTAATATCTATCCATCCAATAAAGCGTCCTTTTTCTTCGTCAAAAAATAATTCTTCATAATGGGTTTTGGCACCTTCCCTGTATGCCATTAATTGCGCAGCACGTTCTGGTTCACCCCAGTGGGCTTCCATTTCAGCCATCGCTTCAAGTGCGGCATAATAGTAAATGTTGTCATACGCGTTTTTGTGACCAAACAACCAGTTGTCCCAATAGTTGGTAGGCTCGCCATTTACGGTGCCATCGGTATTCTGGTCGTTATCCTGTATCGTGATACCGCCTTCATTACCACGAACTTCATCTTCGAGATAACGCATGGCATCCCGTATTTTTTGTTGTACGGTTTTACCTTGCGATACATCCGGGCGCGAAGGACTGGCAGGCGTGTTGATTACGGTGTTGTCAACACGATCGAATATGGAATCATCCCTGTACCAGCTCCAATATCGCCACCATCCCAGAATGTACTTCGCATTATTTTCCTGGTGAAAAGATGTTTCGGCGGTTGGCCAGCGTTCCTGATTGGCCCAGGACCAGATATACCCGTCGGAACTTTGTGCCCAAGGCAGCATACGATTTAAAACTAATGTGTTGAAGTGGTTTTCTGTGCTGGGTGTCCAGCAGAATCGCAGGGGCATCCATTCGTACCAAGCTGGCTCATTTCCTAGATTATATACGGCGCCATTACCCACCTGCCATTCTTTACCACCCGGGTTGGAAGCGTCATACTCCATTGAAACATCTTCCATGCTGCCATAAATATACCAGAGCATATTCATCCTGGCATCAAAATCACCTCCTAGTGAAGTGGCGAATGGCACCGGTGTATCACGTTCTGTTACAGATAAACCAGCCAGTTGAAAATAATGGTTGTTGAAATCGTCCTTACCCAGTTCGGTAGCGGTGATTCGCAGACGTTTTGCAACGTGTTTTCCCACAAAAGTATGTGAAACGGTACCTGTCGGGGAAGATTGACGAACATGGCGTTGACCAGGTATCGGGAACCAGTAATTGCCTGCATCATCATAGCCATACTCTATTTGATATCGCATTGGAAACCCGAGACCGTTATTGCGTGGTGTCAGATTAATACTATTCAGAAGTATGTGGCGATTAAATTCTATAACAATCCATTCGGAATTGCCGGCTGTTGCATGCACATTGGAAGACCAGAATGTGCTGGGGTCGCCATCCAAGATATGTGTTACGGGGAATTGCCCACTCATATCCGATGATGCTGTTAGATCAAGCGTTAAAGGTGAGTCTGCATTAACTTTTTGACTTACTGTTACAAATGACCAGATTACTACCCAAGCGATAATTATTCTGGAAACGTTATGCATTGTGATGCCCTTCCTGTCCATATAAGCACAATCAAAAATACCATAAAAGCACATTGTTACAAAGATGCGCTTTTTTTACAAGCAGTATATAATAAATGATGATACACTTAACAGGTAAATTCCGATAATACTCAACATTTTATAGAGTTGCATTTTTCAAATATTACACGTTAATGTAACTTGTTCAGGGCACAAAATGCTATGTTGTCATTAATTTCGGAAAACAGGGGGAAAAGAGATGGATTTTGAAGAAATTGGGGAGTGGTTGGAAAAAAGTGCTGAAGGCGCTGAGTCCGAAACTTCTGGTGTAAGTGGACCAACCCTACGTGATCGTTTTATCAAGACGATGGCATTCGAGGAAGTTGAACATCTACCCAATTTTGAATTTGGTTATTGGGACAAAACCCTGGAAGTCTGGCGAGAACAGGGGATGCCAGATCATGTGGTCGATGAAGCAAGTGCGTATGCTTTTTTTGGTATTGAAAACTGGGCTGTATTGAGTTGCAACGCGAATCCGACTGCGGTCTGTGAACATGAGACACTGCAAGAAACAGACGATCGTATCATATACCGTGATCATTATGGATGCGTTGCTGAAATCAATAAATTTGGTGATCGTTCCATCCCGCACTATATCGAATATCCAATAAAAGATCGAGCCTCCTGGGAAGCGTTTAAAGAAAAGGCCATGGACCCTGAGAATCCAGAGCGTTGGGCTTCATTTGAGCATTCAATTGAATTATTGCAACATACTACGCAACCTGTTGGGGTTTATGCAGGAAGCCTGATGGGGATTCCCCGCAATCTCATCGGTTTTGAGCAAATCGCTACCATGCCCTATGAAGATCCGGAATTGTTGACGGATATCATCAATTGTTTTGGTGCGTGTATTATTGCGGTGCTGGAAAAAGCGCTGCCCCGGGTTCAGGTAGATTTGGCTATGGGATGGGAAGATATCTGCTTTAACAGTGGTCCCATTTTGCCACCTGATTATATCCGGGAAGTCGTCGGTCCCTGGTATAAGCGTATTTCGGCGTTGTTGCGTGAACATGGGTGCAATACATATACGACAGACACCGATGGTAATATTTTGCCGATAGTCGATATATTCCTGGACAACGGACTCGACACCATGTTTCCTGTAGAAGTACATGCCGGCACAGACCCCGTGGATTTGCGTAAGCGTTATGGTAAACACATCAAACTTTGGGGTGGTGTTTGTAAAATGCGCATAGCTGAAGATGAAGCTGCGATTGATGCAGAGCTTGAGCGCTTACGGCCTTGTGTAGAAGAAGGGGGATTCATTCCAACTGTAGATCACCGTGTTCCCGCCAATATTACCTACAAAAATTATTTGTACTACCTGGACCGCAAACGGGCTTTGTTCAATATAGGTGGATCACCAAAATATTAAGGTTTGGATGAGTAAAACGTCATTGCATTTCAGTCTGTCTCAATGAGGGAGTTGAACCAATGGATAGTATGACAAGTGTGGAACGGGTACATAACCTGTTAGAGCGTAAGCCCGTGGATCGGATTGGTTTGTATGAACATTTTTGGGGAGATACTATCAAGGATTGGATAGCCAAGGGGCATATTCAGGAAGGGGAAAGCCTGGAAGACCATTTTGGGTATGACTTTCAATGTGTTGGTCCATTCAATATGGTGGCAGACCTGGACCATGTGCCGGTAATAGTAGAAGAAAATGAAGAAACGATGTTGGTCCGTGATGGTAATGGTGCATTGCTTCGTCGATATAAGACCCATGACACGACACCAGAACACGTCGACTTTCTTGTAAAGGACCGTGCGGGTTGGGAAGAACATATTAAACCGCACCTGACACCTGAAAGGCGGCGTATCAATTTTGAAGCGCACCGTCATGTGCGAGAATTGGCCAAAGCAAACAACCGATATTTTGCGTGGCAAGGTGTCAATGTATTTGAGTTAATGCATCCCGTTTGCGGTCACGAGTACATGCTGGTGGGAATGGCTACAGACCCTGATTGGGTAATAGACATGGTTGATACCTACGCGCAACTTACCATTGACCTGATGGAAACATTGTTTTCTGAAGAAGGTTATCCGGATGGTCTGTGGTTTTATGAAGATATGGGTTTCAAGCAACGGCCTTTCTTTTCATTGGATATGTATCGTCAAATCATCCAGCCTGGACATAAAAAAACTATTGAGTATGCCCATTCCAAGGGAATGCAGGTTATCATGCATTCATGTGGTTATGTTGCCCCATTGATTCCGGGTATGCTGGAAGCTGGTATTGATTGCCTGCAAGTTATAGAAGTTAAGGCTGGCATGAATCTGGTAGAGTTGTATAAAACATATGGAAATGAGCTTTCCCTGTTCGGCGGCATTGATGTCCGTACCTTGTATTCAAATGATAAAACGATTATCGACAGAGAACTGGAGAGTAAGATTCCGCTTGTGAAAGGTGGATTTGGTTATCTGCTGCACTCGGATCATTCCATACCCAACCAAGTTGAATATGACAACTATCGTTACTTTATTGAGCGTGGTTTGGAACTTGGACGCTATGATGTTTGATGATTCAGTATAGTATTTTGATTATAGCCACTCATAACCTGTTTGTGACCGGAATTTGCAAAAAATTCCCAAAATATAGCCAGTTTTTGCTTTGATTTTATGACTCATTGCAGTTATAATGCCAATAGACAACAACAACCTATGGAGGAAATCCAGACATGACCGACAACGAGATTCTGGTGAAAATTGCGCTTTGCACCGAGCGAGGGAAAATCAATAAAGCTTCGCCTTATCCCCCTGATCTTAAAGGGGAAGACGGGGTGGATGAATTAACGGAAACGGCATTAAATGATGGTGTCGATCCAAACGCTATTTTAACTGAAGGATTCATGGCAGGCATGAGCCGTGTCGGGAAAAAGTTCAGCAAGAATGAAGTGTTTGTGCCTGATTTGTTGATGGCCGCGAAAGCTATGACAGCCGGTATGACGCGTCTGAAACCACACTTTGAGTCAGGTGCTGCCAAGCATAAGGGTACTTTCATTATTGGTACGGTGCGTGGCGATCTGCATGACATTGGGAAGTATCTGGTGCGTATGATGATTGAAGGTGGTGGATGGGAAGTTATTGATCTTGGTGTTGACGCGGCACCAGAAAAGTTTGTTGATGCGGTTAAAGCTAACCCAGGATGTGCTGTTGGTTTGAGTGCATTGCTTACCACTACCATGGTGAACATGGAAGAAACAGTTAAGGCAATCAAGGCTATCAGTCCCAATACTCCTGTGATTGTTGGTGGTGCTCCGCTTACACAAGAATTCTGCGACAAAATTGGTGCTGACGCGTATTCCGCCGATCCACAAGGCGCTCTGGATTATCTGGATCAATATACTGCTGCATAATTCATGCCTGTGATTTTTTTGCCTCATAAGGCGGAATTGTATGTGACGATACCCGGCGTCCAGGTGACTGTTTATTACAAAACTTGGACGCTGGTTTTTAATGAAAAGTTGGTCAGTTGAGAGCAATCACAGTACTGTTCTATAGGAATAGGTACAACCACAAGTCGAAATTGTTGCAGCTATAAATTTGGATGAGGAATGAACCAATGACCGGTAAAGAATTATTACTACGTGCATTGCGACGTGAGTCCGTTGAGCGTGCCCCATGGCTACCATTTGTTGGTGTTCATGGTGGACAACTGATCGGTGTAAATGCCGATGCGTATCTCAACTCCAGTGATAACATGGTAAACGGTCAGCTTGAAGCACATGTGTTATATCGTCCAGATGGCCTGCCGATAATTTTCGATTTGCAGCTTGAAGCGGAAGTGTTGGGTTGTGAGCTTCGATGGGCAGAACAAGTACCGCCCTCCGTGGCGACCCATCCGCTGGCTATGGGTAAAACGCTGGAAGACCTGCCCGAGTTCAGTATTGATAAAGGGCGTTATCCGTTGGTTGCAGAGGCCACCCGACGAATTGCCGCATCCATCGGAGATACAACAGCGTTGTACGGACTCTTAACAGGTCCCTTTACACTTACTTCTCATTTACGTGGTAGCGAAATTTTTCTGGATATGTTAATGAATCCGGAGGACGTGGGCGAAACACTTGATTTATGCGCACAAATTGCCTGTACCGTTGCGAAGTTTTACCTGGATAATGGTGTTGATGTGGTAGCTATAGTAGACCCTATGACTACGCAGATATCACCGGCACATTTCGCTGAATTCGTCGCGCCGTATCACAACCGGATATTTGATTATGTTCGAGAATGTGGCGGCTATTCTTCCCTGTTTGTATGCGGTGATGCCCAACGAAACCTGGAAGCCATGTGTGTCACGACTTGCGACAATGTTCAGGTAGATGAAAATATTTCGCTGGAGCATCTTCGCGATCTGGCTACCAGATATAATAAATCTTTCGGGGGGAACCTCAAGTTAACCACTGCGCTGCTCTTGGGCACAGAAGAGGACGCACAGCGTGATGCCTTGCGATGTATCGATATTGCAGGAGATTCACCTGGATTCATACTGGCACCTGGTTGCGACTTGCCGTATGATACACCGCCAGTAAACTTGGAGGCGGTTACCGTCATGGTACATGATACCTATCAACGTGACATCCTGCGCAACAAGCCAGTTGAACTCAGTGAAGACTTGTTTGAAGATATCCAATTACCTGATTACAGCAGCACCCGTGAGGTGGTGTTGGATGTAATCACACTGGATTCGGCTGCTTGCGCACCGTGTTATTATATGGTTGATGCCGCACAAAAGGCGGTCGAAAAATCCGGTGTGAATGCTATAGTGAAAGAGCACAAGATTCGTGAACGTGAAGGCATTGGATACATGTGTCGACTCAATGTGAAGAACCTGCCGACGATATGTATTGATGGCGAGCCTCGATTTATTTCGATCATTCCAGATGTTGATACACTTGCCAACGCGATAAAAGACAGGGACTTGGCAAAACAGCAGTCATGAACATACCATTAGTTTTGATAACCGGTTTTTTGGGAAGTGGCAAGACCTGTTTGATGGAGCAGATCATTGGCAGGTTTTCCGATAAAAAGCTGGTGTATCTGGTCAATGAATTTTCTTCCATAGATATTGATGGCCAAAGGCTGTCTGTTCATGGAAAAGATATGGTCATGATTCCAGGTGGGAGTATTTTCTGCTCCTGCCTCGTGAATGAGTTTATAGATATTCTCCGCTGGATTCCACAAAGGTATGGAGAAGACATTGAAGGAGTGATTATCGAGGCCAGCGGTATGGCCAACCCCAAAGTAATTGCTCGGATGCTGGAAGAAACCAGGTTGGATACAATCTACAGCATATCGAATATTATCTGTGTTGTTGATCCTGGCACTTTCCCTGTGTTGCGTCAGACGCTTCCCAACATACTTGCTCAAGTTGAGGCCGCAGATTTGATTTTGTTGAACAAGACTGATCTCGCTACTTCTGAACATGTGTCGGCATTATCAGATGAACTCAGGCAAATAAATCAATACGCAGAAATATATCAAACAACGTATGCAAAATTGCCATTGAATTGGCAACTTTCAGGTAATCAAATGAACCATGATGTTAATGGAGAATATGCCATGTGTCGTGATCCAAACTTTCAGGTATTTACAACTGCTTTACATAAGCCGGTAGATGTCCATGCATTGCAGTTGTCATTGTCAGAACTTGGTGATGGATTGTATCGCGTCAAAGGATACGTGCCGACTGACACGGGAGTAATGTTCTTAGAATATGCAGGTGGGCAATGGTACTTGGAACCGGCTCCACATGCTTCAGAAACACCTCCCTGGGAGTTGGTACTCATTACACAGGGCAGTTCCAGTGAAGAGATGCAACACAGGCTTGACAGCATGAATGCGTGCTGATGATGGGTGAAGTTGTGGGCTATTCCAAAGCCGTATATTGAAAATCTTCTACATGCACAACACCTTCACCTATACCTTGTATCACAATACGCAGTGAGGTAAACCCGCCAAAAACATTGTGGTGAAAGCCGGAAACTTCAGCGGCACTACTGCACATGAGCCATTGCTTACCGTCGCTACTCACAAAGGCTGCAAAATCATAGCGGTCTTGTCGTATACGCAAATAAAACCGATTTTTGTCTTGCACCAACGGCCCGGGAATACGCTTTTGGCGGTCAACAAACACACTGATGCCATCCTGTACCACGACGCCTGCCCGGGCTTGTTCGTTGTAATAGGTGTACAAACCGACTTCCACGTTGCCTTCGATGGAAATCAATGTAGTAACTTCATAACTCGGGACATCATTCAAGACATGCATGAGTACAGGTTTATCTTGATTGGTCTTAAAGCTGAGCGAACCATTTATAAGATGAATCGCATCCATATGGTCAATACCTGAAAAGCGCCATTGCGAGTGCAGATTCGGCAATGTAAATGTATCTGATACCGGTGAGGTATTGTTATGATACTGGACTAACCCTTCAACGTGTTTATCTCGGTGCGTATGGAACCACCTGTCTTCGCTCCATTCAATCGGCTCCAGCAGCGTATGCCTTCCCAATGGATAATGGCCATTTCGGTAGGCGTGGTACACGATGTACCAGTTGCCCTGGGCATCATCAATAACTGTGCCATGCCCTTTCGACCACCATTGTTCATTTCGGTCCCAGGTGCGGATTATTGGGTTATCTGGGTCGTTTTCCCAGGGGCCTTCAGGTGAGGTAGCGCGTGCAGAGACCACCATGTGGCTGGTTGAAGGCCCGGCTGTACCGCCCTGGGCGCTGATCAGGTAATAATAGGGTTCACGAAAAAACAGCTTGGGTGATTCAAGACAGAAGCCCTCTGTAACCCAATCGGAAGGATAAATCCAGCCGCTGTATCCCTTCTCGCGTTCTCCAACCACACTGAGGCCATCATCCGTAAGTCTGTAGTAATAACCATTGTCCAGATACAGATAACGTTTGCCATCCGGAGTAGCGATGTGGCCCGGATCAATGCCGCCTACTTGCAGGTCTGTTGGTTCGCTCCATGGCCCTGTGGGGTGTGGCGCTGTAATAACCCAGTTTGTACCTGCCGCCGGAAAGTAAATATAAAACAGGTCGTTATGCTTTATGAAGTCAGGTGCCCAGACATCCCGAATGGGTGTGTGCAATGCATGGCAGAGTCTTTCCCAGTGCAACAAGTCTTGTGAATGCCAAATGAGTAAACCCGGTAAGTAATCATATGATGAATGGGTCATGTAAAAATCATTACCATCTCGCACAATACTGGGATCAGCATAGTCACCTGACAGAATAATTTGAATACCTTCAAATTCCATTTCAAATTCACCCTCTGCCAAATCTTCGGCATAACTAGTTGTTAAAAAATAAAATGCAATCAGAAATATATAAATGTTAGTACATATTGAAAGTGTTGTTTTCATGTTTTATATTCTTTGGCTGTTTGAGGTAATTGACGATTATCAGTTGCTGTCTTCAACAGGAAGCAATTGAACTGCGTTGGCAATTACATGACCATCGGCATTTTCATTTGATATAAGGACCTGGGCTTCTTTATCGAAAGTATAATGGCCTAATGAAGTAAACAGATCATCTACTTCTGGTGCCTGTTGTTGATTTACGTGTAGTAACTCTTTGCCCGCCGCATGTACTATTGTTACCGGGACATTGGTTGCTCGATTTTCATGTGCTGCATAGCTCAAGCGAACTTCATAGTCTCCCGGTGCGGGTATGGCGATGTTGTAGAGAATTTCACAGGAGGCATGGTCATCCGGAGTATCATGCAGATAATTGCGGCCTACCATTCGAGGGATGGATTGAGAAAGCCTCCAAGGTCCGGTGACTTCTGCATCGGTGTGGTTCATTACAATTCCAGGAAGTGTGTCCGGATTGATTTGGGTCTTACCATCATAATGCATATCCAGTATCTGGCCATCATCCAGCAGTTTCTCTGAGAGTATTGTGTAATCGACATCCTGCACCGCAATCTCCTCATCAATGGCAAACGCTGCCGCAGTGGCAGCTGATTGGCCTAGGATCATGAATACCGGTTCCATGCGGACGGAGCCATAGGCGATGTGCGAAGTCGACACGCATACAGGTACCAGCAGATTGGAGCATTCATGCGCTTTGGGCAAAATGGCACCGAAGTCAATGGGATATGGGCCGCCAGGTGATATTTGGATATCGCCTTCATTTCGGGCATATCCACGACCCTCTTCATCATAGGCCACGTAACGTTGCGTATTGTGCGAGTCCATATTGTAGGAACCCATGCCAATAGAGCGTGGTGATGGAACTAATCTGCGGAGATGATTTTCGGTTACAACAAAGTTTCCAACCAACCGGCGGGCTTCACGCACATACAATTGTGTTGGCCAGTGGTCGTTGTCTGTGAACTCATCTTTTGCCAATCCCCATTGACTCATTTGCTCTCGTACATCTTCGGCAACACGTGGGTCATTGGCCAGGAACCAGAAATAGCCCTTTTGATAGTTCTCATGCTCTTTGATGATCTCACGGCGCAGCTCGTAGCTTGCCTCAGGATAATCGTAGTTCATCCCGATATTATCGGTAGAAAAAGCGCCGTGGTTGTTAGTGTCGGTTTTTTTGTTTGGGATTGGATCGAATTTTCCAAACATTCCCCGGTAGCCGGTTTCGATGTAACGTCCCAACAGTTCATACTGCATTGGATCGTAATTGGCTGGCTTTGGAAATGGTATGCGATTTTCCGGTACTTTGGTAAGACATAGCCGGAAATTATAGGCCTGAACCCGGTGGTCACCTTCTCCATCTATGCCAGGAGATTCGCCATGGATGCGTGGTAACAGGCCACTGTCCGGATCGCCTGGAATTATATAGGGGTCTACGAATGCGTCAAATTGATGGCTGATGGCCCGTTCGGTCTGGACACCGTTCAAGGTTTCTCCATAGACACTGTTGGCTTCACGACCAACGGTGTACGACACGCCGGCTGCTGCCATCAGGTCACCCTCATAAGTTGCGTCAATAAACACACGACCACGAAAGGTGTTTCCGGTAAGCATTGTAATGCTTTCAATGCTACCATCTTGAATTGATACGCCGTGGTCACGATCGAGCCATTCATCCCGAAATATGGGAATGTCGTATTCTTTCACCCAATCTTCAAAGACTTTTTCCGCCACATGGGGTTCAAAAATCCACATAGTTTCCAGTTCTTCTTCGATTGCGAGGCCATATTGGCCCCGATTGCCATATTCTTCACGCAACTGCCAACGCCAGGCATCCTCACTCTGGTAATATTTCCAAATGCGTTGATAAAATTCTCGGGCCAGGCCACCTACCACCGCATTGTTCCCGGAGTCTGTCCATCCCAGGCCATTGCTGCTCAGGCCACCGATGCGTTTTTCGGGGCATACGACAACAACCGACTTATCCATGCGGGTAGCCTGAACGGCGGCACTGATGGCAGCCGAAGTACCGCCATATATCACCATATCGTATGCAGGCATTTCAGCCTTTGCTGAACGCGTCATTGATATTACAGTCAATACCAGACAAATCGATACTAACATTTTCATGCCTTGGCTCGCTTGTTCGTTGTACGCTTTGATTTTGCCTAAACTAACACTGTTGCTACCATCTTAAAGAATTCATATCAATTCAGTCCAGATTTACTGCCAGATTCAATCGTGATGTTGTCTTAAGAACCTTGTTCATGATCTACCGGTATCGATTCAGGAATGCGGTATCGAGCCAATGCTTGAGTCGCATTGCAGATCGGCCTTGCCACCAGAATGAGCCCCAATATGCTAATGCACTTCCATTGCCCAGATTGAGAATAGATAGATAACGTGATTGGGGGATGTATTCATGCAATGGCGCACCTAGTAGTTTGGCATGTAAATTATGCAGCAACACGGGCGTTGCCCGTACACCAAATACCCCTAGCTTGGGAAGTGGCCGTGGCGAAAAATCCATGCAGTCGCCTATGGCAAATACATTTTCTGTGTCACGCACTTCCAGTGTTGACGATACAGGAATACCAGCTTCCGAACAGGGCAATCCGAAGTCTGTTACAGGAGGTTGAAAGCCCAGTCCGGTAGCCAGCAAAAGGTAATCGAACTGCTCTGATGAATGATCCGTGTACACATGATCTGCTGTGATGCGTGTTGCCCTGGCTTCGGATTGAATCTGAACACCTTGTTTGGTCAGAAAGTGGTAGAGAAATTCGCTGGCTCCTGGTGGGGCATCTGGCACCAGGTGCTTGCTACTACATAGCAATGTCAGATGCAAGTCGCTGTTCTGGCTTTGGGCCAATGTACAGAGATTGGCGCTCAGCTCTACACCAGTCGCGCCACCCCCAACGACTACAATATGTGGTGAATGATTGTGTTCTTTCCAATCAATTTCCAACCGGTTGCGAAGCCGCATCAATTCGGTCAATGGCTTGGCATAGAATATCCGCTCTGTATCTGTGGTCTGCTGATCAACTTTATGCAATACACGACTGCCCATGTTGAGTGACAGTACGTCATAATGAAATGTTTGTCCGCTGAAAGTTTTAACGATTCGTTGATTGGGGTGTATTTGTTTCACATGATCATGTGTCATGCCTACATTGTTTCTTTGGCAAAGTGAAGTCAGATCAACGCCGATATCATCGACTTCATACTTGCCTCCCAACATGCCTGAAGCCATTCCGGAATAGTAGAAGTTCGCTGTATCAATGAGATGTACAGAATGACCGGCAGAGAGAAATGATGCTGCACTTCGGATTATTTCAAGATGGGCATGGCCACCGCCAACAAGCAGCAAGGAGCATGAAAGTGGCGATTCTGCGCCCACAGGTTAATGGATTCCAGATTTGGTTGAGGCGCCACGCAACAGGCGCATCCCATTGGAAATCACCAGCAGGGAGGCACCCATATCGGCGACAATGGCTAGCCAGAGCGCTGCGATACCGAAAAAAGCCAATACCAATACGACAATTTTCAAACCAAGTGCGATAACGATATTTTGTTTAATGATTCGCAAGGTGCGTTTTGAGTGACGAATCAACCAGGGCAATTTGGTGATGTCGTCTGACATTAGTGCAATATCACTGGTCTCAATTGCGGCATCGCTTCCAATGGCTCCCATAGATATAGCCAGATTGGCGGCAGCCAGGGCAGGCGCGTCATTGATGCCGTCTCCCACCATGGCAACATTGCCATATGCGGCTTTCAGATCATTAATCCGGTCCACCTTATCTTCCGGTAACAGCCCAGCGTAAAACTCATTGATACCCAGCATTTCTGCCAATGATCGGGCGGTGCCTTGATTATCTCCTGTGAGCATAATGGTATTATGGATTCCATATTTCTTCAGCTTTAACAGCGTCTCAGATGCTCCGACGCGAGGGGTATCCGCTATGCTGATTAATCCCATCGGCTCATTGTCACATCCAAGAATCACTACAGAATGCCCTGCATCTTCTACGGATTCAGCATGGCTCAATGCATCTTCGAGCGTACTAGTCAAAAAATCATGTTGATCATTGGAAACATTTTGATCTTCGGAACGCTGGCATAGCTCTCTGGCCAATCGCGCGTTTCCAATCCAGTACGGTTTACCTTCTATGAGCGCTTTGGCACCCTTGCCTTCAATAGCCTGATGGTTTGAGGCTTGTGATAAGGTAACTCCAGTTTCTGCCGCATGACTGACTATCGCTTGAGCCAAGGGGTGTTGGCTTCGACTCTCCAAGGTTGCAGCCAATTGTAAGATCAAGGTTTCATCATGATGATTTAATGATGATACCTTTTGTACTTGTGGCTTCCCTTCAGTCAAGGTGCCCGTCTTGTCAAAGGCTACCGCTCGCAGATGTGCCGGTGCTTCCAGATAGGCACCCCCTTTGATTAAGATGCCAGAACGTGCAGCCGTCGACAACCCGGCGACAATACTTACGGGAGTCGAGATGACCAACGCGCATGGACAGGCTATGAGCAACATTACCAGCGAGAGGTAGATTGCTTGACCCCAGGGCATTCCCATTATAAGAGGAGGTAGCAGCGCGATGAGCAGTGCCAGTCCCATCATGGCAGGGGTGTAATAGCGCGCAAATTTTTCTACCCATTGTTCCGCGGGAGCGCGGCGTGACTGGGCTTCCTCAACCATACGAACAATACGTGCCAGACTGGAATCTTTGGCAGGGCGGGTAACCTCGATCTCGATAGCCCCTTCATTGTTTATCGACCCAGCATAGACCATGTCATCCTGCTTTTTGGGTACGGGCAACGATTCGCCGGTGATTGGCGCCTGGTTCACCGATGTTATACCCCGATGCACTTTTCCATCCAGCGGTATACGCTCGCCTGGATGCACCACTATGGTTTCTCCTGGGACAATAGTCTCCACGGGGCTGAGTACTTCAATTACTTTATCGTCGTCTGAAACTTCGATGCGTCGGGCATTTTGTGGAGACATATCCATCAAGGCACGGATCGCATTTCTTGCACGACCCACGCTCCAGCTTTCAAGCAGTAATGCAACAGAAAAAAGAAAAGCTACCATTGCTGCTTCAAAAAATTCTCCCAGTGCAATGGCACCGATAATTGCGACTGTAACCAGCAGGTTAATGTCCGGGCGGAGTATACGTAATGCATGAAAGCCTTTTGGCGCAAAGAAGCGTGCACCAGTCACAATGGTAATAACGTATAGTATTACAGTAAGCGTAGGTGTTGGCGAATCAGACATATCGGATTCAGCCATTAGCGCTGTCAGCCATCCTTCCATCATCGCATGGTAAAAGAACCCGAGTAGCAGACTCAGTCCACTCAGTAGACAGAAAATTTCTTTATACCCGAATTTTCGATGATCCGGGTATAGTTCTGATTCTATCCACGGCTCCGCGTGTAGTCCTGTTTTTTTGATAATGCTTGCCAAATCTTCTTGATTTATGTCCTGATCTGGTGTATTGACCGTCAATTTGCCTTTAAGTAAATCGAACTGCAAGCAAGTTTCATCGTTTTTGACTACAGGCAACAGTACTTTCTTGATCAAGGCAACTTCTTCAGCACAGTCCATACCTTGAATTTTATATTGGAATTGATTCATATAGAATTTATCTTTTTTGTTTTTATGATGTGGTGTTGTGTACTTATTTGTTGTCAAAGGTTAAGTTGCTTACTTATTGAAATTCTGTTATCATTAGAGGGCAAATTTTTCTGCACGATACCACGAAGTAATTCTACCAGAGATATCTGGTATCGACATAATCACCATGGTAGGGTATGTTATATATATCATGTTTTTTTACATTGTAAAGTCAATTGAAAAAGTAAGTATTCATACTGAAGAATTGAGGTGCTGGTCAAGAAATGTCCGCTTTGCCAGCATGTTGTGTCTTGTTATCACTTTGGCTCTGATTGTTTCGGGTTGTTCAAAACCACGGAGTGATACCGCATACTTTGCCGCGACGTGTCCTCCTGTAGCCATCATATTACGTGAAGTCGTAGGTGAGCGAACGACTGTTGAGTGTTTGATGCCAGCAGGTGTATCTCCGCATACCTATGAAATACGTCCTTCAGACGCTCGTCGTTCTGAAGGCGCCTTGGCATTGTTTTATATAGACGATTTATATGATGGCTGGGCAGCAGGGTTGCCGGCCCGGGAAAGAATCCCTACGTTTCCCATGGTAGATGAAGCAATGAAGCGACACTGGGATGAGGACAGCGCATGCACGCTGCATGATCACGGCGAAACACATGAACACAACCATAGAAATGATCATGCAGATGAGCATGATCATGGCGATCTGGACCCGCATTACTGGGCTGATCCCCTGGCTGTTGCCTCCATGTTACCCGTGTTGACCGCTCACTTGTGTCGGCTGGACCCGGAGGGATGTGAAACATACGAAGCAAATGCAGCAGCGTTTAATGAGCGACTGGAGCAATTACATGATGATATCAACACCGCTATTTCTGTAGTTTCTGGTGGTGTCGTAGCATTATTTCACCCATCCTGGATTTATTACACAGATCGTTATGGTATTGAAGTTGCCGCACTGGTGGAACCCTATCCGGGACAGGAAGCTTCACCACGCTATATTCGACAAGTGATTGATCAATTGGCTATGCAAGATGTAGGTGTTGTGTTTACTGAACCACAATTGCCTAGACGTCCCGCTGAGGTAGTATCTGAAGCAGCGGGCATACGGCTGATGGAAATCGACCCGGTAGGGGGAGCACGGCAGACGAATACTTATGAAGACCTCTTATGGTATAACACACATATCTTTATTGAGGCCCTGCAATGAGCAAGGTTGCCGTTGCTGTTGATGGAATTGGTATGCGTTTTGGCAGGGTTGAAGCGTTGCAATCCGTTACGTTTACTGTCCCCGAAGGTGCTTTTGTTGCCATTATCGGTCCCAATGGCGCTGGGAAAAGCACCTTGCTGCACATTGTCCTGGGCTTATTGGCTCCCAGCCAAGGTTCGGTGACGCTGTTCGGGCACACCCCAGCGGAATTTCCAGCAACTGACTTGGGGTATATCCCACAGTTAAAAACATTGGATCGCAGTTTTCCAGCCAAGGCGATTGAGCTTGTTGTTACAGGATTGCGGCGTAGCTGGCCTTGGCGTATCAATAAAGAAGACCGTGAGAAAGCGCTGTTGGCCATGGAGCAAACCGGTGTTGCCCAAATCGCGGAGCGACCGATCAGCGCATTGAGTGGGGGAGAACTGCAACGCGTATATCTTGCGCGCAGTCTGGTGCGTAAGCCGCGTCTGGTCATACTGGATGAACCCGCGGCAGGGATGGATGCCATGGGTGAAGCAGATATGTATCATCTTCTGGGTAAATACCAAAAGGAAAATGAATCGACGATCCTGATGATTACCCACGATTGGGAAGGTGCACGGTATCACGCGAGCCATGTCCTTCTGCTTGATCGTGAGATGCTCGATTTTGGCCCACCTGAAACTCTGGCACGTAATGAGCGTTTATTGAGGATGTTTGGCTTTACCGGACATGTGGAAACAACACACACCGGCACGGAAGAGCTTCAAACATCAGACAAAACTCTAGTCAATGGAGACAGAGATGTTCTTTGAGCCATTGGAAATGCCTTTTATGCAACGTGCTTTGATCGGTGGCATCCTGGTTGGCTTGCTTTCAAGTTATTATGGCCCACTTGTGGTGCAACGTCGACTGGCTTTTCTGGGCAGTGGGCTGGCGCATGCCGCTTTCGGTGGAGTCGCACTCGGCATTTTGCTGAATGTTCACCCCCTGTGGATTGCAGTTCCATTCACGGTTCTGGTTGCCCTGGCGATTGTATGGGTTCGTGAATATTCTGGTATAGAGCCGGATACTGCGATTGGTATTTTTTTCTCGGTTTCTATGGCACTTGGTGTCATATTTCTCTCGTTGAAGCAAGGGTATACCGGTGATGCCTTCACCTACTTGTTTGGTTCCATTCTTGCAATCACCGTGACAGACCTCTGGATTACTGGTAGCATAACTGCATTGAGCCTGTTGACACTTCCTTTGTGGAGTCGTTGGGCTTATGCCACCTTTGATCGTACCCTGGCACAGTCAGATCGTCTCCCGGTATTGCGGGAAGACTCACTACTTTTTGTAGCTATCTCTGTTGCCATAGTAGTTTCGATTAAAGTGGTTGGTATCGTCCTGATGGCTGCATTCCTTGTGCTTCCGCCCGCAGCAGCACGGTTAATTGCTGCCACTTTCTTTCAAATGACGCTCATATCAGTTGGAATCGGTCTGTTCAGTGTCATATCCGGATTATATGCGTCGTATTACCTTGACATGCCCAGT
Organism: uncultured Nitrospirales bacterium; assembly: GCA_964537975.1. Lineage (GTDB taxonomy): Bacteria > Hydrogenedentota > Hydrogenedentia > Hydrogenedentales > SCBR16-9 > SCBR16-9. Next base: position 20,156 of record CAZIDP010000016.1, on the reverse strand, counting down.
GGCCCGGTTATCATTTTGGTTCAAGCAGCAATATTTGGACTGGTGTTGCTTTTTCACCGCCTCAAATCCTGAAATTGCTACCCTATTGTATATTTTTTTAGAGTACAATACTGTCCTACCCATTACGGTAGTCAAAGGTTCAATTTCATTTCGGTAATTTTTCCAAGGAAATAATGTGTCGGGCTTGCGTCTGTGGGCTGTTGCTGACTAGAATGTGTGTCTCGCAATGCCAACTGATATGCAGATACAGATAATATTATGTGTATTTCAATGGGTTACGGTATGATCAAGTGATGTTAGTGTGTATAATTTCTAATCAATAACCCGATGGGGGAGGTATGATTGTGAGTAAAGTTCGTGTAGGTATAATAGGTTGCGGAGCTATTGCTGAACGTTTGCATGTACCCGATTATTCGGTGTGTCCGCATGCGGAACTGGTAGCATTTTGTGATTTAATAGAAGACAAGGCCCAAGCGCTGGCAGACCGTTTCGCTCCCGAAGCACAAGTCTATACAGATTTTGAAATTATGCTGAAAAAAGAGCGTCTTGACGCTGTTTCAATTTGTTTGCCCAACATATTCCATGGTCCGGCGAGTATTGCCGCCTCCCGTGCTGGTTGCCACGTCTTTGTAGAAAAGCCCATGGCTACGAGTTCAGAGGAAGCCCAGTCGATGATCGATGCTGCAGAAAAGGCGGGCAAATTGATCATGGTCAATCAGAGCCAACGCCGTTTTTCTACACATCGAAAAGCGAAAGAAGTGTTGGAAAGTGGTATCTTGGGCAAGATTCTCTATGTGACTGCCATGTTTGGTCACAGTGGACCGGAATACTGGAGTCCGACCGGAAAATGGTTTTTCCAACGAGACAAAGCACGGTTTGGTGCCATGGCCGACCTGGGCGTACATACCGCAGACTTGATTCGGTATTTATCCGGTATGGAAATAACAGAAATATCTGCTTTTGCGGAGTGTTTAGAAAAGCCTGACGCAGATGTCGAAGACAACTTTTCTTCTTGCATACGTTTTGAGAATGGGGCGATTGGAACGTTGGCAGCTTCCTGGACTATCAAGGGAACGGGTGCCAACTTTACCAATTTCCATTGTGAGAACGGCACATTGCGCATTGACAACAGTCAGCCGGAACGTAAACTGGTTGCCAACCTGGTAAACCCCGCCTGTGAAATTGTGTTTGATAATCCAGGACCATTAAATCATTATGAAGGTTCTTGGGGTGTCGATGTTGCCGGTGCGTTTGTGCGGGCAGTGCTGGGCTTGGAAGCACCCTTCTGCAGTGGATTGGAAGGCAAGAAATCCTTGGATGTCATACTGGCTGCTGAAGAATCAGCCATGACCGGTAAACGCATATCGCTCAAGCATTAATCTGGGGCATTTTTGGGAAACTAAACGATTGAATATAAAAAAAATCCCGGTAGACCTCGGTGAGCGCAGCTACAACATTCATATTGGTACCGAAGTGCTGCACCTGCTTCCCGAACTCATTCGAGCAAGTGGTGTTCAAGGAAGCATTGGTATCATCACGGATACAAATGTAGCGCCATCATATGCTGACCAGGTTGAGTGTCTGGTACGGGAAGCCGGATATACGAGTGTGCTGCATGTAATGCCTGCAGGTGAAGAACAGAAACGACTGATACGAATTGAAGAAATTTGTGGTACCTTACTGGAGGCAGGCTTGGACCGGGCAGGCATACTCATCGCATTGGGTGGTGGTGTAGTGGGTGATATTACCGGGTTTGCCGCGGGTGTTTTCATGCGGGGCATCCCCTTTATACAAATTCCCACCACCATTGTAGCGCAGGTTGACTCCAGTGTTGGTGGTAAAACAGGGGTGAACCATCCGTATGGAAAAAACACCATAGGTGTGTTTCATCAACCCTGTGCTGTATTGATAGACATGCGTTTTCTGGATACCTTGCCGGAGCGAGAGCTTCGGGCTGGTATGGCGGAGGTGATCAAGCATGGAATTATTGCTGATTCAGCACTCTTCGAATTTGTTGAAACACATGTCAATCGCATTTTGAAGTGTGAGCCTGATATATTGGCGTATCCCATTGCACGCTCTTGTGAAATCAAGGCAGCAATTGTCGCAGAAGATGAAAAGGAGCATGGCGTCCGGGCTAATCTGAATTACGGGCATACCTTTGGTCATGCAATTGAAGCAGTGACCGCATACAAAACCTTTTTGCATGGTGAAGCAATCGCTTTAGGTATGTGCGCTGCCGGTGAACTGTCCAGGATTCTGGGTATGGTCGATGATTCTTTTGTTGCCACGCAACGGAAGTGTATTTCATCGTATGGATTGCCTACGCATTGGGCTGATTTGCCCGTAGAGGCAACCTGGAATGCGATGATGAAAGATAAAAAGGCACGTGCCGGTACATTGAAATTCATTCTGGCAACGGAATTGGGGCATGTTGTTCACCGAACTGATATTCAACGCGAACACGTATATTCGGCGCTTGAGGCAATTCGAAGCTGAGATTGAAGTAGTATTTAATCAAGGAGAATAGTCATGGTTTTTGGCGGTGATACAGCAGATAGTTATTATGATGAGGGCGTTACCGCTGCGATGCGGGGGGATGTTGAACAGGCAATTCAACATTTCAATCGTACCATTACACTTGATGATAGTTATTTGGCTGCATATCATCAACTGGGACGATGTTATATGCGTATGGGCAAGCTTCAGGATGCCATAGATCTTTTTGTGCGTGTCATCAAGGAAAAGCCGCATCAGATACCAATCCGGATAGATCTGGGTAATGCCCTGATGGAAATGGGAAAGTTTCGGGAAGCCAGCCAGGTCTTCGATGAAGTGTTGCAAGTCAAACCGGCGAATCAACGTGCACAGTTGGGTTTAGCGCATTGTGCTTTTAATCAAGGTAAATGGGAAGAATCAATGCAACTCGCCCAGGCTGCAAGTCTGATGGGGCAGCCGTTATTTTCAACTTTATACCTATTGGGACGGGCAGCCCTCATGGGTGGTCATCATGTTATCGCTGAACAGGCTCTGGGTGAAGCCATGCGGCAGGTAGACCAGATGGTGGAAACCAGCCCGGAGCATCCTGAGGGATACTATTTGCGTGGCGAAATTCTCATGATGCATCAAAAATATGCTGAAGCCCGGGATGCATTGGATGCAGCAGAAAACCGAGCCAAGCCCAATGTGCAATATAGCGCATATGGCGAGCATTTTTCATTGCTGGATATATTAAATCGTTTGGGTGTCTGTTACGGACATCTGGGAGCCAATGAAAAAGCAACTGCTATTGGTCAACGGATACTTACACTGGACCCGGAGAACAAAGGTGGCATGAAGCTGGCGGGCAATTCTGAAGATTCCCAATCTGTTGAAGAGAATGAATCCTCATAGCGTTCAGCTTCATGATGTATAGTTAAGAGCAATAATTATAGGTGTCAATGACTTCATACAGGCATGGTGTGCCACTTTTTGTGAGAAAACAGAGATTATCATACGTTGCGCACCTCACACCATGCACTGCCATCGTCGAATGCACCCGGCTCCAATCCCAATGCCTCCTCGTAGATCGCCAACACATTCTCCACCGGGTTGTCTGCCTGGATGCAATGTGCCGGTGAAAAAATGTATCCCCCATTCACGGTCATGGTACTCAAGCGATGTCGTGCTTCATCTCTGCAATCTTCTGCCGTGCCGAATGGAAGAGTCTTCTGGGTGCTTATAAGTCCGCAGAAAGCCAATTCATTGCCGTGGTCTCGTTTGATTTCTTCCGGAATCATTCCCGTTGGTTCTGGTTGCATGGCATCCAGTATATCCAGGCCCATTTCGACAAAGCGTGGCATGAGTTGGCGTGTGCTTCCACAAGAATGCATCATGACCTTGCAGCCGAACTCATGACCAAGGTCATAGAAGCGCTGAAGCCGAGGTCGGAAAAAGTCATCAAATACCATCGGGGGAAACATCGGGCCAAGCTGGTTGCCGGTATCCTCACCTGTACAGAAGATATCAATCTTGCCCTTCCCTGCTTCCAGTGTGCGTCGCAGCACTTCATAATAATGATCGCATCGCTTGTCGATGATTGCCACACCAATCGGGTCCTGCATCATGATGTCGGTGAGTACCTGTTCCATTCCACGGCCTCGTCCCACGCCATTGACAATGTCCGGTGCTCCGGCATGTCCTGTGCATACCGCATAATAAGAAAGCGCGTCACATTGAGCTTCAATCTGGGAATAATCGTAGTCGTCCGGGCTTGGCCAGGGGTAGGCCTCAAATTGTTCCCAGGTTTCGATAGCTTTTAGTGCCAAGTAGTTTGGTTCCGGATAACTACCGCCGTGACCATGATCAAAATGGGTATAACCTACACCCCATTCATCCACAACATCAGAACCTGGTGGCAGATCAATCAGTTTACCAACATAAGGCGCATTTACCATGCGTAAATCAACGCCGAGTATGTCGAGCAAACGATTGTAATCACGGATATTGAAATGCTGGAAAAGCTTCTCCATCAGTTCCGGTGTCAGATACGTTTGAATCGGGGTACGATCCGGCACCTGATGATTTACAGCAGTCATTACGCGTTCTTTCGATGTCATGGCAAAGTTCCCCCTTGGATCAGTTATAAGTTATGCCCTATAAAAAGCCAGTATCAAGTGTCCCCCGTTAATGATGTGTGATTTCAGATAAACCTGGCTATCAATATCTACATTATTATCCAGTAAAATCGGGTCAATAGCAATGTCTTTTTAAGATAAATTTTGCATAAAAAGAGCAATAAGGACCAATTCTAATGAGTCCGAAACTCACGGATTGGCATTTATGCCTAGTTTGCTAATTTGCTGAAGATACAATCTGGAAAAATTTGCAGTATGTGATTCCTTATAAGCCTGATACCGCTTCTAATAATTTTTCATTGGATAATCGCTCGCGGTAATCCGGATCAACATGCACAAATCGAATGGTCTCATCTGTATCTACTAAAAACACTGCGGGAACAGGCAGCAAATGATGCGATTCCCCACTGGCTTCTTCCAGGTCGATTCCATATTCCGTGTATAGCTCTCGTGTTTGTGCATCAACGCGAAAAGCAATACCAAAAGCTTTGGCTGCATTGGCTTTTGAGTCTGATAACAGCATATAGTCCAGCTCTGCCTCTTCTATTGTTGATTTTAAATTTGAGGGCTTATCGGGACTGATTGCGACGATCTGGATATGTTGTGATTTCAGCTCCTCAGATATTGTCGCAAGGTTCCCCAATTGCATGTTGCAATACATACACCAGCCTCCACGATAAAAAACCAGTAATGTTTTCTTGCCTTCAATGACTTCCTTCAATGTGATGATTTCATTTTCAACTGTTCGCAATTCCACTTCTGGAATTGTACTTTCAAGTGAAATCGGATCAACATCTTCGGCATTATCCGGTGGGGTCTTGATCTCATTTGCATGCGCGGTAAGCATGAAGAACGACACAATGAGATAGGGGATGGTGCAGTTAATTACTGTAAGGTACTTTCTGTTTGGTGTTAGCATTACATGCTCCTGTTTTACTTGAATTGGTGACAATTTTTATATATTTAATTCCCTTATTAAACAAATTGAACATGTCTTATCATTCCAATGATATCTTGTGAACTCTGTTGTTAACGTGGTGAATTTTAATGCTTGACTTACTGATGTAAAACAGATATGCTAATTAGAAATAGCTGACACCCAATTCTGGGTGTGCTGGAGATGGGTGTCATCGTGATCTGTTTGGAGGACATTGAAATGCGCACCACCCCTGTATCTTCTCGCTTTCCATCCTTGTATCAGAGGTCTCTTTTCAGAAATCTGGTGTTTGGCACCTTACCACTACTCCTCTTATTCATTTCCCTGCCTGTGGCTGCCCAAGCCTTTTCAGATGAACAACAGGACACAAAAGCAAGTGCGATCCCTTCCGTTTCGGATGTAGAAGTCAGAGGGATGCAGAAAGGTGATTTCGTTGAGAATGAACGATATCGGATAACGCTGGCGACGGAAGTATTCAATATTGAATACAGGCGCAATGGTGTTGAACTGCTTATCTCCGATATCGTTGATGGCACAGAATCACTCGTAGTGCTGGAGTTAAGCGTATTTCGTCAACCTTATATTGAAGAAATCCTGCTTGCTTCTGGAGATCGCGCCTTGGTGGTGTCGGTGTTTGGTGGCAACGAAATCTTCATACTGGATTTGGCGCGCAAAGAAGTCATAGATAAAGTTTGGGCACACTTCCAAAAATCATATGCGCTGTCATCGGACAGACAATTCCTGGCATATGTTCACCGATTACCTGCATATGGGGTGCCTGCGGATGCTATGCGGCACATCTGGTTCCTCTACGATGTTTTGGCTACACCGGAAGAAAATAATCCATTGGAACAAGAAGGAGATGCCGGAAATGTGTCTGGTCTGCCTTTGTTTCCCTTTGCGAACCGCCAGGATATGAGTTATAGTATCTGGGCGGATGAAACCACCTATATAATAATGTCACCTATTATTTGGCATCCAGTCCGGCCATTGTTTGCATTTATGGCGATGACCCGTGAAGAGCTTGACGCCAAAGGACGGTTTCAGGAAGTGCTCCTGGTAACGCTGTACTGTGATAACCTGGATAGGCCGTTGGACCCGGATTCCTGGCACAGTAAAGTGGCAACATTTGAGCCACATTCCTTAATGGAGCAGGAGCAATTTGCGTATACAGTAAAGAACAACCGTTTCGGTGGTATTTTTTTTGATGCGCTTGTCTGGGAAGGCGATGATGCCATTACAGGTGTGTTTGGTCGCAGCACCCGCAGAATCCAGGGCTACGACCAGATCACCGTGTCGCTGCCGTAGGTTGTGTGACAAGGTGTATATGTGATCTGGATTTGCATCAATTTTAATATAGAACAAGCATGGTTAAGAGTGTAGATATTCTTAACCATGCTTAGGAGATGCAACAATGAAAAACTTTGGAGTACCGATACAAAAAAGAATTACTTACTGCTTGCTGTTTTGCATCACGTGTTTCTGGTCGATGGGACTGTGGGCACAATCAATGACGCTGGACGAAGCTGCACGTATATAGCGGAACAGCGCTGGCAGCACAGCCAGGCACATGCCGCTGTGCCCCATGGTCCCTTGGTGCTGGCTCCCGTTGAGGGGCGTTACCCAAGACTTACTGAGGCGGAAGCAACAGCATTATGGCATATGAAGCGCCTGCCTTCGGAAGCCATGGAGATGACAGGGGAAGAAATTCTCAATATGTGGGTACATCGTCCAAGACGCTGGATGCCGGATGCACTGGAAATACGAATCGGTCGGTGTACACGTGAAGAGATGGAAGAGCTTGCGGAACATGCGGGCAATGTTGCCATGCAATTTGAAGAGCGTGGGATACAACAAGCGTTCATAAGTACTATCACCCGATTGTTTCCTCCTGATATTATTTTACCAATAATCTATGATATTATTTTACAAGATCCAGATACAAATATTTGGCAGAAATGGAGGTTTGTACGTTTACTCCAGTCCGTCCAGCATGACAATGAATTTATTGCAGATGTACTCTACGATATTTATCGGGAGTTTCATGCTTTACTTGATATGCCGGAACGTCCCTTTAAAATACTGGACATGTTGGTTGACGCGCAGTTGGCACTCGAGAGTGCCGGTGAACCCGGCTTACAGAGGCTGGAACGGTTGGGTTTAAAGCCAAGCTCAAGATACCGCCAATTAAACAGAAGCAGGGAAGAAGTGGCGATATCTGCGGCGCTTCTAAAATACCGGGGAGAGCCATCCGAAGAAAATCGGTTATTTATGCTCCCTGACCTCGCCATGCAATACCAGGCGCAAAACACACCCTCAAAAATTTTTATAGAAAGTGAAATTGACCGATCATTGGCAGACCCAGACCCAAGACGACGCAGACTGGCAGTGATTGCCGCCGGTAATACCCGCTCTTCCAATTACCTGCAACGCTTGGAAGAAATTGCAGAAAATGATCCATTTTCCAGTATGGTTTATCGTGAATGGAATGAAGACCGAACGGAGCGCATTGATCAGAAAGTGGAATTTTATGAGATTCGCCTGCTTGCGGAACAGGGTGTTGAAAAAATACGCCAGGCAATGCCCGAGAATATTCTGGCCACTTTTGCGGCGCAATGGAAGGAGAATCTGCTACGCAGCAGGGAATCCGAATTGGAAGCAGTACAATCCAGAATGGAAGTTGCTGGTAAAGATATGTCCCATGCGTTAGATATAGAACGCGAACAACAGCTTCGTGAAGAACTTGAACTCATACGGAATGGATATGCACCGGATTCGGTGGTTGCCTCGCTGAAAGAGCAGGAAACCACTACTATCCAAGTACCCGCACTGCAAACAACAGTACAACAACAAATGCCCAATCTGGTAAATAATAATAATAACCCGACAGCGTTTCTCGATTTTCTTGAAGAGCGAATACAAAGTTTTGACAAAGCGATAGAAGATAGAAAAATAATAATAGAGAATGACAAAAGTGATTCCCAGAGAGAATGGAATCAAAGTAGACTCGATATTTTACAGAAGGAACGATTAAGATTGATGACGATGCTAGAAGAAAGCCGTAAAGCTTATGAAGCCCAGAAGCAGCCTTTTTAGTCATTATATAAATAGTTCCCAACACTGTGTTTGTCACTACAAAGTCTTGACGCGAAGCGCCATAACACATACTGGTCGTGCAAGTGGAGTGTGGGGTAGTCGGGTACATAATTTCGAACTGGGGCGATACCCGAAGATGGAACTGATGTTCAGGTGAATCGCCCCGCCGTAATACCAGGCAACCTTGTCAAGGTTAATTTGAAGCAAGAGCAGGCCTGTAAGCCGGGTTCTGTCATAGGGCATACCTTACGGCATACCCCGAGACGGTCATTCCTCTTGGATGTATGTCACCATACACCTCCAGCTTCCAACCCGGGAACAACGCGGGCCACGCCATAGTTCCCCTATTCGGAATTGCTCCAGGTAGGGTTTGACAAGCCGCCGTGTCACCACGACGCTGGTGCGCTCTTACCGCACCTTTTCACCTTTGCCGGCGTCCTCGAAAGGACACGTAGGCCGTATGTTTTCTGTGCCACTTTCCGTCGGGTTACCCCGCCTTCGCGTTACGAAGCACCCTGCCCTGTGGAGCCCGGACTTTCCTCGACACCACTTTACAGCAATGCCGCGACCGTCCAGTCTGCTCTTACTGTCCATAGTATAGCACATGTACCTGGTAACGCGGGACTCATTGGTGAGATTTCTGGCTGAATGGCTTATTGAATTCTGCCATCGACCAGATGAATCTGGTGGTGGGCTTGTGCCGCGAAACCTTCGTCATGGGTAACCATGAGAAATGCTTTGCCGGTTTTTTCACAGAGGTTTTGCATCAGGTCGAAGACGGCATACCCGGTTTTACTGTCCAGATTGCCTGTTGGTTCATCGGCGAGTATCAACAGGGGATCATTGGCGAGAGAACGTACTATGGCTACGCGCTGCTGCTGACCACCGGAGAGTTGGTTGGGACGGTAGCGCAAACGGTCTGCCATGCCGACCAGTTCCAACAATGCAATCATACGTTCGCGATTGTTAGCCATACTCTCAGGGCCTCGCAGCATGCAGGGCATAAGGGTATTTTCCAGTACATTGAATTCGGGTAACAGGTAATGAAACTGAAAGATGAATCCCAGATAATCCCGACGCAACGACGCGCGTGCACTTTCATCGAGTTGCGCCGCATTTTTACCATTGAGGAGGACCTCTCCGTTGCTGGGAGTATCGAGCAGCCCCAGTATGTTCAACACCGTTGTCTTTCCTGAGCCGGATGCGCCAACAATAGCGACAAATTCACCCGGGTTAATCTGCATATTGATATCAAAGAGCACCTGGGTTTTGACACGGGTACCATAAATCTTGTCGATTCTCTTCAATTCAGCAACAGGGTGCTGGTCTTTATGTGCATTGGTATTCATAGTCCTCGAATAACTTCTATGGGATTGACGCGGGCGGCCTGCCAAGCCGGGTAGAGGGAGGCAAGGAAGCCGACGATGATCGCTATCAGGAGTGAACCCAGGATTAGGCCGGGAGTCAGGTTGATTGGAAATACTTCGGTGGTTCGACCTGTTTCACTGGCGATTTGTTCAAATTGTGACAGATACAGGCATATGCCTACGCCTTGGGCAATACCAAAGAGGCCACCCAGGAATGCCATTAAGGTGCCTTCCAGTGTGAAGATGCGGATGATTTGTTTCTGGGTTGCGCCCATCGCTTTGAGGATACCGATTTCCCGGATTTTGTTCACCACGGAGGTTATCAGGATGCTGGCTATTCCAAACCCGGCAGCCACGATGGTAAAAGCAATAATCATGTTTGATGACTGGTTTTGGGCACGCAACCCGGTTAACTGCGTACGATTTTCGGTCATCCAGGAAGTCGATTCATAAGGCAATTGTAATGTGAGCCGCTCTGCGAGTGAGTCTGCTTCGAGCACTTGGTCGAGCTTCAGACCCATTGCTGTAATCGCATGTCCGACTGCAAAAATAGATTGTGCATCACGCAAGGTGATGAAGACTGCGTCTTTGTCTATGGCGCTGTATCCGGTATCATAGATTCCTGCCAATGTGTACGTTGCGGTTATGCCTTCTTCGCTTGTAATGCGTACTTTATCACCTGTCTGCATTCCTAGATCAGCAGAGAGAGAAAATCCCATCACCACTTCGCCCGCATTCAGCCCATAAAATCGGCCGGACACGAGGTCAGATTCCAGGTCAACAATCTGATTGTGCCGTTCCGGTATGACCCCGTTGACCGTTACCGCACGGCGACCGGCACCACGGGCAATGAAACCGGAACCATCTACAACAGGGGATACCGCAATAATATTCTTATCCGTTCCTTCGAGCCTGTTCAGTAAGGCAATCCAATCCGGTATGGTGCGTTTCTGTTGTTCCAACTTCACTGCGTTACCTGAATATAGCGGTGCGATAACCTCACTGTCCTGGGGTAAATTCCACAAAGCAATTGGCAAACGTTCTGGTTGCCGTATGACCACATGGGGGATGGCACCGGTCATGGTATTCAACAGACGAATTTGCAGTCCTCCGATGAGCGCTCCCAGAAAGATAATCAAGGTAACACTGATGGCGACGACCCCCATGGTCAAGAGCGTCTGACCGACGTTATATCGAAGATGACGCATTGCCACTTTCCAGGCAAACCAGTCAAACATGCGGTTCAACCTGAAGTTTAGCTGTTATTTTCTGGCCGATGCGTACTGCGGCACCGTCCAGTACAACCTGGGTATCGGGGGAGATACCCTCAATTGCTACATGGTGAATACCCCGGGCCAATACCTGTACCGGAAGCTCTCGTATAAAATCGTTTTCTATGACGCGAACTCTGTTTTGTCCACCAACTTCAATGATAGATGAAACAGGCAGACTCAACACCGACTCCAGACGGGCTACTTCGATATTTACATCTACCGTTAAATCGGGTAAGGCATAATCGGGTATAAATTCTGGTTGAAGGCGCAACATGACTACACCACGGGCAGGGTCAATTTCAGGTCCAATACGAGTCAAAATGGCATTGAAAGGTTGATCGCGATATGCTGGTGGAATTGCGACCGCAGTCTGTCCTGGCTTTAGTCTGGCAATGTTGTTCTCATCCGTTTCAACCTGTATTTCCAGGGAATTCAAATCAGCCAGATGCAACAGGGGTGTTCTTGCTGTAGTCATTTCACCCGGTTCTACTTCTCTGCGAATCACCATGCCAGAGAACGGCGCGATAAGAAAATGTTTATTGAGCGATGCCGTAGCCAGTTTCACAGCTGCTTCTGCTTCACGTACTTGTGATTCCGCGATTGCGATATCTTCCATTGTCGGTTGTGCCAGCAGGAGCGCGAGCGATGCATCGGTTACAGCCGCTGCTGCCTGTACCTGTTTGTAGGTGCTTTGTGCCTGATCGTACTCCGCGCGTGAAAGTATACCGGCACCGAGGAGATTCTGGTTACGTTCCAGGTCCAGTCGACTTTGTTCTGCCAATGTATACGACTCTTCGCGTTGGGCACGTGCTCTCGTAATCTCCTCTAAAAGTGGACCGCGTCGCACTTGAACCAACTGGGCCTGTGATACTTCCAACTTGCGTTGCGCCTGTTCCAATGATGCTTCCGCGCTTTGGTGATTCAAGAAGAGTAAAATCTGTCCTTGTTCGACTTTGCTACCTTCTCGTACATGCACTGCTTCCACAATGCCAGCGACTTCCAGCCCTGTCCAACTTTGCTGTACTGCATGTAAACGACCGCTTGCTACTACAAGTTCCACGACTTCTCGCGGTATTGGCTGTACGACAATAATATCAGGAGCCTTGGACAACATGCGCCAGGCAGAAAGAATTATTATGACAAGCACTCCCAGGATAAACGCCCGAAACAACCAAAGACGCATAATTAATTCTTCCCCCTTACAGCACGTGAGCAGTATTAGCGCTAATGAAAATTTACACAGTTATCGAGTGACAAAATCCTGATGAGATGTACTAAACACCCATTATACAATGATTGTTTATACTGGTTTTCTATAATAAGATATATACAATAATTTTTGCGTCAATAGCTGATCTATTCTAAATCTATCAAAATTCATTATAATGTCTTTTTGTGTACCATGTCAGTATGGCACATAAAGAAAGCATGATCAATACGTTTCCAAAATGATTGGTTGTATTGCCTTGTGTTGGGTTGCAGCCACAAGCAGGTGGGGGTGGTTCTTCGCCCTCACCTTCACCTTCGCCTTCGCCTTCACCTTCACCTTCACCTCCACCTATTTCAGACATTGCTAAAACAGCACTTTCCATAATACTATTAACACGTACCAAGTTACTGACCGTTTGGTACCCTGATTTTTGTGCTGTAACCGTGTAATTTCCGTAGCTGGGAACCACCATCTGCACGATTCCTTCAGAGGTGGTTGACCCGACATTGCGACCATCAAAACTGACCTGTACGCCAGAAATTGGCTGGGTAGAAATGCTGTCAATCGCGGTAACAATCAGGTTTGTGGGTATTAATTCTCCACCTCCAGTACCCACGGCCACAATTACCATATAAGAAGTGCCTTCACCACTGATGTTGGGATTTACCTGACGTATACGCAGTGCGTATTGATCTATTGTGGAGAAGTGGTGCCCAAAAACAACTTCATCTCCGGGGCGTTGTGCGGCTTGAAGGCGAATAGGTGCTGCGTTGGCATCTTGCTCCAGGTCAGTAAGGCGGTACAAGGAAACCTCTGCCTGACAGTTGGGCCGTGGCGCAATGATAGAGATGGTCGCGGTTTCATTAAATGGGGAAGTGAATTTAAGCCAGTCCACATCTCCCACGCGGTGGAAATTGTGACCTTGCACAGAGTTTATCGGTACCCATTTAGCTGTGGCGAAGGTGTCGTTTGATTCCCAGGCATCGGGGATTCCGATGCGGTCGATAAATCCAATACGCGGCGACGCGTGTACCTGGCCACCTGCCTTGACAAAGTATTGTATCTGGAATACACCGCCCTGGTTGAAGCTGTTAAATGAGCCTTCCCAGCGTCCCAGAGCTTCATTTTCTGTGAAAGAAACCCACTCAAGACCTGTGATGGGGTCTTCGTCCTCTGTTAATGAAGGCCGTTGAAAGTTAGGTGGCACAATCAAGGCACCGGACTCTTCAACAGGAAATGAGGAGACAACATCACCGAGCCATAACTGGGCGCTGGTTTGGTTAATGGCCTTGCTGGGTGCCACCTCGCCTATATGCACTCCAGGCGCCTGGTAAGCAAAGTTGGCACCTGGTCGCGACTGGTCTGCCAGCACGCCGTCACCCGGTTGATTTCCCGCACCACTACCATCATCATCCAACTGGGGAATCTGTAAAGGATTGATGGCTTCTATAGCAATTTTTGCCTGGCGAAATGCCTGACCATAGGTATACCCGTTGTAGATACCGCTCCAAAAATTGAGTGAAAAACTGATGTTCTGAATGCTGTCGAATAAGGCTACTCCTTCAATAGGACCGACTCCAGCACTGGTGATGTTAATTCGACGATTACCCCGCAAAGGACGTATGAATGAACCTGATTCACAGGTATCTATTACTGTAGTAATTTGTGGCCCGCTACCTCCGGTCTGTATCTGATTAAGCCAGGCAGCCAGGACATTGGCATCAAGATATTCAGTGGCATTTAATCGAAACTGCTCACGTCGCCCATGGTCAACCAGGTAGATCAGCAGACGCTCCGCATTTCCACCCCATTGCGTGATGGTTTGTTGCAACGCGGACACCGTTGGTTTTGCGTAAACATCATTGATACCATCTCCATCCGCATCAAAATTGGTGTCGGCAAAGAGCCTGATGCTTTCATTGGGAAGTCCTTCGGTTCGAAGCACAAAATAGGCTATCGATGCCAGGGAGCTGAATGCGGGATACAGCGAACTACCTGCCACATCACCAACAACTATAATTGCCTTGGACTCATTCTGTTGTACTGGTGGGAGTACATCCAGAAATATACGTACATTAGGATTCTGGTCAATGCTTTGGAGGACATCCACGGCTGGTGAAAAATTACCGGCAGTATAGTTTCCAGGATTGTGTACGAATCCGCCACTGGGATTCTGGATGATGTTGTAATAGGGCAATTCGCCATTCCAGAACAGGTTCCAGTTTTGCCCGGAAACGACACGGGTTCGCCAGAAGTCCAGGGTTGGCCGCTCATTATTGCGGTAAAAGCGGAGATACTGGCGTAGAAAGCTTTCCGGGGGGTGCCGGTGGCCAATGAACAGGTCCTCATTACCATTGACATTAATGTCACTGAAGGTTATCCGGTTGGCATACTGGTTGTCCGTTTCATCCGGTACGTTTAATTTGCCGACATATTCGAAGCGTACCCAGGGGGATTCATCGGTGAGAATGGTCTGATAATAATGGTGGGTACATATACTGAAATCATTGTAATCCGATAGTGTTATGATCAGGTCCGGGATTCCATTTCCGATTAAGTCCGCTGTGGCTAGCCCCTCGATGTATACCGGGTTCAAGATACCTCCGGTTGGTGCCGGAATTTGATCGGACAAATCATGTCGGATATCGTACAGGGTATCGTACATGACGATCGCGCCGCCGGTCGTGTGGTGATACGCAGTGATGACTTCCATCCATTCATCTTCGAAATAATCAAAATCAGCGAGGACAATGCCCCGGGGTTCCAGCACGGTATGCCCGGGGAGAACCATGTCACCAAAATTGGTTTCTGCCAGATCAAATTCCGGAAGTTCACCAGGTCCGTCAGCGGGATACGCGAAATACATCCATACCCGGCCATCTTGTTTCTGCACAAACAAGTCTGGCCCTAGGATATTGTCGTGGTCTGCAATTACGAATGGCTCGTCGCGGTAATTGTTGAAGGCGTCTCCGGAATTCAGCGGAACTTCAATCAGGCTGACAAATTTACCCCAAACCGGCGCATAGGGTGCCCCTTCGTTTGGGAATAGTAACAAATTGGTTTCTGGGGCATCACTGATTCCCGTCCGGAACATGTCCAGATCGCCATCGTCATCATAGTCCCAAAACGCGATGCTGCCCTGTCCAGCGGGATACGCTACCGCATTCTGCTGTATTAACTGGTATTCTGCGTGCTCCGTGTAAAATCGGTAATGCTTCAACCGACCGTCGACGGAGAGAAACATCTCATCCAGCCATTCGATGCCTGGTTTTACACCTTCTGGATTTTGGCGTATTCCGAAGGTGCCTTCGGCAAAAATCTTGCTGTCTTCTTGCAGGTGAGCATACAGAGGGCTGTTAGGTACTCCGGCCAGATTCGGCCCGCGTTGTGTGGCCCACACGGGATTGCTTCGTGTACCCATATTTCGAACCCAGAACAACCCTTCCTCTCTGGTATAAAACATAAAATCAAGCACACCATTCAAATTCCAGTCCACAAAATCAACGTCCCCCAGATTATAGGTCAGGCGTTGTGTTTTTTTGTGCTCGGGGTTTTGTGCCGGTTTTGGTGGGGTGCCTGCCAGGGCAGAAGCTTCCACTGCTTTAAGCTCTTTATAGGGCATTCCCATGGGTAACAGAACACTCAGTTCGACAATTTCTACGGGTGTGGCAAATTCAGGTTGGTTCGCTGTACCGACGTTTTGAAGCAGAAATACGCGGTGTTGCCGAACCGGTTCTTCCAGAAAGGCATCTACAATCACCAGGTCCAACAACCCATTGTCATTCAAATCCACCAGGGACGGCCACATGTTGACACTCTCTGGACTGTTGTAGAGAATACCCTGGTATGAATAGTGGGGGTTTTCCAGGGGGCCTTCGTTTCGTAACCAGATGATGCGTTTGCGGAAGGGATTAAACTCGTAGGTAACAGCAACCATATCTGGTCTGCCATTCCTGGTCAGGTCACCAAAATCCATCCCCAAGTCGATGATCATGCCACCAGGCAAGGATTCAATATCCAGGATTCGGACACCGCCGGGTACAAAAGCGTTGCTGTTGCCGAGATTCCTGACCAATTGTGGGCCGGTAAGGTTATCGGGGAAGACAAAGTCATGATCGCCATCCAGATCAATATCTACCACAGTCATACCCGACTCCCGATTCGTGGGGCCATAGACGTAGCCTTCGCCAAAGTGGGTATTCCCCCAAAGCTCGTGTCGGAATGCAGGCAGCGTGGCACTAGTCTGTTTGGTTTCACTAAGACTGACAGGCAGGACGGGGCGGCGCGCACCTTTGTCAATGGATGGTAATTCGCTGGAATCATATGATGCGACAGCCAGGTTATTTGACAGTAATCCTGGTAAGCAGGCAAAGTACAACACAAGGATACCATAGAGACGAAGGCGCATGAGGGGGAGGGTATGACTTGACATGTTTGCCGCTCCATTCCAGTTGTTAGTATTGAAAACAGAATATGATTATGTAATAAATTGATAAATATAATAACATATACGGTATGCTTTGAAAAGTACTTAACAGTTTTAAAATAATCGTAGAACCGTTTGAAGCGGGAGTCTTCAGAATAATAAGCCAGGAGATATTCCGAAATTATTGAGGATAAAAGATATGAGTCAAATTGATGTATCACGCAGAAATTTTTTACAAAGTACTGTGGCTACAGCAGCCGGTGTCGGTGTGTTGTCCGGGTCACATCCAGAAGTCGCTCAGGGTCAGACAAAAAAGCGACCCAATCTTCTCTTTGTCTTCACAGACCAGCAGTCCCGCGACACGTTGGGATGTTATGGCAACGATGAGGTAATTACCCCCAGGCTGGACACCTTCGCGCGGGAGAACATCCAGTTTGAGCATTGTGTAACATCAAGCCCGGTTTGCACACCCTATCGGGGCATTCTGCTGAGCGGTCAACATCCCCTGTATAATGGTGCCGTAGATAACGACATCCCCATGCTGGCAAATAACGGAAAGTATTTTGGGCATGTCCTCACCGAGTCGGGTTACCGTACGGGCTATGTCGGCAAATGGCATTTGCTGGGGCATGAACGTGATCGTCCTGTGCCACCCGGCAAGATGCGTTATGGGTTTGACGGTTATTTTCTTACGAACAACTGCCATGTCGATTACCGGCCCGGTCACTGTTATTACTGGAATGACGTGGGAGAAAAGATTCATTTCGATGAATGGGAAGTGTATGGTCAGACCCGGCAGGCCCTGGATTTTCTCGATGATTGCTCAGACGAAGAACCATTTGCGCTCTTTGTCTCGTGGCACCCACCCCATGATGTCGGGCTGAATCGGGAAAGCCTGGTATTCCGCTATGACACTGAACCGGAACTGATGGCGATGTATGATCCTGACGAGATTACGCTTCGGCCCAGTGCGGAAGAACACCCGGACGTGCGTCGCGCATATCACGGTTATTACGCCATGTGTACCGGCGTGGACATCGCCTTCGGCTGGCTGATGGACAAGCTTCAGGAGAAAGGTCTGGACGACAACACCCTCGTTATCTTCACTTCAGACCACGGGGACAATTTGAATTCCTACGGGTATCGTATTGCCAAAAATCACCCCGAAGATACGTCATCACGGGTTCCATTTCTGATGAAACTTCCGGGAGAGACTACACACCGAAAGAGCGATCTGCTGGTCGGTTCTCTGGACCTGATGCCGACCGTACTGGGTCTGCTGGGGCTGGAGGTGCCGGAAACCTGCCAGGGCAGGAACCTGGCCAAAGCCATACAAACCGGCGACGATGAAGCAGTATCTTCCGTGCCACTCTTTTTCCACAACCCGGCTTGGAGCGGCGTGTACACGCGCAACGTGACCTATGGTTATGGTGAACTGGACCATTTCAGCCATGATGAGCAAGGTAATTTCAAAATGACGAAAGTGCCGGTTCGCGCAATGTATGATCGGCGGCAAGACCCCTATCAGCTCAACAACCTGTTTGGAAAACCGGAACATGCTGAATTACAAGCTGAAATGGAAAAGCTGACCCGTGAATGGCTGGATTACTTTGGCGATCCCGGGGGAATCGCGCGCGCTGAACTTAATCTCCATTACAAACTGCCCGATGGCCGTTACCCGGAAGATACCGAGGATACCGGTTTCCCGGGCCGTCCCATTGATGTGATACGTAAGCATTTAGCATCAGGGTAGTTTCCTGTCTGTAGTAAAAGTTGAAATTATCATAATTAAATAGTTACCCTACGCTCAGAGGAATATTCCTGTAATTGGAAGTTACTCTGAGCGTTTTTGTGTCTGGGTGGAGATGGACTGCTGTTTTTTCGTGCAAGATTAAATGGCGATACTGCAGCAGTGTAAGAAGTATCCCGGTCAATTCTTGTTGCTTGGGATACCGGAGGAAATTGATATGGATATCGATATTAACAATCTGATTTCGCACTGTATCGCCAATTGTTCCAAGGGCTCCTGGCAGGAAATTGTCTCCATAACAACTTCAATTAGTGAATATATTAACGTACTGATAAACATTAGAAAAATATAACTTACATGATGAGTACACCACAATGTGTGGCTTTCATATAACATTCAACCTGGAAGGTATGGAAGGTGTTAAAGGTATGAAAGTAATCATGGTAATCAACTTAAAGGAAATAGTCATGAAAACTCATTTCAGTCTGTTATTAACGCTGGCACTTTTGTCCCTCTGTTTTCAGAATGTAGCTCAGGGGCAGAATCGTATGAAGTACAAGATGGTCTGGTAGTTCACATCACAGGAGAACAAGCACAATGAATAGTACCATGAAGAAAACTGCAGCAGTATGGTTGGCCCTGCTATTGCCGGCACTGAGCCTTTTTGCACAGGAAAGACGCTCCACAATCGTGGGAACCTTCAATTATGAAGGGGAACCACTACTGGAGCTGGCGATGAGAAATGACTATTACTTTACAAACAGGTTGGGTGTTGACCCAGAAGAAGATGATCCCTACGTAGCTCTGGATGCCTATACTGCTTACCTTCAAGAGCGAAAACCGGCAAATCCCAACGCGCAGGCAGAAATCTACGGTCGCATGGGCATGATTTGTATGTTTGGCTTGGAAATCCGTGAATTGGAACGTGCTGTTGAATACTTCCAGAAAGTGGTAGAGTTGGCTGAACCAGATTATATTTCACGCCATATCTATATGGCACGCACCAACTACGCAAGCCTGATCAAGGATTATGAAGATAGCTTTGAAGCTAATCTTGATTTATTGTCCTGGCTGTTGCAAATTGATGAGACGGCGATCCGTAACGCAGCTACCGGGGTAAAAAACGGCAATGAGGCGGTTGGCATCCGTATTTCGCTGGACTCAGGAGAACGCAGTGAAATTTCTCGTGATGAGGCTGATCGATGGATGCAGGAGCAATATGATCGTGGTTTAAATGAAACAGTTCAAAAACTGCATGACAGTGTACAAACATACCGTGAGACCCGTATGCCTGATATATGTGTGTCTGCGGCGATCTTCACACCAGACCCGGTTGCATCTATGAACCGGCTGCTTGAAGTTGCCGAAGGTACAGTCGTTGCCGATTATATTCAAGAGAACATGCCACGCGCGGAAATGGTCAAACGTATACGGGAAGAAGGTGAGGCGCTTCGTGCCCAGCAAGAAGCCGAAGCAGCCG
>CAZIDP010000015.1:0-79229 GCA_964537975.1 uncultured Nitrospirales bacterium | reverse complement strand
GTGAAGGTGAAGGTGAAGGTGAAGGTGAAGGTGAAGGTGAAGGTGAAGGTGAAGGTGAAGGAGAGGGCGAGGGTGAAGGAGAGGGCGAGGGCGAAGGCGAAGGCGAGGGCGAAGGTGAGGGTGAAGGCGAGGGCGAGGGCGAGGGCGAGATTCCATCAATACGTGATTTACTTGGAAATAATCTTGGCCAATTAAGCAATCACTATATGGAATTTCTGAATGAATTTGACCTGTCTGAAGATTTGGCGAATGATGGTTTTCCAGATATTTACTCCATGGCATTGGTACGTCATGTCGTCAATGAAGAAAGTCAGGATTCAAGATGGGGCGCGACTTTGAACGCGTTTGATCTGAACTACATGATGTTACGAAGTGAAGACACATCGAATCAGCTGGGTAAGTATGCCGGTGTTGCTGCGGTATTGATGTTGACTGGAACAGAAACCAAGAATTCCTTGAGAAATCAAATGTCCAGTCGTGGTATTTCGCTGCTTGGTGACTATGCCGTTGTACAGTGCAGTCCATTATGGGATTGTATGCCGGCCGCTGATGATGACAAATACCTTTGGGAAAGCTACCTCATTTTTGACAGCAAAGCGGATGACATACAAGAGCCGTATTCAGCACATGGTGATTTTGATGGTAATGGAATCACCAACCTGGAGGAATATGAGAATGTCAGCACGCGCGGTGGCAGTCTGGATAATTTTGTAGCAGTTGCCACAAATCCTGAACTGGATGGGACTGAAACGGGAGGTGAAGGTGAAGGTGAAGAAACCAAGAGCCCTCCAGCATGTGGTATGAACTCCGTTCATAACACTGAATCGAAAATGGCAGCTTCCGTTCTCTTCGTGGCAGGAATATGTTTCTTGTTACTGTTGAGTTCACATGGCAGATTTCGCAAATACAACGATTGAGCCTGGAAGTTTTAATTATGACGTTTTGAAATGGAGATACATCATTAATAGTTGGTACATCTTAGATGTAATAAGCCGCCAAAGTTCTAATCTTGGAATTCTGGCGGTTTTGCTGATATTTTCGTTAACGAAATGATTGATTAAGATTCCTTGAATCCTGGATACCCATGATTTGATGTCAGATAAACTTTCAGAAGAACACAAGATGGGGTATATTGTGGCAGGACGACCTTGTGGTTTATTTTTGGTTCTGTTGCTATTTCCCTGGAGCCAAGCCCTGTCTTTAGATTCGTTTATCCCGGATAAAATTATCCCGTATAAAACCATAGGTGATGTTACATTGAACCTATTGCCCATCAAAAAGGACTGATAAGTTCGGTAACAAAACATGATTACAGCATACTTTGTTAACACATTCAAGCAACAGATATTACCAGACACGACATTAATTTTTCAGAAATTTCAATATTGCGTACTGCAAATTTTTAGTTTTTTCCACTAAGGTGTCAAATCAAAGTACAATAGCACAACATTTTATAACCAATGAAAGGTACCTTGATATGGCAGAAGTATTTCAAACGGACGACTTTCTTGATTATCGTATGGACATCCATCATCCCCACTTGGAATTGGAGCCTCTGGAAAATGAAATTGCAGTGGTCGATGCAGCGCTCTCCACCTTGAAGGATGCGACTATTCTTCCACATACAACCTATGATGAAGAAAAATTTCTGGCACACCGCAGGGCTGTCGCCGATCTGTTTGAAATACCCTGGACCGCAATCACTCCCCGAATGCAACGCCTGATTTATGCCATCAATACGATTGTGCGACCGGCTCACATGATTGCAGTGGGCATATTCTGCGGCAATACTTTTATCTCAAATGCCGGTTCCGCTGTGGGGCCAGGTGCCTGTTACACAGCAGAAGCGTTAATTGGTGTTGAAATCAAGCCGGAAGAAGCAGAGCGCGCAGCGCGGAATGTCCGGAAAATCAACCCGGAAGGTCTAGCGAGAATAATTGCGGATGATGGCGTCAAGATTGTAGCGCAATATGAACATTCCATCCAGCTTCTATATCTTGATGCCGACGGCGATGCCGCCCGTGGCAAAGGTATCTATTTGGATATATTGCAGGCGGGGTATGACAAGATGCCGCCCGGCGCGTTGGTACTTGCCCACAACAGCTACAATGCGGCAGAACCATTGACCAACTACCTTGAATATGTTCGCAGCCCCAAGTACTTCCGTGCCAGTGTTAATGTTCTTTTTGATGGCGAAGGTTTGGAAGTATCCATGAAATAACGTCGAAGCACGGCAGAAGCATCTGGAGAAATACAATGTCGATTTTGGTCTGCCTGTTACTGTTCACGATGTCTGTCGATGAGAACCATACCGAGTTCAGCATCGGGATTGAAATGCCGGTTCAATTACCGGTAACACCTGCCGTGCGTGATGCCATAGCGTCGATGGGTATTGATTACATCAACTTTTATGTCAATCCTAATGCCAACGTACCGGAATCACGCGCACTGGAAATCACCGAAGCTATGGTCACCCTGGCTCAGGATTTGGGTCTTAACTTCTCGATATCTTGTTATACTGTCAACCCACCTGATTCCTCCATTCACCTTGCGAAATCGATGTTTAAAGAGGACACAATTTCGTTTGAAGGTGTTGTATTCGATGAGCTGGCACATTGTCGTCTACTGAATAACCACTCCCCCATACCTCTGGCAGACCCATCCACTTTTTATAACCTGGACACCGCTTATGAAACGACGTTGGCGGCCTACGGTGATCTGCATGCACACTATGCCGCGTTTGATGTACCCGTAGTTGCCACCCATGTCTGGCCTGTATTGTTGCATGTTGCAGCGCGTGCAGGCTTCATTCCCTGCCCCAAAATTTGCAAGGAATTTTATTCCAGTGTCAGCCTGGCTATCGGCATGGGAGCGGCATTACAGTATGAACGACCCCTGTGGGTTGATGTCGATATGTGGTTCTGGGATTTGGTGCCTGGGCATCCCCCCGAGGAAGTCTGGAGCAATCTCATGCTGGCCTATTGGCTTGGAGCAGACCGTGTCTACTTGGAAGGTGCGGGGCACAATCTAACTGAAGCTGGAAATCAGGGAACTCCGTTCACATTGATGAACCAGATAACACCGGAACGATACCAACTGACTCCACATGGCGAAATGCTGCGCCGTTTTATTCGTGAATATCTGCCAGAAAACCCGCGTCCCTGGAGTTTTCGTGATGTTCGACCAGCAATAGCCATCGTACGCTTTCCCGACTCCGACCACGGTCAGGCATTCACGGGAACAGGGTGGTGGAAACCGGTGCTATATGGCTCTGAGCACCTTCCAAGCACACGTGATACACAAGCCTGGTTTCAAATATGGAATGTGCTAACCTTTGGCGCCACCGGACGGGACGGACTGAGTTTCTTTAAAACGTATGACGCGGCCGCGGGTTACCAACGACCACGAGACGAACACATTGCCCTGCACTACACAGCCAGACCAGTACAAGCGGACCGCCACCGCTTTTTCACACCGTTGAACGGCGCTGTGGTCTTCGATCACCTTGTAACCTACGAACACCTCAAGGACATCCCCTTGCTGTTTCTTACAGGAGTCAAGGTCAGTGAGCAAACCTGGAAGGACCTCATGCGTTGCGTTGAAGAAGGTGCAGTGCTGGTTGCCTGGGGACCACTGGCCCAAAAACATGGTTTCCACAACTACGTTTCCGGTGTAGAAATCCATCAGCAAGGTAATGGCCGTGTAATACTGACAGACGACTTTGGGTACGGTCAGGTTGTCAATGAAATCCTGCCACTGCTGGGACATCCAGATGAAATCCGATATTGTTTTTCAGAAAACCGCATCGTTGTCTTGCGCCGACTCACCGACAATGAAGTCACCGTGGAAATAATCCAACCTTAAATATATACAACATCATGATAGCATCGGAACTATACTGGTAGCCGGGCGATAATCTCCCATTTTTGCGGTAGCGTGATCAGGCGCTACAATCTGTGCCAGATGGAAAGTAGCATCTTGCAGGCGGTCATGACCTTCCAGGCGGAATAGAAATGTGTTTTCACCCTTGGATACTATAATGTCCGCATAGCCGCCATTTTTAGGGAGCAGGTGCGTGCTGCCGTCCCCAACCTGTAAATGCCAGGAGGGCGCAATACCTGCCAACCAGTGTTCTTTATTGATAATGCGTTTACCGTTGTGAATTACACGTATTGGTCCGGTGTTGTTGGCAATGATCCGTACCGGTGTCTCTGCTTGTGTCTGCATGGTAACCTGCGCGTAAACCACTTTACCACTTGCAGGGATGAAATCATTCAGGGTATCTGAGCTATGCAATACACTGCGTACATTAACAGGTGCATTCCCCAGGCTGCCCGCTTCTTCGATGGCTTGCTGAGTCGTAGTATCGTCAGAATCAAGCACATCCGATACCTTCCAGGCAGCTTTCATAACTACCGTATACTTGTATTGCAATGTATCCAGACCATCGCCTTTCAGCACAACCTGAATGGTCAGCGCGGGACTATTAATGGAAATATCCGGTGGAATATGAACCGTTAATGGAAAGTCCACACAACTATTTGCCGGTAATTCAATTTGGCAGTCCGCTATCTTGACAAGTCCATTATCACCAGCATGCGAGGTTCCCTCCTGTAACTGCACAACAAGTGTTGAAGGTATGTGCTTGCCGGATTTATTTGTTATATGCAATACATGTATTTGCGTCTCACCAATCCCGATGGCTGGAGAATCCATATATGTCAGGTGTATGCCAAGGTCGCCTTGCCACCCTAAAGTGATTTCCATAGGTGACGGTTCCCAGGACTCCCGCTCCCCTTCAAGCAGAAAAGGCAGTCGCGTCCAACGGTACAAGTGTTCACGTACTTTATCAGCATTTTCAATTACCTGTTCGCCCAATGCACAAACCTGCTTTGTTACTTCCCGGATGTCCGCGGGATAATCCACATCTATAAGCAAGTCGGAAACAACCACGGGATACCCGATTGGTTCAAGCCAGTGTTCTGGCGTATTGGAAGCGCCATGCATGATGCCAAGCACAGAACCTGCCGTGGCGCCGGTACAGTCCGTGTCATAACCGCAATTCACCGTGTTACACAGGATGTCACCATACATATTACTACTTAACAATCCCAGTACTGTAAAACCTACATTCAATGGCGCATAGGTGAAATCAGTCGGATGCGCGAATTCAGCACAAAGCAAGTGACGGAGACTCCGCAATTCCCGGCTTTTGTCCAGCTCTTCCAGTACCATTGCTACCACTTTTTGGATAACAGAATGCGCGGGCACAAACTCAAGCCCTTTGAGAATCAATTTACGGATATCACTCTCTACATATGCGTGACTTTCCAGGGCAGCAAAAAAAACTTCGCCGTATAAACCATCTTCACTGTGGTCTGTGCTTGCATCAAGATACGCGTATGCCGCGGCAATATCCGGCATGCCGGGTGCAATCATCCCCCAGATTTCTGAGCGAATCGTAGCGCCCATACCGGAAATCCACCAGTTATTGAAAGCACCTGTTACCGGCGGCACCAGGCCCAGCGCCATGTTCCGCTGCCCCATGAAATACTCAGAGATGTAATAGCGGGTGTGATCTTGCCAGTGACGCACAAAATCTGCAGGTTTCAAATAAATCCCGTTCTTTTGAAGCATGTCCAGCCAGACCAGTTGCAATTCAAAATCATCGTTGGGCATGGCTTCTTTCGGAATTGGGTCATAATAGTACAACAGCAGTGGCGAGGTGTGTCCTTCCCAAGGACCACCAAGCGTGCCGCCGATGTTTTTTCCCAGCCATCCACCCAACGTCTTGTCATAATATAAATTTTTGTCCATGAAAAACTTTCATAATATCTTGAGGCACTGAATTTTTATTCAGCCCCGGTTAATCTGAACCAGCGTGTCTCTCCAGCTTTGAAGGGAACAAGGACATGCTCTGCTGCTTCGGTTTGAATCTTTTCCCCACTCAACGTGTAGAGTGTACTACCAGGTGGTAATGCTACGGCCTTTTCTCCTGAGTCCGCAGTATGAATCACCAACAACCGTCCATCGCAATGCACAACAGAATTGTCTTCCACCCAGAGATGTACCCCAGCTTCACGGAAGACAGCACGTAACACTTCCGGGCTCAATGCAATATCTCCGGAAAATACAGACTCAAAGCCCTGGTGGTTGATTCGTGCAGCAGCAATGTAGTCGCTGTTTCGATAATGGCCTAGAACATGTATATCAGTATCTGTATTTGCCACGACAAACCGGGGTGAAACAAGATTATTCCGCTGCCATCCCCAATCAATCCCCTCAAAAACACCATGACCTTGTATGCCCAATGCACCATCAACCTGCTCCAAGGGTAATCCTGTCAATCGTTGCATCTGGCTGATGTCTGGTGCGGTGTCCGTAAAGTATCCCGGGGCATACTGCCACAATGCCGTCGCGGATTGCTCACGCAATAAAGTCAACAAACTATCAACTTCTGCTTCCGTAAGCTGATAGGTGTTTGCGAAGACATACACCTTACTCTCAGGAACTTTGCCCGCAAGCAGATCATGCAGATAGTAGAATCCCACACTGGTACCTGACTTGATCAGATTGTCCCGCAGATGGTGCAGGGTATGCACCCAGACATCATAGTGATTGTAAAGCCAGGTTTGACTGCGCTCATCAACAATCATAGCGACTTCTGGAAGGTAAGGTTCCGGTGCTTCATACAATTCAGTGAACAAAGTATTACCAACTTCATCCATCACATTGTCCCACAATTGCGCCTCACGAAACGCGCCGGCAGCAATCAGGTCCATCCACCAGGTGCCATGACGGTGAATACGTGCAAGGCCCAGATTCCGAAGGAGGAGTTGCTGGGTTTCAAAGTAATCGCGGGTAGGTGTTCCGAATGCTTCAAAAGTCAGCCACGAAGGCAAATCATCTTCTTTTATCAAATAGGTACGCATATCGTCTTCATTCAGCCAAAGCTTGCCATGGGCAGCGACTGAATCGACAGCAGTCATGGGACCTTTCGCGCCGCCAGTGAGCCGGTCTGAATAGGTTAAAGGTGCAACAAGTATATCGACATTCTCATCCTTTAAAACGCGCTGGTTTGCATAATGCCCACTATAGCTGCCACTTAATTCCAGGATATATCCATAGAAAAAGACCGATAACTTGCGGCCCTCAGTAACCTCTTTTATAACTGCGGCCGCATCAGCAATCCGCTCGGCGATCAAGTCCGAATAATATTGGCTGTAATCAACCCAGGCACGTTCTTCTGGGAGAGTATAAAATGCACGTAAGGGCGTATCGCCACGCACAGACCACATGGGCAGCCGTGCCGAATCCGCCCGGGGAATTTCAGCATCAGAAAAAGCAACCATTTGTCCCCACGCCTCACTGAGCGCTACCACATCAACATAATGATTCCGTAACCATTGCTGAAAACGACGTTGATTTGCCTCACTGTAGTCCGGACCCTTTTCGCGATACTCCCATTGGAACCACTCATTGGTGTTTTGTCCTCCAATGTGGTACCCGAGAAAATGCTTCGCGTAGGGACTACTCTCGTAATGCTGGATGAAACGGGTTATGTTTTCTTTAAATGCCTCCCAGACAATATCGGATGCTGCGGAGAGATACCCTGAAGATTCTTGCAGAAACTGAATACGCTCAGACTCAGGAAACGTATCCCAGCCCGGCCAGGAGTGTGGTGGTGTAGAACGTATACGCGGGATGAACAGAGCTTTGGGGTTCACCTCCAGAAAACGGTCCAAGATGGCGTCCATGTATTGGAAACTTTCCGGTCCTGGTATATCTCCACCAAACGACCAAGGCCAGCCATCAAAGGGCATCGAATATATGTGTACTCCGGCATCAGCCGCCATACGCACTTGAGGTTCAAGATAGTGTTGCCCGGAACCAGTTTCGGTATTAAAGAAAAAGATCAATGGCGGTACAGCTTCATCATTTATTTTCAGGATTGGTGTGCCATTTATCAACGTAACGTTGGCCTCATCAACTCCTTTGAATTCACTGTAACTGTCCAAAGTATCACCTTGTACCGAAAATATCACCATCTGGAACAATACCGTGCAGACAAAAAACCGCGATAATATTTGTTTGTATAATACAAGCACACAATATCTCCCGAAGATTTGTACTGTGTCTACGTTTGAACAACAAGACGTATAGAATTTGCGGAAGCCGACCCGCATATATGTACTATCAATCCAAAGATCGGCCTCCGCACAACTTGATTAAGAGATCAACCATAACCACCAAACAGATACATCCAAGCGCCTGTCTGGGTAATAAGGTCTGTCGAGTTTCCACTTGGACTAATTGACATGATGGGTGCTTTGGAATTGTATCTTATAAATTCCACATGACCATCCATATACAATACATTGGCACCACCCGGAATGTGATTGAAGAATGTGGTCGGATTGGTCATCGGAGGCAAACCGATCCAGTCATAATTCATCTGACCTTTGTCACCATCAGCCCAGGCATCATACATAATAAACAACTCGCTCTGGGCTTGTGCTGCCGAGCCAGGGTTGTTGATGTCGGTTATGAAGAATCGTTCTACACCTTCACGCGTACGGGAGTAAGAGGTAGGCAGGTCGGTATTGTTGTCATCGCGCCATCCTCCTGTACTCGGACTCCAGATAACTTGCCCAGAGCCAATGTCTCTGTTATTAACTTCATCTGTAACCCACACACCAAAAGAACACCCAACCTGGTTTAAGGCACCTGGGTTCAACACAACCTGCTTTTGGTGTCCTCCCCACCACTGTGAGGCAATAAACTGTACATCCAATAACTGGCCACCGGTACGAACCGCGTAGGGCACGTAAATGTATGAAACCGGTATTGAGAGCATTGCATTCAAACAGTGGTTGGTACCATGAATCGATGCCAAGCGAGACAGCTCCTGAATCTGTGCCGAATAATCTTCTTCCACGCCAAATCCTTCTCCGCCGCCGGTTGGATTATAGTCAGACCTGGAATCTGAAGGGCAGATGGCTATGCTGGGATCATTCCAGTAGTCTGGATACATACTATCTCCGGAAAAGCCCTGTATCCAGCCTCGATGCTGCTGTCCATCGTAGGGCATGGTTGAGATACCCGGAGGAAACATACCACTCCGGTTTTCGCCCGAGTACATTTTAAAAATGATACCCCACTGCTTCAGATTGTTGGCACAAGAAGCCCTTCGGGCAGCTTCTCTCGCACGCGCCAGAGCCGGTAGCAAGATTGCAGCCAATATACCAATAATGGCAATAACTACCAGCAGCTCAATTAACGTAAAACCTCGTCGTTTTGCTTCCATTCGATTAGTCCTCCAAGTTATGTAACTATTAATAAATCTTCAATCCATAACATCCGATAAAACAATAACATGAATTGTTGTTATTTACCTTGACAATCCTGCAATGAGATAGCACAATATTGCCAAAGTGAAACCTGAAGGAATTTGGCCATGAAAAAACTAAAATGGATGTCAAAAGATGTATTTAACAATACAGAATTCCCATTGGGGGTGCGATTTGCCTATCCACAACCACCAGAAGATATCCACACACACGATCGTTTTTCTGAATTGGTAATCATCCACAAAGGAAGTGCAAGTCATATCACGGGGGATGAAAAATATACGATTCAAGCTGGTGATTGCTTTGTCATTACCGGCAATCGAGCCCACGGTTATGGAGATCTAAATGATCTCTACCTGGTGAATGTCTTGTTTGATCATGCGCATATTCTGGATCGGGTTCCGCATATACAAAAACTTCCCGCTTACCATGTGCTGTTTTGTCTTGAACCTCGTTTCCGGCGCCAGCACTGTTTTGAAAGCAGATTACATCTGGGTCCTGAAGAGCTGAGTCATGTTTTATCTCTGGTCGATTTGCTGAAGAAAGAATTGGATATTCGGAATCCTGGTTTTGAATTCATGGCAGTCAGTATATTCATGCAAATCGTAGGATTTCTCTGTCGTTCCTATGGGCATAAAGGGGATATGCCTACGGCCAGTCTCATGAAGATGGGGAAAGTACTGGGATACCTGCAAAGTCATTATCGCAACCCCATTCACCTGGAGGACCTGGTAGCACTGTCCGGGATGACCCAACGTACCTTCATGCGGGTATTCAACGAGGCCACCGGCCTCTCCCCCATAGACTATCTTATCCGTTTGCGGGTCGCCAAGGCAGGCGAGCTGCTGACGATTACAAATCAGAGTGTTACGGAAGTCGCGTTCCGGGTAGGGTTTGAAGACAGCAACTACTTTACACGCCAGTTCAAACGCATTGTTGGCACGAGTCCCAGTGCGTATCGCACCCGACTACAGCAACCCATTCGTCCGGTCACACACACTCCGAATGTATAAAAGTGCTGACAAGCAAGCCAATTCAAGTTAGTAGCGCATTGATTTTTAAGATCAAACCAAAACTACACAGTAAACCAAATAACCTTGTTTTTGATGTTCTACCAATTTTTTAAAATAATCATATATTAATCATTTTTGCTAAATAAATTCACAGACCTTTAGCAACAAAAACAACCGTCCGGCATGAATGCTTATCTATATTATAATAATTATAAGGATTATTCCTTATAATTATGCTAAATTCAATACTATTATTTTTGGCACGTAAAATGCTCAAAACCAATACCTTGGTATTGGAGTAAAGGTGTTTGATCTAGTTAACAATTGAGAATGAAGCACGTATCCAGGAAAGGAACAACATGAAAAGATATATTTCTTTAGTATGCTTGCTCGTGGCAGGCATAGCGACAACCGCGTTCGGGAGTACATTGACCATTGAAACAGTAAGTGATTGGAATGGTAGTGACTTTGTTTTTTCTTTTGGAGAGCCTGATACAGCCACGTATGGCCAATCTTTTGTAGCGCCAACCGACTACCCCATCATGGATGATTTCAGTTTCTTTCTAGAACAACTATCAGTTAATCCGGTTGATTTTGCAGCTTATATCATGGCTTGGAACGGAAATATGGCTACCGGACCAGTATTGTTTGAATCGGGACCAATAGCTACGACCAATAATGGTGGTTTGGGCGGCTTTGAAAAAATCCAAGTGAATACAGGTGGATTGGAATTGATAGCAGGGCAAAGTTATATCGCTTTTTTCAGTGCTACAAATCAATTTGATGGCAATCCAAGTGAGGCAGCTTTTGGAGGTATTTCCAGTTCCGTGTATGGCGATGGTGAATTTATGTTCCAGAATAATGGGAATAGCTTCGACTCATTAACAACGTCTGCTTGGAACGATTGGTCTATTCGTGACTTGGCATTTGAAATGAATTTCAGTAATCCAGATCGAGAAATTACAGACCCACCTATCCCAGAACCAGCGACCATGACTTTATTGGGTCTTGGTATGGCCGGATTGGCTTATAGACGACTCCGCAAAAGTTCTCAATAACATGCAACGGGTTGCCTGACAAATAACATTGCTAATACGTGAGTGGCCTTGGAAATATAACCGGGGCCACTTATACTTCTGGATATATGTTTTATAACCATACTTTTTCGTTGAGGCTGAACAAGTCGTGAGTTCAATCTGGCTTATCGAGTAATTACCCTTGGTACCAACGGAGCATCCTCTATTATAGAATCTTCCACGCCGACTTCCTGTTCATCTACTGTAGTGTCTGCCGGGAAATAAGCATTTATGGCCGTATCAGGTGCTCCACGCCGCCTGGCTTCTGATAGATTCTCTTGAAATGCCGCGGTATTTTCCTGATCACGCGCAATTCTGGCCAACCTGAGCCAGGGAGCATATTCATCAGGGTTCTCTTCAATCACTTGCCGCAATACTATAGATGCTGTCATGGCCTGCTCAAGTTCAATGGCAAAATCTGCCAACATGATACCTGGCAATTCCGTGCTACCCGTTTGCTCAGCGAAATAACGGGTATACAGTTTGGCCGTCTCCATCTGTCCCCCAGCAAGCGTACGAACCGCCAACTCACGCCAGGCATTTCGTTCCAGGTGCTTCTCGCCCCATTCTTCGATAAATCCTGCACCTTCATCCAGTGCAGCACGCACGACTCCCATCAGAATCCAGGCATTCAGGTTTTCTGGTTCTCTACGAAGAAGTCCTTCTAACAGATAAAATGTTCGAATCCGATCACCGGTAAATAGCTGATATTCCGCTCGCATCAACAAGGCTTCAGAACTTCCAGGCTGCTCTCGCATGAGCTGATTGACCTGCTGTTGCATGGCGTCTCGCTGACTCAACATGGTGCGCATTTGCTGAATTCTGGTTGCCAGGGGTGTTTCGCTTTCGCTTTCCAGCAACCGGACTCTTTCCATCAGTGCCAGGCTCTTGTTAAAGTCACCGATATAGGTCAGTATTGTCCCAAATAGCAACGCGCCATCCGGTGGCATAAATTCCACCTTTTCCGCATACCGAAAATAATCCAAGGCTTGCAATAGCGGCTCGATGTTATCTCGTGATTGCATTTGTTGTTCATAAATATAGGCCAGGCGCAATGCGGTTTCACCATTATTTGGATTGAGACGCAGTGCTTTCTCTAAAAAAGGTAACGCTTGTTCACCACGCCCCTGGGCATGTAAAGCAGCTCCCAATTGCTCGTTTGCATTGGGGTCTTCAGGTAAAATTTCCAACACATTTTGCCAAACATTCACCTTGCGCGTAAGCCATTCTCCTGCCTCCTGGGTATTCTGTGCTTCATTAAGGTGTACATCATAATACTGGCCCAGATACTGCCAGGGCTGGTGTGCGTCAGGATATTTCTCTGCAGCATTCGCCCAGAATGTTTCTGGAAACCGCCATTGAAATGTATAGACATAGGTGGCATACAGTGAATAGACAATGAGTAATAATACGATGCCAGCCGTTGCCCCGCCTGCCTTACTACCACCGGCTTTGGCCATGGTACGTACTAACCACGGAATGACCAACATACTCCCAGCCACAAACAAATACAGAAATCTCTGGGCCAGTACAAGCTCCTCATTCATCACGACTACCAAAGCAATCAGAGAAAGCCAAATCCAAAGTAGCGGTAATGCGACCAGAAATTTTTTATACAGGGCCAGGAAAACTAAAATGGTGAGCAGGGCAAACAAGACCGTGCCTGCCATATTGGGTGTAAGTCCATACAAAGAAGGAAACACAGGCGCCGGGTCTGCAATGGGAAATAGGATACGTGCGCCACGTATGGACAATTCGGACAAGGCAGTAAGCACATTGGAAGGAGCAATATTAAATAAGGCTCCCCGAGTCAGCAACAGCAGAAATACACCGAAGCCAATCACATTCAACCAGACCAGCAGATTTTGATGCTGTTTCCGTATCAGACGAGGAATTTCGATCGATTGTTGCAAGCTCACATAACAGCCCAGGAACAATACAGGCAGAAAGAACAAGTAGAAATAACTGGCAACAGCCAGGATATAACAAAGCAGAATACCTGAAAAATACAGGTACGTTTTTTCAGGTGTAGAATTATGAAATTGGTGCAATCTCAAAAACAGCCATAAAGCCAAAAGACCAAAAAAAGTTCCTTGTATTACAGGTCGCCCAACAAGGTAGGACATCGTTTCTATATGTGCAGGGTGAACAACAAACGCCAGTCCTGCCAACATGGCTACCGGTTCATTTATAAATTTTGGTGCAAATTTACGTGCGACAAGATACAGTAAAACCGCATTGGCAATATGTAATAATACAGTTAACCAATGCATGAAATAGGCACTGTTTGGGGAAATCCACCAGTTTATGGCATAACCAAATAAAGTTAGTGGGGCATAAGGCATCAGCGCTACAGCTTCGGGGACTGTAACCAGGCGGTGTATTGCGTCTGAATTAACAAACAGTTGCTGGTCTTCTCCGTGAAATGGTACATGCAACGTGTTATACCCTGCCAGCAAGCCTACGATGACAATGATAAACACACACATGAAAACCTGTGCCAGCTGATTTCCCTGATCACCCAGTTCTTGTAAGGGAGGCTTCGGTGTCAAGACAGCGTCGTCCGGCAGTATTTCCATGCTTCCGGTTATATTATCATCTCTATGACTAAACGATTTTGAATCCTCATCTGTCGGTGTAATCGACTCAGGATTTTCGCTTAGTTGTTCATCTTCAGAAGGGGTATTCCCTGCCATCGCAATCTCCAAGAATATTTCCGAGCTGCATTTAATAGAACGTGCTGTAATTAATCAGGTACAAAATTTTGTTGTGATGGTTTTATTTTACGCAATGCACCATACCATAAAAAGCACTTTCCAATGAAACCGGATAATAGCAAAACCACTGCTTTGATCCAAAATGGCCCCAATGGGCGTCTTTCAACCAAGAGAACTGCCGAATCCATTGGTTCCTCATGCCAGGGCGCCTGCGTAAAACACCAACCAGCGTACAGGACAGACTTGCCAGGTGACAATGTTATTTCGTGGAATCTATCTTTTCCTGGCACATATACCAGAAACGTTTGTCGTGTTAATGCAGGTGTTTTTTCCAGTATAAATTGTGCATGTCCATCGCCCAACATAACCCAGTCGCCCTCACGAAGCCGATACAGTGAATCATTGCATTCCAGTACCACTTCCCATAGCACACCTTCAGCCGCGTCAACCGGCAATGCATTTCCGTAAACTTGCTCTATTTGCACCCCTATTTGCTGTCCTTCTTGTGCGACGAACCTGGATTCTTGTTCATCCAACTGAAAGACTGGTAATGCGTCTCCATCATGAAAAACTTTAATCAAGGCTGATGCATCTCGCCAGGCATGAACATAAACAACATAAGCATTGCTGCCCGGGTATTCCATAAATATTTGGGGTAATTGGATATCCGTATCATTTTTGTCTTCAGCATTATTGAAACCGAGTATACCCTCTGGTGTCACCAAACAGTTGTAAACCGATTCTGCTTGACGTACCTCAACCAGAATTAATGGACCTTTATATATATGGCTTTCGTGCGTTGCATCAAAGTGAACCAATACAATATCCGTACTGTCAGATAAAGTTACTCCTGTTCCCGGTACAAAAGATTGAAACCAGTGTATCCCAGCACCATCATGAACCCCCCATCTGCCAGACTCTGGCCCTGGAATTGAATCCGGAAATGCAGATCGGGCAACCGCTTCCGAATTGAACCAGGCAAATTTTAACGCTGTTGGCCCATTTCCAATCACCCAGGTATTTTCATGCAGAAAAATATTTTCCCAGTTTGTGTCTTCAATGGAAATAGAAACATTGGCCATTGGCGGTCCGCCTGGATTATGGAGAAGTCCAACCCAAGGTCGTAATTCTTGGACCGTCCAGCGTCTGTCCCACAGCATAAACACATCCTGATGCTGGATAGGGATCGTAGCTTTCATGTCATTTTCTGCTTCGGCCTGTAGAAGAGAGCCCGTGCCGAGAGGCCTGGTAGCCAAACTGTAAACCGTTTCAGACTTCTCAATCAGTTCAACATGCTTCAAGCGCAATCTGAAAGGCAATTGCACAACATCATACGGCATAGTACGATAATAATTACCAACCTGTTCACCAATGTTGAATTTGATATTATCCGGCATAACATTTTCGTAATGTGGTGTTAAGGCAGGCAATATCGAATCATCTTGTGATGCGGGTCGAACAGCCATGTCCTCACTGAAATTCAAGGGCACATACAATTGAGCCTCAAAACGCAGTAGCAGATTCAGAATAAAACAGGCTATGAACAACAACAATCCAATGATGCACAAAGCATTACAAATACGATGGGGCGTTTTTGATTCATTACCAGATTCTAATGAAGCGAAAATCATCTAAAAAAACCAATGGGTAAAACAAACTGTAAGTACTGCAATTTTACTGAACACACAAAAATCCCCGCATGTGCCGTCAGGCGTCGTAGAAAGCGCATGAACCTTTCCCTAAAAAGGGTGGGCATTCTCACGGTAGTCATCCGACTTCCACTGCTGAGGAGGCCTGTCGTATACTACACAAATATTGAACACCCGGTTCAATATGAAAGGTTTGGCGCTTTAATGCCTTGGCGAACACCGCAGGGAAAAAGAATGGCTTAAATTTCCGACCGGTTCTTGCTATCTTGATACACAGAAGTACAAGAGATTTTTTAATGGCGATCTTTTTTAAGATACCTACTTTTGAAAGTATAACATTTATACAAGCATTCAACAACTTGATGCGTAGCACGTAATCCAGCATCTGGTATGTTCACTTGAAAATGATGTTTTCGTTCTGACAAATATAGACAATTCATTTCGAAAAAACGTTGTCGAGTCCTAATCTGAATACAATTATCAGCCGACTGGGGCAACATTTCTAGTATTGCTTTAATTTTTATTAAAAAAGTTTTTTGATCGTGTTTTTATATTAATTATGGTTTATATTGGTAAATATGCTGGAATTTACTATCTATGATTAAATAAAATACACGAAAAGTTCAATCCTTATGGAATGAATCAGCATTATAAAAAGTTTATAATAATATGAAGTTAAAGTGACAATAGAGATTGCTTCGTAATGCTGCGCATGTTGATAGACATTATAATATTAAAAATACATGTCAGCAGTTGTAATCATATTATGCATCCAATAGCTTAATAATCTAAAACAATTTGAAATTAGCTTGTATTTTTTGTCGTGATTTTATACAATTCGGTGATTTTACGGATTCAAGTTGGGAGATAGCTGCATCGTGGGTAAAATAAAACAATTTTATAGCACAAAAAATATTGAAAAAAACCCTCAGGCACAATTGTATGCCTTGCCTAAACGAATTCAAAGAGAAGTTCACAATTCTTGCGAGCGTAATGCCAAAATGGCATCGGACGACAAATTTATATATCTCTGGGTTTTTGTTACGGAAGCTGGAATTGCACGCACAGAAAACCAACCTGCCGATACGCAGCAATTGACTCTTGAACAATGGCTCAATGTAATAGATGAAGCTGCTTCATTGGGAGTAAACTGGTTTGTGGTGGGTGTCAAATCCGGCAATTTTACCCAAAATCCAGAAATTTGGGAAATGTGCCGTTGGGCTCAAGATACCTATGGAATAATTGTTGGCTTACAGACAAATGCTCCTGGACTACTCCAGGAAGAGTTGGAAGAAATAAAAAAGTTAAACCCGGAATTGACACGGGTGATGGTAAGTGATTCTGCAAAAGACAAAGCTTGTGAATTGGAGAATCTGGGCTTCAAATTATGTGTCCCGAACGACAACCATCATCATGAGGAAGACTCCTTATGTACAAAACCTGGAAATATGGTTTTCGTAAATGCAGCCGGTGTCATATATACCTGCGGATTAGTGGAAGGCCAGGATAAATACCGGTTGGGTACTGTGTTGGAAGATGAAATGCGAAAAGTATTGAAAGACCCCGATTTACCACACACAGTACCAAATGACACAATACCCAACAAAAAACATGGTTGCGATGGATGTCCTCCCCTGATGATTCGTTATTTTGAGGAAGCTGAGAGGCGTAACAAGTAAAATATTTCATTTACTAGACCAGGCAAAAGAAAACTACTGCATCTTATCCGTCTCCATACCCATAGCCTGTGCAGTTCTATGTATGGATTCATCAGACAATTCCCCTTCAGCCAATTCCAGAATCACTTGATGGTATTCATCTCGAGAAAAATCGTAACCAACTTCCCGGGCCATCATGAGCAGTATATCCACAGAATTCCCACCACGTAATGATGCGATCTCTTTTTGTAGCAGGTTATTATTTTTTACGTGATCCAAAAACGCATATACAGAGTCCAAAGACATTTTATCGTTTATGCTCCCTTTTTTTAGTTCTGACACATCTACAATTTTTATTTTAGTGAATTCAAAAACTACTTAAGCAATGTTTTTTCTGTTTTTTCAGCAATAAGCAAAGCTTTCTTGACATCTTCATGATTAATTCCCAAAGTTTTCATGTACTCATTACAAGCGGCCAGCCCTGCTTCATTGTGTGTGTCCTTCCAAACAGCCGCATGCGCTCCAATGTTGGACAGCATAGCCAGTAATTCATTTTGGCTCTCTGCCTCACCAGGACTGGTATAAAAACGCACTACATTGGCCAGACGATCACATAATCCCGCACGCTGAATCAACATTTCACCAACTTCTGAATGCGTCACATCAAATAGTTTTCTTTCTTCCTCACACAATGCCACACCGATTAAATCATGATTAATAAATTTATACTTGGGATAGGCCAGCTCCATTAAAGCAAAACGGCCCAACCAACACAAAATTCCGGCACAACGTACTTCATTTTTATGCGCGGCAATACCCAAATCTTCCACCAGAGAAGATGCAACAGCACCACAACGAACCGCTTGCTCAGACAACAGCGACCACTCCTGTTTCAGCGTTGCATTATTTTCAATGTGTATGCGAAACAAGGAAGAAACACCCTTTTTGTTTAATACCACCATAGCTTTGGCAGAAGTATCAATATTGGCGGTCATACCAAACATTGGGGAATTTACGACATCCAGCACCTGGAACAAGGTGACCGGATCAACTTCCAACATTCCACTCAATTTATCAAGAGAAACTCTGGCATCCGCAGCAGCATCGATCAGGTTTCTGGCAATAGATTCGGGTACTTTAAAATCAAATGCATCTACTTTATCTTTTATAGCGGTACGGGTTTGGGTTCTGGCATCAGAAACTGCAATACCAAGAGATTCAATAGACATTTCCTGCGATTCGCGTTGTCTGTAAAGACTTTCCACAGCCACAACGATATCGTCTAAACGACATAACATAGCCTTCACACGCAAACCACTCATCGATTCGATTTGTCGAATGGTGTGGGTGTCCAGGGGACACGCCATTGCGACAGTCAACAACTTTCCTAAACGATCAATCGGTAAAACAAGTTGCTCCAGTGCCATTTCGTGCGGAATCAACTTGATTATGTCTTTGTCCAAGTTCATTCGGGAAAGATCAATGGATGCGACGCCTGGTTGTTTCGAAAGCATGGTATGAAGTTTATCTTTATCAAGATGTCCGAGACGCAGCAGAATCTCAAACGTTTTGCCACCACTATGCTTTTGCTTCTCCAGAGCCTCAGCCAATTGCTCTTGGTTAATCAACCCTTCATTAATTAATAATTCACCAATGCGCTGGTGACTGGTATCATCGTTTTCCATTGCATTGGTGGAATGTTTTTGATCAGACATAATCATTTCCTTCAATAAGCAAATTTTATAGGCTTCTATTGCATATTCTAAAGTAACCATATATCAAATCGAATCAGAAATAACCAAGCAGCACCCAAGCTACGTCCTGATATGATAAAGCGCAACGGATAGCGTACATACAATAATGAACTTTTCGGATTCAGAATGAATTTCTTTAAAGTACGTTGCAATTATACGCTCAATGGGTTATCTTCCAATACAACCCTGATTCATTGTACAATCTTTCATTGGGCGTTAACATGATTCATGGGAAAAACATGCATCACAGATAATATTTTTCCTGTATATGGTACACTACATACCAACCAGATTCGAAACCGCGTTTTCTAAGGAAATGCATGAATGTCTATACTGCTGTTGAAACAACGATATAATGAATCGATTCAGGCATATCAGAACCACAAGTATGAAGAATCGTTGGCTTTACTGGATAAACTCTCCCAAGATTGCTTAACGGCGCCTCGCATTCATTATTACCGTGCGTTGAATTTATCTGCATTGGGTCGAATAGAAGAAGCCATTGCTGCATTGGAACTTCAAGCAGAATTATTAAATAACATCGAGAGCAACTGCAGAGAACTTCGACATCAATTTCCACTGATATTTGTAGAAGACCTCACCATTGGGTTAAACGAGCAGTTTACCACCTATGAAAATACCCGGAAAAACATCGAAGCAAGGGTCGCGGAAGCCCTGGACAAAGCGGAACTCCAGAAAACGGTAGAAGAACTACAATCTGAATTGGAGTCGTTGAAGCAAGTCACAGGCAGAGCCACAGCATCTGAAGAAGAACTTGAGCACGAGTTGGAGAAACTCCGCAAACGGGAAGATAACCAACACAGATTGCTTGAACAAGCCCGCAGTGAGATGCAAGCACTCGAAAACACCTTGAAAGAACGTGAGCTGGCAATTTCGGAGGCAGCAAGTGAACGCGAAGCCAGGGAACGTCTCGTTGTAGAACTCCAAAACGAGCTTAGCAATATCAAGCAGAAAGCAGAAACCGCAGCCAATTCTGAGGCTGAACTGAGCAAAGAACTGGAAGAATTACGCCAGCGCGAGCATGCAAAAAATGACGCACTGGGTATGGCCAGAGATGAATTGGACCAGCTACAATCCGCTTTGAGTGAACGCGAACAGGCGATAGCCGATGCGGAACTCAAAAATACAGAACGCGAGGCAGAGATACTTGCATTGCAGCAAGAGTTGGACACTATTCGGCAGGAAGCACAACAAGCTGTTGCGTCAGAAAATAGCCTGAAAACCGAATTAGAGCAGCTTCGTGTTGATCAACGTGACAAATCAGAGGCGCTGGATACTGCCCGAGAGCAACTAGAAACATTGCATGGCCAATTGGCGGAACGCGAATCTGCAATATCTGAGGCAGTCCAACGTAGAGAAGAAAGTGAAGCTGCAATGACAGCGTTGAAGCAAGAGCTTGAAACGCTGCAAAACGATGCTGAACTAAAAACAAATTCTGAAGCGCAATTATCACAGGAATTGGAGCAATTGCGTGCGAATGAGTCCGCAAAAACCCGCACTCTGGACACAACACGTGCAGAAATGGAACGCCTGCAAAAAGAATTAGAAGAACGGCAGGCACAGATTGCGAATGCAGAAGCACAATCATCTATGAGTGCGGAAGCTTTAGAAGCATTGCAGATCGAGCTGGTCTCTTTAAGCCAAAAAGCGAACGAGTACGCGGATTCAGAAAAACAGATTGAACAGGAACTCGAGCAGCTTCGCAAAAATGAGTCTGACAAATCCAATGCACTAGAAGCCGCCCGACAAGAATTGGAAACACTTCGGAAACAACTCACCGATCAAAAAGTAGCCTATACATCTGCTTCTGATATGAATGAAGCTCGGGAATCCGAACTAAACGCTTTGCATATTGAGTTGAATACGCTTCGTGAAAACGCTGGAAAAGCAACAGAATCTGAAGCCAGGTTAAGTCAAGAAGTAGAACAACTTCGCAACAACGAACAGGCAAAAAGCGATGCATTGAACGAAGCACAAAAAGAGTTGGAAGTCCTGCGTAATGCATTGAATCAACGTGAAAACGCGATGGAAGAAGCCGCACAGAGCAGTGCCGAACATGAAAACCTGGTTAATGATTTACAGAATGAATTGGTAAATCTTCAGTATAAGGCACGGGAAACCCAAGAGTCTGAAAAACGACTTGAAGAAGAACTTGAATCATTACGAAAAAATGAATCGAAAAAATCTGCCGCGCTGGAAGACGCAAGAAAAGAGTTGGACGAACTCCGGAAGCACTTAAAAGAACAAGAAGTTGCCGCATCACGAGCCGAAGAGGAGAACGAGCAAGACAAAACGCGAATATCTGCGTTGGAAAATGAATTGAATGCCCTGCGTAACAGAACAGCAACTGCTTCTACATCGCAAGAATCGTTGGAAATTGAGTTGGATAAGCTACGGGATGAAGAAGCACGTAAAGCAGCAACTCTGGAACAGGCTCGGAAGGAACTTGAATCATTACAACATTCACTAGATGAAAGAGACCGCACCTTATCGCAAACTGAATACATGCTGCGCAGAGCACGGGAGAAACGCCCTGTCGCTTCGAGAGCTACACTTATGCTGGCTGTCATTTTAGTTCTGACGCTTTCCGGCGGTGGAATATACATCATGACCATGCTTGGCAGAGAAACAACACAGCAGATAACGCCGCGAAAACAATTGCATTTTCCTTCAGAATATTCATTAGGCACGTTATATGCCCGTGATATTTCACTGGGCAATGAAGCGGAGTGGATACCATTCTCTGATGTCGCGCAAAATGTTATGACAGTAAGTGAACGGCTGCAATTTCATCTGCGGATGAACGAAGAAGCTGCTAACGACTTAATTTCACTACGGGCTTTAAAGCCTGATGATCTACATTCAATCTGGTTACCGCAATTTGAAGCCAGTGAACAAAATTTACAGAGTCTCAGGCATCTCATTGGATTGGAGGAACTCATCATAGATGCAGCCACCCCATCCTATGAAATCGCACGTATCCAGGAAGTACTTCCCAACACACGACTGGACACCCGACCACCGGAGGCTATAGCAGAAGCGGAAGCCCGAACACCCC
Organism: uncultured Nitrospirales bacterium; assembly: GCA_964537975.1. GTDB lineage: Bacteria > Hydrogenedentota > Hydrogenedentia > Hydrogenedentales > SCBR16-9 > SCBR16-9. Next base: position 56,933 of record CAZIDP010000015.1, on the reverse strand, counting down.
CCGATGCGAGAACACTCCGATTACCGGCCAATCGAAGGGTTGGCAGGATTATGGTACGCCCCTGGTCTATTACCAGTGCTGGTTCCTGGCAGGAATTTGCTGCTGCTCAAGGTAATGTCCACATTACAGCAGGCAGAGAAGCAAAGCTGGAAATAGATGAAACTGCAGGTGGTGACTTATCGTTTTTGGCTGACTTGGAACCTGACAGTCTCCACAGCATTGGCCTGGTGGGTAGCAGGGTTAATGATGCCGGGATGGAATTTGTACGTCGATTAACCGGGCTACAGGGATTAAATCTACTCTATACCTCAATTACAGACACTGGTATGTTGCGGCTTTCACCATTAAGCAATTTGGAAGAAGTGCAGATGTACAATATTAATATGACAGACCAGGGATTTGCCGTATTTGAGAATTTTCCACGAATGCGAAAGCTGTTTATCCAACAAGCACAACTAAGCAACAACAGTATTCCGCTGATTCGAAGCATGAAAAGCATTCGGGAGCTTCATCTTGATCGCGCCGGCATTTCGCGTGAAGGGATGGTTACATTACGGTATGACCTTCCCCAGGCACAAGTAACGCCCATGGACTGACTTCAATTTATGTGTATTTGTACCAGAATCTTATAAACAAAATACACACACGTGGGTTCAACGATGTAATGCTTCACAAATTGCTTCATAATGATGAAAGGGCAATCGTATTTTACCCATGTTGGCATGGTCACGGATGGCACCGTGACAATCACTTCCACCGCAAACCAGCAGTTTGCGTTCGAGAGCAATTTGCAGGAATGCGTCAGTGTGACCAGGAGAATGGCTGATGTGGAAAACTTCCAAACCGTCGAAAGGATATTCCAGTAGCGTATTCAATGATTTACGCACATGCTTCATCAGACCTGGGTGCGCCAGAAATGCCAGCCCACCAGCCGATTGAACCAGAGTGATAGCATCTGTCACAGACATAGCGGCAGCCGGTACATAAGCTGGCCTGCCTGCTTTTAAAAAACGATCGAAACCTTCCTGGGTTCTACGGGTTATACCCAGCTTCTTGAGTTCCAATGCGAGGTGCATACGTCCCAAGCTTACTTTATCATGGTCTTGACTGGTAAGCGATTCATACGGAATTTTGATGCCACATGCTTGATCAAGCCGGAACAACATTTCTTCCATACGCTTTCGGCGTGCCTCTTGCATTGCTGCTAGGCCGTTTTGCAAATCGAGATTAGTCGAATCAAAGCCATACCCAAGCACATCCACGTTTAAATATTCATGACGTGCAGTAATTTCTGTCCCATGTAAATATTGAATGCCTGTATTTGCCGCTGCACTCTCGGCTATAGGATTTGCACTGATTTGATCATGGTCGGTTATGGACAATGCTGCAACACCCAATTCACTCGCTCGTTTTACCACTATCTCAGGAGTGTCCTGGCCATCAGAATGGTTGGTGTGAATATGCAAATCCGCGTAGGGGTGTTCACTCATAACTTCGCATACTACTTGGTCTGGTAAATCTCATGAAATATATCAATGTGTTACGTCGCCATGTGGCGTTTCCACATTTTTTCTGAGTCTGTCAAGCACACCATTGACAAATCGAGGTGAATCATCTGAGCCAAAACGTTTTGTAACTTCAATAGCTTCATTAATCGCAACCGTTGGCGGCACATCTGATAAATATTTCATTTCAGTATAAGCCATACGCAATGCGGCACGTTCAACACAACCCACGCGTTCCGGAGACCAGTTATCCAGTGCAGCTTCGATATCCTTGTCAATATCATGACGATTTACAGTAAACACATGAACAATTTTTTCGGCATAATCACGAACACTTTGTTTGGCAGGCGTTAACTTCCAAAATGCCTCGAGCACACCTTCTGGTTCTCCATCCGCAAATTCCCATGAAAAAAGCAGTTGCAAAACACATTCCCGGGCTTTTCTTCGTATTTGCGGGTAAACCACGATTATAGTTGCTCCATCAAATTGATCATCTCAATGGCCGCCATAGCAGCATCAGCACCTTTGTTGCCTGCTTTTGTCCCGGCACGTTCTATAGCTTGTTCGATGGTATCGGTTGTCAATACGCCAAACAATACGGGAATTGATGTTTGTAATGCAGTCATGCCAATCCCTTTGGCCGCTTCACCTGCCACGTAGTCGAAATGAGGTGTTCCACCACGAATGACACAACCCAATGCAATGACAGCATCATATTTGCCGGACTCTGCCATCTTCTTCGCCACAACCGGTATTTCAAAAGCACCAGGAGTCCAGGCAAGACAAATATCTTCGTCTCGAACACCATGTCGAATCAAAGCATCAACTGCACCACTTACCAGTTTTTCGGTAATGAAAGAATTAAACCGGCTTACCACCAAACCGAACTTTTTATCTTTAATTGTAAAACCACCTTCAATAACAACCGGCATGACGTAAATCTCCAAAAATTATTTGCTTTATCAATTCAGTATCGATCTTGTAGGGAACTACCCCAGCAGATGCCCCATTTTTTCTTTCTTTGTCTTCAGATAATCCCGGTTAACATCATTTGGAGGCACTTCGAGTGATACCCGGTCGACAACAATCAAACCATACCCCTCAATGCCTACTCTTTTAACAGGATTATTGGTAATAAGGCGCATCCGCTTAACACCCAAATCATTGAGGATTTGTGCGCCAATACCATATTCTCTCGGGTCTGGATCAAATCCAAGATGAACATTGGCTTCTACAGTGTCCATACCTTCGTCTTGAAGCTTGTAAGCCTTGATTTTATTTATCAGACCAATACCACGACCTTCCTGTCGCATATATACCAATACCCCACAGCCCGATTCAGCGATGATTTGAACTGCCTTGTGTAGTTGCGCACCACAATCACATCGCAGAGAATGAAAGACATCACCGGTTAAACATTCGGAATGAACCCGCACCAATACATCATCACTGTGCGCGACATCTCCCATGACAAGTGCCAAGTGCTCGAAATCATCTATTGCGTTACGATACACCACCAATCGAAAATCACCATGCTCTGTAGGCAATTTAGTTTCGGCTTCACGCCATACCAATTTCTCAGTTCGCCTACGGTATCGGATGATGTCTTGAATGGTACATATTTTCAAGTCATGTTCTGCAGCAAACCGCTCCAAGTCTGGCATACGCGCCATGGTACCATCTTCATTCATGACTTCACAGAGGACCGCAGTCGGACTCAATCCAGCCAGACGCATCAAATCAATGGAACCTTCAGTCTGTCCTACACGAACCAACACGCCGCCTTCTTTGGCGCACAATGGGAACATATGTCCGGGGCGAACCAAGTCAGTAGGCCCGGAATCTGGATTTGCAGCAACCTGCACAGAACGGGCTCTGTCATGCGCACTTATACCGGTAGTGATCCCGGTAGCAGCTTCGAATGAGATGTGAAATGCCGTGTTAAAAGGCGATGTATTATTGGTCGTCATTGGGGGCAAATCCAGCCGCTTTATATCATCTGATAAAAAAGTCTGGCATATTAATCCACGGCCATGCTTAGCCATGAAGTTAATATCGTCTGCCTTCACCAACTCAGCCGCAATAACCAAGTCACCTTCATTTTCACGGTCTTCATCGTCAACCAGGATGATCATTTTACCCTGGCGAATATCTTCGAGAATTTCGTTTATTTTACTTAACATACTACTATGTGTCCTATGCAAAACCATGTCGCGCCAGAAAGTCCTGAGTCATTCCGGCATTACCTGCGGTATTCATATAATGTAAAATATGTTTGCCGATCACATCAGCTTCCATATTTACCAACGCACCATTGCGTTTATTGACCAATGTTGTTTTAGCCAGTGTAGCGGGTATTACCGCCACATAAAACCGGTCTCCTTCCGGACTCACCACGGTTAAACTGATACCATCTATCGTGACCGACCCTTTTGGAATCAGGTAGCGAGCTACTTCGTCCGGAGCCCGGAAGTGCCAGAGCGCAAATTCGCCCTGTTCTTCAACTTTTTCCACCATCCCTACACCATCAACATGACCTTGTACAAAATGCCCACCAAATCGTCCATTGGCATGCATTGCCCGTTCAAGATTAACGGCATGACCGGGTTTGAGGCGACCCAATGTGGTACGAGCGAAAGTTTCGGGGGATACTTGTACACTGAAACTCGTTTCCGAAAAGTCTGTAACTGTGAGACAGGCCCCATCTATAGCAATGCTGTCACCTAAAGCAACATCTTCCAGTACTTTCTTAGCTAGAATGCTGACTTGTGGACCATTAATTTTGGAAATGGCTCCGACTTCTTCAATAATACCCGTAAACATGTACTGCCTCTTTTATTTAAGAAAAATTGATGCACATCAAATTGCACAGAAAATTACTTTATAATTCATTAAGTGTGCTGGCCAGTTATAAAATTGGTGATTCTTTCACAACATAGCCCTCTACCAGTATGTCTTCGCCTACCCGGTCAACGCGTAAGTCTGTTAACTGGATGGCATCGTCCATTACAGCAACGCCTTCACCTTCGACTGCGGTTACAGCATCTCTACCACCGATGATTTTAGGGGCTATGAAAAAACAAACTTTGTCCACGATTTCTGATTCAAATGCAGAGGCAAGCGTAGTGCCGCCTCCTTCAATCAACAGGGACGATATTTCACGCCGCCCCAATTCCAGCATCAGCGCTTTCATATCAACACCGCCTGGGCCCTCTGGCAAAAAGAGGACATCATCTGCAAAATCATATCCCCGGTCTTCTGTTACAGCAACCCAAGTAGGTGCATTACTCAAGAGATGAAACACGCGTCGATTCCGGTCAAGATACGCTTCTCCATCCAGGACAATCCGGATTGGATCACGTTTGTCCGGGTAATCAAGACGTGTAGTCAAACTGGAGTCATCCAACATGATTGTCCGACTGCCTACCATGATACCGTCAACCATATTACGCATTTCATGCACTTTGTGCCGGGCATCTTCTCCAGTAACCCATCTGGAATGTCCTGTATGAGTGGCAATTTTACCATCAAGTGTCATTGCGCATTTGGCAGTAACAAACGGCATACCGGTAGTAATATACTTTATAAAAACTTCGTTTAAGAGCCGGGCTTCCCGCTCCATCACCCCCACTTCAACTTCAATGCCTGCATCTCGCAGGCGAACGATCCCCTGGCCTTTGATCAATGGATTCGGGTCTTCGATAGCAATAACTATTCTGGAAGGTTTTGATTTGCACAACAAATCAACACAAGGTGGTGTACGCCCTTGGTGGCTGCACGGCTCCAGATTGACATACAGGGTCGCTCCATCTAATGTGGACATCCCCGTTGCTTCCAGTGCCTCAACTTCAGCATGCGGCAAGCCAGCACGCTTATGGTAACCTTCACCAAGAATCACCCCGTCCCGCACAATCACACAGCCAACCATCGGATTCGGTTGGGTGCGCCCTTTGGCTCTGGCTGCCAACGCCAAAGCATGTGACATATAGCGTATATCTTGAGACATAAAAAAAACCTGCTGATCAGAATACAGATCTTCAGGGTTTATGAATGCCAATTTGCACATGCCAACGATCCTGTTGTTGATTAAGCAAACAACAACATTTACATATTCACATGCACAAAACCACAGGAAATCCATAGATACAAGCGCAGAAATGAACTTATAGCATCTCTTGCCCTAATCGTATGGCCTGATTGGCTACCTTCTCCCATCCGGACTTTACCGTCGGCCCCGGAATTACACACGGGTCTGCGTTAGTTAACGCTCGCGGGCTTTCACCGCCGGTCGGGAATCTCACCCTGCCCTGAAGGTCTATGATTATTATTTAGTTAATTGTAGCGCACCAAACCCCACAAATCAAGGGTAAAACCTCCGATAAAGATAAAGCTGAGCTTTTTACACAATACTTACACTAAACATAAACTGCAAACACTTCCTGGCTGTTTAGAAACTTTGGCTTTTTCTTGATACTGTGTTATAGTATGTATCAATAAAACTAGTAATGATTTAGCACGTTCCACCTTCCATGGGAGTTAATAAATGACTACAACCAAAGTCGCCATAGAAATTCCAGCAATAGAAGATTTAGAGCCCACTTTTCCTGCTGTTACTCCGCGTGAACTCGAGTATACAAATAAAAGAACTTTAAGCAAACGTGCTGTAATGTGGTTGGGACAAACCTGTAATCTACGTTGCTACTTTTGTTATTTCCTGAATCGAATTGCAGATGCCAAGCATCCTGAGCATGACTTCATGACGCTGGATAAAGCCAAAAAAATATGCCATTCACTCCGATATTACTATAATTGTACCAGTATTGACATTCAAGGGGGAGAACCAACGATTTTCCCAGGAATCCTTGAGCTGATATCATATTGCCGGGAAATTGGGCTGTATCCAACACTCATAACCAATGGCTTGCACTTATCAAAACCAGGAGTAATGGAGCAGTTCAAAGAAGCAGGCGTCCGTGATTTTCTTGTAAGCTTGCATGGTATCGGTGCAATCCATGATGAAGTGGTATGCAGGAAAGGCGCATACGAAAAAATTATTAAAGCAATTGAACGCATGGTAGAGTGTGATGTACCTTTCCGATTTAACTGCACCATGTCAAAACCTGTAGTCCCAATTCTACCAAAGATAGCTGAAAAAGCAATTCATTATGGTGCCAGTGGTGTGAATTACATCGCCTTCAATCCGTTTGAAGACCAGGAAACCGGCATTCGCACCCATGATAATGTTGCCATGTACAATGAAATCAAACCGTATCTTACCCATGCAATTGATATGCTCGAAGAGCATAATATTGAAACCAATGTCCGGTATATGCCTATCTGCATTGCCGAACCACGCCATCGTAAAAATTTTTATAATTTCCAGCAACTCTCCTATGATCATCATGAGTGGGATTATCAGAGTTGGTTATGGACCGGTATGCAAACGCAGCGCATGAAAGATGGTGATGTATCACCAAACTTCCGTTTGGGCAGAGGTGCACGGCGCATTTACAAAAACAATTCACAGGAATTACGGGACTGGTACAACAATTCTATCAAAGGTAAGCTGTTTTTTGCCTTTCAAAGGTGTGTTGGTGCCGTAGAGCAGCTGTTACGCGGAAATCGGTTCATCTGGCGGCGTGAAGCAATTTTACGTGCCCACATAGATTTAAATTATCAATTTCATGAAGGCTGCCAACAATGCGCAGCAAGAAACATATGTGACGGGTTTCACGGAGACTACGCCAACTTCTTTGGTACTGATGAAGCAGTACCTATCAAAGACCATCCCCCCACCGATGATCTTATGCATTATATTAAAAACCAGAAGAAAGTGGTAGAACCTGAAGACCGTGAGTGGGCTCTGAAGTAATTCAATTTTGAATATATAATAGATACTTGTGTTTGCAAAGATTTTGGCAGGGTAAATCTTCTATACCCTGCCATTTATCTTTAGGCATAGAGCCTATGATTCCCTTCGAATGCAGAATGTGGAACAATCATAAGCTTTTACTGAGACATGCCAAATTATAAGTATCCTGTTGTAAATCACTCCGCCAATTGTCTTTTCAGGTCATTCCATCCAATTTGTCCGGATAAATCAGCATACGCGGGCAATGGCGCAGGGTTGATGGCCCGTACCATGAGATACCCCAATAATAGATTGCCATGGTCGTTCAAGTGCACTCCGTCACTTGTCAAAACACCTTGCTCCAGTTGATCGGCATTTTCGGTTTCCAACCAGGCGAGAAAGTAGTGCCTCAGATCAAGCAGATCAACCTTTTCTTCGCGTGCAACTGCACGGGTGATATCGGCATAAGCATTGAGCATGGCATCGTGAGGGTTTTGATCTTGCGTTTTTTCACCGATAACGGTAGGCGTGCATAGCAATACTCTGGTATTTTTTTCGCGCAATTGCTGAACCAGAGTGTGAAGACCGGTACGGAAGTCATCGGCTGATGTTCCACGACCCGCATCCCAATGCCACACGTCGTTTATACCGATATATACTACAACCAAGGTTGGATTGTGGTCCAATACATCTCTCTGGAGGCGTTCAAGCAGATCAGGCACCCGGTTCCCGCTGATGCCAGCGCCAATCACCTCAATATTCTCACCAAATCTCCCTGAATCAAGCACCTGACGAACTTTGGTTACGTACCCTTGGGGAGTTACGCCTTGCTGGGTTATGGAATCGCCTAGAAAGACAATCCTGTCTCCAGACCCCACCTGGCAGGACGTGAGTGGCATCTCAGGTGCCGTATTGCGTTGTTCAAAGAGCCAGGGAATGAGTTCAGGTTCCCTCGAAGCCGGAGTAAAGGAATCATGGCCCACACCTTTATACTCAGTATAGCGTGGATTCCCACCTGCTTCTTCAATTGCCTGTACCATATCACGGGAACGACTGACGGGAACAAGCGGATCCGCATCTCCATGGAATATCCAGAGAGGCATATCAGTGATACGTGTGGCTGTGGCTGTATCGCCACCACCACAGATGGGCACAGCTGCTGCAAAAAGGTTGGGGTAGCGGGCAATGATGTCCCAGGTGGCATATCCGCCCATGGACAAACCGATGGCATAAATACGCTCACGGTCAATAGAATATTGCCGGTCTAAATCAGCGATGGTTTTCAACACTGCCGCCATGGACTCTGATGGCTCGGATGGTTGAGTATGCGATTGGGCTGACCAGTCGGTTTTCACCCAAAGTTGCTCTTCAGGACACTGGAGAGCCAAAACGAAACACGGGAAATTATCACGTACCGATGGCTGCGTAAAGATTCCTACTACATGTTTAAGTTGTTTTTCATTGTCATCGCCCCGCTCGCCCGCTCCGTGAAAGAAAACGACGAGTGGATAGGATTTACCTGCATCATATTGTTCAGGCACCAGCAGGCGACCTGGAAGAGCTGCGTCCAATTTCTCGAAAAGATCAAGCTGCGGTTCTGCTTCCATTTCTTCTGCCTGGATATTCGTTAAGGAAGAAATAAACATGATGACAGCAATACCAATAAACATAAATATTTGGGACATTTTCTAAGTTTCCTTATCAGAATTACTACAGGAATACAAGCGAAATTCATACGGATTGACAAAGCATTTCTGGTAACACAATTGAAAAATACTGCAAACCCAGAACTACACACAATTCCCCATTAACCATTCACCGCAATGAATTTAAAATTAAATACATATCATCATTAAGCATAACGGTTGCTGTACCAGATTTCAACAACACAAAAAATTTTTTCATAAAGCCAGGCACATGCCTTTCTATCTCATCCATGTATTGCATGTGTTTTTTATAAATAGCATCATCACAGGACAATGATGAAATAAAATGTCGGGCAAAAAAACATTTCTCACAAGCAAATTCTACTCAACCGTAACAGCATTTCAATCGTGCATATTAGGCACAAGTACATTTTTTTTAGAAACATTTACCACATAATAAAATTCGAAAACTTGACACAAAGCATCAATATATATTAAAACGTTTATGGATTTATTTTAAAAGGGAAGCCGGGCAATATTGACGTTGTCAAAAGGTGTTGTAAATAACAAAGCGTTTCAAGCAGTGAAATTGATTGCAGAAACAATCTTATTTACATAGAGCAATGGAACACTGTCAAACAATAATCGGAGGAAGCTGTCATGGAATACCGTACGTTGGGAAGAACTGGAACGAAAGTGAGCCCCCTATGTCTCGGGTGCATGTATTTTGGTGCTAAAACGAGTGCAGAAGACAGTTATCGCATTATCGATGATGCGATAGACCGCGGAATCAATTTTCTGGACACGGCGAACGTGTATAGTCGTGGCAAAAGTGAAGAAGTCGTTGGTGAGGCATTGAAGCGCAATGGTAAGCGTGACAAGATTGTACTCGCCACAAAAGTACATGGCCGCATGGACGATGATGATCCAAATGCCCAGGGGAATCACCGAAGGCATGTAATCGAGCAGTGCAATCTCTCGTTGAAGCGCCTGCAAACAGACTACATTGATCTGTATCAGATTCATCGTCCGGCTTCGGAGGTACCCATAGACGAGACCTTACGTGCGCTGGATGATCTGGTGCGTGCGGGCAAGGTGCGCTCTATAGGCACGAGTACCTTCGCTGCCTGGCAGATAATGGAATCGTTGTGGGTAAGTAAAGAGCTGGGTTTGAACCGCTTCGTGACGGAACAACCTCCCTATCATTTACTGGACCGACGCGTGGAACGTGAGCTGGTTCCCATGGCACAGACCTACGGCATTGGCCTTCTTCCCTGGTCGCCCCTCGCGGGGGGCTTCCTTACCGGGAAGTACAAACGTGGTGAGCCACGGCCTGAAGGCTCACGCTGGGAAAAATCGGGAGATGGCCATTTCACAGACAAGTCATTTGATGTCCTGGAAGCACTTGAAGCATTGGCAAAAGAAAAGGGATGTACCACTTCCCAATTGGCCATTGCCTGGTGCATGGACAAACCAGGCGTGACCAGTCCAATCATTGGTCCGGGAACATTCGAACAATATAATGACAACATAGGCGCACTGGACGTCAAGATGAGCGAGGCAGACCACAAACGCTTGGATGAAATCGCTGAGCCTGGGCGTGCTACAGTACCTTATTACAACGCAGACTTCGGCCCACACAAGTTTTCATGGTAGTTATTCATGGAGTAAATATACACCTGTCCCGGGTGTTATCAGAGATACCCGGGCCAGATATGGATTTTTTCGATTGTGATATAACCTCCATGCAAACCATACACAGGTGTGTTTAAGGACACAGACCAATGCCATTTATCAATGGAATTTCACGGCGTACTTTTCTGGGGTATTGCGGAGCAATAGCAGCGCACTCAACTTTGCTGTCAACCGCAACAGGCAATTCATACTCAGACCTGTTGCAGGCGGGTATAGCCAAGAAAGACATCACACCGGAACCAGGTATTGATATTGCCGGAAGCATGCAGCATCAAATTGTTACACATGTCCATGACCCGTTGTATGTACGTTGTCTCTTTTTGGAGAATGACCAGGAACAAATGGTTATGCTGATGGTCGACAGTTGTATGCTGCCAGATAGTATCTGTTATAAAGCTAAGGAACTAATCAGGGAATCAATCCAAATCAAGCCGGACTGTGTCCTGATTGCAGCGACACACACGCACAGTGCGCCTTGCGCAACGCCGGTATTTCTGAACAAACCTGATCCGCTGTATCAGGAGTTGCTTATAAGGAGCATAGTTGATTGCGCTCAAACTGCCTATGCTACGCGAGAACCAGCGCGGATCGCTTTTGGCGCGGGACATTTACCAGATGAAGTGTTCAACAGGCGATGGCATATGCACCCCGATGGGATTGCGCCAAACCCCTGGGGTGAATCAACAGACAAAGTCCGCATGAATCCACCACGTCAGAGTGAACACTTGATTCAACCAGCAGGCTCTACCGATCCAGAAATACCCTTTATCGCGTTACAACGCCAGGATGGAACCGCTTTGGCCGTGTTTGCCAATTATGCTTTGCATTACGTGGGAGGTGTAGAAGGTGGTGCAATTTCAGCCGATTATTTCGGATGCTTTACAAACATAATCGAAGATATGCTTGGTAAAAATAATGGAGGAAAACCAGTACTTGCCATGCTGAGCAATGGCGCGAGTGGTGATATCAACAATATTGATTTTACCGCACCGGCGCCAGCACGTGAACCTTATGAGCAAATGCAGCTTGTGGCACAGAGAGTAGCACAAGAAGTCTATCAAGTGTATGGGCAGTTGATTTTTCAGGACTACGTTTCATTACAGGCTGTATCAACAGAAATTATGCTGGGCACTCGCTTGCCAGATACTGAAGATGTCGTTGCTGCAAATAATATTCTGGAGTCTGCCGAAGGGCAGGCGCCGCAAACTCTCAGCGAAATATACGCCCGGGAAACCATTTTATTGCAGGATTATCCCGAAAAAGTATCGCTGAAGCTTCAAGTTATGCGTGTAGGGGAGATGACTGTCGCTTCAACACCTTGCGAAGTGTTTGTTGAAATTGGGTTGGCGTTAAAAGCTGAACAGACATCAACTTACCTGATGCCAGTCGGCCTGGCCAATGGGTATCATGGTTATTTGCCCACCAAGGAACAACACGCACTGGGAGGTTATGAGACTTGGCGTGCCCGATCAAGCTATCTGTCAGTGGGTGCCGCATCAACAATTCAAGAGGAATTGAATAAGTTACTTCATCAAGTTGCATAATCTATCACTCGCAAAAATAAAATTGATAAAACAACTGTTCCTGATATTATGTGTTTGTTGTGAAGCGGGTACATGATGGTTCGATTTAATACAGAACAATTATTTGTTAAAAATTTATAATATAACAGGAGGCCAGAAAATGAAACGCAGAGATTTTATTAAATCCAGTGTCGTTGCCGGGGCTGCTATTGCAGGTGGCGGCTTGCACGCAGAAGAAAAGCAAGACAATGCATTGAAAACCAAACCCGGTGTTTTGCCTAAACGTGCCTATGGCAACACAGGCATTGACTTGTCGGTCATTGGCTTTGGCGGCATTGTCGTAAATGGGCATACCCCCGAAGAGATAAGCCGCTTTGTGGCTGAGAGCATTGAGCGTGGTGTAAATTACTTTGACACTGCCCCCGGATATGGCGAATCAGAAGGACTCATGGGGCCAGCAATTGAGCCTTATCGGGATCAAATCTTCCTGGCAACGAAGACACAGGAACGTGGCCGTGAGGCAACAGAACAACTTTTCGAACAGTCTCTGGAGCGTCTCCGCACCGACCATATTGATCTGTACCAATTGCATGCACTGACCGATGTCGAGAAGGATGTTGAAGCCGTATTCAGTAAAGGTGGTGCCATGGAATTTATTGAAGAACGCAAAAAAGCCGGGCAAATTCGTTTTGTCGGTTTTTCGGTACACTCCATTGCAGCGGCTAAGCGTGCTTTTGAACTGTATGACTTTGATTCCGTGCTGTTTCCGGTAAACTTCGCGTCACATTATAAAAACGGGTGGGGGCCAGAGATCATGGAGATCGCGCAATCGAAGGGAGTGGCTCGTCTTGCCCTGAAGGCAATGGCCATGCAAAAGTGGCAACCGGAAGATCCGCGCCGGGATCAATATCGGAAAGCTTGGTATGAGCCGATCGCCGACCGTGAACAGGCAGCGCTGGGGGTGCGATGGACTTTGAGCCAATCGGTTACAGCAGCAATACCCCCTGGAATCAGCGACCTGTATTTCATGGCGCTGGATATCGCCCAGGAATCAACTGAACTGACAGAGGAAGAACGCATTAAAGTGGCTGCACTGGCCGAAGAACAAGATGCGTTGTTCCCAGTGGTTTAAAAAACCATAAAAAAACAACAATACAGATATATGAACACATTGCGGCAGGCGGTACAGATGGATTTCCTGCCGTGATTTACTTTTTAGCAATAACAAACAAAAACATACGATAAGTATCGGATACGCGCATCAATGACCGCTACACCCAAAAAACTGGTATTGATAACACCCGCAAACACAAACCAGCAAAAACAATTAAAAAACGTCTACCCTTCGCTGCATATTGTTGATTGCGCACAAGCGAGAGAACTGGTGCCAGAGGAAATCAAGGAAGCCCACATCGCTTATGGCAGGGTTAAACCGGAAGAATTTGCACTTGCGAAATCACTGGAATACATCCAGTTGAGTTGGCATGGCGTAGAAAACATGTGCTACCCAGAGCTTGTTGCAAGTCAGGTACAGGTTGCAAATTGTCGGGGCATGTGCAGCCAGAGTATGACCGAGCATGTGTTCGCGTTGATATTGGGATTCTTTCGTGGATTACCACAGGCCTTTGCGGGACAACAGCAAAAAACCTGGACTCACGAACCTCCGATGATGCCGCTGGTAAAAGATATGGTCATCGGGGTGATGGGTACCGGCAGCATTGGCAACCGCATTGCCGAGGTGGCACACGCATTGGGATCACCGGTCATTGGCCTGAATACATCCGGTCAGGCTGAAAGTCTGTACAAAAATGTTTACGCATCTGAAGCACTGCACACCTTTCTGGGAGAATGTGACGTTGTTGTATCCACACTCCCCAATACCCCTGCCACCTACCAGATGATGAACGGTGCGGCATTTGCAGCCATGCGGCCAACAGCATTATTTATAAATGTGGGACGTGGTACCACCGTGGATTCTGAAGCACTCATAGCAGCGTTGGAACAAGAAGTTATTGCCGGAGCAGCCCTGGATGTAACCGATCCCGAACCCTTGCCAGACAATCATCCCCTCTGGAGTGCAAAAAATTGTATCATTACACCGCACAAGTCCGGGTTAAATCCGTATAATGGTGATGTTGCGTTTGACTTGTTTCTCCGGAATCTGGGACATTACCTTGCGGGTCGACCACTGGAAAGCCTCGTTGATTTGAAACGAGGATATTAAAGCTTCAGATATACGTTGAGGGGAATTTTTATCACATGGGTGCAATGGAATTGGTTGTGGGTGCCTTTGTCGCAGCCGCGGCAGGATTGGCACAAGGATGTACAGGTTTCGGATTAGCACTCATAGCAGCACCATCGTTGATGTTCATCCTCCCCCCCACACTTGTTGTCCCAACCGTCGTTTTGCTGAGTACGCTCAATACCGTGGTGGTCGCCTGGGATGCCAGAAAGCATGTGCGACTTCGCATGGTAGGACCATTGGCATTGGGTGGACTCGTCGGTATACCGCTCGGCATGATAGCTTTGCTGCATCTTGACAGCGCTATAATCAAGGTTTTTGTCGGTATCTTTGTTACCCTATTTTCCCTGGCCATGTTAAAAGGGTGGAAAAAGCCCTTACGCCAGGGAGACCGCCCCAAGGTACTCATACCCGTTGGTATGCTGAGCGGTTTCTTCGGTGGCAGTACTTCAATGGGCGGCCCACCTGTCGTATTGTTCCTAACCAACCAGGACACTCTGAAAAACGTATTTCGTGCTAATGTCGTCACCTATTTCCTGGTAATCAACCTATACGCCATCGTGCTTTTTACCATAATCGGCCAGATTACCTGGTCACTGGCCGGGCAACTCATAGTCTTCATTCCAGCCATGCTGATGGGTACCTACATTGGAATTCGCTATGCCAGTCGGGTACCCGAACAATTGTTCCAGAAAATTACCATGAGCATCGTTCTTGCCATGGGACTGTTGCTCTTCTTCAGCAATATAGGCCCATTCATTCAATTGTTCAAAAGTTGATCTGATTGGCAAACAAGCATACCTGTTGTAAACTTATAACTAAAACGTTAGAATGCCAGTGAATCGATGGCTTCACAATCGCAAGACAACAAGTTGGAAAGAGTCTATGAAACGTCGGACTTTCTTAAAAAACAGTATCTTGACAAGCGCAGCCGCAACCATCCTGAGTGGTAATCATCCAACCACTGCAGCGACGACACCCATGCAGGAGAGGAACGATACACCCATGTTTGACTACCCCATCGTGGACACCCATGTACATTTCTGGGATAAAAACCATTTGCATTACCACTGGATTCGAGGCAATGAAATCCTAAATCAGGATTATCAGACCGAAGAATACGCACAGGCCACCGAAGGTATACCTGTTGGCCAGATTGTTTTTGTGCAGGCAGAATGCCTGCCGGGTCAGGCTGTTGCAGAAGTGGACTATGTGACCGCATTGTCCGAGAAAGACCCACGTATCCAAGGCATCGTAGCGACAGCACCCCTGGAGTTGGGCAGGCATGTGAATCCCACATTAGAATATCTGGCACAGAATCCACTGATGCGTGGTATTCGTCGTCTGTTGCAGCAGGAGGCAGATATTGAATATTGCCTGCGCCCCGAGTTTATACAAGGCATCCAGTCACTGGAGCAGGTGAATTTCAGCTTTGACTTCGGCATCAATCGTCGCCAACTACCCGCAGCCCGGGAACTGGCCAGACAATGCCCGAATATCAAATTCATTATATGTCACCTGGCGCCACCCGATATTCGAAACCAGAATTACGATCCCTGGCAGGAAGACATTAAGGCTATCGCCGAATTACCCAATGTTTATTGCAAAATATCTGGGGTGGCCACAGCCGCAGACCACCAGAACTGGACTGTTGAAGACATCCGATTCCCGATAACTCATGTGTTGGAATGTTTCGGATTCAATCGAACTGCCTTTGGCAGCGACTGGCCGGTCATGCTGCTTGCGACAGAATACCGCCGCTGGGTGGAAGCACTCAGAGAGGTCATATCGGGTTGTAGTGAAGACGAAGAACGCATGTTATTCCAGACCACCGCCCGTGAGTTTTATCGTTTGGAAGAGTAGTACAATTTCATTTACATTTTTGAAATGAAGGCTTCAGATATCGCATTGCTGGAAAATGTTGTGTCGATAAAAAAGCATGTTTTGTAGTATGTTTTATCGTTCGCTGCAACTGGCGCCATGCGCGAAGCAGGAGAAACAGCGGTGGTGGCGAAGCATCACGCGGTATCTCATGGCTTCTGTCAACGTGCCTCCAAGATCATAGTCTGGATCGTCATCAACGAGGGTACACGCGTACACACGCATTTTCCCGTTTTTTTTGACTACCATTTTTGAATAGGCACACATGAAGCTGGCACGACTCGCTTCGGTATGATAGGTCGTCATACAGTTTTGGGTAATTTCCGGTATTCCTTCTGGATGCTCGCCCGGATTTAGGAAGTCTGGAAATGCAACAATTGGTAATGATTCTGGTAATCTGTTTTGTTGAAAAAGCAGTCGGTACCTGTTGTCCACTTCATCTTTGTCTTCTTCCGGGAGCATCAACCGGGCTACCGAAATACCGAATCCTGCGTTATGCAAGGCACGCAGGGTATCAAGAGCCAGAATAAAATTTCCGGCACCCCGCCCGACATCGTGAGCTTCTGCGTTTGGTGCATCCAGACTGATGCGAATACGCAATGGATTTGGTTTCTGGAGTAAAGGCAGCAATTCCTGCAATCGCCTGGCAAGTGGAAGCGTGCCATTACTGAGCACCAGACACGGACGGTGTTCCAAAGCATACTTCAATATACGCACCAGCTCCTTGTTTACAAAGGGCTCACCACCGGTAAAAGAAAACCAATGCACATCCAGCTTCAAGGCTTCATCAATTATTGGCTGCAAATCATCAAAGGAGGGCTGCCCCAATCGATTATCGGCAGGTTTTGAGCCTTCAAGGCAAAATGGACATTGCAGGTTGCACACGGTACCGGTATGAAACCACAGTTCTGACAAAGTTTCTGGTTGAATATACCCTCTGGGCTGGCCTGCCGACGTGCAGGACCAGTTCTGGTCATCAATATGCAGGATTGTATCTGTAATCATGTGCCTCAGACTTGGTATTTCATGTTTCAGTGCCGTATATAATTTTAACGAAAAGGGCTAAATCCAAATCCTATCTGAAATTCAGCCTGCTGGTTACAATGGTACAGGTGAAGTAGCTTAGTTTATCTGAAACAGACAGCGCGACATGTCGTTGTATAAAAAACCTTTAGTAAAAAATCAACCACCGATTGTTCCGACGTTTCATTCATGGGCAAAGGTACTACACACTGCGGATTCCAGTCCAGGTATGGATGCCAGGTGCCTTCCAGGCTTACTCGTTGAAAAGTATCTACATCGGCTGCATTTCGCATTGATATGCCAGGTGAATACGCAAGGGCAGTACCGTCCGGCATTTCAGATTGCGTTTGATCGCCAAACAAAGAAGCTACAGAGTGTGGATATTTACGCAGGTCCAGCGCTGTCAGGCGACGCCCAACAATTCGGTCTTCATTACAGGACAAAGCAATATTAATCCCCAAACGTTCGGAGTGATTTCTGCATGTGGTGTCCATGTACTTTAATATGCGTTCGCCCAGTGCCATGCAAGCTTGTATGTCTTTGGACTGTTTCCCCAAAACTGTGACTACGCATTCCCATAATCCTTCCAGGGCTACCAGTCCAAAGCTTTTTTCTATATTTACCCAGGGAATCTCCGGAAAACCGTGTCCCAAAGAACGCAAGCAACCATGACCTTCAGGTGACAACAATCCTTCGATGAAGTTACGCTTTTCTTGTAATGCATTTGCGATCAATGAAATTCTTTCATCTAGTATTTCAAACAGCCGGGCTTCACTACCAGCATCATAAGCAACTCGTGGCATGTTCAGAGTTATTCGAGAATAGACCGAATTATGTTCAGAAATATTTTGATCTTCAATGCGGATTATATTGTTTCGAACAAAACGAAACGTAATGTTGCCGCGAAGCGTTGCTACTGACGCCGCATGATGTAAGAAAACCTCATGTCCATCTGATTTTATCAGGTTATCATCCAGGATAATTTCCAAATGCGGAGCGGGAAATGCGATACCGGAGCTGCCTCCTTGTCGAAAGATTTCCAGTATTGCCCAGGCCAATTGCTGCGCGGCATGCTGGTGGTCTGCATACGTTTCTGTTGTGTTGTCTGGCCTGGCGATATTCCGGTTGCGTATTGTCGATGCCGGATACCAGTGCAAGCCTATTCTTACTGGTTGACTTCTATATGTCTGCGCATGTAATGCCTGCAAGGCACATTCATACACCAAAGAGCGCGCAAATCCTTCAATTTCAGTTACTGACCAACCTTTCAGCAGGGGTGCACCAACCACATTGAATGCCTTCCAGCCTGATTCATTGATAAAGAAGCCGCGCATTGCAGCATTCGCTTTGCTCCACTGTGCAAGCCATTCCATCGCATTGGCAGGTGGAGCTGTGAAGTCGGCAGGAATGGAGGAAATACCTGGAAGTCGCATACCGTGCAACAACAAAGGCTCCATTGAAAATAAGCCTGCATCCAACCGGTCTATGTACTCCAGATCATGTAAATGCATCATCCCTTCGAGATGGGCATCAACTACATGCGGTGCATATACATGTACCAGGGCATATTCCTTTTTTAATGCGCCTGCCAATACATGATCGGTCAAATCCGGGGAAGCCCCGCGAACCTTTTCGTGCGTACCCCGAAGTATGCACTCCAAATCATACAAGGGTACACCCAGTCTTCGGTGGCGTTTGCAGTGCTCTTCCAGGCCATGCGCAATCAAGCGGGCATCTACCAGCTCCCGCACCAGCGATGTCGTCAACGTTTTAATTTTTGCATGTTGCAGTTGTTGCTCAACTTCAAGCGCAATCAACTCCGCGATGGGACGCTCCAGGGCTGTTTCTCGAACCAGGGCTTCCACTATTTTGGCACGTTCCCAAATGGTGAGTGTGTCATTGCTGGTACGTACTGCCGAATCTAACGCATGGATACGTCCGTCTTTGTCTCCCAGTCGGGCTTCTTCAAGTTCATTCATCAGGGCTTGTATATCACCTTCACGCAATTTCCTGATACGCGCCCGTTGATCACGGAACCGGACATATGCCAGCGCCGTTTTCACATGGTCCATATAAATAAGCACACGCTCAACGGCATCATGCACCTGGTCCACGGTCGGCGCACTTCCTCCCAAACGTTTGGTCAGGTAAATGGACACAGCAGAAGCCAGGCTCATCGCCAGATTGCGGTCCTGTCCGCCAATGGTGTGCGCAGCTTTGAATATGGCCTCAGCAATCTTGTTCTTGTCGAACGGCTCCTGACGACCATCCCGTTTAATGATAGTCGTAAATGGTTCAGGTAGATGCGATGGTGGCAATGGAAGCGTGAGTTGTACGTCGAAATCACCTTCTACCGGTGCCGAGTACTCCATTGCTTCTTCATATGCGTCATGGGGATTATTACTGTTACTCTTATCCGATGCGGACAATACCGGCATCTCCTCTAAGAAATCGCATGATATGAGATCATGGCAGGTTGACCAGGACAATGTTTGGAATGGAAAATCAATAACAATAGTGTTGCCTGCACCTGATTGAAATGCATACCCTGCGTGCAAGGCAATTCACAGGAGTATAGGGGGCAGTGTACCCAAAGCTCGGCAGAATATACAAGACTTCATTACATAGTCGATACGATGACCCCACATTCCATCACATCGACAGGTGTAATTCTCGTTTTTTTACTCCTATTCACATGGAAACAAGCAGGTTACAGCACGAAGGTAAGAAGTACATCGATCAAAATCCGTTTTTTAAAACAGTTTATTGTAATGTTTTCACAGGGTTTACACAGGGTTTACACATAACGATTGCTCACAGGTTCTTGCACAAGATCCGTCGAGGGATGTCGTTTGCAGGAATTTGACAGAATATGCTACATTAAGCGACTTATGAAGCGTTTGGAACACGTTATAACAACCCACCCTGTCGCAGTAATCAACCAATTTAATTCTCTTGGAAAAATTGGTACTTAGGAGGTAGTCTGCACTATGCAGAATTTAATGCGTCGCCACAAAAAATGGTTTTTGCTCTTTTTGATTTTGTTTATCGGAATACCCATGCTTTTCTTTGGTATCCCTTCATTTTTTGGTCAGAGTTCCTCCCCCCAACAGGATCAAGTACTGGCTACAGTTGGTGGAATGCCAATTTATGCCTCTGAATTTCGTCGCACATTGGACGAAGAAGCACAACGAAGATCCCAGCAAATGGGCGGTGAGCGTCCTACTTTCGCGGAACTGGCCGCAGACGGCACAGCAGACCAGGTACTCCAGGCATTGGTTGACCGTGCGTTTATCAGTATCAAAGAACAAGAAAAAGGATACACATTTCGTCGTGAAATTCTGGAAAACAATCTGAAAAAACTGCCCATGGTTCAGGATGAAAACGGGAATTTTAATCCGGAGGCCTGGAACTATTGGATTCAGCAAGGATTTGACTGGAATGCCATTTATGCTGACATGCAAAATCAGCTTATGCGTGAGCTATTCCTGGAGACCATTACCGCGCCAGCAGCACGTGTGCTGGACAAGGAACTCGAGGAAACGCTTGAAGACAACGAAACAAAATTGAGAATTCGTTACATTAAGGTTGAACCGCCTGTCTCTCTTGATGAAGAAGCAATTCGTGCCCATTATGAAGAAAACAGCGAAAATTACCGGTCGCTTGATCAGAAAACTGCTGAATTTTCAACCATCTCATTAAAACCCGATCCCCCCGCTATCGCTTTTGATGTGCTGGAACGGGCGCAAGCTGGAGATGATTTTGCCGAACTGGCCAATGAATACTCTGATATTTCAGCTGGAAATGGCGGCGAGATGGGATGGATGCGTCAAGGTGTAAGTGAACCTGACCACCGCAGACCACTCTATGATTTGGCAGCAGGCGAAGTAAGTGAATTGGTGCCAGCACCATCTGGTTATTACATTTATAAAATTGACGAAGAGCGTGAAGACGAAGACACGGGTGAGCGGGAAGTATTTGCCCGGCAAATCTTGTTTCGCGTCGACCTCGATGATGAAGAGCGAGAAGACCGATTGGCCATGGCCCAATCCATTGCAGATGAGTTGATGGAATCAGATGACTTTGCTTCTGTGCTTGAAACGTACAATCTTTCCTACTTTACGACCGGTTCTTTTAACAACGAGAGTGTTGAAATAGAAGGTATTTCCGCGAATGATGCGCGTACCTTCAGAATTACATTCCAGGGTCGTGATCCCGAAGATTTCTCCGTTGAGGTGATTGCCGGGCAAGACAACATTTACCTGGCACGTCTCATCGAAGTGATTCCTGGTACAGTACAACCTTTCGAAGAAGTACGCGATCGTGTTGAATCAGATGCGATTCTAAGATTCGAACGAAGTGATGAATATCAGGAACTCACGGCAGAGTATGCATCTAAAATCAAGGAACAGGCAGAATCACTGGATGACATTGCGGCGCTGTTTCCCGAGCTTGAAGCAGTGCCAGTAGAAACACGCGAGTTTAACCGCCAAGAGTATTTATTCCAGGATCAGGTATATCTGCAAACAGCAGAAGTTTACGAGGCTGTTGGCCGTGGTGAACCTGGTGAAATGGCTGGCCCATTGCAGGGATTCCTGGGAGATACCTATTTCATTGAGTTGGTTGAACGGGTGTCACCTTCCATTGAAGACCGGGAGCAATGGACAGAAAAGCTTGATGAACTTCGTATGCAAATGTTAAAAATGTATGAAAATGCCCTTTTGCAAGACTACCTTTTGGATTTGAGAGAGCGCAGTATGCAAAGGTATGCAATCAACACCAACCCAAATGTGCTTGAAACCATACTCGGATTAGGTCGTGAAACGCCTGCTTCGCAGGAAACCGAATTTGAGATTGACCTTGGTGAATTGGATTTGGAATTGCCTTCTGAAGAAGCAGAATAACACTGTGGTAATACATAATACCGGATGATACTACACAGATGAATTAAAATACTCAATCAGACTGAATATAGGATTGATTGTAAACAAAATTAAACCGTGTCTTCATGCCATAAATCCGCAAGAAGACACGGTTATTTAATGTCCAAAAAAAAATTACTGTTACCCGGTGAGTACAATTGACAGGAGCTGTTGCAATTAAGTACACCATGCTGCACTTTTTAAGATTCATAAAAAGAATAACAATGGATGATTTATATTATCTTGGGATCAGCTTCCAAAAAAGTTTAAACTAAACCCGAAAACACGGGCTAACGCTTCAATTAGATTTAAAATTTGCAAAATGATATCCAACACGGCTTCTATATTCATTAACAAGCTCCTTTTCTTAATTTAATTTATCTGGTTATACTTCGACCTACTGCTATGGTAGAGTTCACATTACAGTTCAAATATCGGTGACCTGCGTATCTCATGTAAAGTTATCTTGATTGCTGAGTATAGTAAGAATCTGATTAAATTGCAACTTTGAATTACCACTAAGCTCATAACATTCTCAGATAAACACTTTAAATAAAATAATCAAATTTCAACTATCATAGAAAGTAGAGTAAATATATGGGAAAGAATCAGGTTCGCTTTGCATGCCACCATTGTGGCCATTGCTGTACCGATGTTATTTGCTTTCCCACTCCTTGGGATGTTATCGGGATTGTACGCGAAACTGGAAACAACCCGTATCAATTCCTCGAGTTTATCCGGCCTGATGAAGTAGACGGGGTCACTAAAAACGACCCGACCTGGTTAAAAGTAAATGGTGAAAAATACATGATGGCATTGAAGCGCGACCAAAATGGCTGTTACTTCTTTGATGTAAAATCACGCATGTGCCAAATATACACTGCTCGTCCCCTGCTGTGTCGCCTATACCCGTTTAAGTTGCATGAAAGCCGCTTGGGAGAATTCAAGGGATTCAGCTTGCACACGGATGTCGGATGCCCCAAGCACCGCGATGGCAGCGTGAATACCGCTCCGTTATATACTCTTTTTAAAGAAGACCAGACGCATCAGGAAGATTATCGTAATCTGGTAAGTGCTTTTAATCGAAGAGAATATGAGGGGAAAAAACCCGAAGATTTTATCGAAATGTTTGTGGTGTATCGAAAGAACAACACCGGATAATTGGCAATTTACTATTTGTCATCAGACTTCACCTTGCCGACGTGACTCAATATCGGCACTGATCCAGGCATTACCCGCTTCCAGCCTGTAACTTAATAACCGGATAATATTCAACAGGAATCGAACTGCGCCTTCCTTACCCAGTATATCATTAATCAATGCTTCATCCAGTGTCAGCAACTGGACTTCAGTCGTTGCTGTGGCCGTAGCAGAACGCGGTTTCTTGTTCAATACAGCCATCTCGCCGAATGCGTCACCAGCTTTTATTTTTGCAATAAACTTGTCATCTGAATAAATACCGATAACGCCATCCAATAAAATAAACAATTGGTTTCCTGAGCATCCTTTACAAAATATTTTTTCTCCCCTGGAAACCTTGCTTATCGTGCCCCGTTCCAGAATGTGTACAAGCTCATGCTGTGATATACCTTGGAAAATGGTATATCGGGAAGCACGTTCAAGATCAAGTTGTAAAGATTGCATGTTGCTACCTTTCCCAAATATCTACTCAATAGACAGAATATATCAATACTAATAATTATTTTTTGATTCCTGAATATTATCATAACATATTGGTTGAGGAATTTTGCAGGAAAAAATCATGCTTGAAATCAAACTCAGGTTCATATACTCAATGCACCAAGTTCAAGACAACCCATTCCTTTTTATCTGGCAAATGCCAGATCGCGCAAAAAGAGCGCAATGGAAGGAAATATGATTACCAGGACACTTGAAAACAGTAGTATCATTATAAATGGTGGCGTGCCGCGGAGTATTTCCATGTAAGGCCGCCTGAAGATTGCGATGGCGGTGAATATGTCGCACCCGAAAGGCGGTGTTGCTGAACCTATGGCTACTTGCAGGGTGACGATGGCCCCGACCAGAACTGGATCGATACCGGCTGCAACAGCAACGGGATGGAATATCGGGGTCAAGATGAGAATAACGATGATAGGGTCTACAAACATACATCCAATGAAAAAGGCAATGGCAATGGTAAGCATTATCGTGTAATAACCGGATTCAGCAGACAATCCCAGCCAGTCATTGATCAGTACTGTGGGTAATTCCGCGAAAGCGATGACCCAGGAAAACGCCGTACCCGCACCAACAAGCACAAAAACTACCGCAGTGACCAAACTGGTGTTCAATGCAATCTTCGGTAAATCAGCATAGTCAAGCTCTTTGAACACCAAAAACTCCAGAATACCCGCGTAGAGCACACTAATCGCTGCTGCCTCGGTTGGGCTGAACCATCCTGTGTAAATCCCGCCAATGATGATGACCGGAAACCCCAGAGGCAACAATGCTTTGCGCAGTGCCGTCTTGCGTTCTGACCAACCCGCTTTGTCCAGAAGTGGAATTTCCATACGTATAGAGGCGATGTAGCAGTACACACAAAAGAAGAGCAGAATCATGAGTCCCGGACCAATGCCCGCGATGAATAGCTCCCCTATTGATGTACCGGATACAACACCAAAGACTATCATGCCGATACTTGGTGGTATAAGTAGCGCGATATCGCTGGCATTGATAATCAACGCCATGGAAAATGAATCGGAATACCCCGCTTTCAGGAGTCGGGGTCGAATTGGACCACCTATGGCGACCACGGTTGCCTGCGTAGAACCCGAGATGGCACCAAAAAGAGTGCAGCTGATGGCACTCGTTATGGGAAGGCCGCCGCGCAAATGTCCAATCCAGCTCATCACAAGATTCAACAAACGGTCTGCGGCTTGACCGCGTGTCATCAAGTCAGCCGCAAAAATAAACATGGGAACCGCTACCAGTGCAGAAGGTGTAATGCCGCCAATCCATTGCTGAATAATAACAGCGGTATCTACTGTTGGGTAATACAGCCACAACACTACCAGTGCAGAAACAGTTAATGGTACCTTCATTGGATACCCGACAAACAACAATCCCACCATAACCCCAACAATGAGTATACCCATGATTACCATGTAACACCTCCCACACTGTTTAATACAGCAGCTGGTTCAGCAGCAGCACTGTCAACGGGAAATACGTTTAAATTGAGGTGTTTAGACATGGCCTGCTCCATCACCAGCCTCAGGCACATCTTCGTATTCATCTTTACGCGAATAGGATAGATATACTTCACTGGTTCCGAGATTCTTGATAGCTGCCAGGGTATATTGAATACCTGCCATTATCAGTCCCAGAGGTGCCGTAAGATAAACGATGAACAAGGGTATTTCCAGCACAGGAGAAACTGAACCCAGGTCAAAAACGATATACACATAATGAAAAGCATGGTAGGCCAGATAAAACATCAACAATGCAGTCGTAGCTGTTATGAACGTCATCAGGATTTTTCTGAGCGGTTGTGACAACTGATCATACAAGGCAGTCATGCGAATATGCCTGGCTCTTCTCGCGCCGTAACTTAAGCCGACAAAGCAAATCAATATGATCAGAAATTGTGTCAATTCCTGTGCTGATGCCAGACTGTAATTAAAAATTGAGCGTGTAAACACATTGAGAATCGTCAAAAATGCCATGAGAATCATGGCATATGCCAGAATAAATTCTTCCAGCCTGCTTAACCAGTTAAATATTATTTTTGTTGTAATTTGTGGCATACCTGTCACCTGGATGGTCTTGGAATATCTTTTAGCAATAGCTATCTCATGCACAAAAGATACGACTTTTCATTTTTTAATACTGCCTGGATTAAATGTATCCTGACTTCCCATACCTGGTCATGATATACTCAGAAATAATTTGAGTCAAGAAAATCTGAACAAGTAGTTGTTATTAAAAATATTATAACATATAAATAGCACATGACATAATCAATGCGACAACTCGGCAATTTGATTACAGTCCGGGGAGAATATTCATGCGATATATTTCATCGAAAATCAAAATCCTGCTTGCCTTAATACTTTTCGTGTTACTTCACAGTGGCTGTGGCGATAACCTGTTGGGAGCAGAAGCAGAGCAGTGGCGGTTTGCGATTGAGGAGACTCAAGGAAGTGTTCAAGATGCATATGCCCAGCGTTTTAAGGAACTGATTGAATCGCGCACAGCAGGTGCGGTTGAGGTTAAGGTGTACCCCTATGGCACCTTGGGCACTTCTGACCATGTAACAGAACTGGTGCGCATGGGAACGGTGCAGTTTGCCATGGCATCACCTGGACATTTAGGAACCATCATTCCTGAAATTCAGGTATTGTTGCTTCATTTTACGTTGACCGATGACGAAGACATTAACAAAACTGCCTTGTCTGATCCGCAGTTCCTTGCGGCAGTGGCACCATTATATGAGGATAAAGGATTTCGGTTGTTATCGATTTATCCCGAAGGCTGGATGGTCTGGACTTCAAACAGGTTGTTGCGGACTCCGGAAGACTTCCGAGGTTTGAAGATTCGCACGATGACCTCTCCCATGCTCTTGGCAGCGTATCGGGCTTATGGTGCTGCGCCTACTCCCCTACCCTATGGTGAAGTATATAGCGCGCTCCAGCTCAACATGATAGACGCTCAAGTGAACCCGGTCTTTGCAATACAGGAAATGAGTTTTTATGAGGTATCCAATTACATGATATTTGGAAACCAGGCCCCCTTCATAACCACCGCACTCACCAACCAGGCTTTCTTCGAAGAGCAGTCCGAAGAACGGCAACAGCTCATTCTGGAGGTTATTGAAGAACTGGATGATTACATTCATTTGTTGCAACAAGACTACAACGAATCACGTATGGACATTATCCGGGACAACAAACCTGATTTGAACATAGTAGATGATTTGAGTGAAGAAGAGCGCGACGCTTTCCGACAGGCCAGCCTGTCTACACGTGACACTTTTATTCACGCCGTAGGCCCCTCTGGAGAGGCCATTCTCCAAGAACTGCTGGGCGCAGTGGAACGCGCCAAAACGGCACATGGCATTGAGGAATAGTCGATTACCCTATAATCAGAACAAGGCAATACGCGGAATGTGTCGTATAGTTTTAATTACGCAATTACATCGTGTACCACATGTCCGTGTACATCGGTAAGCCGGAAATCACGACCCGCGTAGCGATAGGTCAGTTGTTCGTGATCAAAGCCCATCAGGTGTAAGATGGTTGCATGCAAATCATGGACATGCACTGGATTCTCCGTAGCCTGGAAACCAAATTCGTCGGTTGCCCCGTATACCGTGCCGCCCTTTACGCCTCCACCTGCCATCCATAACGAGAATCCATAATGATTGTGATCGCGGCCATTCAATTTTCCGGCATTGGCGCCTGGCGTCGGCAACTCCACTGTCGGGGTACGTCCAAACTCACCGGTACAAAGCACCAGTGTATCTTCCAGCATACCCCGCTGTTTCAGGTCTTTCAACAGTGCTCCGATAGGTTTGTCACACTGTCCCGCCAACCTGCGGTGGGCATCTTCCAGATCATCGTGGCTATCCCAGGGTTGACCTTCACCATGCCAGACCTGAACAAAGCGCACACCACGTTCGAGCAGCCGCCTCGTTATCATGAGTTGTCGCGCATGTACCCCACTGCCATACATCTCATGAATGAATTCCGGTTCTTTTGAAACATCAAACGCGTCTGTAGCATCAAGCTGCATTCGATACGCGAGTTCAAAAGACTGAATACGCGCTTCGATTTCCGCATCGTCTTTCCGGGCGCTCTGATGGCGCTCATTCAATGCAAGCAGTAAATCCAGTTGCTCACGTTGTCCGGAGCGACTACTGTAGTTATTGCGAATATTGGAAATGAGCTTCTCCATGTCCTCATGTTGTGTATCGACATAGGTACCTTGAAAAATGCCCGGTAAAAAGCCTGACTGCCAGTTTTGGGACTCTTGAATTGGATAGCCACCAGGGCACATGGAAATGAATCCCGGGAGATTCTGATTCTCAGTTCCCAAACCATAGGTCACCCAGGAACCCATGCTAGGTCGAATGAGACGGGCTTCACCTGTATTCATTAACAACAAGGACGGTTCATGGTTTGGCACATCGGCTTGCATGGAACGTATGACACACATGTCATCGGCAGATTCTGCTGTGTGTTTAAATAATTCGCTGATTTCAATTCCGCTCTGACCATACTTTTTGAATTCAAAGGGCGATGGAAATGCAGCACCTGTGGGGCGTTCTGTGCGCAGGTTGTCCATTGGCAGGTTTTTCCCGACAAATTTAGCCAAGGCAGGTTTGGGATCAAAGGTATCCACATGTGAAGCGCCTCCATTCAGAAAGATATGCACCATACGCCGGGCGCGAGGAGCAAAATGTGGTGCCTGGGGAAGCATCGGTGTCGTCGCACCAGCCGATTGCTGTAGACTGCCAGCCCCGGTCAGCATGGCAAGTCCAAAAGCGCCGAAGCCCATACCTGTACGTTGCAAAAAGTCACGCCGGGTCAAAATTACATCACGTTCACACAGCGGATGATGCCTGTTAGTCATAATAGGCCCTTCTGATTCTGGCAATCAGTTGCAGGTTACAAACAGGTACTCTGGTGCAACTGCATCTTGCCATTGGTCGTACCATACCGAATTTCAAATTTTCGAAAACCAAATTCCTAATTGCACACTTAATCTACAAACACAAATTCATTTGAGAGCAACAAGACCTGCGCATACTGCTCCCACACAGTCAGCGGTGGCGGTGGTGGACCACTATAGTCAGCCGCAGCATTCCAGCGTTCAATTGTCTGGTTCACTTGCAATGCCAATTCAGGAACCCATTGAAACGAATCATGGCTATTGGAAGGACCAGGCAATACGATAAAATCCACCGTATCACCCGACGCTACTTCGATGCCATCTAAAGCACTTTCAACGCTGTCATGATGAACATGTGCCTGCCAAAGCAGTCCATGACGGCTGGACAAGATCGCGCCAATCACCCCATCACCATTTTCATCTGGGTGACGCAATGTACCCTGTATATTCAGTTCACCCGATTCAGGTGCCAGCCAGCGGCGAATGACGGCAAACTCATTGGTCTGTCCCGGATGTCCTCCCCGCGCATGTAAACTGACCCAGCCCAATTCGGCATCGGGCATGTCCACACCACCCCGCCATTGATTTTCCTGGAAATGGGGCAATGGGATAAAGTTCAGTGCTACAGCATGGTCTGACAAATCATCACTTTCCTCTGCCTCCAACATTTCTGGCAATTCAACATGGCCATAACCATAGTGCCAATCAGACAGCACCGGAGGCTCCACTACCGCTTGCTTCTCCAGAAATTGCTGCGCCAGAGTTAATTCCTCAAGGTTAGGTTCACGCTGAAACACCACTTCGTACAAAGAGCGTACCGCATCACCATTTTCCTGGTTGGCACCATTCACCTCGGGCCTGGCTGCCAGCTCCCTGGCCTGTGATATAACAAAGGGATTGTTCATCATGTATAGCGCCTGTTGCGGTACCGTAGTCTTATACCGCATGGGGCTGTGCGTGTCCGGACCAGCAAAATCAAAGGTACGGAACAAACCTGGGAGATTCTGCCGTTCAATAAAACTGTATACGGTTCTTCGGTTCGGGTAAGGGGGTGCAGTAATATCTACCGATGGCCCGTAAAGGGTCGTATCGAGATTGTCCGCGGCCGCCAGAATACTGTCCCGCAAAATTTCAAAATCCATCCGTTTTCTGTTTTGTCGCCACCACAAGCCATTCTCGGGATCGATGGCCTGCGCCTGGGGACGGTCAAAACTGTCCTGCTGGTATGCATGACTCGATACAATCATCTGAATCAAGGTCTTAATCGACCACCCCTCTTCCATGAAACGATACGCCAGGTAATCAAGAAGTTCGGGGTGCGATGGAGGTAGACTTCGCACACCAAAGTCACTGGGAGTTTCTACCAAAGGGGCTCCCATGAGGTACATCCAAACCCGGTTTACCAGTACGCGGGCAGTAAGGGGGTTGTCGGTGGAAGCTATGCTGTTGGCCAGATGCAAACGGCCACTGTCTTCTGTATACAACTCTTGGGACTCTGATTCCAGTAAAGCGATATTACGACGTGGCACACTGTCTCCAGGTATTTGGGGATTCCCGCGACGAAATATGTGTGGATTAAACAACGGTTCGCTGTCGACAACAGCCTGAGCCCTGTCAGGACGTCCCGGATGTGTCGCTTCAATGTTGGCTTTCGCCAGGCTGACGGCTCGAATTCGAGCCTGGGTCGGGACATCACTGAGATCAAAAACAGCATCTAACGCGATATTGGCAGGGCTATCCAGGCCATACAAAACCTGTCGTATAGCTTCCGTATTCTGATCTGCAAGGGATTCAGGATACACAACATCGAAGCTGTTCTGCCTTATCTTTGTTTGTGAATACGCCGAGAGTCGGTCCAGCCACTCCTTCTCCACTTCCTTTAGCAACTGCCCATATCGTCGAGTGACATCTGCCATGTTTTCAGGCAAAAAATCAGTAAAGGCAGCCACAACACGGGGATTGATGGTAACATCGTGTAGCGCGTTGGACACGATTTGCGATACCAGCTCCGGTGCCTGTTCAGCAAAACCATCTTCAGGTAAATTGGCCAAAGCAAACCACGGCGAAAACACCGGGTCATTGCTATCAGAACGCTCGAGAAGATAGGTCTGCCAACGTTCAACCAATTGCCACAACAGCCCCTCATCACGTGCCAGGGTGCGTAATTTTTCGGCATCATCTACGCCAGCCAAGGTATGCACTACCATCATGTAGTCAACCGCTTTTTCCCGGGCATGACGCGCCAGTTCAACATGCAACTCAGTTACTAACGCATCGTGTTCCCGGTCTTTTTCCTTGAGTGCAGCGACAAATGCCTGGTACTCGGGATCATCCGGGTCTGGTTCACGAATCAAGGGCAGTTCTACCGGTTCTTCAGCACTGCGAAATACACCATACAGTGCGTAATAATCATCAATACCAATGGGATCATATTTGTGATCATGACACCTGGCACAGGATACCGTCAGCCCCAGGAAGCCCCGCGTAACCACATCAATCCGATCATCGGTTATATCATGCGGGTTATTCAGAAAACGCCGGCCCAATGTCAGGAATCCCAAAGCCGCCAATGGACCTGGTCCCTCCTTTAAGTCCATGCGGTCTGCCGCTATCTGGTGCTTGATGAAGGTGTCATATGGGAGATCGTCATTCAAGGCACGGATGACATAATCCCGGTAGGTATGTGCGAAAGGAAAACGTCGTTCCTCCTGAAACACATACCCCTTGGTGTCCGCGTACCGGGCAATATCGAGCCAGTGGCGTCCCCAACGTTCCCCATAATGCGGTGAATCCAACAAGGCATCTACGACATCTGAATAAGATTCCGGTGTGTCGTTGCCTTCAAACATGCGAGCGGCTTCCATGTCCGGCATCAAACCGGTAATATCGTGGTAAACTCGACGCAAGAGGGTGCGCGCATTGGCACGTGGTGCAAATTCCAAACCTTCCTCTTCCAGTTTGGCAAGCAGAAAATGATCTATGGGCGACTGCGTCAGATCAGCGCGGGTTATTTCTGGTACATCGGGCATACTGACCGGTTGAAATGACCAGTGTGTGTCACGTGCGTACGCAATACGGCCTTCCATGGTGAGTGGCACTTGATCTGCGTTCAGTGACTCTGGCCAGGGTGCTCCCAGACGTATCCAGTGCGCAATGGCGTCGACAGTTTCAACATCCAGTGGGCCATCCGGTGGCATTTTAACCGCACTGTCATAACGTAATGCCTGAATCAGGCGGCTGTTATCCGGGTCACCTGGCTGAATGACAGCTCCCGTGTCACCCCCAAGCAACAACGCCGCTTTGGAATCCACCCGTAATTCAGCCCATTGGCGCTCCGGCCCATGGCATTGAAAGCAATTCTCGGCCAATACTGGACGTACCGCACGCTCAAAAAAATCCTGTGCTTCCAAATCCAATTCTGGAGAGTCGGCATATGCGCAAACAACCACTCCCCAAATACAAGCAACACTACATAACACCATTACATTTTGTCGCCTACGCCGCCACCATTCCCAGTCAGCAACTGACCTCATGGAGAACACCCTCCCGAAAGGTTCAGGGTCATTAGTTTTACAATAAGTACTAAAAACTCCAATAGTTTATAAATATAACAGTTTTAGTAACGTTACGCAATCAAATTATATTCGTGATGAGATTGCATTGTATTTGCATAAAATAAATCGGACAGTATTGATTTAAAGCAAATATATGCCTGGAGTGCGATATTCTGCCAATTTTTCGCCGGGTACGCTCCAATCCATAATCACATATAGTTCATATTTGAACAACTAATTTTTATTATTCTATTTCAAGATGACCATAATGAAATTTATAACATCCATCAGCCCTACATCTTTTTATTTTTATCAGAATATGAATACTCAAAGTACTATAAAGCTGATTGGCATCAATATTGCTCACCTAATACACAGATGGGCTAAATGGTATTCGACAATTGGATCGTGCTCAGGGGGAAAATCATTCTACTGAACTGTTGAACTAAGAGAATGAAATCAAAGATTACACGATTACTGAAAGATGACATAAAGTGAGTTGAAATGGGGATGCCTATGAAAAATTTGATGACCTATAACTGAGTCTACACAAATAAAACGTATGTACATTTAAATGAAATAACAAAAAAGGGGATAGTATGATGAAAAAGCGACTGATTGTTGCGATAGCGTTGATGTTAATTATGGTTGGTGGAATGGCCAATGCCGCTCCAATTCTTTATGATCAAAATGTTACGTCCAATGTAATCTTTGGAAACGGGGTTTCTAATGGAGGTTGGACCATAAACCAGAATAATGGTGTGGAACTCGCTTTAAGAGGTAAACTCCGATACAACGACAATGGTCAAGCAGAAAACACTTGGAACAGCAATGGTGACGGCACCTACAGTTTTGATCCTGGCG
This sequence comes from uncultured Nitrospirales bacterium, assembly GCA_964537975.1. Lineage (GTDB taxonomy): Bacteria > Hydrogenedentota > Hydrogenedentia > Hydrogenedentales > SCBR16-9 > SCBR16-9. The sequence continues at coordinate 23,594 of CAZIDP010000015.1, read as the reverse complement.
TAGCACCTACCCAATCAGGCAGCAATAAGGCTGTCTGGTCCTTAGAGTGGTCCATAAATACCAATGCTACTGGTAACAGTGGGTTTAATTTAAATGACCTCACCTATGTGCTTGGAATGGACAAGGACCCAAGTGCGGATACTGATTTTATAACAATTGATCCCGTTCGACACAATTTAGGATGGTTATTTGCCCCTGACAATGCTATAGGTAACAACAATACCGCTATTGGAGATGGGGAAACTACCATTCTTGCGAGCACCTACAAAAACCTAATCAAAAAGAATAATGTTGCCCAAAATTCCTGGCAACCAAGTTTCCCTCAAATGTTTGGTACAAACATCAATAATTTTGATCCAAATGTAGAAGGTACCTATACTTTCTTCTTGGAAGCATACTGTCAAGGTAACTTACTGGCCCGCACTGAAATAGACATCATTGTAGGTGCTGGAGCTGAACCACCGATACAGGACCCCATTCCTGAGCCAGCTACCATGACCCTTCTGGGACTTGGAATGGCCGGGATTGCGTATCGTCGATTACGCAAACGCGCATAAGTAAAACCAACACTTCCAAATCTAGAATGTTCATGAGGTCCTGGAAATATGTCCGGGGCCTCTTTTCGCTTGTTTATGAATGTTCAGGCATATTGTCGTTATAGTCATCTCACGAGCACATTTGGTGCTGTCAATAAGCCGACATTACCGGAATTTCCTTGAGTCTCAATTGGCAAGATACAATGGGTGTATAAAAGAGGGGGTTGCAGGGATTCACGATAGAGAATTATCGCGGGTACTTCGTGTAAACTTCAGGAGTTTATCCAGTTTACGTATGGTGGGCGACACTGGAATCGAACCAGTGACCTCTGCCGTGTGAAGACAGCGCTCTAACCAACTGAGCTAGCCGCCCATACGCTGAAAACTATAACAAATCGACTTTAATGCTGTCAATAATCGGGCGGTATAGACTGGGAATCTTCCGCACGATGATGTTAACGTTTTCAATTAAGATACAAAATAAATATCGTCCATGAATGAATGAATAAAAATCACCCTTGGTCGTCTATTAACCAGGAGTATTCGTTTTGTTGAGTTGGCGTTGAGACTGCTCCAGATTGACCAAATATTACAGGTGTCCTTACAGAGATTTTGGTTGCTCCGTTCAATTATCCTATGCGGTTTGTGCGGAAGCAAGTGGACAATAAAAAATACTGTGCAACTACAGCCAGAATCTGCTACAATTTTAATTCGTTATTTAATTCACATCAACCTTTTCACAAAAGGAGAAAACATGAAAGAAGTAGTATTGAGCCGGTTCTTTGTACTGTCGGTCACCGTTGCAATGTTGTTAACTGGCATACCTGCCGGGTTTGCAGATGATGGAATGGTAGAGATAGAAGTAGAATTACCAGAGCCATTTTTTGGTGGTACGCCACTGGATTACTGGGGACCAAACCTGGAACCCCCCTCATTCAAGGACCCCGATCCGTTTATGGCACCAGAAGGCACCAAAAATGTGGCATTGAACAAAGAAGTAACCAGCAGTGCACCACCTTATGCCGGTGAACTGGAACAATTGGTCGATGGTGACAAAGATTATGGACGCAACAGCGTTGTCGAGTTACCAGAAGGCTTGCACTGGGTACAGATCGACCTGGAAGAATCACACGACATCTATGCCATCGCGCTCTGGCATTTCCATGAAGGAAGCCGGGTGTATTTTGATATCGTGATTCGGGTATCGGATGACCCGGATTTTGCCGAGTATGCTACGGTTTACAACAATGATCATGACAATTCATCTGGTCTTGGTGTAGGTGAAGACAAAGAGTATATTGAGTCCCATCGTGGTCGTGTCATTGAAGTTGATGGTACATCCGGACGTTTTGTACGCTTGTACAGCAATGGCAACACAGCCAACGACATGAACCACTACATCGAAGTCGATGTTTTCGGCGTACCTACCAAATAACGATACTGTCAGTTTGTCCCTCTGGAAGTCACAAGTTTTATGCACCCCCCGGTAAGGAGTTTAATGATTCCCCAAGGGGGGTTTTTACGAAAACAGCATAAAACCATGTACAATGTTGTTAAGTTTATAACACATGTTCGAACCAATACAGGACAAAAGCTAAACGTTGAGCAGCCCTTTTGACAATCAATTTGATGCTTCAAATGATGAAGCGATGATAATCGGTGGAAAATATTCATTGATACGCTCACTCGCGCCGGATCACCTGGGTGCCCGTGCATTGGCGGAAGGAATATCCGGACACAAACGGGTATTGCTGAGATTTTGGCCTTTGGATGACAACACCCCAGAAATGGCTGCCTGGTTAAAATCGGCGGTTGAGGCCCATCGTCAGATCGGCAAACATCCGAATATAATCAACTTGCTCGAGTCTATTGCAGAACAAAAGCGCTTTTCCCTGGTATATCCTGAAGTCACCGGAGAACCTTTCTCAGACTGGTTGGAGTACAATGCCAACTCGCAACTGGACAATGCCTGGGAAGAAGGGGTTGAGTATTTACTCCAATGTATGGATGCAATGAGCCGGATTCATACTCAGGGCTTTCATCATGGAGACTTGTCGCCTGCCACCCTGTTGATATCCCGGGATGATATCGGCGCGCCAGTAACCAAACTGCCCAATGTTGGATTGTATGCAGCATCTAACAAATATTTATGTGAAGAGGAATCAGCACTTCCATTTCGAGCGCCAGAACAGTTGATGTCTGAAAATAAGGCAATATGTACCAATGCCACCGATATCTACGCAATCGGCGCAATGCTGCATGTTTTATTCACTGGAAACTCTCCGGATACCAGTGCTGATAGCAACAACATGCCAGGGGCAGGAAGTGCGTTTGAAAACTTCAAAACTACCGGCAACAATTTTTTAGACGATCAAATTAAACGCATCATTCTAAGAGCCTTGGCGTTTCAACCTGAAGACCGCTTTTCTTCTATTCGCACGATGGCAGATACACTCAGAAGTGCACTTACAGAACATAGCTCGCAAGATGTGAAGAGCTACAAGCAATCTGGTGTTGCAAATCAGAAGCTACGAGAAAACCTGGCTCCAATGGGAGTACATACTCCAGGTGTGCTTGATCAAACCGTTGTCGACCCTGTAAGCGGTGACAAATTATCTTACGATAAAGAGGCAGCCACACAACACACTGGCAACAACAATACCATGATTATTGTTGCTATCATATTAATTCCATTTGTGATGATATCGGTGGTTGTTCTGGCTGGACTGGCCTATTTCCAGCCCTGGAATTATTTTACACAATCGGGTAGCCCAACTGAGATTATCGGAGATCAACCGAGCGATACCGATTGGAATGAAGAGTATGAATATTATATTGATGATGATGATGATGATGAGATTCCTGATTTCGACTCTATGACCCCGGAAGAACGTGAGCGATTAATGCCACCGACTCCAGTAGAACAGATTATGTCGCAGGAAGAGGAAATACAGTCTGTGGTTCCCATTGAAGCTAGTACCTCAACACCAGTGCCTACATTTCAACCTACACTTTCAGAACCCGATGACACACCAGTACCCATTGAGGTTCCACCTGTACCGCAGGAATCGGAGCCAACATATCCGGTTGATGATCCGACACCAATCATAGAACTTACCCCCATATCGCCACCGATGGATACTTGGGAATCTGATGCTCCACAACAGACGACTCCAAGAGACCGTGTACCAGAGCGGACTGTAGCCCCGGAAGGCAGCTTGACACCAGCAGCACCTCCAGTGGAAACGCCAGCTCCGACACAGAATAACTTCGGCTGGGGTGATGATGCGGGGAGCGATGATTGGGAAGTGATACTGGATGAATCACGACGAAAAGATTAATACTACAATTTTTGATTGATTTCAGATACCGAGTTCACTGGCTTGGAACTGAATTTGTTATACTTGATTAAACATGGTTAAAAGTGAAGATAAGAGAGGACTGTAAGATGAAACGTACAATCGTTAGCTTGGTAAGTGTATTCGCGTTGGCTTCAGGCGCAATGCTTTCAGGATGTGAAACAACAGCAGGATCAGCCGGTGCTGGCGCAGCCTTGGGTGGGTTGGCTGGTGGTGTGATCGGGCATCAGAGTGGGCGAGCATTGGAAGGTGCTGCTATCGGAGCCGCTGCAGGTGCAATATCGGGTGCTATCTTTCATGATATTCGTGAACGACGCGCACGAACAGCCCAGGAAACAGCCCAGGATTACAATTACACAAACGATCAGGGATTTAAACTGGACCTGCAAGGGGTGAGTGTATCACCGGCCACAGTGCAACGTGGCGAACGTGTAACAGCAACGACCACTTATGCGACACTGGGAACCGGCGGAGATTCGATGGTTCAGGAAACTGCGACATTGCGAAAAGATGGCTTGCCAGTGAGCACGCTTACCAGCAGGTCTATTTCCCGCTCAGACGGCACCTGGGAAAATATCATCGTATTTCATGTACCACGCGATGCTGAACCTGGCACCTATGTCGTTGAGCAATCTCTGAATGCCCAGGGACAGAACAGGTCCGCACAGGCAGTATTTCAAGTTCGTTCCTGAACAGAATCCTGCACAGGTATTGATAAAGTAACAGTACTAAAAATTTAAATCAGAGCAATGCACCTGGCGTCAAAATTAATACACCAGGTGCATTTTATATTTGATAATTTCTCGTACTATAAAACATGACACTCTTGGCCTGCTTTACAAACGCTTGGCCTGCTTAGCAAACACTTACCAATATGTTATGAGTTACACCAGGAGAATACACCAGGAGAATACACCATGTGACTGGTTGATTGCGTTCGCTGTGTCCTGGTACACAAAAAAGTGGATGAAATGAAACATTTCACCCACGTCGCAAAAACTATATTCGATATTTGTAAAACTTATCTGGACAATGACTGACCAGGCAAGCAACAGAAAAGCTATGAGAAGACTTAGAGTACCGGCTGCCCGCTCATGGAGCCAACGGGAAGGTCGTCCCAATCGTCCCAACCCCAGTCATCATCTCCCTCAGCAACCTCACCATCGGCAATTTCAAAGCTTTTTACTGCAAGGGCATTGGCATTCTTATATAATGTGCCCTCAACGACAATGACTTTATCCCGGTTTGCGTCACCAGTCAGCAACTCTTTGCCATCTTTAGTAGCCAGATAATGGAGTGTCTTGCCTTTAAGCTCTTCAACACTTTCACCATCTGCATTGACGGCTTCTCTGACTTTTAAACCATTTAACTTGGCATAATCTGCGTCTGCACCTGCAACTTCATCTTCGGCAAGATTACACAAGAGGCAGTAATTTACACCAGTAACTGTTATTGCGACACCTGTTTCTTCATGGTCTGCTGCAAATCCAATATGCAAGCCAAATGGCAAAACCAAAATCGCCGTTATCATTGCCGCAATCAAAAATTTCTTCATACCTGAAGTCTCCCTATACTACATGTTACATTTTTATGTTTGGGGTTAAATACATAGCCTGCCTGAAATGCAGGCATTCGGTCTATAAGTATACATGGGTTATTCATTTAGTTCCAACAACCAATTGCGCCTGTGGCATCGATTGGCATAATGGAATAAATTCACCATAATGCTTGTCCTAAAAAAAACTGAATTAGCTGTAATAATGTTGACATCATGTCCCAATTACTTGAGAATATCAAGTAAAGTGTTATCTTTTTCAGTCCATAGCACAAAATTTACCCAAAAAAGCACCTACTCATTGGTTGTACTCTACAAACAACTACCCTGACAAAATCAACCCATTCATAAAAAAGGAAATCATTAACATGTTGCGCAATCACCCAAAAGTATCAAATTACCATGTAATTCAATTCTTAGCTGTATTTGTTGTGGTCCTACCGTTCATGCTGTTGGCATCTGAGGCTCACGCCAATGGATATGGTGAGGGGACTTCGATTCTGGCACCGGTAATTTCACGATGGTTGCATGTCATCGGTGGTGTTATACTGCTTGGTGGAGCCTTATTTTTCCGTTTCATCGTCCAACCTGCTGCGAAAAGCACCTTGGAACAACAAACACTGGAAACTTTTAACACTGAAGTAACCCGCCGTTGGAAAAAAATGGTACATCCCCTAATAGCGGTACTGTTGGTATCGGGACTTTACAATTACTATCTGCACATACCCGCGCATCAGGGTGATGGTCAATATCACATGTTGATGGGCATTAAAATTATTCTGGCTATTCTGGTATTTACTATAGTCAGTCTTCTTGTATCGTCGAAAGACCGGCCTGCAATCAAAACAAACCGGGCAACCTTATCGTTAATTTCGGTTTTACTTGGGATAGTCATCGTTGCCCTGGCAGGTTATCTGAAAGTGCGATAAAATGGACAGAAATCAAGCCCAAATCAGAATAAATTGTACAATTCACGGTTCTATCTGATAACCTATATTTATCATATCATTTACTTTGTTATCCAATTGAAGGACAACATACATGTTTCGACGGTCGATTAATGTCTCAGAAACGAAGTCAAAAAAACGAATCGGTGAACTGCTCCTGGAAGCAGAACTGATTACAAAAGAGCAACTGACAGAAGCTTTGCGAATCCAAAAATCACAAGGCGGGAAGCTTGTAGAGATAATGATTACTCAGAACTATCTGGATGCCCAGAGCTTTGTTAAATTTTTGTCACGCCAACAAGGTATTGCCGGTATCGACCTAATGAACTATACCATCCCGCGTGATGTAATAAATTTGGTTCCAGAAGATTTTGCGCGTAAACACGACATCATTCCAATTGACAAGATGGGAAAGTATCTCACTATAGCAATGGCATGTCCATTGGACATTAAAACTTTAGAATTTATGCAGGAGAGCACCGGATTACGGGTAAAACCATTATTGGTTTCCATTAGCGATTTGCATAATGCAATAGATCGATACTATAAGCCTAAATCCAATACTGCTATCGAAATGCCGCAAACTGCGCCAAACGCAGCCAGACAAGCACCTATTGGCAAAGCAAGTGAAGTAAAACCAACAACGGCACCGGTAACGCAACACCCCCATGAGGGTAAATCTATTCCCAAAGGCATGGCTCCCCAGGCTGAGTCATTTAGTGACACTGCTTCAAAAGATTCAAGCAGGGGTCAAGCGAATGAACAGTTTGAGACGACTTTGGAACAAGTAGAATCTGCACTCGCATTCGACGGTATTTTGAGACTGGCCAGACAGGTGGAATCCTTACCGGCATTGTCTCAGACAGTATCCGCCATACAGCAAGCAATGCAGAACTCCGAAGTTACCACAACGGAACTGGCAAAAATCCTGAATCGTGATCCTGCGTTATCAGCGAAAGTATTGGGTCTGGCTAATTCTCCGGCGTATGGGTTCAGCCATCATGTTGGCAGTATTGAACTTGCGACGACACTGATAGGCACGAAAGAAATATTCAATATTGTTCTGTCGGCAGCAGTAATAGATTATTTTAAGGAAAGCAGCACATTTGATTATTCACTGTTCTGGAAACGCTCCCTGTTTTGTGCGTCAGCCGCAAAACATATTGCTCAAAATGTAGGATTCAAAGAAACCAGCACCGCTTTTGCAGCAGGTTTGTTACACGATCTGGGAAGAATTGTATTGGCTGAAATCGCACCCAAACGTTACTCAGAGATCAATCAATACGTGGGAGACCAGGTTATCATTGCAAAAGAAATGGAACTGTTCGGTGTTGCACACCCGGAAGTCGGGTTCATATTGACAGATGCCTGGTTGCTACCAGAAGGTATTTGTACACCTGTTCGCTTTCATCATACCCCGTTTCAGGCACAGCATGTAGGAGACATCGTAAGAATCGTTGCTTTGGCTGCCCAAATGACCGATGCCTATACTGCGGCACAATCCAAAGACAACTGCAGGCTCCTGGCAGCCTTAGACATTGAAGAGCCTGTCTTTTATGATATACTAAAGCAAACAATCATAGACATTTCGGACAAAGATAAAAAATCAAACTAACTTTAACTATTTTAAAAAATAGGCTATAGTTAATTGCATTGCCAACATAATCAACACCCGCGGCAGATTTGACTGACTGGGGGTGGTGACTTTTAAAACACAATTCTGGGGAGTTCTACCATGAAGTTTATTGTTACATACCTGTTGTTTGTTGGTGTTTTGCTTTATGCTTTCACAATTCAAGCAGAAAAACCCGAACGTATTTTGTTTCTGAGCAAATCCGCGGATTTTGTGCATTCCGTTGTTGCACGCGACGAGTCCGGTACCAGCCTGACAGAACGGGTGTTGTCACAAATCGCAGAAGAAATAGAAGCAGAAATTACCGTCACGAAAGATGCCTCTCTTATCAATGCTGAGAATCTGGCAAATTACGATGTTGTCATTTTCTATACTTCCGGCAATCTTACTGAACCTGGCACCGATGGCCACCCCCCCATGGCGGCAGACGGAGTGAACGATCTCCTGGCATGGATAAACGATGGCGGTGGCTTTATCGGATTCCACAGTGCCACTGACACATTCCGGGTAGGCGCGGGCAATGAGCCCAACGCTTTTATTCGTATGATTGGCGGTGAATTTCTTACCCACGGCGCGCAATTTGAGGGCACCTTAAAAGTGGTCGACCCCACACATCCTGCCATGGCCAACTTCGAAAATGGGTGGAGCATCACCGATGAATGGTACCTTTATACGCACCTGAACCGAGAAGATATGCACGTACTGGTATTGCTGGAACCAGGAGATGAGCGCGAAAAGCAAGAGATGTATGATATTCCGGCTTATCCCATCATCTGGTGCAGCACCATAGGTTCAGGCAGGGTTTTCCAAAATGGAATGGGCCACCGTGAAGATGTCTGGGAAAACCCCGCATTTCAACAGACAATAAAAGATGCCCTCGATTGGGTGGCAGGCAGTGGGCCAAGCCAGGCAGAACCCAACTTTGCTGAAGTTGTACCAGAGTAACCAGATATAAAAACACGGCATGCAAAGTGCTTATAAAACACATACCAGCAAAGACCTAAGCACTGAAAATAAGTAAAAAAAGTAAACCGGACTGCACCTTCTATATACGTTTTACAGTCCGGTTTTTTTAATGTTTTCCCTTGATTTACGACGCCCTGCACACCTGCAAACTCCCATTAGCAGCATAAAAGTTGCAATACCGGCAAACACATGGCATAATACTGGCCTTCCAACAATTCCGCGGTAGCTCAGTTGGTAGAGCGGGTGGCTGTTAACCACTTGGCCGCAGGTTCGAGTCCTGCCCGCGGAGCCAGCATATCTTCCCGCTGCAAAGCGGTTTCCATACATTAATGCGAAGGCCCGGGTTATGACGACTCGGGCCTTTGTCGTGCCTGGCCGGGGAGTGGGCCGTTTTGCAATATCGCTGGACTTGATAATATGTCCAGTGATTTCGTAAAATCTTTACACTATGGTGACACACCTTGAAAACCTCCTGTCCGTGGCCGAAACCAATGGACTGATCCGCGCCCGCGATCTGGACCAACACGGAATCCCCCGGCAGTATTTGTCGATCGCATGTGCGCGTGGACTGCTCGAACGACTGGATCGTGGCCTCTACACGCTTCCCGGCGCCATCCAGACGGAACATCGCAGCCTGCTGGAAGTCTGCAAGCTTGTGCCCCACGGCGTGATTTGTCTGCTTTCCGCGCTCCAGTTTCATGGCATGACGACTCAAAATCCTTTCAAGGTTTGGCTTGCCATCGGTGAATCTAAGGAGATACCCCGGATTAGTCTCGTTCATCTTCACATCGCCCGCTTCTCCACCGAAACCCTGGAGGCCGGTGTCGAAGTTCATGATGTGAATGGCATAGAACTCCGGGTGTTTAACCCAGCAAAGACCGTCGCAGATTGCTTCAAGTATCGCAACAAGATCGGTGTGGGCATCGCAACCGAAGCGCTTCGGGACTATCTGCGTCTACGCAAAGGCGCTATTGACGACCTTACGAAATATGCCCGAGTCTGCCGCGTAGAACGCGTCATGAGACCCTATCTGGAGGCACTCCTTTGAGTTCGTCCCGATCTCATTCGATACAGGCGCGACAGCTGAATAAAACAATAATAACTGAATCATTAACGTAACATAGTGGTAGCAAAATTCATTGTCTCACCACTTAAAATACCCATACGCTTTTTGAAAGATTTTAGATTATTAACTTGTCAGGCAGCTAAGAAAAATTTTCATTGAAAGATACTTTTTCCTTGCCACTATAATGCTAGCGTAGCTGCGTCATCGTGAATCCTTCATCAGTTACTCACTATTTAACAGCAATTAATTCCGACTTCAACTAAGACGTCACAGCACAAAATGATCATCTTAACTTGAGATAGATTTACTCTGTCTCCGACCATCCCCTGATTTGCCCTCCAGATGTCTGTATTGAATTGGCTATCAAACCCCTGATTTCAAACAGGAACTTGTTGGCGTCCGGACCTGGCATTTCGTTTGGAATGGGTGCAGCTTCCTCATATAGAGTGGCCACTTCTCTTGCCCTGACACGAGTGGAACCGGGACCACGGTGTTCGTATGCTGCGACCCAACTGTTTATTCGTGCTTCAAGAACCCGCGACCTAGCAAGATCGTGAAGCCGTGTGAAAACCTCTTTCTTGATTGCATCGATGGCCGCCTGTCGTTCCTCGCTATCATCCTGTGGCACAACAGGCTCCCAGCTCAATGGCGAAGTAAGAAATATGCTAATCTGTGTTTGTAGAAGCCTGATCAAGTCCGCGACAGGTCGAAGCGAATCATATTCATCGACTTGGAAGACACCTAGTCTGCGAGTCAGAGCCTTGACGCGTGTCCAATGCTCAGAAGTCACACCTGCTCTCGACCCCATTCCAAGAATAGCCCGCCAACGGTCATGGAATTCTTGCGTCGCCTTTTGGATTGCGAGAACGAGATTCGCCACATCGTAGACAGGACTGTATTCAATGGGATTAACTGGTTCGATCGTTGACAGGATTGCCACAACAAGCCGATCCAGTTCCGCAAGCGTGAACCTTGACTTCAGTTCAACGCGTTTCTGGATATTCGCCAAGAATACTATTCGCTTAGGGTTGAGACGGCGCAAAGCAAGTTCAGCCTCACGGCCAAATCCCTTTCCAATCGTACGAACCGCATTGTCAAACGACCCGATGACGTGATCTTTTCTTGCCGCTGTGCCAACAAGATTATCGCCCTTCACCTCATCGAAGTGCGTGAAAGCCAGTACAAGTTTGGACTCATGGCCACTTGCCACAAGCGACTGCAGAACAGCATAGGGAGCAGCCTGCATAGGTTGCGCAGCGTTATCCACAAGTACGATCGCATCCGATAGGTTGAACCTCTTGGTTACCGAAGTTGAAAGGCTTGAGGAACTATCGGCGATATGACCGATTCCTTGGCCATCCATCAGAACAAGGCGAGGTTTATCAGAGTCTTTCCACTCTGGAGCAAAGGGGCCTGCTACTCGAATGCCGTCTACGAGCGGCGTAAGTAGGCGGCCATAGTTTGGAGCATAATTGCTGGAAAACCGATTAATTGTCCGAATGAAATGATCGCGCTCCGCAGTTGAGAAACTCCACTTGGTTGGCCATCCATCTCTACCGCGCACGAGTTCACCATCGTTCAGGAACCCGAAACGCAATTCAACATCGTCCAGAACCGCATCAACTAAAATATGAAACCGCTCGTCATCTGAAAGTTGATCTTCTATAAGTTCCTGTAAGATATCGCGGTCCTGCCTGGAAGCCGTGCCGAGTTTAATGCCAAGGTCCTTCGCAGCTTTAACAAGATGCGCTCGTGATGTGTTTGCCAAATCTGCGATCTGGCTGAGGTAGTCCTCAAGTGCGGAAAGTAGAGCCTCGATCTCTTCATTGGAGATTAGGGTATCCTCAACTTCTCGTGCCTCCGCATCATCTTCATCCAGCAATTCTGGTTCGTCCGACTTCCGCAGAAGTAGGGGATTGCCAAGGATGTAGCTGAGCCGGAATCTTTGCTCGCTGTGTTCAAGAAAACGCCTGATAGTCTCCCGCTCGTCGCAGGGCTCGACACTACTTGTGACCGCCGCAAGAACGCACTCAGCAATATACTGGCGTACTCTATCGCGGGGAATAAAGGTGACAGCTCCTCGGAACAGACCGTCATCAAGAATAACCTCGATATCGCAGATGGTGGTTTTTGCTGCCGAGATTGAAGGGAAGCGCTCTTTATCGGGATCTGTGCCAATCAACTGGCGAAGCACAGTTGTTTTTCCTGCGCCTGTCGTGCCAACAAGCTGCACTCGGGCGTAGCCGTCATTCGCATCCTTGCCACCAGGCAAGGGCAACATCTCTTCACGGACCGCCCATCCGTCATGAGACTCCGATTGCATGGGATCGAAAAAAGCACCGACCACTCTCGCATCGTATTTCGCGGTTGCTTGTTCTCGGCCGGCCGGAGACCACATGGTTTCATCATCCAAAATCTCATTGAGTTCATCCACTAGACCTTGCGCGACCGTTTCATCAGAGGTGCCAAGCCCTCTTCGCACACGAAGCTTCTGCTTGCCGTCTGGCCCAAGGCATACAGGGTGCCGAAAGATTAAGCACCAGCTTGACCGCCCCTTACTCAATGTCGCTTTTCCTGTTCGCTTTTTCATACTTTTCTCCTTTCAGTCGCCAAAAAAGTTGTTCCTTGTTGTTCCGTTATTAATTTATACCTGAAACAAGCATTCTATGTCAACCAAAAAGGAACAACAAGGAACAACGAAAAATATTGCATCTATATCTTATTTTTCTCCAATTGTATTTTAATTTCTTAATTCATTAAAAATATTAAATTCACCATCTAACCGCGGGACTTTTTATCTGATACTTCAACACGATATACTTCTAGCACGGGAGGATTATCTATGACCCTTGAAAGAATAAAATTGGAAAGATTCACAGCTTTTGAGAAGCTTGATCTTGTTGTATCTCCGGGGATTAATGTTTTTGTGGGTGCCAACGCGACCGGCAAAACGCACCTGATGAAACTTGCGTATGCTGCATGTGACATAACAAAAACGAAACTGGATTACGCTGAAAAATTAATTCGTACCTTTTTACCATCAGGTCGTGCCTTGGGTCGCCTGGTTAAGCGCCATCAGGCAAGTTCCCGTTGCGCCATTGAATTGTTTCGCGACAATCATAGACTCAAAGCATCTTTTACAAATCACACCACAAAAGCAGAATCAGCAACATTGACCTACCAAAACGAGTGGCGGGAAAAGCCAGTTGAAAGTGTCTATATCCCTGTTAAAGAAATGTTGTCAAACGCTCCAGGATTCCGATCCTTGTACACACAGCGGGAAGTACATTTTGAGGAGGTATATGCGGATATTTTAGACCGTGCGTACCGGCCCGCACTAAGAGGACCTGTGGACAATCCGCGCAGGAAGCTGTTAAGTTCCTTACAAAAAGCGATAAATGGGAAAGTCACCGTTAAGGAAGAGGAGTTTTTTCTGCGTAACGAACAAGGAAATTTAGAATTTTCATTGTTGGCCGAGGGAATTAGAAAACTTGGACTGCTTTGGCTTCTTATTCAAAACGGCACCCTGCTTGGCGGGTCTGTGCTGTTTTGGGATGAACCGGAAACCAATCTCAATCCCAAGCTTTATGGAATATTGATGGAGATTCTGTTAGAACTTCAACGCGCCGGTGTACAGATTTTCTTGGCAACCCATGATTATGTCATTCTAAAAGAGTTGGACTTGCGAAAGAAAAAGCAGGACAGCATTGCCTTTCACTCCTTGTTTCGAGACAACAAAAGTGTTGAATTATTGTGTGATACGTCTGACAATTATCTGAACATTCACTCCAATGCAATTGCCGAAGCTTTTGCCGATTTATATGACCGTGAAGTTAAAAGAAGTCTTGAGGGGGTAATGGAATGACCGTGTTCTCTGAAGGCAATCTACAAGTCACCTTTCCTCCGGATATAGCTGCCAGAAAGTTTGATGATACCCATCATGGGCTCACACATTGCATGAAGGCTGTTGATTTTATTGTCGAACTTGATGACAGATTCATTTTCATTGAATTTAAGGACCCTCAGCATCCAAGCAGCAAGCATACAGATGGCGAGAAATGGATTAAGAAATTTCTTTCTGGGAATCTGGATGAGGATTTTAAGCTGAAATATCGTGACTCATTTCTTTATGCATGGGCTACTGCACAAGTCAAAAAGCCAATCTATTATTATGTTTTGGTAGCAATCGACACGCTTACCGAAGCAGATTTGTTGATGCGAACCGACGAACTGAAGCGAAAGTTGCCAATCGAAGGTCCTTCAGGCATATGGAAGCGAAAGATAGTACACGGCTGTGCTGTATTCAATATCGTCACATGGAATAAAATACTATCAGACTTTCCCTTATCTCGGACATCATCTTGATAAATGTCTTTATTCCCATTGAGTCCGATCTTCGAGCCGCATTGTAGGATTATGAAAGCTAAAAAACACCTGGGTTGATACGCCATAGCATTAGATCAATCCATAGATATACCTCTCTCATGTAAGCTTTGCCGAAGGCGGTCTCCATACCTTCGCTCCCCCACCCCAAAAGTCGTAAGCACTATTTATATCTACCAGCCGACCCCAAAATTTTTCCTCCCAAACTGAATAATTGCCCTGTCTACCCTTGTTGGGTATTAAAAGCGGCGCACAGCGGTATTTCAACCTTGTTAAATCCCAATAAACTGCGAAAGGTTGAAAATGGTGGCCAAATAGGATACAATCCTAAAACGTATTCAGTTGGAAAGGTGACTGGCGCATGCCAATGGCTCCAAATGATATTGAATCTCGTATGAACGCATTCCGGGAGGCCTGTGCCTGTCGCGGGGTGAAGGTTACGCACCAGCGCTTGGAAATCTTTCGTGAGCTGGCCTCGACGGATGAACATCCCGATGCCGAAACGATTCACCGCCGGGTGCGGGGTCGTATCTCGACCATCTCCCGGGACACCGTGTATCGGAATCTGAAGATGCTGGCGGAGCATGATCTGGTGTCGGTCGTGGGAATGAGTAATGAGCGGTTGCGCTTTGATGCAAACATGGGGCTGCACCACCATTTCGTGTGTATGCAGTGTGGATTGATTCGCGACTTCTACTCTCAACATCCGAAAAATATCGAATGCCCGAAAGAGGTGGAAGCGTTTGGTGACCCGGTGTCGGTACACCTGGAAGTAAAGGGCCTGTGTACGAAGTGCCGCTCCTTGGATGGGGAAAACAATTAAGCACAAATTCTATCAACATGCAGTATTGACACGTCGTTAGCATTGGCGTGCCCCTCGGCTTGAACAACAAAGGAAAGGAAATTTAAATGAATGGAGAAAGCAAATGTCCGGTAATGGGCAAAGCGCATGAATACACGGCTGGAAGAGGCACAACGAACCGGGACTGGTGGCCGGAGCAGGTAAACCTGAAAATTCTTCACCAGCACGCGGACTTGAGCAACCCGATGGGCAGTGATTTTAATTATGCAGAAGAATTTAAGAAGCTCGATCTGGCTGCTGTGAAACAAGACCTCTATGCGCTGATGACCGACTCGCAGGACTGGTGGCCAGCAGATTGGGGTCACTATGGTGGACTCTTTATCCGGATGGCCTGGCATAGCGCAGGCACCTACCGGATGGGTGATGGTCGTGGCGGCGGCGGAACCGGCAGTCAGCGTTTTGCACCGCTGAACAGTTGGCCTGACAATGTGTTGCTCGACAGGGCACGCCGCCTGCTCTGGCCAGTCAAGCAGAAGTATGGCAAGAAGTTGTCCTGGGCCGACCTGATGATCCTCGCGGGGAATTGTGCCCTGGAGTCGATGGGATGCAAAACGTTTGGTTTCGGTGGTGGGCGTGTGGATGTCTGGGAACCGGAAGAAGACATTTACTGGGGTGCAGAAGCGGAGTGGCTGGGTGACAAGCGTTACACGGGTGATCGTGAACTCGAGAATCCGCTCGCCGCAGTGCAGATGGGCCTGATCTATGTGAATCCGGAAGGGCCGAATGGCAACCCGGACCCGGTCGCCTCTGGGCGCGATGTGCGGGAGACCTTTGCGCGAATGGCCATGAATGATGAGGAGACTGTCGCGCTGGTCGCTGGTGGCCATACCTTCGGCAAATGCCATGGCGCGGGACCGGCAACGCTAGTGGGTCCAGAGCCTGAGGCTGCCGGTATTGAGGAACAGGGACTCGGCTGGAAGAGCAGCTACAAAAGCGGCAAAGGTGTAGACGCGATCGGCAGCGGTATTGAAGGTGCCTGGAAACCAAACCCGACGAGGTGGGACATGGGCTACCTGAAGGTGCTGTTCAAGTACGAGTGGGAATTGGTCAAGAGTCCGGCTGGCGCATATCAATGGTATGCCAAGGATGTGGATGAAGAAGACATGATCGTCGACGCGCATGATCCGACAAAGAAGCATCGTCCCATGATGACCACGGCGGACCTCTCCCTGCGCTTCGACCCGATTTACGAAAAAATCGCACGACGCTACCAAGAGAATCCCGAAGAATTTGCAGATGCCTTCACCCGCGCTTGGTTCAAGCTGACCCACCGCGACATGGGCCCGCGTGCTCGCTATCTCGGCCCGGAAGTCCCGGCAGAAGACCTGATCTGGCAGGACCCACTGCCCGCCGTTGATCATGCATTGATCGACACGCAGGATATCGCCGCACTTAAAGAGAAAATACTTGCTTCTGGCCTATCGATCGCAGAACTGGTCTCGACTGCCTGGGCATCGGCATCTACATTCCGTGGTTCCGACTATCGCGGTGGTGCAAACGGTGCACGCATCCGCCTCGCGCCACAAAAATTCTGGGAAGCCAACGAGCCGGCCCGTCTTTCAACCATATTGCAGACGCTGGAAGGAATTCAGAAGGCATTTAACGAAGCGCAGTCCAGTGGTAAGAAAGTGTCAATTGCCGACATCATCGTCCTGGGTGGATGCGCAGCAGTCGAACAGGCTGCGAAGAATGCTGGTCATTCCGTGACAGTTCCCTTCACACCGGGCCGCACGGACGCCTCACAAGAGCAGACCGATGTAGAATCGTTCCAACCACTTGAACCGGTTGCGGACGGGTTCCGTAACTATCAAAAAGCTAAATTCTCCATTAAGGTGGAACATCTGCTGGTAGATCGTGCCCAACTGCTGACGCTGACCGCGCCGGAGATGACGGTGCTCATTGGAGGATTGCGTGTCCTGAATGCCAATTACGGGCAGTCACCACATGGTGTCTTCACCAAGCGACCGGAAACACTCACCAACGATTTCTTCTTGAATCTGCTCGACATGCGTACAGCCTGGCAGGCTAGCGCAGGCGACGAAGATGTGTTTGAAGGGCGTGATCGCGCTACGGGCGAACTTAAATGGACCGGCACCCGAATCGATCTTATCTTTGGCTCAAATTCCCAACTCAGGGCCATTGCGGAAGTCTATGGTTGCGAAGACTCCGAAGAAAAGTTCTTGAATGATTTCGTAGCAGTGTGGAACAAGGTAATGAACCTGGACCGCTTCGACATCACCTGATAATTAGTGTTAGTTTAGTGCGGGCGTCACCTGCTGTCACGCGACAGATACAGACAGGGGCGCCCGTATTTTTTGTCCACCCGCGGATTGCGCGGAAGTTCGCAGATTAAAGACCAGCCGTTTGTACTGGAAGCTTGGCTCGCTGGAGTTGAGCTGTAAAGGTCAGTGATCATTACGCCACTCACCAGGCATGAGCGTCTCGTTTAACGTTCAATTCAGGCATCCATAAGTAAACTGTATAGAAAGACGCTTAACTTCCACGACATCATAGTAAAACGATTACAAGGTGCTTTGTTAGCACTAGAAACGGCTATACATTTACACCTTCCCTGTTGACTTCTGCTTCAAGCGCTTCTTGAATGAATTGATTTAATGAAATCCCTTTCATGACTGCAATTCGATTTGCCCTTTTATGAATCTCAGGAGAAATCCTTACATTAAAACTGCCTTTGTATGATTTCTCAAATGGTTTTCCAGTTTCATTGCAAAGTTTCATATAATCTTCAACAGCCTCCTCAAAAGATTTTTTCAGTTCAATGACACTTGAACCTTCAAAAAAGACGAGGTCGTCAATTCCTTCAATTTTTCCGAAGAAAACTTCATCTTCTGCATTAAAATGAACAGAAGCAATACAATCTTTATATTTCAGTTTATCTTTCATAACAGCCTCCATGATCGAAGCACATCGATGACTTGTTCAATCTGATATTGATTGAGTGCATTATGAGCATGCGGCTTGTGTAAACGGATTATGTGTCTAGTTTTTTTATCAATAAATGCTACTGCGGAACCTGAAGTAATGCCTCCTTGGCTTTCTTCATAGCCGAAGTTCATCAGTATTGTCTTTAATTCGCTATATTTTAAGTCTTTAGGCTATAAAACCAGACAAACAAAACCGGAACCCAGAGAATGAAGACTACCCAAGTTAAGAGGCAAACTACAGCATATTGTCCGCCTGATGCTGTTGTGATTCTTCTTGTCTGATCGTCTGCTGCTTCCGGTTTATAAAAATAATTCCGACTGGAAGGAGGATTCCGTAAGGAATCCAAATGTTCCACCGATAAGGATTGGGTAACACAAAAAACAGTGCGAGAAAAACCAATACCGCTATCCATAACACTACTACCGCTTTGACCATAAATGATCGCTCGCGTGGTCCATTGGTATTTTTAATTCTGGAGTATGTCCCGATGCAACTAACTCCAAGCACACCGCCCATTATCGTTCCGATCCAAACCCACATCAAACCATTATTCATATTGCCCCCTTTCTAGTATATGATCACAGATCACCGGCATGTGATACGCCTCCATCATATATTTCTTTAATGACGCCCTCTTATATTAGCTATATTATATTTTTTCAATATTTATTTTATATCCAAGGGAGTTCAATACATTGGTAAAGGTTCGATAGTTAATTCTTTCCGCATTATTGCTCCTTATTTTTTGTATAATTGTTGGAGAAACCCCAGCTTTTTTAGCCAAGGCTCTGATGGACAAATTTTCTTGCTCCATTTTTTCAAGCACAAATTCAGATAGGAGAAAATCAGTATATTCTTTATCAAATTTGGCCTTTTCTTCAGGTATATTGGTTATATATTTATCAAAAGTAGTTTCCATTTATGCCTCCTGACTAAAATGCTTATTAGTTAAAATTAATCTTTTGATCCATAAACAGGCATACCATATTTATGACACATGATCAATTTTTTCAATCTTTAATTAAGACATATATAAACATATTTATACTACAAGCTAAACACTTGAGGTGAACTTCGATCTTCATAGCTCACCGACATGTGATACGCGTCAGTCATCACCTGCAAGCAAAGTCGAATGCTCGATCATTCTTTGTGTTCCAAATTTCCTGTAAAACTCCATGAGCGTCTGTTTGAACCTGGGATTCAGCCGCTTCCCAATTTCCTTGAGAATCTCGACCGGAATCTCCTCGTAATACGCTTCTGCGATGGCACCCGCAATCGCTGCCTGTGTGTCCGCGTCACCGCCAAGTGAGACAGCGTTCCGAATTGCATCCTCGTAGTTATCCGAATCCAGAAAGGCAATTATCGCCTCGGGCACAGAGCCTGGACAAGTCAGGTTAACACGATAAGTTGGCCGGATGTCATCAGTGCGTCGTGACAAGTCATAGCCGAAACGGCTTGCAATCGTTTCTCGTATCTCGTCCTTACTCGCTTTGTTTCGCGCCATGAAGACTGCCAACGCAGTCGCTTGGGCACCTTTTATCCCTTCCGGATGATTATGGGTACAAGCTGCGCTTTGACTGGCATAATCCAGTACTACGGCTTCGGTCTTGAACGCGTGTGCCACGGGACTGACCCGCATAGCAGAGCCATTGCCAAGGCTGTTGTACGGGCGGGTAGACGGGGAGAGCATCCATAACAAAAACTTCGGGCCATATCCACGAAACGGATGACGCCTCGCATATTTCTTAATGGTTTTTCCGTAGTCTTTACCGTTGAGGATTGCATCGGCAACAGCGACCGTCAACACGGTGTCATCCGTATAAAATGAAAGCGGTGTAAACAAACGAAAGTCCTTCCGCTTGGTTCGAATGTTTTCGTAGACCGAGCCGATTATATCCCCTGTAATGGCTCCAAGCATGGCGTACCTCGCTTTCTGGTCTGAACGTCACTCCAGCGCATTTCCAGTGGGGACGTCTGAGGTCTTGACAGAATATGCAACGAGTAATTGTTGAAAGTTTTGCTGGTTTGTCAGTATTTGGTTGAGTTTCATGGTGATCACTACTAAGAAAATCAGTAAGGCAACCGGAACACCAACGAACAAGAATCCGGAGAAAAACGGCAATCTGGGATTAAAATCAGATTCCTTATCCATTGACACAGCAACACCATGCTCCTTCAGGAACCGAGAAAGTAGAGGATCATTGGCTGCGCCTGTTCGAGCATAGGAATGAAACGTGTTCGTTGTGTCACCAACAACCAGTTCTCCAGTGATAGATGAGTGACTGTCCAGTGTAACAGACAATATGCTACCTGTTTCCACCTGACGAATGAAGTCATCGTAGGTAAGGTACTGTCCTTCATCAGCAAGCACCGGCACTGCCATGAGGATTACGGCCAAGAGCAGGAGTAATTTCTTCATTTGTGAACCTTTCCGCTGTGAACATAAATTTATCTAATTAACTCAAAAACGTCGGGTAAGTCTCAAGGGCATCGACCAGTTGATTTATCCGCAGATTTCGCTGATGATCACAGATTATGGAAGCATGGCAATCTTAATTTGAGCAGTAATGTTCGATGTACGCCATCACGAAATTAACCATGGATAAAAACATTATCTATTTTCTTTGTTTATAAAAATTTGCGGTACTCTGCGTAATCTGCGGATTATCAAAAATTTGATACCAGTCGTATGTAATCGAGGCTAGACGAGCCGAAATTAAACAGTAAAGCCCTGTGCAAGCCTGTAGCTTTGAGGTAGTTGATCACTTGCGCCTCTTCGATACCTGTAATCTTCTGAAGTGCCTTTAGTTCTACAACTACCTCACCAAAACAGATAAAATCTGCTTGGTACTCGGCAATACACGTTCCTCGATACCATACAGGCAAACACTTTTCCCGTTCATGGGGAATGTTCTGAAAGTGGAATTCCCGTTCCAACGCAGCTTGATAAACAGCTTCCAGAAACCCGTGCCCCAACTCCCGATGAACAGCCATCGCGGCACCGATAATCGCATATGTCTGCTCATCTCTTCTATTGATTGTATCTACGCTCATCGGCAAATCCTGACGATGTATTTGCTGTTCTGAATTCATACACTCACCAGCACAAATGGTTTTGTATCATTGCCGAAGATTCCCAAATCTTCTCATCGAAAAACAGCAGAATCAAATACCCTATAGATAAATTTTATTTCATAATTTTTCTTTTCTATATATATACATTAATACATAATAAAATTCATTGTCAATAATACTTATGAATTTATATTTAATTATAAATGAAGCGAAAAGATTCTTGTTGGTTTATCCGCAGATTTCGCTGATGAACGCAGATTATGCAAGCTTCTCAATTTTTATTTGAGCAGTAATGTTCGATGTACACCATCACGAAACTAACGATGAATAAAAACATTATCTACTAGCTTTTTTTCAAAAAATCTGCGGTAATCTGCGTAATCTGCGGATAGATGTTGTGCTGCCAGGCAATATCTTGCTGGCTTGCGCCTTTCACCCCCATGTCCATACAATATGGACTTTCTCCCGGCTTTTTTTATTCTTCGGAGGCAAAGATGGCAAAGTATGTAATTGAGGAACTTGGTTTTGACACCTTGTATGAGGCACTTTCCCGGCGTACTGCTGTGGAGCTCAAAGAAATTGCGAAGGTACTGACTAGTCAAAAAGCGACTCGTAAAGAAGATTGTATAAATATCATTATGAAGGCATTGGAAGGCAATAATCTACGTCATCTTTGGGAAAGCTTTGATGAGATATCCCAACTGGCGGTGGCGGAAGTGGCACATGGGGTGGATGATTGTTTAGATTTATATAGTTTTGTTGCCAAGTATGGTAAGGAGCCGGTTAAATACTACTGTAATTATCTTGACCGATCGGATGATATGCCGTGGACATCGTTGGACGCTATCTTCACCAACGATTATATGCCACGTGAACTGAAAGAACGCTTTCGTGCTTTTGTTCCAGAACCAGAGCCATCACAGGTAAAAACAACAGACACTTTGCCTGCAAAAATACAACATACAATCATAATCATGGGACCCCATAGTGAAGATATTCCTGCTGAACAGGTAATTACTGTGAGTGAGACAGAGTCAGCCGCGTTGCATGACTTCATAGCGGTACTACGTCTGATAGATGCTGGAAAGGTAAGTGTCAGCCCCGCGACGTACCGACCTACACTTGCTGGGGCCAAGGCGGTACAAACGATACTGCGTGATGGTGATTTCGGAACAACCGAGCCTATGCACAATGTGAATAATTATATCAGTCCCTATGCCTGGCCCTTGCTCGTGCAAAGCGCGGGCTTTGCCCGGTTAAAGGGGTCGAAACTGGAGTTAACAAAAAAGGGACGTGATGCAACCACTCGTCCTGCGCATGAAGTGATCAAGCAATTATGGGAAAGCTGGTTAAATAAAGGGCTGATTGATGAGTTTTCTCGAATAGATGAAATAAAAGGGCAAAAAAGAAAAGGACGCAAGGTATTGACCGATGTGTGCGAACGCAGGGCCGTAGTTACATTGGTACTCACCACATGTCCAGCAGGAGAATGGATCGAACTCGACGAGTTCTTTCGTCATTTTCAAGCCACAGGAATTGAATTTCAGATGTTGAATGATCTGTGGGCCCTCTATATCCTGGATCAGCAATACGGAAATCTCGGTTACGACGGCTTCCATGAATGGACTTTAATCCAGGGACGGTATGTGATGGCGCTACTGTGGGAGTACGCTGCAACCCTGGGCCTTGTGGACATAGCGCATATTCCCCCAATGCATGCCCGGACAGATTTCTGGGATATTTGGGGCACAGAAGATCTTGAGTATCTCTCACAATATGATGGGCTGAAATATTTTCGCATCACACCGCTTGGCGCCTATTGCCTGGGCATGGCCGAGACTTACAGCCCTGGTGTACAGCGCCCGCGCCGCCCCGCATTCAAAGTTCTTCCCAATCGAGATATCGTCATTCAAGATGCCGAAGCGTTTACTACGGCGGATGCCCTGTTTCTGGAGCGTATTGCCTGTCAGAACGGAGACCACACCTGGACACTGGACAAGACACGACTGTTGGATGCTCTGGAAAGCGGGTTTGCAGCAGACGATATCATCAAATTCCTTGATTCGACAAGCCAAACACCACTGCCAGACAATGTGCGGTGTTTCATTGATGACACCGTTCAGCGTGCTTCTCTGGTATCCTGGGAAGGCAGCGCGGAGGTGTTTCACGTGAAAGACAAGGACACGGCACTGCTCATCACCCACGATACTAACCCAACTTCCGCAGTTGTCCTCTGATATTATATAAAACAGGCTAATTTTTC
>CAZIDP010000014.1:0-81585 GCA_964537975.1 uncultured Nitrospirales bacterium | reverse complement strand
CGCTTGTCAACGTCGTCTTGCCATGGTCCACGTGGCCGATGGTTCCTACGTTAACATGCGGTTTCTTCCGCTCAAACTTTGCCTTGGCCATGCTGAATCATCTCCTTTGTCACTGCCGGTCTTTGAGAATACGGCGGTAAATGCAGATGCTAACTGGCGCGCAATGCGCCATAAACAATATAAAAATTACAATAAGAAACTAATAAACAAAAACTTTATACGCACCCGCTGAATTATTATTAATTCAGCCGATTATATCTGTCAAAACAAACTTCTATTTAGAAGCGGAAAGTTATCCCCGCTTTTTCCAATATATCATTCGCTACACTGACTGGGGCTGGCTCATAATTGGCGAACTCCATATTAAATGAAGCACGACCCTGAGTACGTGAACGCAGCTCGTTGGCATAACCAAACATTTCCGATAAGGGCACAAAAGCATGAATGGTTTTTGTTGAACCATCAGAAATCATGTTCTCCATACGCCCACGACGACCATTGAAGTCACCGATAACATCACCGGTATATTCATCTGGTGTTACCACTTCAACCTTCATAACCGGTTCCAACAGTACAGGTGAAGCTTTTTTGGCTGCATCTTTAACAGCCATAGAGCCAGCAATCTGAAACGCCATTTCTGAAGAGTCGACTTCATGGTAAGAACCAAAGGTCAATATTACCTTGACATCTACCATTGCATATCCCGCAATTACGCCGGATTCCAATGCTTCGCGACACCCTTTTTCAACTGCCGGGATGTATTCTTTAGGAATCACACCACCAACAATTCGGCTTTCAAACACATACCCTGTACCCGGTTCGCCAGGTTCCACCGTCAACACCACATGTCCATATTGTCCACGCCCACCACTTTGCCGAACAAATTTTGTTTCAGCTTCCGCAGTTTTGCGAATAGTTTCACGGTATGCCACCATGGGCTTGCCAATATTGGCTTCGACCTTGAACTCACGCTTCATCCTGTCCACGATAATGTCCAAGTGTAGCTCGCCCATACCAGCGATAATCGTTTGACCTGTTTCATCATCCGTTCTGACCCGAAACGTTGGGTCTTCTTCGGAAAGCTTTACCAAAGCTTCAGACATTTTATCCTGATCCGCTTTAGTCCTTGGCTCGATTGCAATGTGAACCACAGGTTCTGGGAAGTCCACACTCATTAATGTTATCGGATGGTCACTGTCACATAGTGTGTCACTGGTTGTTGTACTTTTGCATCCAATAACAGCGGCGATATCGCCTGTGCGTAATTCTTTAATGTCCATACGTTGGTCAGCATGCATTTCTAGCAAGCGCCCCAAACGTTCTTTTTTGCCAGTACGCGAATTAAGAACTTGCGAACCAGCTTGTAAGACACCAGAGTATACGCGAATAAAAGTCAATTTCCCCACATGCGGGTCCGTCAGTATCTTGAATGCTAACGCCGTAAATGGCGCATCATCTGAAGGTTCACAAGATACTTCTGAATCCGGTTGATGCGGAATCATGCCTATGGTATTGCCCATATCCAAAGGAGACGGCATATAATCCACTACCGCATCAAGTACCAGTCGTGTGCCTTTGTTCTTTAAAGCGGTGCCACATAAAGTTGGGGTAAACTTGCCTTCCAGCGTACCTTTACGAATAGCAGATTTTAATTCATCAACTGTAAAGTCTTCATCTGCAAGATACTTTTCCATCAAGTTATCATCAACTTCGGCGGCAGCCTCGAGTAAACTATGATGCCATTCCTGGGCTTTTTCCAGAAAAGCTTCTTCAATGTCACACTCAAGCACTTTATTGGTTATCTCATCGCCATCCCAATAGAATTGACGCATGGTTACCAGATCGATGACACCCCGAAAGTTTTCTTCACTGCCTATAGGAAGTTGCAGGGGGACAGGATGTGCGCCCAAACGATCTTTCATGCTTTTGACTGCCTTCAAAAAATCTGCACCAACACGGTCCATCTTGTTTACAAAGGCAATACGGGGGACATGATATCGATCAGCCTGGCGCCAGACGGTTTCAGATTGCGGCTGCACACCAGCAACTGCACAAAAGACGGCAACAGCACCATCTAGAACGCGTAGACTGCGTTCCACTTCGGCTGTGAAATCGACGTGCCCGGGTGTATCAATGATATTTACCCTGCACCCTTTCCATTCACAAGCTGTTGCGGCGGAGGTGATGGTGATACCGCGCTCCCGTTCCTGCTCCATGTAATCCATGGTGGCTGCACCGTCATGGACTTCGCCCACGCGGTGTGTTCGTCCGGAATAGTACAAGACACGTTCTGTAACGGTGGTCTTGCCGGCATCGATGTGGGCCATAATACCAATATTTCTTACTTTGTCAAGGGGAAATGTGCGTGCCACGGTATACTTTCCTATAAACATTATCGAAGTGAACAATTGCTAAGGATTGGTTCCAAATACAATCACTTCGAGAGGACAGGGTTAACAGGCACTCTAACTACCCAGTAACATTTTTGGTACATAAAGACCCTACGCTCGCTCAGATTCAACTTTCATCGGTCGAGGCATAGGTAGTACGCGCAGTAGGCTTTCCAGAGCGCGACTCCCTGTCGCTAACCATATTTTAATTTTCTGCTTGAACTATCTATTGTATCAACCCGCAATTGGGTTGCTTCTTAACTATATTTTGATGTAAAAGATCAAACCACTAACTTATCTTAAAAGCGGAAATGCGCAAACGCCTTATTGGCTTCTGCCATCCGGTGCATATCATCTTTACGCTTGACCGTCGATCCCTGCCGGTTGTAGCAATCGAATAATTCTGCTGCCAAACGCTCTTGCATGGTCTTCTCTCCACGCTTCCGTGAAAAATCAATGATCCAACGAAACGCTATTGCAGTCCGTGTATTTGGCGCAATCTCAACGGGCACCTGATAGGTCGTACCACCAACCCGCCTGGACTTAATCTGCAATACGGGTCTTGCATTTTCAATCGCAGTCTTGAATGTTGTGATAGCATCTTCTTCAGGCATTTTTTTATCAAGAATTTCCAACGCTCCATATACAATGGATTCTGCCAAACTTTTCTTGCCGCCTTTCATCACTGTATTGATGAATTTCGTAAGCGTTGAACTACCGAACTTTGGGTCGGGTAGGGACACACGTTTGGGTATATTACGACGTCTTGCCATTGATTGCTGTTACCTGCTCATTTGCACAAAATTGAACTGTGCGCTATTAAAAAATTAAACTTTTGGTTTTTTCACACCATACTTGGAACGGCTGACCCAGCGACCGGTATGTACTTTTTTTCCGTTCTCTTCTTTTACAGAAGCCTGGCCGCCCATGTCTCCGGTAGAGTCAAGCACACCACGAATCAAGTGATACCGCACACCTGGTAAATCCTTCACACGACCACCACGAATCAGCACCTGTGAGTGCTCTTGCAAATTGTGACCGATTCCAGGAATATAGGTTGCCACTTCATAACCATTCTTTAGGCGAACACGCGCAACTTTACGTAATGCCGAATTCGGTTTTTTCGGCGTCATGGTGAATACGCGGGTACATGTACCAGAAGCCTGGGGACAGGCTTTCAGTGCAGGTGATTTCGTCTTTTGTGCTTTTGTCTTCCGACAATTACGCAACAATTGATTAATAGTTGGCAAAATTACACTCCCTTACAGAGAAGCATTATTGAAGAATTACATTGGGAAAGTACGGGTTGATTCAGACTCCTGAACAACGGCCATCTAATATAGCAAATAAAAAACACCGCAGTCAAGTATTAAGCGGAATAATTTATGAACTTTTTATTTACCCCTCCAGGCATACATTTTATAAGCATGCATGCTTTTTGGCCAACGCTGATCATACAATTTTAAAACACCCTATGTCAATTAAATTTCCTACAAAATTATACTGCTCCAGCCGATTATTCTGATTCATAGATTACCGGTGTTGCTTCTGCAAGGAGATTACTGGTTGTGTTTCGTATCGACAATGTCGTTTCGTTATTTGGAGGTGAATCACTGGTAATGAATGTAAATGCAAGCTCTCTGCTTGGGTCTACTATTCCAATCACGGTATTGACTCCAGCATGACCAAAGGAACGTTCATCCAGATTGGCGCCAAAGCCAAACCACCCTTCATTTGTCGCACCCCGTGTAAGCCAGCCCAATGCCCAGTATTCATGCTTGGGTTGTTCATTTGCTGCAAGAGCTGCATCAATTTCTGCCTGATAAACTACACGCTGCATTTCATGCCAGGTTGTTTCCTTCATTATCTGACGGCCACGCCACGAACCCCGGTTCAGGTGCATATTCAAAAAACGTAAAATGTCTTCGGTCGTGATTAACATCCCGCCGGCAGGGTGCCCCATAAAGTAGAAATTGGCATCCTGCCACTTCACAGGTGGGGTATCTGGTTGAGGCGTAATTGCTAACGAAAGCTCCTCATCTGTCGGCATCGCGAAGTAACTGTTGGACATTCCCAAAGGTTCAAATAATCGTTTCTGGCAAAGTTCTGGCCACGGTGTGTTGTCGGTCACAATACGTGCTACAGCAGCAGGTATAAACAAACTGGACAATGCATGATAATGCGTTCTACTGCCCGGTTCCCACTCTACTTCAGCAGCACAAATTTCGGCCAATGATTCTTGCCATTCTTCCTCTGTTGGAACATAGGTACCAGCGCTTGGTAAACCAGCAGAATGCGTCAAAAAATGGCGTAAAGTTAAGTTATCCTTACCACCACCTTTAAAGTCAGGTATATAGGTCTGCACTGGCACATCAATATCAAGTAATTTTTCTTCCTGCAGTTGCATTACAACCGTTGCAGAAACTGGCTTAGAGAATGAATATGCCCTGTGCAGTACATTCCTATTCAATGGGATATGTCTGTCACCAACGCCACAATAGGTTCCTTCAAAATGTTCCAGAAAGCATTGATCACGATGGGTTGCAACAAGAGCAAATCCTGGGATGTTGTTTTCTGAAGCTGCATTACGCAAGAAAGCCAACAGTTCATCGACCTTATCCGGATTAACACCAATATCCTCAGGTGATACCATAGGAAATGCCGATTTTATTGCCGATGCCTCTAATTCCTGATGCATGATCCTACCTCCCTGCGCACTTACACAAGCACCCAGAATAGTAGAACTTGCCAATGCACAACTTCCAATTAAAAATTCTCTACGCTTCATAACGCACCTCTACACATATTCCTGTGAATTCACACCTTAGAAAATTAGAAACTCCTTTTTCAGGGGTTCCGTGGAAACTTGCTGAAATCTGGTTTACGTTTCTCAACAAATGCATTCCGTCCTTCTTGTCCTTCTTCCGACTGATAATACAGCGATGTCGCATTGCCAGCCAATTCCATCAAACCCGCCTGTCCATCTTCATCAGCATTTAGTGCCGCTTTTAAACAGCGTATTGCCATAGGAGAATTGGCGAGTATTTCATGACACCATTGTACCGTTTCTTCTTCCAGCCGTTGCAAGGGCACTACCGTGTTTATCAACCCCATCTCCAGTGCTTGCTGCGCGTTGTACTGCCGACACAAGAACCATATTTCACGCGCTTTTTTCTGCCCAACCATGCGGGCAAGGTGCGATGATCCATATCCAGCATCAAATGAACCTACACGCGGCCCGGTCTGTCCGAATATAGCATTGTCAGCTGCGATAGTCAAGTCACATACCATGGCCAGAATGTTGCCTCCGCCAATAGCATAGCCCGCTACCATGGCAATGATCGGTTTTGGGCAGGAGCGGATTTGCCGCTGCAAATCCAACACATTCAAACGGTTAACGCCGGTCTGATTATCGACATATCCTGAATCACCCCGTATTTTCTGGTCGCCGCCAGAGCAAAAAGCCTTATCGCCCATGCCGGTTATAATAACTACACCCACTGTTGAATCAAAGCGGGCATCCTGCAGCGCGTGACTCATCTCATCAACGGTTAAAGGCCTGAACGCATTGCGCACCTCAGGGCGATTGATTGTAATCTTTGCAATGCCATCGACCTTGTGATAGAGAATATCTGTGTACTTGCCAACTTCCTGCCAAACCAACGTACTCATATAATTCACTCCTGATTTAAAAATTTATTAAAATAATATACTGTAATGTTATTATCAGAACCTGAATAAGGAATATTCAATAATTTACTACTGGTAACTGGTAAATGCTAACTGGTAATCGATTCTGTCAAGCTTACTTGGCCCCACCTTGCTTTGGAATCCCTACTGCACCATCTTACCGATTATTCCAAGCAAACACACCACTGTCCTTCTTGCATGGTGCTGCATTGGGAAATCCGGGAAATATCATGGTAACATACACATGATTTCAACCAAGGTAACACATTAAATGCAACAACTTCGCATGATTATACGACTGCCCCTCATGCTGCTCTGGACAGCAGCCTGGTGGATGTTTCGCCTGGCTCTGTGGCCAATAGCATTTATCTCGGAAAAGGCAGACCGCCAGGTGCGACAATGGATAGTCCGCAGCTGGGCATCGGGCTATTTTCCAATCATCGGAATGCGTGTACGAGTAATCGGCCCAATTCCCAAACACCCATTTTTTCTCGTTTGTAATCATCTCAGCTATATAGACGCGTGGCTTATAAACGGGCTCATCGGATGCACGTTTGTATCCCGGAATGATGTGGCCAATTGGCCAGTGATTGGCATTATCACCCGCTCTTTACATGTGTTGTTCATAAATAGAAGCAACAAACGAGATACTGCACGCGTAAATGTGTTGATCGATCATGCCTTGAAACAAAATGACGGGCTGGTTGTATTCGCAGAAAGCCGCATCTCCCGTGGCCTGGATGTTGAGCCATTCAAATCAGCACTCATACAACCTGCCGTAGTCAACAACCTTCCTGTTCATTACGCGACCATCATGTATGAAAGCCTTCCGGGATGTCCACCAGCTTCTGACTATGTAGGGTGGTGGCGTCCAGAACCCTTTTTGCATCATCTATTCCGATTATTGCGCCACAAAGGGTTCATTGCTACAGTTCATTTCGGCGATGCGCCATTGAAAGGGACTGACAGAAAAGACCTCGCCATAAGATTGCATCAGGCTGTCAAACAAAATTATAAACCGATGGAATAACGTCATGCTTCTTAAAGGCAGGGGCACTTCCTCCGCTGATTTTCATTGAAGTAATGTCTTTTAAAACCACATAGCCACAACGCATTAATCCTTGCGTGTAGAATTGAGATCATCGGCAAGGCGCCGCAAAATATCTGCAGCATTTTGCCGTAAAGCGTCCAATTGGTCCCGGTTGTCCTCACGCCAGGTATCCAGTTGTTCTCGAATTGTTTCGCGTTGTTCTTCAAGCTGCTCAATAGCGCGCGACATCTCTTTCTGCGTATCTTCTCCCATGCCTTCGATTAATTTCCGAAACGCACGCATTCCCTCATCCACTTCTTTAATCAATTCTTCTGTTGCCACCAGATTATCTTCATGTTCTGCCTCGGAATGCACTTTGTCTGGTGCTGCATCTTTTTGCCGTACTTCCTTTGCCAGACGCTCCAAATCACTCCGCAATGCTTCACCCAGTTTTTCCATACTCACTTGCAGCTCTTCCAACGCCAATTCCGTTTCACTGGACTTATCGCCTCCGCAACCATAAAATCCCGTCAATATAAGTATCAATGGCAATAAGTATGAGAGGCAAACTTTTCTCATATAATAAATCTCCTTGTGAAAAACATTTGAGTAAAACATACCTAGTACAAGTTTATGCATAAACATACGAAACAATGCACGCTTACATTCAACTGGAAAACGCTCCGGTAAATGTACTCGTAGCACACCTGTCCGGAGCGTCCTATTACATGGAACATTAACTACCTAATTCGACTGTGTTTCCTGCAAAGACGATTATTGGTCTATTGCTCAAATTCATCCGCTATATCTTCAGCAGCATCTTCCAAATCACTGCCGACGGACTCAACAGTATCAACCACCGCATCACCAAGGTCGTCCAAGGCCCGTTCTGTATCTGAGCGTTGATCGCACCCCATCATGGCACCTGAAAGTACCAGTAACGCGGCTGCCATAAAATTAAACCACTTCATTTTAGCTTCCTCCTCTTAGTAATGTTAATAACCATCACTGAACCCATATTGTCCAATCACGGTCGCGAAACAATTATTGTGTAGGACAATTTCCGTAGCGCAGGTACTTCTCCTTCAGACTTTGAAATACAGGTCAACGAATAGACTCCTGGATAATCAAACTCATGAATTAACGACTGTTCTCGTGTAAGCACTTGATCGGCCATTAACCATGTATAGCTATCATACCCATCTGGAGCAATCAGGTTCAAAGGTCTACCTACCTGCGCCTCATGCTCAATAGACGCTTCCGGTACAACCCGGGTCTGTCCAACACTGGTCGAAACAATAACACCTTCTTTGGTTTCTTGCATGCTGATAATGTAGTCGCCCGGTTCGCGAAAAACATAACGTAACGCATAGGAACCAAGACCTTCTTCCACTACTTCGCCATTGATACGCCAGATTACCAGCCGATCAATATCGCCCTCCATGTTTATATCAAACACTTGCCCAACAAAGTAACGGGAAGGTATCCCAAGATCAACAATTTCTCGGCCCATTGGTGTTTGCAGACCGTAGGATTTCGTTAACTCTTCTACAGTGACACCCAAGCGGTGTGCACGATTTTCAAGTGAAGTCGGTAAATCTTGTAATGGGCTAGACACACGGACTTTGGCCCTGCCGACGGTTGTTTCGATTATCAGATCATAGGTACCGATTTCGAGAGATTCTGTTGGTGACACCACAAGGCCCGTTTCGCCACGTTCGGTCTGGATCATGTGGTCATAACGATGGTCATCCACATAAAATCCGGTACTTGTAATTGAGGAACCAGGTAGTGCTACGCCACCATGTAACAATTCGACCTTGACCTGAGTCTCCTGATCAGAAAATACGATTTGATCAGGCACCGCCGTCACTTCCGCATTGGCTTGTTGTATGCCTACTAAAAACATAGGCAAACACCCGAAAGCGATGGCCAGTTTTATTCTAAAACGTTCTGTACTATGTGTTAAAGCATTCATTGTTCCATCCTCATCAGTCAGCGTTACTTATACATTAAGTATACACGCTTTTAATGAATAAGCCCACGCAGGAGCGACAAGAGGAAAAGCACAAGGAACAGAAAAAACAATATTCTGGCAATACTTGTTGCTGCTGCCACAATTCCAGTGAAACCGAATAATCCGGCAACCAAAGCAATAATAAAAAATACAATTGTCCAGTACAACATTGTTATACCTCCTCATGTTAAGAAGCTTTTTTGCATATCACCAGGTAAAAACATAAACTTCATGCTGTATTACACCATACTGGTTCAATATGTAGTAACAATGTTGACCGTGGTTCTATTCGCAATTTAATCGAACGTGTATCAGTTTCCAGCACCGCTCCGGTGAATGCGTTGCTGACTTTTGCAGCAAAGGGAAATTGAATCAACCGTTCTCCACCTTCTACGGAGTGGATACCCAGCCAGCCGTTCCCTGCGTACACCACATCATCGGTATCCACATATTGATGTACTCCGGCTTCCCGGCACAGGGCTCGAAAATGGGACGATGTAAAACGGACTGTAGAATCCATTTTAACGTCAGGCTGATCCGGTCTGTGCAATACAGAATCCTCAAACGCCGTATGCAACACATGCGCACCTCGTTTTATACATTGCTGTAAGACCAACTGCTCTGCTTCCTGCAAATCAACAAACCCCAGTAACCAGATAAAACGATATGGGGCATTTTCCAGCAACGACATATCACCCCGCAACAGTAAATCATAACTGGTTCCAATTTTACCGAGCATGTAACGGTTTCCGAGAATGCCCTCCGCCAGGCTGCCAAAGGAAGCATCCTGAAATGACATGGTCTCATCAACTACAACGGCGATCTGTTTTTCCATTTCAGGTACACGACGCGTGAGGTTTTCTATACCCAATTCCAGGCTGCTGCCCAATACCGACAGCATCTGCGGGTCACTGAACCAGCCACCCCACATGTCAAACCACCAGCCCCCATAGCCATATGCCAGCATACGCGCCGTGTTCTTGCGCAACAACGTTACAGAGTCTTCCACGTTATCCGGACCAATCCACACCCCGTCTTCATACTGCCCGGGAGGGGCGATGCCTGACGAACGATCTTTGAGTGGTGTCGTCTTGAAC
Organism: uncultured Nitrospirales bacterium; assembly: GCA_964537975.1. Taxonomy (GTDB): domain Bacteria; phylum Hydrogenedentota; class Hydrogenedentia; order Hydrogenedentales; family SCBR16-9; genus SCBR16-9. The sequence continues at coordinate 71,361 of CAZIDP010000014.1, read as the reverse complement.
GTGCGGGTGTCATTTTCTGCCAGCCAGAGTTTTCCATGGTGCTGCACCGAGGCCACCGCCACCATAGGCGACCAGTCTTCTCCCATGACACGGTTATATACATTGGGACTGGACAGATAATCCAAGTCCGGGCAAGCCAACAATTGCTCTAAAGCGCCATGCCCACGACGATTGTCTGTGACAAAATAGTGATACCCATAAAACGCGCCAGTCAGGAGGCGTCCATTACTCTGTTGTTTCACAAGCCGACAGAACCAGGCGATATTGTCCACCATAGTTTCGGTATGAAAGGCCAAGGTGTCGAAACGAGCCCGATGCTCTTCTTTTGGCAGCCAAGTCTCCTCACGAGTTTCACCGCTGATATCAGCCGGAAGCGCATTTTCAAAGGTAATGTGCTCTGCATTCCAGGCGGATTGCAGCGCGGACACCTCCCCATCATAATTTTGTCGCAACCAATCCCGGAACGCCTGCAACCTTGCGGGATTCTCATCGTAAAACGCCCCTCGGAAGTGATAAAACCATTCCTCAGTAAATCCAGCAGCAACATGGATACCAACCAGATTCCGGGCATAGGGAGAGGCCTGAAGCCAGTCCAGGCAATCGAGAAAAACCTTCGAGGTTGCTTCCCGCCATACAGGCGATGAAAAACTTTGTCGAAAGGTACTACCATCCGGCAAGTGACAGCACCCTTCCGGGTAGGCAGCCTCCCACCAGGCAGGCGGGTCCATATGTAACCGGATAATTACCCGTGCCTCCGGATCGGCATCCAGAATTTTTTCGAAGTCACCTTCGATACTCGAGAAATCATATTCATCTTCCCCTTTCCAGATACCTTCCCGAAAAGGGCCGATACCTGAGTTGGTATTGATCCCTCGGTCCCCAAGGTAGGCAGGAAAGCAGTAGAGATGAATTCCAAGGTTGGCAATCTCACGATAATAGGGTGTTTCACCCAGGTAGGACATATAGGCAATCGGCGGTACCGGCTCATCGTTGATGAACAAGGTTGGCCGGTCATTCAGCTTCTTCACCTGGGCCTGATTTGGCCAGGGCAATCGTCTATCCGCATAGGCAGCCGCGCCACAATGCCCCAGGGTGATCGCGCCACAACAAGCCCCTGTCAATGTCAGAAAATGCCGCCTGGAAAGTCCGCGATGCAGTGCATTCACCTGATGATTCTTCATATATATCTCACCCTCCTTTTAAAGGCTGCCATTACGTCTTCCAGCATTATAGCTGAGCCGAAAAATTGAATCGAGGACAACAATACTGATGTTGCCACATTTACAGACGTTAGCTGTGTCTTTATCTTCCAGTTGAGCAGAAAATGAGACTTCAATACAATCACCCAGGGGGTATATTCAGTTTGCATTTTATAATGCATTGGATGTAGGGTATTACGAATTTACAAAACGTAATACCACACAACAAGAGGAAGTAACCATGTCAAGTATAACGACGCTGCAAAAAAGACCATTTAATACTTCGAGAGGCTTTACACTCATTGAATTATTGGTGGTTATTGCGATTATTGGAATCCTGGCTGCGATTCTTCTTCCAGCCCTTGCCCGTGCACGGGAAGCAGCACGACGAGCTTCCTGTGCCAATAACTTAAAACAGTTTGGGCTGGTTTTCGCCATGTATTCTAGCGAGTCACGTGGACTGTACCCACCGTTGGCACCGTTCGCCAATCCTGGGGGTGTTCCAGTGTTTGCCGCACCTGATCCGCAGGCTATATATCCGGATTATCTAAACGACTTCAATATTACCCGATGTCCATCGGATACTGCACAGGATGGCACAGGTGAAATGGTAGCCATGCGATTACCAGAAGGAAGTATAGAGGAACATCTGGAGGCTGTTCGTGAATCTAGTGACGCACAGAGCCGTCGGTACTTTCATGCCGCAGCATTGGGCCGTTCCTACTGGTATCATGGTTTTGCCATGCGGAACGAGTTGGAATTTTACGGCATCTGGAATGCTACGGGCATGCGTCCTGTGCTGGAACAACATGCTCCAGGAACCTATCAAGGCGCAGCACCATTGATGATGCTGGTAAACATCAAGGACTGGAATAACGATATTACAATTACACCAGAGAATAAGCTGGCCTGGACTGCCCGTGTTGGCTCAGGCTTTGCCTCTGATACAGAAGGCTCAGGCTCGGCCGCACGCTTACGTGAAGGTGTCTCACGATTTGCCATTACAGACATCAACAACCCGGGTGCAAGTGCTCAGGCTGAGAGTACCATTGCCGTGATGTTCGATACCTACGGCAACCCACAGGATGCTGCCAACACAGCCGGGATTGCAGTCTTTAATCATGTGCCGGGCGGCAGCAATGTGTTGTATATGGATGGCCATGTAGAATTCATCCGCTACCCTGATCGTTTCCCGATAGTTGCGGATGAAGAGAACAATTATGGTATTCCACGCCAGGTCGGGCATTATGGTCTGGGCTGAGTTACAAAAAAGAGTTACTTAATTAATACTACAGGAGCCGTTGAATCATGTTAATACGCAGTTGTCTTTTATTGTTTATCAGTCTGTTTTTCGCCAGCCATGCCACAGCCCACCCGCACCATTCTCATAATGATGGGCAGGGACATGACCACGGAGAACCACCTATGGTTGGCGATAGTACGCAATTACCTGAACGCCCCTTCCAGATGATACGCGGATTGCCCTTGGAGCCGGAGTTCTATCAGGCTCCAGTGGCCGAATTGGTACGTGAAGGTGTACCGGAACACTATGGAGCGGAGGAATGGACCGCGATCATATTTACCAACGAGTTGCACCAACATATTGGCATCTACAACATAGTCGGTGCCAAAATGGGCGTACATGCCCGGGAACTCCTTGGCGCCCCAACGCGTTCAATTCATGTCAAGATAGAAACGGGCCCCCGCCCGCCCATGGCTTGTACCATCGACGGAATCCAATGGTCTCTGGGAAGCACCCTTGGACAGGCCCTGATTGAAGCACCGGTCACCGACACGCCCCGCGTCGCTGCCACCTTCAATCACGATGATCAAACCTTGCATCTGGCATTGAAACCAGAATATCAACAACGCATTGCCGCGATAATAACGGCGTCAATAGAAACCCATGGCAACCTGACGCCAGAATACTTTGATGCAATCGAAGCAGCCAGCTACGAAGTCTGGCGTGAATTTGACCGCAAAGAAATATTTGACGTCACCTGGCCATAGACCTCCGGTACTAATCTGGTGACAAAATACAAAGTTGAGGACTGCCTTGCACAAATCTGTGTGGATGTGGATGATACTGTAGGTTACAATACGGGCTTCGCTTCATAATGATTCGAAGCAGCAATAACGACCTGCAAGGAGATTATTATTCATGTCTGAATCTGGAATTACACGACGAAATTTTGTGCAAGGCAGTGCGCTTACCGCTTTTGCCATGATGCACCCCAAGATAGCTTTTGGCTCCGATGCAAATAACCGGATGAAAGTGGGTGTAGTTGGACTTGGCGCACGTGGCCGGTTGATCAGCTATATGTTGCTCGATCACGGTGGCTATGAAATCCACGCTGGCACAGATTATTTCGAGCAAGTTTCACAAGGAGTCGGAGGACAACTGGGCATAGACGCATCCAATCGCTTCAGTGGGCTTTCGGGATATAAACGTGTTATAGACAGTGGAATTGAAGCAATCTTCCTTGAAACGCCTTCCTATTGTTTCCCAGACCATGTCGAGGCAGCCGTTGATGCGGGACTCCATGTCTTTATCGCCAAGCCATTGGCCTGTGATGTACCAGGGAATCTGCGGGTAGAAGCGGCAGCACAAAAGGCACAGGAAAAGGGTTTGGTATTTCTCGTCGATTTCCAGACCCGCACAGACCCGCTTTATTCAGAAGGTATCCGCAGAATGCATGCTGGTGAAATCGGCAAACAAAGCATGGTATTTACTGACTATGCCGATGGTGGCTTTTCGGACCCGGAATTAACAGAAAACATCGAAAGCCGTCTGCAACATTTAATTTGGGTCAACGACAATGCAATCGGTGGCGGATACATGGTGAACGCGGGGGTACACGCCGTTGATGTCGGCCTCTGGATGCTTGGTGAACGTCGACCAATCAGCGCGATGGGCAGTTCGCATCGATCTCGAAAAAATCCTAACGGTGATTCGCACGATGTACACTCCGTTACGTATCAGTTTGAAGACGATCTGATCATGAACTATCGAAGTGAACACCTGGGAAATCAATATGACTACAAATGCAACACCGTTGGTATATGTACAGATGGCCACCTGAGTACAGAATATATCGGCGAAGTTCGAATGCCGGGTAACGAAGCTTTTGAAGGGGGCGAAGTCATCAACCTCTATCAGGGTGGCGCGTTACGCAATGTCAATTCATTCTATGAGTATGTTCGCGAAGGTGATCACAGCAACCCGTCAGTGATGCCATCGCTCAACGCAACCTACGCTGCCATTCTTGGTCGCGATGCTGCCGAGCGCAGAGGTTTACTGACATGGGACGAGATGTTTCGAGAAAACCGGAGCCTGGAAGTTGACTTGCGCGGTTTGAAAGACTGATTACAGTACGTGTTGCGTTGCCTGCATCAGGACTACTGAAACTTTATACATGCAATAAATCATGACACAGGTATCGTGATCAAACGATGATGATTGTAATACCTGTGTCGTTGTTTTTCAGCTATGCTTCTGGCTGTTCACCTCATTGCCATCTTGACAACGGATGTTCACGTGCTGCCAGAGGCAGGTCTACCCGACCACCGTGCAATGGCGCTTCAAACACAGCCTGTATCATTTCTGTAGCCAATCGACCATCTTCGAGACTGACCATCGGTTCTCTGTCTTCTTCAATAGCCGCGATGAGGTCATCAATAATCGGCGCGTAATGTGAGACCTGAAGTGGTTCTCGGCGCTCTATCCGGGGGCGATCCGGTAAACGCTGCCACTCGCTGCTGCGGCCCCCTGGCGCCCAGCTCGGTTCTTCGATATACGCAATCTGGGGGAGTGTCGTCATTCGAATGGTGGCGATACCACGGGTGCCATAAAAATCTATTCCCCAACGGCCAGGGAAACCTGCTTGATTCTTCTTCGACGCAAAACTGCCGGGAATACCCTTGTCGAAACCAAATGTGGCATGAATACTGTCACCAACTATCGGGCCCAGCGGTTCGCTCGCCTCCCGCACATCTGCGTGCGTTGCCTGCCGGTCATCCACCGTAATATCGGCCATGCACCAGTGCGGTCTGCCCAACATGTAGCACATCATGTCAAAGTTGTGTACACCCAACACGACCAGGTCTTCACCACCAGCGCGGTGATCCTCTTTGCCACGACCGCGCACTTCCAAAATTTCTCCGATGAGGTCTTCTTCAAAAATCAGTCGTTTCGCATGTGCTACTTCAGGTGATGCCCTGAAATTAAAGGCAATGGTCCACTTCAGATTTTTCGATTTCATCGCCTCGACAACTTCATCTGCCTCCGCCAAATCAACGGTCACTGGCTTTTCAATGATTCCGTGGGCGTTCACATCGGCACAAGCCAACAGGTATTCCTTATGGTGTATGGTCCAGCGTGGAGCAATCGAAACCAGGTCGGGTTGTTCCTTCTCAAGCATTTCCCGATAATCCGCATAGGTGCGAAGCGCGTTGCATTGTTCTGCACGTTGCACCCGGCCTGCCTCATCCGGGTCTGCCAGTCCCACGACTTCGACATCATCGCGCAATGCCCACATCAAATGCAGATCGTGCCCATAACCACCCTGTTTCGTATCTCCGATAACGCAGGCACGGTATTTTTTATCTGTTTCTTGCGCATGAACATTCGCGTTGTACGTATAAAAAAGTGGGGCAGCGACTGTACCGGCTACAGTACGGTACAAAAAATCTCGTCTTTTCATGAACAATTCTCCATCGGTTCCGCAGTAATCATTATAAGTTCAATCCTAACCGCTCCGAGGTAAGCATATCCAGTTTTTGTTGTGGATGGATACAGCTCAGGTTTATATACTAAGTGACCGTTATTTGCAGGGTACTTTTCTTGCCAAGAATCCACAAGCACTTGACACGAATACAAGCAACGCTCCAAAATAGCAGGCTCACATTGATTGTTTCCCAAATATTGTATGGGAATGGTTAAAGTACGAGTTTAACACTGCTGATATTAAGGAGTGACATATAATGCCTGAAATTTCACTACTGTTGGGAACGTGGGCAAGCCAACGCGCCAAAATGGTAGAAGAGGCATTAATGAAAAGCTCGGGAACCGGTTTACTGGTTGTTCCATCACAGACCCAGGCGCGTGTCCGGCGAGAATGCCTGGCATTACAAGGAAACGGTACCTGGGGCAAATCGGTAATAACTTTTACTGACTTCGCCGAGTGGTTATTACAAGATTTTGGTGTGTCATTTCGTCGTATCGGTGATTATGAGCGCTATCTCATTCTGGATCAGTGTTTACAATACTTGGACAACACTGGCGAATTGCCCATGCTGGCAGTTCCCGTGGACACCCCCGGCCTGATACACCATCTACTCCGCGTCATTACCCAACTCAAGCAGGCAGCCATTGAACCAGAAGAATTTCACCATAGAATTGTTGAAGGAAACCTGGTTGATGACTTCGACACCCTCGTCGCAAAATCATACATGGCCTACCAGACCCGCTTACAACAAATGCAGGCGTATGATATTCCCGGGTTGTATTGGGAAGCCGCGTTACAATCCAGTGTTACACCGCCGGATTTCTTGAAGCAATACACCCTTTTGTGCTTCGATGGATTCGATGATTTCACGCCATCCGAATTTCGGTTACTGGAAAATTTGATACCTGCATGTGCAGAGGTTATTTTTGGTATCAACCATGATTCATCACCCACACGCAGTGACCTCTTTATGATACCTCGATTAACGACGGAACGCATTCAACAATTATTTTCCGTGAACACCACGGTATGTGAAGAACCTGAACCACAGTCCCATGCCGCTTTTGCAGCCCGAAGTCTATTCTGGCGTGATCCGCCGGTATACAGTGAACGCTTGGATCGAAACCTTTGTATCAAGCCATGTATTGATCTGGAGCATGAAGTGGAATCGTTGGCCCGACAGATCAAACTGGCTGTATTGTCTGGTACGCCTGCACACCAGATAGCGCTCGTTTTCCCAGATATGGAGAATGTAGCAGGCGCGGTACAGTCCACTTTTAAGGAGTACCAGGTTCCACTGCGATTGCAGTACAGACCACGCCTTAATGAAAGTGCCATTGGTGCGTTTCTGTTGCGGCTTTGCGAAGCAATACAGACCTGGGAACGAGATACCGTGCTGGATGTAGTGTCTTCTCCCTGGTTTCCTAAAGCACCCGGTGCCGAAGAATATGGACCGCTTTTCCCCACACTGGCCCGTGCCGCGCAAATCATCCGGGGTCGCCAGGAATGGCGGGAACGTTTTCAACTATTGCTAAAGCGTATCCGTAGCGGTAAAGGTCAGGATATTATTGCCCTGAAACATAAAATTCCGGAAGCAGAAGCAGTACTCAATGCATTTGCACAGACTTTGGCAACCCTCGGAAATTTTTCCGATACGATGCCAGATAAAGGCACCATCGCTGGTTATGCAACTCATTTAGACTCCATCATTGATCAATTGCACATTGAGGCGGTATTAGACCAACATCCCGATGCTGAATTGGTAGCAGCAGAGCAGTACGCACTGGGAACTTTGCGGGACTTGACCGCGATGATGTCAAATATAGAGAACACAGAAAAACTGTTATCGCCAACTGCCTTTTTCCAACAGCTTGCACTGGGCATGACAGAAACACGTTATTCTGTGCCACAACCAGCAAGCGGGGTATGGTGCGGTGATGCCTCCGGAATTCGTGGGCTCTTGTTTGACGAACTCTATTACGGTGGATTGAATGAAGGAGCGATACCGCAAGCCGCGCCAGGCAGTGCCATCTACAGTGAACAAGATTTGGAACGCCTGCGCACACGTGGTATCGCATTGGAAGGGGCACGTGAGCAGCTTGCGCGCCAGCGGCTACTATTCCACCATGTGCTTGTTGCTGCAAACCATCGACTCACTTTGAGTTGGCGCACCATGAAAGACGGGGGACGCGAGGCAACGTACAGTCCCTTCTTGGCGCATGTGCGTGAATTGTTTCCTGAAGATACCCACATCCAAGATGCCCCACCTTTATCAGATACATTTCTACCGCAACTGGAGGATGCTGCTTCTTACAGGGAAATTCTCAATGCGGTCATTTACCGCTGGCCTACTGAGAAATCATCTCTGAGAACCTGGTTTCCAGACGCAATGCACGGCATCATGGTGGAAGCACAACGGCAATCGTCTGAAACGTATGACCGATACGACGGGGTACTCAACGACGAAGCGCTCATCGCATACCTTCAATCACATTATGGCCCGGATCACCACTTCAGTGTGAATCAACTTGAAACGCAAGCCCAGTGCCCCTTCCGCTTTTTCCTGGAACGTGTTCTACAAATCGACGAAACAGAAATTCCAGAGGCTGCTTTTGATCCCCGGATACGAGGCACGATACTTCATGAAATTCTTTGCCGATTCCACAAGCAGTTTACTGGAATCCCTGTGGCCAATTTACCTGATGATGAAACACAGCCTGTCATGATAAAACTGGTGGATGATGTGTTCGATCAATTTGCCCGACGCAGTATCACTGCACCACCGGGCGTTCGCCAGGTTGAGCGCCTGCAGATGATAGAACGCCTATTGCGATATCTTGCAATTGATCGGGAAAGAGAGGACGGCCCCTGGGCGCCTTCCCATTTTGAAGTGACCTTCGGACGGGCACATCATGACGATGTTCCTCGTGACCCGTTGTCGCGTGTAGAGCCGCTCGCATTACAGACGGAAGCAGGCACGGTACTGTTCGCTGGCATTATCGACCGCATCGACAAACTTGATAACGCTATACGTATTATTGATTACAAGAGTGGAGCAACCCCACTGGTAAAATATATCACCCAGGGTTTGAGTATGCAGTTGACTTTGTATGCCTGGGGTGTCGAACAACATTTAATACCGGATTCAGAATGTACAGAGGCAGTTTATTTACCTATCGGTAAAGAAGCGTATCGGGAAGCATTGGGTAAGGGCAACAACCGCGGAGATTGGGCGAACCGTGAGGAGAACACGTTACAAACCATTGGACGGGCTGTAAATGATATTCGACGCGGTTATTTTCCACCCACACCCGCAGATGATACACGTTGCCGCGGATGCGCTGCTGCCGGGGTCTGTCGCTTTGAAGAACAACGGATTGAACGTAAAGAAAGTACCGTCTCATGAAGTGGACCACACAACAATACAACGCCATTACGACCATATCCCGCTTTGTCTGCATAGATGCTGGTGCCGGTTCTGGCAAAACCCGCGTATTGATTGATCGTATACTTCATCTGATTGAAGAACACCGTGTTCCATTGAGCGACATCGTAGCGATCACCTTTACCGACAAAGCTGCCGCAGAAATGAAGGAGCGATTGCGTCGCGCTTTTCATAACAAGGCACCAAGAGATGATTCTGAGGCAATGAACAAGTGGCGGGATCTGGAACAACGGGTAGTGCATGCGAGAATTTCCACAATACACTCGTTTTGCATGACCCTCCTCAGAGAAAATGCCTTGCGCCTTGGCCGTGATCCAGATTTTGGGGTACTTGCAGAAACCGACAACATTCTATTGCGCATCGAAGTGGTGCGCGACACCCTTCATGACCTGCTGGCTGAAAACAATGAGGACGCCCTGAAACTGGCAACTGCTTTCGGCGTACAACGTCTGGCCACCATTCTCCAGCAATTGTTACTGAAAGGTACCATGCTTGATGATTGGAATCTGGGTATCGCGAAATTACCTAAAGAAGCACAGCCAGAGGCATTACTGAATCAATGGCGTCAGCAGGTAATTTCAGAGTATGAGCGTCGCCTGGACAATGTCTGGAAACAGCCGGAAATTTATCGCAATATCCATGCCCTTGCAGCATTCGAAGGTATATGTGACAAACCTACAGACGAACGTGAAGAACGCCGTACGAGGCTATTGGAAGGACTCCATCAGCTTAAAGATAAGCCGGACCGAAATACTGTTCGCAGAACGCTGGAAAACATGTCAGGCAAAACGAAAGGTCTGAAAAGTTTTAAGCGAGACTGGCCGGACGACGAGACGCAGGAACGCTTGACAAAGCTGCTGGATGATTTACAAAAGTGGACTGAGGAATTGGTTAAGATACCCGAGGAAACGGAGTATGATGCAGAAGCCGCCCAATTAACTACAGCACTCTATACTGTTTTTGCGCAAGTATCTTCAGCTTTTGAAGCTGCAAAGAATGCAATAAATGCATTTGATTTTGACAACCTGATACACGAAACATGTCGCGCACTTGAGCATAATGAAGCATTACGTAACCGGGTTGCCCAGGGCATTCGCTATTTACTGATCGACGAATTTCAGGATACCGATCAAGTTCAATTAAAAATTGCCCAGCTACTCTGTACGGCGCCAAATGGTCCGGCGCTTTTTATTGTTGGCGATCCGAAGCAGTCCATATACTATTTCCGCGGAGCCGATGTCACCGTGTATAGAACTGCCCGGGAACAAGCAGAAGAAATAATCCCGCTCGACAAAAACTTCCGTACCTTGCCCGATGTATTAAATTTCGTGAACGGTTATTTTACCATTTCCGGTTTATTGAATTCGGTGGAAGACTATACTCCAATGTCTGTTCACCGAAATACAACAGATGAGCAACGCGTCGAATTTATACTAGCGGGCAACGACAATGCCTCACCACCACTGAGGAATGCGGAAGACCGCCGCAGGAAAGAGGCAGAACTTGTTGCCGGACGCATACAAGAAATGTGTCATGTTGAAAAACGCACCATTTATGACGAACACCTGGATGCCTTCCGTCCTGTCCGCTATGGTGACATGGTACTGCTGTTTCGTTCTATGTCGAATGTGCATCTTTACGAAGCTGCACTGCGCCATGCCGGAATTCCTTATGTTCTTGTAGCTGGAAGAGGTTTTTATGAACGTCAGGAAATACAAGACCTGCTGTTGTTTCTCAAAGTACTGATTGATGCCGGCGATGAAATGGCCCTTACCGGTTTCTTGCGCGGCCCGTTCGTCAACCTTAGCGATGAATCACTGATGCGCCTGGCCTTGGTAGGCGGGATTGCCGTAAACTTCAATTCCGGTAACATTCCAGAATCGTTTCAAGCCCATCCTGAAGAAGCAAGCCGCATACAAAAGGCACGGGCACTCGTGGACAATTTTCGAATGCGGCTTGAACAACCCGTGGCTCGTTTATTACGTGAAGTTCTGGCCCATACCACCATTGAAGCGATATTGCTGGACCAATTTCTAGGGGCACAAAGGGTCTCGAATCTACGCAAACTCATCAGTGTAGCAGAAGATTTTTCACGGCGACGTCCTCCCACATTACGCGGCTTTATCGCCTATCTTGAAGCCGTACGGGGCGGTAAAATTCGTGAAGGTGAAGCAGTATTACAACCGGAAGGCTCCGGTGCCGTTATGCTGATGACCATTCATAAATCGAAAGGGCTTGAATTTCCAGTAGTATTCATTCCCGACATGGGGCAAGGCTGTGCAGGTAGTCAGACCGACGACTGCTTCAAGCACCCGGAGTTGGGACTGGCACTCAAAAGTCTGGATGTTGCCGGCAATGTAGCTACACCTGCCATGGGACATACCATCCGGGTACGCATACTAGATGAAGAAAAGGCCGAACATGCCCGGCTGCTTTACGTTGCATTGACCCGGGCGCGGGACTACCTGGTGTTAAGTGGCACAAACAAATATGAGAAAGCAAGCTGGCTTGAAGCAATGGACCAGTTCTTACAGCTCGATAAACGTGAACACAGTGAGCGGTTGACAGGCAAGGGCTGGCAAGCACGTATTACGCGCCAGATTGATCCAAACGTTCGAAAACTGGTATCCGATACTATGTCAACAAAGACTACTGATTCAGAAAAACAATCATTGAAGATCGAAGCATACTTACAAAAGCTGGATACCATGCCTGAACAGCCACGTGCGTTTGCTTCGGTATCAATTTCTACTGTTATGGACTACCTCGCTGATGGCCAGGATGAACATGAAGAAAGCGATGGCGATAGCGATGGCGACACACGGGTAACGCGTCCTCGGAGCAGTGGCGCGCGATACGCTATGGCACGCGGCAGCGTGGTACACCAGCTTTTTGAGCAGTGGGACTTCGCCGCAGACCGCCCCCCGGCAATCCATGATTTATTACGAGACACTGGATTGAGTCTCGCCCGACGCCAACAGCTTCACACGGAATTAACAGAAATCGTTAACGCTTTCCGAAACAATGAACTCTTTGGCATGCTGCATGCAGCCCGCAGTCTTCAACGTGAAACACCTTTTTTACTACCAATCGACAACAACCTGCTTAGCGGCACTCTGGATGCCTTATTGGATGAAAACATTATCGTAGACTACAAGACTGGTCAATGCACAGCAGAACGGCAAGCCCGCTACCGTTGGCAGGTAACACTGTACGCTGCCGCGGTAGAACGCTTGTTGGGCAAACTGCCCCGTAAAGGTATCCTGTACTACGTGGACAGTGGCAACCTGGACTGCTTCACGCTGGATGATGACACCGTAAGGCAAGCATTGGTACGTGCCCAAGATATTATGGGTGCATTACCGTAACCAAACGATACCTTATCATCCTTCGTCATCGTCATTGGCTTCGTCTTCAGCTTCGACATCGTCTTCAGCTTCAGCAACGTCTTCGGTATCCTCTTGTGCTGACCATTCAGCAATAATCTCGGGAGTCAACTGCAATTCTTTCCGTGAATCACCATGCTCCCAGATTATGTTACCGACAACACCATCAACGGGCAGCCCACCTACACCATCTCGATAACTCAACAGGTTTCGGTCCAGCTGATCACGAAACAGACAGTCCACAAATTCAAGGCCCCCGATGGGCTCGGTTGCTTCAAGTCCACTCAGAAACAGGATGGGTGTCATGTCGGGACGTTCAGTAGCAGAGTCAAGGAACACGCAATTTGTAAACTTGACATTAAAACCATTGCTCGGCTTGTTCCAATACAATAAACCCGCGTCTTTACTGGACTCAAAACTGCAATCCACAAACTCGACATCGCCCAATACCGTCTTACCTGACTCATTACTCGTAAGCACTCGCACACTGCGTATATCTTCAACAGAACGACAATTCTCAAAACGTATTGAAACCGGTTCAGAGGATTCATAAAGGTGGAAAAGCGCTACTTGGTAGCCGTCTCCTGCGTTGTTTTCCGTCAGACAATTTCGCACGATGGCATTTACCAAGCGCTCCTCTGGTGAATTCGGCTCAAAGTCAATTCCGGACTCCGGCGGTGTTCCGCCTGTATTGCTCATGACAGTATCTTCAATAAGCAGGTTTTCGGCGGTGATGACACTGATTCCCTGGCGATAATTCTTGTCGCAGTGGACATCTTTAATGTGGATATTCGTATTGGTAAGCCCATCGCCACTCTTCCCAAGATAAATGCCATCGCCACCACTCTCGGCCAGCGTCAGGCCATACACATTAAAATTGGTACAACTGTGAATCGAAAGCACATGCCGCCACTCGCCTTTTTGGTATTGATCGCTGTCGTCATAATCATCCCGGTGCATTCGCAAGGTGGCACCATAGCCAACCAAGGTGATATTTTCTCTCTGCCTGGCTACGAACAGGCAATCACTCCGGTTTTGGAATGCACCGCGTTTGGCGACGACCTCCACACCCGATTGAAAGAAGATGGTCTGATCATTGCTGGAAAGGGTGATGGGCTGGACAACCCAGGGATGTCCCGTATTATCAACAATCAACCGTCGCACACCAGAATCAATCGCGGCTTGTAGATATTCCGTGGCGTCTTCCGGATCAAATCCCCACCAAGATGCTTGCGCCTCTTGTATGTGCCCAGAGTGTACCATCGCTATGGCCCGTTCATTAATCTCCACTCCAAAGCATGCTTCCGCAACAAGCAGCAAACCAACTAGAAATCCCGACCTGATCATGTCCCCCTCCAATTCAGTTTGAAAAAATGTAAGTATACCTAGTAAGACTCTAGCATGTAAAAAACCTTATACAATTTTAAAAATGACTTCTATATATAATTGATAATATTAAAGAATAATATGATCAGCTTTAGTATATATTATATAGATATAAACCAAATTATCTCCTCAATTTATCGATTTATGGATTTTTGCTTATCTAATAGCATTCCAGTAAATTCTGATACAGACATGAGCCAACCCTGTTGATGTTCAGCATAAGTATTATGTAAACTTTTTGGAATTATCAATTGTACTTTTTTTATTTTCATTTCATTTGTCTGATTTGTGCTTATAGCTGGCTCAATAGATAAAAGATGCTTTTGATTAATTTTTTCTGCCTCAGATAATATCTGTCTCCATCTATCTTTACAAGTAGATTTTACACCCAGCATTGTCAAACAAGCAACATCATATTTATCATCTTTGTATTTATTTATAGATGGAAAAATAAAATCTGGTTTTGATTTATTTTCAGTTGTTGGATTTCTAGTGTAGAATATCTTTTTATTAGAAAAGATCGTTTCTAGGTGATTTTCCAATGAAAGACCTGCTCGACTTTTTCTACGGTTATGCACAGAAAGTGAATAAGCAATAAATTCATCTACATCTTTAAATTCATCGCTCAAGCGCTGTTTAATCAAATAATTTTCCAAAGTTCGAAAAAGTATCTCTTCTCTTTCAAGGCATTTCATCAACAAATCATCATCATCAAAGTCACAATCCATAATAGTATTCGATAATGTACCAACAGCATACTTGGAAAACACTTTTGTGGGAGGAAAACCATCTGGAAACTTCGTTAATAGATCAGCTAAAAAAGACTGATTAGTCAACTCAGTTGAGAGACCAATACTTTCCAATATTAAACGTGATGTATACTCTAATCTATCACCCTCTTTATCAAGTTCATCTCGCACCAAAAAGCCAATTTTAGAAAAATTATGAAAACCAAACAACCATGCTAATTGTTGTGCTATAGTGGTACCATTTTCTGCTACTATTGTTAACAGCAAATCATTATTTAGCCGACAAATGAACAAAAAATCTCCCATCCTTGCAAGTTGCATCACAGAATTTGTTGAAAAATACAATCTATATTCAGAACGATTAACATTTCGCTCTTCTCTTGCCTTTTCTCTTGCATCATACCATGTGAGAAAACCATCGTCCTGTATTAGATTATCTTCTACATCTGTTACATAAAGAAATTTTGCACGAAAGCTAGATTTTCCTTTTGGTTCTCCCAGTATCGATTTCAAATCTTTTACACCATTAAATTCATGCTGATTAGAAGTTATGGTGTCTGATTCTACAGCACTTAATATTTTTACAGCTACCCCATTAAAATATTGTGACAAGTACCCTTTTTTCATGATGAAATTTCTATATATTTTTCTATTCCATACAACCAATCAATAATTGTTTCGATCAAATCTTTTGGCAACTTTTCCTTATTTTTTATTGCACATTCCCAGATTACACATATTCGCCAACCCGCTAAAATCAATTTTGCCAAGACTTGTGAATCGTTATCCTTATTATTATTGATTTTGTTGCTCCAGAAGTCCGGGCGCGTCTTTGGCCATTTAAAGTATTTACAATTGTGCCCATGCCAAAAACATCCATGTACAAAAATAACAGCAGAAAATTTTTTTAACACCAAATCAGGTTTTCCTGGCATTTTTTTTACATTTAATCTATATCGAAACCCCTTATTGTGCAATTGTTTTCGAATATATATCTCAGGTTTCGTATTGTGTGATTTAATGCCTGACATCATCAAGCTTCTTTTTTGTGAAGAAACAATATCCGTCATGTCAGTATGAACTCATTAGCTTCTTTATAAGCATAGCACTTACAATTTTGAACAACATGTGGCAACATGATGCGAGCAACTTCTTCAATAACTGGAACTACTACGCTATTTCCAAATTGTTTATATGCCTGCGTGTCACTAACAGGAATTTTAAAAGTATCAGGAAATCCCATCAAACGAGCACACTCCCGAGGAGTTAAGCGTCGTGGTCTATTGCTTTTCCCTTGATCGATTAATATTTCGGAACCATCCTTATAATACCTTGCAGATAAAGTCCTGGCTATATCACATTCATCAACAAGTCCGAACCCAAAGCCATTACCAGCTTTTTTATGCTTAATAGCATATGCTTGAAGATAATCCCACAATTTTGGCGTTAAAGTGTACTTCGAATTTACTTTCGCTTGGGGACCACAAGTGTATGGTTCTTCTGGTTTTTCACTTCCATCATGTGTATGTAAAATTGTTTTTAGTAATTTTGAACCTTTTGGTGGTAAGTGTAGCTGACACCAAGAAAAATCCGTTTTCTTATGAAATCCAGCGATTAGTATACGTTCACGGTGTTGTGGAACAAAATGTTGGCCATCAATAACTTTGTAATGAACATCATAGCCTAGTTGGTTAGTCAATGTGTCTAAAATTATTTTAAAAGTATTACCTTTGTCATGCGATAACAAATTTTTGACATTTTCAAGTAAAAAAGCTTTTGGTTTCCGATATGAAATAATTCGCGCAATGTCAAAAAACAATGTGCCCTGTGTTGCACATTCAAAACCATGTGGTTTTCCAAGGGCATTCTTTTTCGACACACCGGCAATACTAAATGGCTGACACGGGAATCCGGCCAGTAAAATATCATGTTTCGGAATGTCCGCCTCATGGATTTGAGTAATATCATAATTAAACAAATGGTAGTCATGCGTTGGAAAATTTTCCAAATATGTTTTACGGGAAAAGCTGTTCCATTCACTTGAAAATACACACCGTCCGCGGTATTTTTCAAATGCCAATCTCATTCCACCAATCCCGGCAAAGAGATCAATAAATGTAAAATCATGATTACTGATTTTGTCGATAAAAGTTAATGGTAAAAGCCTTTGGCGTATAGCATCTGAAAGATATCCAGGCGGTTCAGTCTCACGTACTTCCCATCGGCGAACTGTTCTTACATCAACATGCAAAATACTTGCTATTTGCTTTTGTGTGTATTTTGTTCTAGCCTCTCTTAGTAAATCAATGGTGCTCTTGTTATGCATATAAATGTCCTCCAATCCGATGGAGGACATTATGTCCGTTTTTCTTCCCGAAAATCAAGGTTTTTTAGGCACATCGTTATTGGAGTGGTGCATTTCATAACTATGTCAAATAGTAAAGATTGACTTCTGGATATGTGCCAAGTGAAGATAACTGTAAATATCGATTAATTTCTTACGCGCAATGTTTAACAAAAGCGATACCGACTTCCGTACAACAATATTACTACGACCAACATGGCAATCAGCAAGTTGTGTTTTCCATTGCGAGTACAAAATGTTGTATTGTTGCTGGCCGCATGACAGCCGACCAGTATTTTGTGGTAACCATTGCCCATCAGAACGACTTGTATTGTGGTTACGTCTGCATTGTTGTCAAATATGGCAGCACCGGTATATTCCGCCTGAAGCTGTGGAGTAAATCGGATGATAATACTGGTACTTTCTCCCGGGGCCAACGCGTAGGTGCTTTCCCCAACAATATTAAATCCCTTGCCTATCACCGACACATCCCCCTGCAACAGTCCGCCTCCATGATTGGTCACCGTCCATAAGCCATCGCTGAAACTGCTAATCGGTACATCTCCATAATTGATACCCACATGGTGCAGCGGAGCTACATGAAGCACTGGCGGATCAGGGTCTTCAATTTCGCCTTCGCCTTCTCCTTCGCCAACCCTCGGATCGATATTTGTATAGCCCAAATCATACAACGCGCCCAAGTCCAGAGGCGCATATTTGCGCCTTACCACGCCACGGCGGAATGCATGCTCCATGACTGCTTCACCCACTATACGCCCGGTATCCCAGTGGCTCAGGCTGCTGCCCGATTGAAACAGCGACGGTGCATACACCGGAGGACGTACTTCTTGTGCGTAATATCGTCTTGCCTGTTCACCATTGAATGCAACCGGGTTCACCAACGCTGTGGGAGTCAACAAAAAAGTTACCGGGTCTTCTCCAAAGAGGTAATCATCGAACAGTTTACTGTACAGCAAACTGTCCCAATAGGTATACAACCCTGCCAGTTGACTATTTCCCTTTGCGTCGCTACTTGTAGCAATGCCCAGACCATGCGTTAATTCATGAAGCAACACAGAATGCAGATCAAACTGGTTGGCCGCGGGCAACCCTGTACCCGAATACCAATTGTGCCCAAAATCCACACGCAGTGATAATTCTGGATAATCGGGAAACGGCTGACTCCCGGTTGTCAGCTTGAGGTATGCAATACCATTGGTAAAATTGGTTGCTGCACCGTATAAGGTGCCCCCTTGCGAAATAAACCCGGAATTTCCACGAAGAAGCGAAGCCTTAACTTCAATACGCAACACCACCCCCAGCTCAGGATCAATATTCAACACATCCATCACATAAGAGATTGCATCCTGGAGGCGCGCTTGCCGTTCCGCTCCTTCAAGCGGGTCCCGAAAACCGACATCCGGCAAGTCTTTATAATCAATCTGGACTTCCCAACCATCCGACCTCAACACTGCATCTGGCAGTGCCTTCAGCCATTGAGCTTCGTCCTCGGGATATATCCATTCTGCACCACCACCATGTGACCATAAACGATATAACCCGACTTCATCGCTGGCACTGGCTACTGGCAATAATAGGCACAGTAGCAAAATATGCGCTATGCTATAACTGCTGTAAGACTGTTTCATGGTGCTTGTTCCTCTTACTGCAATGATATAACATAACAAAATATCATTGCATACTGTATTCAATCAAGAGCACTGTGAACTGTTCAGCCTACTCGATTTTGTCAGCCTTGTCAAGCCTGAGAGCTTCCAACAAGTCCTGGAAGTCTTTGGGTGGTGGCGATGTAAAAGACATCCGTTCATCTGTCTCGGGATGGTTGAGGCCCAGTTGCTCGGCATGCAGGGCTTGTCCCATCAAAGCATCAAACGCATCTCGGAACCTTTGACTCAATTCCATCCCACGCAGTTCCGTAACGCCATACACGGGATCACCCAGTACTGGACGGCCAACAAAACGCATGTGTACTCGTATTTGGTGGGTACGGCCTGTTTCCAGTTGCAATGCGAGTAATGAGGCAATTCCAAACCGTTCAAGCACTTCAAAATGCGTCACCGCTTCTTTGGCCCGCACGCCGGTAACCGCCATACGACTGCGATCGGTCAAACTACGGCCAATGCCAGCATCTACACATCCACGGTCTTCCTTAAACTCCCCTCGTACCAAGGCCAGGTAACGGCGATCAAATGTGTGTGAAGCCGCTTGCTCTGCCAGGTGAACAAACGATTGTGGTGTTTTCGCTGCGACCATTACCCCGGAAGTATCCCGGTCCAGGCGGTGGACAATTCCTGGGCGAAATATTTCTTCACCGACATCTCTTATCTCGGGACAATGGTGTAACAATGCATTCACCAAGGTACCGGTATAATGACCCGGAGCTGGATGTACCACCATACCTGGAGGCTTGTTAACAATAATTAATGCCTGGTCTTCGTATAGTATGTCCAGGGGAATAGCTTCAGCAACCGGCTCATCTGGTGGTGACGGGGGAAGGAAGATGGTAACCATTTCCCCTGATTGCACATTTCGTCCCGATTTTTTACAAACCTGCTCATTGAGAAGAACCTGATTGCCTTTAATCAATTTTTGCAGAAAAGAACGGGAAGCATCTTCAACATGCTCTGCCAGAAATATGTCCAGCCTTATCCCATTATATGCTTCTTCTACTACAAATTCACGTGCATCTGTTGCCACATCTTCGTCTCGCACAAAAAACTCCCTGCAATTGTTACCCGATTATCCTGTATTTTTATGATACCACTAAACGTCCCAGTGCTGCAGAATCCACAAGCATATTGTTTCCATGTGATCTTTATAAGCCTGATTCGGCACCAGCACATTGTCCATATGCGTTAGCTGCTAATTGCAAGCTTCCTGCTCACAGAAACCCTGAAAGGTTATAAAAACTCTCCCCTCTCTGCCAATGAAGTTGAGACAGTGCCCTTAAAAAATTGGTGTAGAGAGCGTGGAGCGACATGACATGACATGACATGATTAACCACAAAGAAAAGAGCGCGATGATACCACGCAAAGAATCGGATTGGGTGTCTCCCTCCCAACATGAGCCAGAGCTTAGTAAAGCGGTAGGGCTCGGAAATGCAGCCCTGGATACGCCGCCAGCGCGAAAGGCGGTGATACAGGACCCGGAGGTGCTGCCCATTCCCAAGCGACGTCTATTCCCGACGGCTTACACGGCCCGCATTGTCGAGGAGGCAGGTGTCTGTACCAAACCTGACACCATCGGCGCACTGCTTCGGCGGGAAGGTCTGTATACGTAACCGTTGCCTAGTGTCGCGGACTTCGCTTTGACCAACATCCATGCTCGCCACAGATTCCACGAAGAACTGAAGAAACTGGCAGCCCGCGAATTCTCCAACGTCGTCGTCGAGGCATATTCATGCTGCCATCAACGAATACAACATTGGGTGATTATATGCCAGTGTTAATGGCAGGAGATACCCTTTTAAATAGAGTTGATGTAGTAGCATACACTACTTCGATTCCTACTGCCATGTAGAAACAGAACATGCCACCCACTATCGTCTTTGGTATCAAATAGAGTCGCAGGAAATCCGACATGGTCAGCTCGTAACCTTCGGGCATTATATGAAAGATTGCACTATATTTCCATGTGTCATAATAATCAGCGTTCTTAACATATGCAACTACCAACCCAAAAATAACCGCAACCAACACTACTGTCCAAGCCTTGTGGGAAAGACACTTCTTATCAAGTATCCACTCACATAGGCCGATCTCGGTGACACTCAAGACAAACATGAATAGCAATGTTATTATGGCACCAAGTTCACCCATAAGCGCAAACGGCCAATATCCGATAATGAGCCCGAACACTAATCCCTTTGCCTCAAATCCTGGGAAGATCAAGAGCCCCATGAGCATGAACAACCAAATGGAGTAAAGAAAGAATCGATGTGTATGTATCACTGATTTCATGTTATGGCTCCTAATATGAATCTGTGCAGCGAATAAATTAAGGAACAGGTACTAACTTGTGTATTTCAATAGTGATAAAGGACATTGGAAGCTTAGAGGAAAGCACATGCTAATTTATATTATTAGCAAAAAGATGTTGGGAATCAAATCGCACGTGATCAAGTAGGTCACACAGAATGATAAAGGACTGATGGTTTACTTTGATGTGTACAACCGTGGTCTCCCAATGGTAAATTTTGCGGATATGGCCTGTCTGATGACGATGACCGCCCATTCCGAAAGATTTTTCCAAATGTCGAATTGCTTGCAGCTTCCAGGCTCGCTGACTTACAATCCCCTTCAAATTAAAGTCGCAAATTGTCTGTTCTTATGATTTCACTCAAAATTTTCCTTTTGAAGCTTATTTCACTACTCTTGGAAAGAGAAGTTTGCAGAATACAATTGATATAACAGATTCTCATACACCACAAACCGCACCACAGCGGCTGTGTACGGCATTGATTTCATTACTTCAATGCGGTGATGTCAAAAAAGCATTTGATATAGAACAAGCGCAGCTACTGCGGGTCGAAGTGCCTGTTGCTGGAATGGAACCGTTACTCTGGCTGGCAGCACAACCATCCGCAACCCAGTACTTCTGGTCGGATCGCGAAGGCCATATAGAAATGGCCGGGATAGGTGAGGCCGAAGTGCTGATGCCACACAATTGTGGTGACATTGAAAACGCGTTTTCCACAATGCGTACAAGGCTTTCTCGACACTTCAACGGGTTACGCTATTATGGCGGGTTGCGATTCCAGCCCAGTTCTGGAAGAGCAAGTCGGTGGTCACGTTTCGCGGAGTATCGCTTTATTGTGCCACGCTTTGAACTGCTTAAACGCAAAAAGTCCGCTGTTCTGGCCTGTAATATCCTTTGGGACAGCCATGAAACACGGGAAAACCTTATCGATCGCATCAGGCAAGAAGCACAACTGTTGATAATGGAGGAAGCAGCTGACTGGACAAAACAAAGCCCAACGATACTTGATCGTAAGGATTTACCCAACCAGCAAGAGTGGGATATTTTGGTGAACAAGGCACTTCGTGCATTTGATACAGGAAAACTGGATACAGACAGACAGGACACAGGCAGACAGGACACAGGCAGTCTCGATAAGATTGTGTTGGCACGGGAATCTACCTTTACAGCGGTTGATACATTCGATCCTGTACGCTTGTTATGGGCATTGCGCCAAAAAACGATACGTTCGTATGAGTTCTGTTTTCATCCCGTAGTAGACCGTGCATTTATCGGAGCATCGCCAGAAAGACTTTATCGACGCGTTAACCGATATTTGCAAAGTGAGGCTGTAGCCGGTACACGCCCCCGTGGCGACTCGGAAGAGAATGACCAAGTATACGCTCGGGAGCTTATGGCATCAGAAAAAGAGCAACGTGAACACCAATTTGTAGTCCAGAACCTGACATCCCATATGCATAACTTATGCCGTCATGTGTGCCCTGTACCAAAACCCGGGATTATGAAACTGAACCGGATTCAGCACTTGTATACGCCGCTGGAAGGATTGCTTCATCCAGATGTAGACGATGTGAAACTGCTCCAGACATTGCATCCGACACCGGCGGTGGGTGGTACACCACGTGAGGTGGCGCTGGAATGGTTACGGGAAAACGAACCTTTTGATCGAGGCCTGTATGCCGCGCCAGTGGGTTGGGTTTCTCACGATGCAGCAGAATTCTGCGTAGCTATTCGCTCCGGTCTGGTGCAGGGGAATACACTCTCTGTATACAGTGGCGCAGGGATTGTACCGGGTTCTGTTCCTGAAGATGAATGGAATGAAATTGAAAATAAAATGAGCAATTTTCTGGAAGCACTTCACCATGAATCCAATTGACGCGCCAAACTGGAATTATCGCTGGACTACACTTGCGGCAATGGAATTGATTCGCCAGGGAGTGCGTAATTTTTTTATTTCACCTGGTTCCCGCAGCACTCCCCTGGCCTGGGCTGTAGCAGATACGCCTGGCGCGCAATGCCATGTCCATTTTGACGAACGCGGCGCTGCGTTTGCAGCATTGGGATGTGCACGTGCCACCAAAACCCCGGTCGTCTTACTCTGTACTTCAGGAAGTGCCGTTGCCAATTACTTCCCAGCCGTGGTTGAGGCCGATGCAGCGAATGTACCTTTGCTGCTGCTTACTGCGGATCGTCCACCAGAGCTACTGGATTGCGGTGCCAACCAGGCAATAGACCAGGACAAGATATTTCACAATCATCTTCGGTGGTTTTTCAATCTACCGTGCCCTGCCCCAGAAGTTCCCGCAACACTGGTATTGACCAGTATCGCACAAGCTTTACGGCGGTGTACTGGTGCATTTGCCGGACCGGTACAACTCAATTTCCAGTTCAGGGAACCCCTTGCGCCTACCAGAATCAACTTACCGCCACTCGAAGAAATACTGCTTGATTGGATCAGCCAAGACAGCCCCTATACCACCTGGCATACCGGCTTTACTACGCTGAATGAAGCACAGCTAAAAACGATAGCAGATAATATTTGTAGTACCGAACGTGGTTTGCTTGTCGTTGGTCAACTTCAGGACTGTAACGAGGCCGACGCATGCCATGCACTCGCTACGGCATTGGGTTGGCCGGTCTTTGCCGACATTACTTCCAACATCTATTCTACAGGTTATTGCGCACCGAATATTCGCTACTATGATGCGCTCTTGCAATGCCCAGAATATGTCCATGCTTGCAATCCGGATGTGATCCTTCACATCGGTGCTTCAATAATATCAAAACGCCTGAATCAACATCTCGCAAAACAAAAGGGTAGGTATATTCAAATAAATGCCCACCCAGAAAGGCACGACAACAACCATCAGGTTCGCGACAGGTATGAGGCCGACTTGACAACAGCCTGTATACAACTCAGCCATCTGCTCCATACCCGTAAGCAGGGCTCGCCAACGACAGCAGCAACCTGGGCAGAACGTTGGTATGCTGCTGACAAAGCTATTGATACATTTCTGACACAACGTCTGGAGAATTCGGAACCCATCACTGAACCTGGTGTGCTGCGCTGTGTGTCTCGTCAGATACACGCTGATTCCATACTCTTTGTGGGTAACAGTATGCCTGTCCGTGATCTGGACCTGTTTGCTGCTTTATCGGACGATAATAGTAGCAATTACAGGGTGACTGCAAACCGTGGCGCAAGCGGGATTGATGGTAATATAGCTACCGCCTGGGGTTGGGCACTGGGCACCAAAGCTCCCGTGACAGCCATATTGGGCGATCTCGCCGCTCTCCATGACATGAATTCACTGGCATTAATGAAAGCGAGTAAGACCCCGTTTTCATTGATTATAATCAACAACCACGGCGGTGGTATTTTTTCTTTTTTGCCTGTTGCAGACCACACAACGCATTTTGAGCTTCTTTTCGGAACACCACATGGGTTAAAATTCAATGCACTGGCCAGTATGTTTGGACTGGATTATTACCAGCCCAAAAGCATGAAAGAATTTTCATCAATATATAAAGCCTGTCAAAAGGGAACCGCTGCAAACCTCATTGAAGTACATACCAACCGGGAAGAAAATGTTCAGTTTCATAGAACTGTTCAGGATGAAATCCAAAAAGTTATAATGCAGCACTAACGTGCATAATGCCTTGTATTTTTTCATTAACTTTATATATAGCGTCAAATTATTTGGAGTATTGTGTTTTGGAACAACCCACTGGAATTTTATATGTTGTCGCATGGCTTATATCACTACCCATGTTGGCCGTGACGATGTGGTGCCTGATTCGCTATATATATGTTATTGCAGGGTACATTGCCATGATGGAATTCATCCCTCGCACAATCCCATTTGTTGGTGGTATTGCAGGCAGTATTGCACTCTACCTGATACCCATTCCTGGCTTGGCACTGCATCTGAGTTATCCAATAAAAATTGATTTCGCGCTTTGGATCATTTGTGGTTTTTTAAATGTTATTTATTTTCGGGGAAAAGGAAGAAACAAACGTAAACGTGCTGAGGAACAAGAAGTCAAGTTGGAGTCCAACGTCAATTCAGAAACAGACAGCGAGAATCAAGCAGCAACCCTGGATGAGAATGCCCATGATTCCGGGCTGGAGAAACCATAACCCTTAGTGCGTTTATGAATACAACAGATGCGTGCAAATCAGTAATCTGTTGTTTACGGGGCGTTCTACCTGCCGTGGTTATACCTATGGCTCGGTGTGCTCAAGTTTAACGCACGACAAATATGACCAACCGCCCTGGAACGGTTAAGTACATAGAAATGAACACCCGGCACACCACCATTTTCTACCAGTTCTTCGACCTGTCGTGCGGCATAATAAATTCCAACGGAATACTGTCCTTCTTCATCATCGCCATGGGCTTCCAGGCGACGCCGCAGTTTGTCGGTGAGGCGAGAACCACAAAGAGCCGTAAAGCGTTTTATCTGATTGAGGTTGATGACAGGCAAAATCCCCGGAACCACAGGTACCGTAATGCCTGCCTTAACACATCGGTCCCGAAATCGATAGAAGTCTTCATTGTTAAAAAACAGCTGTGTAATAATCGCTTCCCCACCGGCGTCTATCTTGCGCTTGAGGTTCTGTAAATCGACTTCCATGCTCGGAGCTTCTGGATGTTTCTCGGGGTAACCGGCAACCAGGATACCAAATTCTGGGAATTCATTTTTGATGAGTGCAACGAGTTCGTTTGCATAGCTCAGCCCACCAGGTGGCGGTGTAAAATTTGTTTCGCCCAGTGGAGGGTCTCCACGTAAAGCGACTATGGTATTAATATTACTGGTTTTTAATTCAGCCAAAAAGGCCTTCAATTCATCAACCGTACTTCCAACACAGGTGAGGTGGGATGCTACCGGTATCGTCGGATAAGCCTGCTTTACATGCTCCAGAACATCCAGTGTTTTATGGCGTGTTGAACCACCCGCACCATAGGTACACGTAATGAAAGAAGGATTGCAACTGATCAAATCATCGATTTGTGTACTAAGCGCTTCAAAACCTGATTTGGTTTTCGGGGGAAACAGCTCAAACGAAACGATAACGCTATCATTATTATATAAATCGGGGATTTTTTCAGTCACTTTGAAGCTTCCATGTGCGTATGTGATAGTTCAAAAAAGCGGGTTCATTATTGCATACCTTAGCTCAGAAGGAAATCAATTTCGAATTCATACAGGCAAGGGAGACTCCTAAAATAGTCCAAAAACAATTACTACCAGCCTATTAAAGACCCAAGAAGTTGTTTGAGCGATACCAGTAGATTATAAACACCGGTGACTTTGCGAATATTGCCGATCACCACAATGAAAATCAACTTGCAGCATAATTCCCAGTAAAAAAAGTGTTTACCATTGACATGGATGCGGTGTTTATATCTGTTTTGCAAGGAGAATGGAGTGCGCTTAGTATAAGAACCTGAAGATGCGTAATATGACCTCAAGGACTACTTGCCAAGGTTCTCAATATCATGTATGCTACCAGAAACAATTATGCCATTTTTACTTTAATAGATGAACTGTTTACCTGCATAGATTATGCTGAGAGAATACACTATTCAACTATCTACCTGGGCGAGAAGTTGTGGCTCCAGATTTCTTCAAGCCGGTCCATACGAACACGGTCGGGTGTAATAATAAAATTATCAAGGGCGCAGCACCCTTTACCAAGTGCCAGGGGGGGGTCGATAATATCTTCATCAAGGCGTGAATAGGTATCAAGACCGGCAGCACATCCACCATTTGCAAATGCAGCAGCATAATGCGCAAGCGTACTGATTCCGACTCCAGATTCAAAAGCACTGCTTATTACAATACTATGTAAAGGAATGGAATGATTACCACGTATCAATGCTGTACTCAGTCCAGAACCATGCAGTAATGTCGGTTTCCAAATGCAGGAACGTGCATGTTTATAAATGTTTTCAGCACATGCTGATGTTGCGTCACCAGGAACAGGCCGCTTTTCCCGACCTTCCAGTTTCCGCCATATAAATGATAACGATTCATCCAGGGCGTAGGGTACTCCTGTCGCGGATTCATAGTCCAAGAGGGATTGCCACCGTTGTGTTGGCTCCTCTATGTATTCAATATTGACATCAGAGACCGCTTTACCAAATTCAATGGCTTCCTCTATATTCCAGGCACGATTGGCATCCAATCTAAGGTGCTTTGAATCTCCTACCAGAGAACGAAGCTCTTTTACCCAGGCTACTTCTTTCTTTATTGTGTTTTTTCCTACCTTCAGCTTTAAGGTAGAACATTCCTCCGGTATGGATTCCGGTATGACAAGATTGTCTATCAACAAATTCCAATGAATTTGCTTCTGTACATCAGCACCATAAATAGCTGCTAACGTAGTTTCTTGACGTGCTGCCTGATATCCATACCAGGCGGCTTCCAATGCAAAGGTGACAGAGGAAACTGAAGATAGCCGCACTTCCCAGCCATTTTTCCACTGCTTGGCATTTTGCGGCAAGGTGGGTAACATAGCTTTGATTGTTTCCTGACAAGATGCCGGCGACTCCCAGCTAAACCCCGGCAAGGGCGCAGCTTCACCCCACCCATTATTTCCTGCAGAATCGTGGAGACGCACCAAAAAGCCACTTCGGTGGGTGATACTCCTGCCACGAAGTTGCAAGGGAGTACGAAGCTTAATACGGTAGCGATATATAGTAGCTGAATCTGGTTTCAAAGTAACCATCCTGCAGAGAACAAAAACGTGAACAAAATCAATAACTTGCCGGTCCGTGCCAGCTCCTGGTTCAGCGTTTCTCCCTCCTTTGTTATTACAGTCCGCATTGCGGGTACTGCCGCAAGAACGGAAATAGCTGACAGCATTGCCCACCATCGTCCACGTTCAATATAACACAAGAGTAATGGGATCAGTATACCGCCTGTAACCAGACATACCACATACTCAATCCGGGCAATACGACTGCCAAACCGCACAGCCAATGTTTTTTTACCAGATAAAGCATCCCCTGCACGGTCTCGTAAATTATTCACCGTCAGTATGGCGGTGGAAAACAATCCAGGTGCCAGTCCTGCCAATAATACTACGGTGGTCAATGATTGCGCCTGCACGAAATAGGTACCGGCAACCGCCACTGGCCCAAAAAAAATTAACACAAAAATATCACCCAGTCCCAGATAACCTAAAGGATAGGGACCACCAGTATACAGCACACCACATAGTACGGACACAAGCCCGATAAGTAACATCGGCCAACCACCTCGATAAACGAGATAAGCAGCAGGAATTGCAACCAATAAAAACACGAAGATAGTTGCGTTACGCATGACTTCAGGTGCCACCAAGCCTGCCTGGGTTGCACGCATAGGGCCTATACGTGTTTCTGTGTCAGTGCCCTTTATAAAATCAAAATAATCATTGGCATAATTGGTACCAATTTGTATCAACAACGCGCCACAAAATGCAGCTACAACAGATGGGGCATGAAACACACCGTCACCTAGTGCCAACACAGCACCCATAACCACCGGCATCATACCTGCGGCCAAAGTTTTTGGGCGCGCTGCTAACCACCAAACAGACAAAATAGCATAATCCTTATATTGCAAGTTTGTCAACTTAATACCTTGCCATTTCGCACCTATATGCATAGCAAGAACAGTGCAAATCCTGACAACCGTTTTAGACTCACTGATTCATTCTAAACCTATGTCGGTGTTCTGTAAAGTAAAACCAGGCCCAAGAAAAAAAACAATGCATTGGCCAACCAGGCAGCTACCAATGGGGGTATGGTTTCCATATAACCAAGGCCCATGCCGATAAGAAACAGCAGCACATATGCCAGACCAATCACGATACTCAGCCCAAATCCGACAGCAACTCCCCCCCGTCGCACACGCATGGCAAAGGGTATAGCCAGAAATATCATGACAAAAGACAGTGCGGGACGGGCAAATTTCGCATGGTAGTCTACCCAATAACGGTCTACCGGGATTCCCAATCCAGCGGCATGATTTAAATCTTCGGCCAATGACTGGGCACTTTTTGTGTCGGGCGGCTTTTCCAACGCAAACAATTGGTCCGGGGTTTCATTAAAAGGTGCCTGAATCTGTGTAATTCTGTCGACTTGTAATTCCCACTCCTCACCAAACCGAGCCCAGCGTCCATCTTCCAAATACCAAGCTCCCTGAGTCTCGTCCCAGAAAATTCGGTTGGCACGAATCTCCTGCACCATATCGCCATCAATAGCATGCATATAAACATATTGGCCCGTGAGGGCTGTGCGGTTAAATTTCAGCACATGACAAGTCCAGGTGTTGTTCAGATTCGCCCAACTGACGGGCATCTGGTTTTTCTGATGTACCATGCGCGAAAAGTATTCGTCTTCTAATTTACGTGCCGTTGCTGTTGCAGAGACGCCCAGTGTTTCCTGCACAGCAAATGACGTTATTGCGACCAGCAGGGATACGAGTACAGGGGCACGCAAAATGCGGTAAAGGCTGACCCCACCAGCAAGCACTGCCGTAATTTCATTATCTTGTGCCGACTTGCCCAGCACCATGAGTCCAGCCACCAGCACGGCCAAAGCAGCAGCCTGATATTCAAAAAGTATGGTTGGGATGAAAGTCAGGTAATATAGGATGGCAATTGAATAAGGCACGCCATAGTTCCGGAAATCCTGACCACGCCGGGTCAATAGATCGATGGCGATATAAAGCAACACCACTGAAATCAGAATACGAAAGATAGCACTGACAAGGCGCCAGGTATAATAACGGTCAAGTAAGGTCATACCCGGTCCACCCGCCAGACAAGCAGACTGCCAATAGTCAGTAGCACAGCATTGGGAATCTGTCCCCTGACAATGGCTTCTGTCAATGTCGGTATGAACATCGGCTCCATCACCTTCCGTAAGGTAAAGTACACACCGACGATGACAAGACCATTCAGAAAGGCATACGTGCGACCAGTTCGCTTCATCCTTGCACCAAGTGGTGCCGCGACAAAAGCAACTGCAAAACACATCAATGGAAATGAAAAGCGATTGCTGATTTCCATGCGCTGCATGCGCAATTCCGCACCTGTCCTGAGATTACCGGTAGCTCTGAACTCCTGACTCAAACGTTCCTGACTACGAAACAACGAGCCGGCAGTCAACCCTTCCTGAGTACTTTGTACCGCTCGCCGTTGCAGTTCAGGTACTGGCACTGAAATTTTGTCAAAGGCTATTTTTCGTTCTTGTTCTTCAAAAAACAGGTATCCTTGCTCCATCTCCAGATAACTGGTGCCTTCATGCTTGGCAAGCCGTGCCGTTTCCGCATAATACGATGTGGCACCTCCGTCTTCCTTACGTTCCAATACAGTAATGTTGTGTAATACACCACCTTCTTCTTTGGCACCAATATATACACCCCAGCGACCATATTCCTGAACGCGACCGGTCGGTAACATGTCTATACTCATACGTAGTGGCAAATCGCTGGTTAGCATATAGGTCAGGCGAACATATGCCCAGGGTTGGCCCCGATCTATCAGCACAAAGGTCAGGGTACTTAAAATAAGTCCTGTCACCAATACCGGCATCACAATACGCCGCATCGGCACACCGGCTGACTTCATAGCGGTCAGTTCACTGTGCTGTGCCATCCGTCCAAAAGTCAACATGATACCCATGAGATAGGTAATAGGGAAGATATATCCAATTAATAGCGGTGAGGAGTAAAATGAGATTCGGGCAATGTCCCACAGATTGACTTCTGCATTGGGAACATCCAGAAAGAGTAATTTCAATTTGGTCTGAATTTCACCGGCAAGAATAATAAAGCCGATGACTGCGGCAGCCAGAAGCGCCGGACCCCAAATCTGTCGTAAAATATATCGGTGCAACAGGCCCAAAGAAAAACCCCTTATATAATTTGTAACCAGTATAACGGAAAATACCTTGGTGAGGCATCTCACACAAACACCACATGGGCAAAATGATAAAAATGATCTAAAAAATGCCTTTCAATTTATAATAAAATGTCGTATAGTAATTGCATAGGATTCTTTTTCTGGGGGTTATAATGCCTGACGAATTATTCAGGAGTTGCCGATATGCAAAGTCAATTTAGATGCTACATTCTCCTGCTGGGTTTCACTTGCCTGTTAGGTTGTCATTCACCGGTTGAGGCGCAGGGTGTACAATGGAACTTCAACACACCCGGGAATACAGAAGGTTGGAGCGCGCTGCACAGTATGTCGCCATTAACCGTGTCTAGTGGCGTACTTCGTAGTACAGTAACTGGGCACGATCCCTATTTTGGCAGCCCTGCCTTTTCTATTAATGCTGCCGAATCACCGTTTGTGGTAATCCGTATGCGCTTGTCACAAGTTGGGCAATGTCAGATTTTCTGGACTACGGCAGCAGAACCACAAATGAGTGAATCAAAAAGTGATGTCTTTTCCGTACATAGGGCCAATTCCTTTCATAATTATATCCTGGACTTACGGGAGCATAATGCGTGGAACGGAACGATAACACGTTTGCGGATTGATCCCCCCAATGAAGCCCAAGATGCTGTGGTGGAAGTGGACTATGTGCGTATTGTGCCATTCAACCAAGTACCTCCGGTGTTACATATTCAGGAGTTTCGCGATACTGAACAGGTTATCCAATATCTGGGTGATCGTATTGATGTAACCGCTATAGTGAAAAATCAAGGTGGTGAACCACTGAACAACCTGAACTTCACACTGGATGTACCACCTGGTTTCTCCGTCATTGATGGCAACCAACAGCAGAGCTTGACACAACTGGCTGGGGGAACCACACATACGCTGGCTTGGACACTCGAGGCAACAGCACCAGGCGCGGGGGCGTTGGTATTTACAGCCAATGCCGTAGAAGATGGCCCAGAAACCGTAATAAGTCGACTGTATAGCACAGTACCTTTTCTCATAGATTCCTGGCGGCCATCGGCGGCTTCAGTATATGAAACAGACACTGCACTGTACCTGGGCAATCCTAAAATTCGGGCAGTATTTCTGAAATCACCTGTTGGCTACGGCACAACGCGTTTCGAAGTCTGGGCCGACAATACCTGGCGCACCATGGCGCTGATGCCAGCCTTCAGCAATCTGGCCGTCGACACTAATAACGAGACACACCGTAACATACTCTTCGCTTCTGATGTGGCCTTAATGGAGGGCGACCCTGTATCCCTGATATTCTCTGGGACGCACCATGGTACTTCAGGGGTCGATTGGGAAGTGTCCTTCCAGTTTTCAATAGAAGATAATGCGGATTCGTTTGATGTGCAGTACACTGCATCGCCCCAAGCCCACCAAAGTATTCGCGCATTTGAAGGCCCAATACTGTATGTGGGGGCATCTTCCTTTGGTGACGCACGCAATGTTGGTATCTTCCCCGGGCTGGAATGGGTGGTGGACGATGAAATTTCTTCCAGTACATTGGATGTAACCACAGACGAACACGTGCGTTACGTTCCGCACACCACAAAAATAACCATTCCTGCCATGTCGCTGCATTGGGAGCAATCCGCTATTGGTTTGCTCTGGCATCCGGAGATTCCCTGGCATGAAGACAGCACCCGACCATCCGCAGTGTATGCTGTACCAGACCATTTTGGTGGGAAAGCAGCCAGCATCATGGGATTGTTCGTTCCTTCGGTACCTGAAAATGTGTCAGCAAACGCCCGTGAAGCCCATACACCCTATGCTATTGCCGCGGGACAAACATTACGCCTGGAATGCAAAGTAGCCATGCAGTTTCCTGTCGATGACCCTGTAGTCATGCAAGAATACTGGCTGGAAGCGTATGGGTTGCCTGAACCGCTCCCCAATCCCCGTGGCAGCCTTCTGGAGGAAATGGAATTCAGCCTGGAAGCATATATGACTTCGCTCTGGGTGCCGGAAGAACGGCATTGGGAAGCCTACCTGGAAGGTGGCGAGATTTTTGATCAGCAGTTTCAGCCTGCTTCCATACTACACTACCTGGAATTGGGTGCAAGGCATACCCAGAATCCAGCGCAAGCACAACGCTTCCGCGAACGCATTGCAGAAGCACTGGCAGCAGGCGCTGGTACCATTGACATGCGATATCCGTTTTACATGGGAGACCCGGCACAGGCCATGGAGGCGCATGTCGGTCATATCAGCAATCTGATTGCACAGCAATGGGAAGATGGCTCCTGGCGCTTTGATGCTACCCGAGAACTATCATTGAAGCCTGGAGAATATGCAGAAATTCTTGGCCCACACGAAGCAGCGGAACTTGGACTTTCAGCAAATAATGCCATGCAACTGGCCCACTTCGCGCGGTTGACCGGTGATCTCTATGTTACCGAGCGTGCCATGCTGGCACTGGACTTCATGAAGCAGTTTGAGGTGCCGCGTGCGGCACAAACCTGGGAAATTGCAGTGCATACACCGGATATCCTTGCAGCAGGCTTTGCTTCGCTGGCGTTTCTGGAAGGCTATCTGCTCACAGGCAGGGAAGATTATCGTGCCGAGTCGGTACGCTGGGCACGGGCGACATTGCCGTTCATCTACACTTGGGGTGAGACAGAATACGACTGGATGCTGTATGGAAGCATACCGGTATTCGGAGCAACTTTTTATGTGGGTTCCTGGTTTGGTCGCATTGTGCAATGGAATGGGTTGGATGTCGCCTATGCGTTGTTGCGACTGGCACCTTACGACAACACACTGGATTGGGAAACCATCGGGCGTGGCCTCCTGGTCAGCGGATTCTATCAACAAGAAACCGATCCGGAGTGGATTGGTACGTACCGCGACTATTTCGTGACCATGAACGGCAGCCGCGGTGGCCCACTAATCAATCCCGGTCTCTACATGCCACCGCTCTATCTGTTATTGGGAGATGACCCGATGGCAGAGACCATTTCTATATATCATGGGCAACAGACCATGCGCGTCAGCAGTGCGGCAACTCTTGTGGCTGTGGACAACGACAACACCGATGGCAGTTTCAGTTTTACTACCGCATATCTGCCCAATGAATCTACCGCTACACTGGTAGCCGGTATCAATCGGCCAGAATCCATATATCTTAATGGAATGGTGTTACCGGAAGTCGTGAATCTTGCAGAGGTTGAGTCCGGTTGGCGCTATCGCCCTGGCTCGGCATTACTCAGTATCAAGCTGATGCATGGAGCGTCCCCCGCGATGGTGGTAGTGGAAGGCGCTTTACCGCATCAGGTAGAACTCTTTCCCGATGCCCGTTCGGAAATTCGTTTCTGTTTTACGCAAGATGCGCGTTTTGAAGGCTGGTTCCCCCAGAACCACCTGTCCCATGCTACAGTCGAAGATGGGATTTTTTCGATGCATTCCACTGGAAGCGATCCCTATATGACACGAGGCAACTTGGTCATTCCCGCCGACAGTGTGGACACGATTGCAGTACATATGCGTACATCCGCCGGGACAGTAGCAGAGTTTTTCTGGGGCACAGAAGAAAGTCCAGGATTCCACGCAGACCGGCGCATTGGTTTTCCGATCCAGTCCAACGGCAACTTCAATACCTATTATATTGATGTGGGTGCCCACGAAGATTGGGCTGGACAGAACATTGCGGCAATACGGCTGGACCCTGTTACGGTGAGCAATGCAGATATAGAGATCGATTTCATTATTGGCGGTTTGTCTGGGGAACTTGATCTTGTGTGTCCCGAGCCAGGTCAATATCACACAGCAGACATCAACATGAATTATATCATTGAATTGGGAGAATTACTGCGGGTCATCCAGTTTTATAATGAAAAAGCCTATCATTGCCTGGGCCTGTCGGAAGATGGGTATGCACCGGGCGAAGGCAGTCACAACTGTGTTCCACACAGCAGCGACTACGCGCCACAAAACTGGTATATCAATTTGTCGGAAGTATTGCGACTCGTACAATTACAAAACGCAGGCGCATATCACGCCTGCGAAAATTCTGAAGATGGATTTTGTCTCGGTAGTTTTTGATAGCATCGTTGAAAGAATCATGTACACACAATAAACGATACCCTGTGTGCATTACGCTCTAAATTCTGAAGAAATGTCTTTAAAAGCAGACTTCAACGAATCCCATGTAGCGTCAATATCTTTTTTTACCGATAACCAGGCTTCGTTTCCTGCCTTGTCAAGTTTTGCCAATTCATCAGCACCTTTTTGTAATTTGCTGTCGAGAGAAGTAATTTTATCTTTCATCTTTAATTGCACACCAGCATCTGCACCTTTCGCCTTTGCTTTTAATTTATCCAGATCTGCTTTCCACTCTTCCAGCTTGGCAACCAGTATTTGTTTATACAATTCTTTATCAGACATATTTTTCTCCTGCGGTTGATTACCAATTACAATTAGTAAGACTGCCTGATTAAGTCTCGGGTTACATGCCGATTACCTGGCCATTTATACCATGTCTTCTTCGGGCACCTGGTAGTGCTGTTGAAGTCGAACAAGCTCCTCTTTCAGTTGCTGCACCTGGCTGGCATACTCGGGATTTTCATATTCACTTTGCATTTCATGGGGATCTTTTTCCAGATCATAAAATTCCCACTCATCCAGTGTGTAAAAGTGTACCAGCTTGTAACGCTCGGTGCGCACGCCGTAATGCTTGTAGACGTTGTGTACATATCCTTCACCTTCATAGTAATGATAGTAAATCGAAGTGCGCCAGTCCTCAGGTGAATCACCTTGCATCAAGGGTACAAGACTGCGGCCCTGCATGTTGTCGGGAATTGCTGCACCTGCAATATCCAGAAAGGTCTGTGCGCAGTCAATGTTCTGTACCATCTCCTGGACTTCGGTGCCTGGCTCAATTACACCGGGCCATCGTACTACCATGGGGGTACGCAGTGATTCTTCATAGATGAACCGCTTGTCAAACCAGCCGTGCTCTCCAAGATAGAAGCTCTGATCAGAGGAATAGAAAACGACCGTATTCTTGTCAAGCCCTGAAGCCTCAAGATACGCCAGTATACGCCCAACATTATCGTCAATAGATGTGATACACCGCAGGTAGTCTTTGAGATACCGTTGGTACCGCCATCGCACATCGTCCTTACCTTCCAGTTTCGCCTCGAGATAAGCCTGGTTCTTAGGATTATATGCGGCATCCCAGACTGCACGTTGTTCCTCATTCATGCGACCATAGGTACGCTCCCAAACCGGAGTACCCATTTCTTCTTCCGACCACACTTTCAGGTCCGGCCCCAGGCGCATGGTCTCGGCAATTGTCATATCTTGCACTTTTGCCGCGGTACCCCGTCCCTCATAGTCATCAAACAGGTTGAAAGGTTCTGGTATTTTTACATCATCAAACAGCGTCAGATGCTCCGGGCCCGGTTCCCATTCCCGATGCGGCGCCTTGTGCTGTACCATCAGCATAAAGGGTTTGTCGGGTTCTCGTTGTGATTCCAACCAGCGAATCGACATATCGGTAACAATGTCCGTAACATAGCCATCCACCTGACGCATGCCATTTTCGTCAATGAATGCTGGATTATAATAATGGCCCTGCCCAGGCAAAATATCCCAGGTATCAAATCCGGTCGGCTCGCTGACCAAATGCCATTTCCCGAACAAGACGGTCTGGTAGCCCTGCTCCCGTAACAACTTGGGAAAGGTTTGCTGGTTGCCATCAAAGGTGTTGCCATTGTGTCGGAATCCGTTCAGGTGACTGTGCAGGCCTGTCAGAATAGAAGCACGACAGGGGCCGCAAATCGAGTTTGCCACAAAGCTGTTTTGAAACAATGCCCCTTCTTTCGCAATACGGTCAATATGCGGGGTAGGTGCCACTTCTGCCAGGCGACCACCATAGGCACTCACCGCATTCACAGCATGGTCATCACTGTATATCCAGATGATGTTGGGGCGACCTGTGTTGTTTGTCGCCGTCCAGCCTTTCATCTGATGCCCGGCCAACACGGCCAGCGTTGTTGTCATACCGGCATGTCTTAAAAAATCTCGCCTTGTAATCATGATACATCTCCCCGAAATGTTGTCTGCATCAGACTATAGCAATAATACACTATAGACTCCACAAGTGATTATACTACCTGTCCTGCTTCATTTC
This sequence comes from uncultured Nitrospirales bacterium, assembly GCA_964537975.1. Taxonomy (GTDB): domain Bacteria; phylum Hydrogenedentota; class Hydrogenedentia; order Hydrogenedentales; family SCBR16-9; genus SCBR16-9. The sequence continues at coordinate 34,034 of CAZIDP010000014.1, read as the reverse complement.
CCCTGATTTTAAGCGCCGAACATAGTCTTTCTTCAGCTCATTGACCTTACCCGCAAGAAAAATCATGCCAAGGATATTGGGAAAAGCCATGCTCAGCAGCATCATATCGGCAAAAGTGACGACACTGCTCAACGCAAGGGAAGGGCCAATAAAGGCAACCAGTAAATACAAGGCGCGATAAGCGCCAATAGCAGTTCCGCCGTATCTGCCAAACAGATATTCCACTGCGCGTTCGCCATAATAAGCCCACGTTATCAAAGTGGAGTAGGCAAAGACAAAAACAGCAACTACCAGAAAATAGGGAAAATAATCCGACACACTGGCAAAGGCTTGCGCTGTGATCGAGATGCCCCGCATGTCATCGGTCAGCAAATGTACCTCGGTGATCAAGATGGCAAGGGCGGTCATGGTACACACAATAATAGTATCAATAAATGGCCCCAACATGGCGACCAGACCTTCTCGTACCGGTTCATCTGTCTTGGCGGCGGCATGTGCTATGGCGGCAGAACCCAGTCCAGCTTCATTCGAGAAGGCCGCGCGTCGCATTCCCTGCAGCATGACACCTATGAAACCACCATACATGGCTTCTGGCGAAAATGCCTGGTCTACAATAGAAAAGAGCATGACTGGAATTTTTTCATAATTTGCACCAACAATCAGCAGGCATACAAATACATAGCCAACGCACATGGAGGGAACCAATTTGGCGGTAACGTCACCAATGCGCTTGATACCGCCAACAATAACCAGCCCAACCAGCGCCATCATTACAATACCCACGATGGGTTGCAGGATGGGCTTGTCCTGAAGCTGGAAAATCTCTGCGATAACGGAATAGGTCTGGTTTGTCTGAAACATGTTACCACCACCAAATGCCGCCATAATGGTTAAAACGGCAAACACGGGACTGAAGATAGCACCAAGCCAGGCAAATTGTGGCCAACGTTCCTTAATACCAACACGCAAATAGACCATGGGACCACCGATAACATGGGGGCCACCTTTAATATGACTGTCTTCGCGGAAAATTCGGTACACTACGGCAAGGGTGCAACTGGAAAACTTCATGCTCATACCGAAGAAAGCAGTTAACCACATCCAGAAGATAGCGCCTGGGCCACCCGCAGTGATAGCCAGTGCAACCCCCGCAATGTTACCCAAACCAACGGTCGCAGCCAATGCAGAGGTGAGCGCTTTGAAATGCGATATTTCGCCCTTGTCATTGGGATCATCATAATGCCCGCGTACTATAGAAATGGCATGGCCAAACAGGCGCAGGTTCACAAATCCATACCGGAAGGTATAGAAAATGCCACCGCCTACCAGCACAATGATGATGAGAGGAATGCCTTCTTTCACTGTCCCGGCACCACCAAAAATCAGAAAGGCATCTCCCCCGGTATGCACCAATTTCCACTGCACATCCTGATCAGCATGGCGTATGATATCGACCGAGACCCGGGTGAGCGTGTCGCTGCCAGGCGCTGCGATACGTTTGAGTTCTTCTCCTGTCTCCGGGTTTATCAATGCCAGGTAGACATCGGTCAAACTGCCATGACCAGCAAGCCAAACATAATTCGCGCCGATGGGTAAATGAAAAACCGGGGACAGCACGGTTCTACCTGCGAAATCCACCTGATCAGGAATGACTCCAACAGTGATGACCTCTGGAGGTGTCCGCCCCCGCATCATGCTGGGTAAGGAGGTGTGAAATGGACTGTTGTCCGGGGAATCTACTATGTCCCATCCAATTCTGGTAACGGGATCGTCAAAATCAAAGACAACGGTCTCCCGCTCCCAAAAAGAATAGAATAATATGGGATAGAGGACATTACCCACCAATGAACCAAAGAGTTCATCCACCTGGTCTTGCACAGTATAACGCTGTGAATCACTTTCTCCGCTTTGTGCGCGAACCAGATTGCTACCCAGCAATACTGCGATTATAAGTAAAACTGCAAGTAAATACCCTTTATGATAAGACGGAAATCGACGATACATGAAAAGACCTTTCGGTTGTTATTATTAAACAATTTGAGTGCTTATTCACGATAAAACTATTGAATAAACTTCTAATTGGTACTACATGCCCCTCGATTCAAGAATTTTATACCTATAACACCTCGAGTAAGTCAATATTTCGCTGAGAACGTGTTTTAGTCAATTTTTACCTGTTAGCAACAATCACCTATCAATAGAGGCTTATCTCATACAGGCAACCCGTGCCCTCCGCTGTTTTTCTTCAGGCAAGGTACCATCCCAGATTATTACCAGGAAGCAGCAAAAATACCGCGAGCGTGTTTGACTCGATTTGGTGTTGTGTGCTACATTGTGCGTTACGCCTAAGGGCGTTTTTTTATGTAATTCAAGTTTTATAAATCGCAAAAATTTGAACCAAACATAAAACGTTAAGGTAAACAATTCTGATTTTGCCCGCGCTAGACGGGAAGTTAGCGGCTTCTTGAACCCGAAATCCGCTTTAGCGGGGTTGAATTCCCATTCGAGGGCATCTTGTTCTTTTGTCAGGTACGGGGAACGTGGTGTTGAAGGCTGGGTCCTACTCAACGGGACGTCGGCAAACCCGGTCAGGTCCGGAAGGAAGCAGCCGTAGTCGATTGATTCCGTGTGCTGTAGGATCGCCTGGCCTGAGCCAACGGCCGCCGTGGCCGATCTGGGCAAGTGTTCGAAAATGGGTGCGCGGGCAGTATTTCGGAATGTAAACAGATTGGTACATGTTCCAGTCAATTTTAAGACGCATCTGCAACCATGATGCCATAGGCGTATAAAGACCTGTGATGTTTGATTCTTAAACGCCGTCGGTATATGGACCAACTCATGACGGGGCACGGGCACAAATATGGTAGATCAGCAATACCTCGTTCTGGCACGAAAATGGCGTCCTCAACGCTTTGAGGACGTTGTGGGGCAGGAGCATATTACACGCACTTTGCGCAATGCAATTGCATCTGGTCGCATACACCACGCCTTTCTCTTCATTGGCTCCCGTGGAATTGGAAAAACAACCACGGCGCGAATCCTTGCCAAAGCACTGAATTGTCTCGAAAGTGACGCACCGACGCCAGAACCTTGCGGCGTGTGTGATAACTGCACTTCCATCAGCTCTGGCTCAAATATTGATGTTATTGAAATTGACGGTGCATCCAATAACGGTGTTGACGATGTACGAGAACTACGCGAAAACATCCGCATGGTGCCCTCACTGGGACGCTATAAAGTCTACATCATAGATGAAGTACACCAACTTAGTATCGGTGCATTTAACGCACTGCTGAAAACCCTCGAAGAACCTCCTCCCCATGCCGTATTTGTGTTGGCCACGACAGAGTCCCACAAGATACCGGCAACCATAGTATCCCGATGCCAACGCTATGACTTCCGTAGGGTTCCAATTCCCGCAATCATTGAACTGCTTGAGAAAATTCTTGAGACTGAAGGGATAAAAGCCGAAAAAGAAGCACTACATGCGATAGCGCGTGCGGCAGAAGGTGGAATTCGCGACGCAGAGAGCACCCTGGACGAGTTGATTACCTATTGTGACGGCGAAATCACCTTTAAAGATGTGAATGATGTCCTCGGCTTGATAGATTGGCGACTGTTGCATTCTCTGAGTGAAGGCATTTTGAACCATGACGTCTTTCGGCTACTAACATTAATTGATGAAATTGTCTCTGCCGGTAAAGATTTATCACAATTTGTTCAGGAAGTCTTGTTTTTCTTTCGGAATCTGCTCATTTGTAAAACGACCCAGGACACCAACATACTGCACTTACCAGAAGATGAGCTCAAGGAAATCAAGGAACATTCCGCACGTTATCCACTGACACATCTGGTACGTCTTGTGGAGCAATTTGCAGAATTGTCCAGTGGCTTTGATTCTCAGTTGGCTCAACGCATAGCGTTAGAAGCCTTGCTGATTCGGGTCGCCAAAATTTCTACAGAAGTTTCTATTGACTCGGTCATGGAAAAACTGATTGCTTTGGGTGCCGGAGGTATTCCGGACAGTGACCGCAAAACTACCACAAACCCCGAGCAAGCGCCTCCTCCTACGGACCCTCCTGAAGCCGGGCCGGTCACATCTCGTGCGCCTGCGGTTCCGGCAGAAACAGGGCGTAAACAACTAAGCGATCATGTGACTTCTGTTGAAGAATCAGATGCCGCTGTGCTCTATGCTCAAACAAATGAAGCAAATGAGCCAAATGATATTCCTGACGCTACTTCCTCTGATGCAAATCAAACGATACATTCTACTACACCGCTTCCCCTTGCCAATGATAATGCAGCACAGCCTGAAGACAGTTTTGAAACAGCAAGTGACGCATTGGAATTTGAGGATCCAACATCGTTTGATATTGAGACGACCGCACACGCTTTGCAGGGCATGCCAGGCAGGCATGAAAACATGGAGATTATAAAGAAATCAGGGGTAACACCAGAAGAAATTGAAATGTACATGAACATACCAGGGATAGCACAGGTCGTTGATATATTCAAAGGCAAGATTGTCAGCATTCGACATAAAGCAATACACGATACGGGCACAATTTCTAAAAATTCCTGAATTAAATCCTGAATTAGGCAATACAGTTGCACTGGCGAACAGAACTAGGTACGCTTTATGCTCAAGTTACAGGGTTTGGGTATATTCAATCACTGGAGAGAGGGTCTTCTCATGAATGTGCTGAATTCGAAGTTACGATTTAAAGGGGTAGCATTGCTGTGTCTAGGGGCAGCAATATGTATTGGTAGCGTATCATGCATGGGGCAGGCACATGCTACGATAAAAGTTTCTATAACGTTGGAAGGTGATGTCGACACACTTATCCAGGTGCTGCAATACATTAAAAGCCAGGGACTCGATCCCCAGGAAATGGAAAACCCCTTAAAATTTGAAGTACATAGTATTTCTGATGTCGAAGCCCTCTCACCTGAAGAAGTAATACAAGAAGATGAACCACTTGCGATCCCAGAACCGATAACACCTCCTCTTGTTTTGCATGAAGTGCAAATCGATTCAAGTATGTTGACTCCAGGTGATACAACACGCATGTCTGTTGCAGTTGAAGACCCGCGTATGCAAATGGACACCATGACAGCACGCTTGGAAATTGGCGACGAAACCAGGTTGCTTTATGATTTACTGGATGATGGTACCCGGGGCGATGAAACGGCAGGCGATGGGGTGTGGAGTACCATTCTGACCATACCGGCAGGAATAGGTGAAGGCGATTATGAACTGGTAATCACTCCCTATGATGCCTACGGCGCGCCTGTTGTGTATAAGGATGAATATGGCGTCATACAAAGTATTGTAGCGTCCGCCCGAATAAGTGTCTCTCCCTGATATTAAGTTCTTCATTATCTAACTACCCGAATCGGGTACAATCGTGCAACACCTAGAGAGTCAATAAAACAGCATTATGGATTCATCACAATTACGCACGCTTCTGGAAGATTTCGCGTCCGGTAAAATTTCAATCACCGACGCGGAAGAATATTTAAAAAAATTACCTTTTGAAGACTTGGGATTTGCCAAGGTAGACCATCACCGTGCTTTGCGTAAAGGCTACCCAGAAACCATTTTTTGTGAAGGAAAGACTCCAGAACAAGTGGTTGCTATTGTCACAAAAATGCGTGAACATGGCAGCAATGTACTGGGTACCCGATGCGCTCCTGACATGGCCCACATCCTCTGTAAAGCACATCCCGATGTATGTTACCACGACATCGCACGTTCCTTTACTCTGAAAATCACGGACACGGAACCACTTCCAGGATACATTGCCGTGGTATGCGCAGGCACCAGCGATATGCCCGTAGCGGAAGAAGCCGCGATAACTGCCGATATCATGGGAAACACGATTGAGCGGGTTTATGACGTTGGTGTCGCAGGAATTCATCGCCTGTTTCAACGTCGTTCTATTCTTGATAAAGCCAATGTGGTTATAGTATGTGCCGGTATGGAAGGCGCACTTCCAAGTGTCGTCGGTGGTCTGGTTGCCTGTCCTGTGATTGCTGTACCCACCAGTATCGGATATGGTGCCAGCTTCAAAGGAGTAGCTGCGCTGCTGGGAATGCTGAACACCTGTGCCAGCGGCGTGACTGTGGTCAATATAGACAATGGCTTTGGCGCGGCAGCGGCGGCTACCGCCATCAACCGGTTACTGATCCGGCAATAAGGTTTGCAACTACACACTCAGGTTCATATACTAAGTGCATCACTTGCGCAAATGCGCAATTCCATCGTAAAATAGAATTAAAGGTACCTTTTATAATCTTTAATGCAATTTAAAAAGCATATTGCGCTTTAAATATTGGTGACCCCATGTTGTTGCAATTCTCAGTAGAAAATTACCTGTCTTTCATGGATGAAGTGTGCTTGAACATGGTTCCTGTTAAAAGCAGAACCATGAAAGAACACCTGATCAAAGATAAGCAGGGCAAAAAAACATCCGTTTTGCCCGTTGCTCTGATATATGGCGCGAATGCCAGTGGCAAAACCAACCTCGTCAAAGCAATGTCATTTGCCAAGAAACTCATTGAAACGGGCACTCGAACTGACGACTCAACAGGTGTCGTCCCATTTCTTCTCGATCTCGAAAAAGCTGAAATGCCAAGCCGGTTTGAATTCATATTCAAGCATGCTGGTGTCGTTTATACTTACGGTTTTGTGATTTCAGAAAAAGTTGTTCATGAAGAATGGTTGTTTGCATATTACACAACACAAGAGTCTCGTGTATTTGAACGCAGAACCAACAACGGCAGAACAGAAGTAAGAGCTGGCCAAAAGCTGATTAATGATGTGAAAAGCGCACAATTCATTGATTTTATAGCGCAAGGCACCAGGCCAAACCAGTTGTTTCTAACAGAGGCAAATGAAAAAAACATAGAAATTCTTCAACCCGTATTCCTGTGGTTTCGAGATAACTTACATATCATTCATCCTGAATCTAAGTACAAAATATTGCCTGTTCGTGCGCATGAAGACAAAGACTTCATACAATACTTATCGGATTTTCTCAAATTAGCAGACACAGGTATACAAGAAATCACTTGTGTACGTGAAAATTTTGATTCTGAAAAGCATTTACAAGATTTACCAGACCATCCCAAGAACGCCTTGCTGAAACTTGTTAACAATAGCAAAACCCAGCGTATAATATTTCACGGGCCAGACGATTCAATAGCTATTTTCTGCGATAAAGATCAGGGAAGTGAATCAAAAACTGTTCAGCGTTTGTTAACCAGTCACCATCGTACCGATGGTTCTACAGTGTCATTTAAAACTTCCGTAGAGTCTGATGGCACACGTCGAGTAATTGACCTTGTTTCGATGTTGCAAGACATACCGGACAGTGGCCACGTTTTCATTATTGATGAACTTGATCGGAGTCTTCATACCAGCATATCACGTCTGTTTATTGAGGTTTGCCTTTCAGAGGTAACCAATAACCAATCAAACAGACAATTCATAATGACAACGCACGACACCAACTTACTGGACAGGAATTTGCTGCGTCGCGATGAAATCTGGTTCATTGAGAAAAACAAATCCGGAGCCAGTAAACTGGCAAGCTTGTCCGAATTTAAGGTAAGTGAGGGGCTTAATTATGAAAGCGGGTATTTAAATGGGCGCTTTGGAGCTATTCCTTTGGTAGGAGATTCTGATAAATTGGTGCGTCTGGAGAAGGATTGATGGGGTTTACATCACGGCGCAAGCGTCCTTTGGACCGTCACATTCCCCATCTTCGCGATACACGACTTATTATCATTGTTACCGAAGGCCAGAAGACAGAAAAACAGTATTTTGAGTCAGAAATGTTACGTTATATCAAAATACTATTAACCAAGCTATCCAACGGGCAGAATCACTGGATGAAAACAATTCAAGTGCTCGCTGGCCTGAGAATCCAGGAACCCATGTGTATAAGGTTGTAAATGAAATTCACCAGATAATTGGCATGAAACCCAATCAATAACCAGGATGGTTGTTATTTAATGAACAAATCACTTTATTTTGACTGCTTCAGTGGTATCAGTGGCGATATGACTGTAGGCGCATTGATTGACGCTGGAGCAGATTTCAATGTTATTCAGGAGATGTTACAGAGTCTGGATGTACCCGGGTTTTCCGTGAGCATCGAGAAGGTCGTAAAGGCGGGTATTACGGCGACACAATTCCAAGTGCATGTGGATGACCATCATCCCCATCCGCATCGTCATCTCCGGCATGTGGTGGAAATCATACAACGTGGGAATCTCCCGGACACCGTGCGGGCTGATGCCATCGCTACCTTTGAAATTCTGGCAGAAGCGGAAGCTACCGTGCATGGCACGACGATAGAGAAGGTGCATTTCCATGAAGTCGGAGCCATTGATTCGATTGTCGATATTGTGGCAGCGCATTTCGCTTTGCATTTACTCGGAGTAGACAAGGTATATGCATCCGCCCTGCATGTGGGGTATGGTACGGTTAAGTGTGCTCATGGCGTGATGCCGGTTCCAGCACCGGCAACGGCACTATTGCTGAAAGGTGTGCCAGCCTATGGCGGCGATGTCGAAGGCGAACTGGTCACCCCGACTGGCGCGGCCCTGATCAAACAACGTGCTGCCGCATTTGGCAGTGCTCCGCAAATGACAGTAGAATCGATCGGTTATGGCAGTGGCACAAAAGACATCCCGGGGCGGGCCAATGTCTTACGGGTCATGATCGGGACTGAGGCAGCAGACATGCCCGGTTATGAACCCATCACTGTTTTGGAAGCTCATGTTGACGACATGAACCCCGAGTTATTGCCGCCACTTATGGAATCATTGCTGGCGGCACATGCACGGGATGTATTTCTGACGCCGATAATCGGAAAAAAGGGTCGTCCGGCCCATTTAATAACGGTATTGTGTGATTCACTATACATTGCGGATTTGACGGCAGTTATGTTTCATTCTTCCACCACATTGGGGATGCGTATACGGGAAGAAAAACGACTGGTGCTGGCGCGTGACTGGGCTTCGGTAAAAACAGCCTGGGGTAGCATACGAATTAAACGGGGCATGTTCCAAGATACATGCAACAGCGTAGCACCGGAATTCGAAGACTGCAAAGCACTTGCAGAAGCGGCTGGTATACCTGTCCGGAAAGTATATGAAGCTGCGCTGAGCCTGGCACTGCAAGGAATATTTGAAAATGAATAAATCCAGAATTGCCTTGTATCCTGGCAGTTTCGATCCACCGACCTTGGGACATCGAGACCTTATAGGCCGTGCTGCCAAAATTTTTGACCAGGTCATCGTGGCGATCGCAATAAACAGGTCAAAACAAGCTTTGTTTTCCGTTCAGGAGCGTATCGACATGCTGGAAGAACTGATCGCCGAATTCCCGAATACTGAAATCGATTTTTTCGAGGGACTCACGGTCGACTTTGCGCAGAAGCGCCAGGCCATTGCCTTGATACGCGGTCTGAGAGTCATATCCGATTTCGAATATGAATTGTCCATGGCAATCAATAATCAGAAGCTTAATCCACATATTGATACCGTTTCATTAATGCCCAGTGAACCCTACCTGTACCTTAGCTCACGGTTGGTAAAAGAAATTGCCTCTTATGGGGGAAAAGTCAGTCACTATGTCACACCAGGCGTTGAAAAAAGGTTACGCGAAAAATATGCGGATCCTCACCATCACGACGATTAGATAGCACATTATCTCTCATTTTGACTTTTATTATTCAATACATATTACGAAAAACAGATAATCATCCTGTGCAATTCCATAAAATGCAGGTAACGTTGACTTTTATGTGTCTATTGTGAATAATTAGGTCATCAATCAAGATACTATGAATTACTACCATATGGTGGGGGGTAACAATGAACATATCATCAAGATGTGAGTATGCGTGTCGTGCTATGGTTGAACTGGCCATGCGACTGGAGTCCAAGGAAACGGTGACTTCCGTTACCATCGCTGAACGAAGGCACATACCAGAGAAGTATCTGGTGCATATTCTGCTCCAACTCAAACGTGCTGGCCTGGTTCGAAGCATCCGCGGGGCTCAGGGTGGATATGTTTTAGGCCGATCTCCTGAATCAATTATGTTGCTGGACATTCTGGAAGCCATAGATGGCCCTGTGCTGTCACCATTGCCTGTGGACGATGACATGTCCAACAAACTACGCCCTGTCTGGGAAGAGGTTTCCAAAAATATCGAAAATCTGCTGAGTAACATCACATTACGGCAAATTCTCGACAAGGCTTCACTCCCGAACATGTATCATATCTAAGCAGATTGATCACTAATTTGATACAATCCACCTGAGCGTTCTTTTCACATCGTTTTTGCGTGGTTCGGTAATCATTACGGGGCATACAAGACACCAATTGGCCCATTTTCAGATGCCTGAGGAGTAGGGAGTCAAGCGTCTACTCAACTCAAAGACTTATGAATTCATAGGTTAATAATCCTGGCGTTGAATAATATTTTCCTTCCAAATGTTTCCCGACATTGATCTACATGAACCAGCTTGCTACACTTCGTCTTTTTGGTTGCTTGTAAAGCAGAACTATATGACACACAAGCAGACAAATATTCGAAATGCGACAAAAACTTGCACCTCGGATAAGGGAGGATTACACACGTGGCTGAATGGCATTGTGGCATTGATTTTGGCACATCCAACTCCAGTGCGGCCATTTCAGATGGCCAGCAGGTACGTGTTTTGCCATTGGACCCGCTTAACGACAACTTAACATCATTGCCCTCGCTGCTGTATATCACCAGTGAAGGTGAAGCTAAAGTTGGCCGTTCTGCTGCCCTGGCATTTATAGAACGCAATATAGATCGAGAAATTTTATTGCGTGAAGTGGACCTGGGTATCAATATCGAGGGTTATGTTGGCGCGGAACCAGACAAAAGTGAGTCATACAATCCATCACTGGTTGACCCCGAGGTTCGAGAGGCAGTACGTGTACGGGCCACAATGGAAGTCAATTCCCCTGGTAGGTTGTTCCAGTCATTAAAAACCCTCCTGCGGCATCGCGGTTTTCAGGGCACGGATGTATTTGGAACACACTATCAGATTGAAGAGCTGGTATCCATAATCTTGAAGCACATCAAGGGAGCTGTTGATGAGGCAGCCGGAAAACCAATCACCCGCGCAGTGTTTGGACGACCGGTTCGATTTTCTGAATGGGAAATAGAAAATGAAGCGGCTGAAAAACGTTTACAACTGGCTGCCAATCTGGCTGGGTTTGAAGAAGTAACCTTTTTTTATGAGCCAGTTGGTGCCTGTGTAGAGTATGCCATCGAATCCAATAGTAAACAGCGACTTATGGTGGTAGATATTGGTGGTGGTACCTGTGATGTTTGCATCATGGAATTTGGTGGTGCTGGAAATGTACGTGAGCGGCTTTCTGAGAGCCGGATTCTCAGTGTTTCCGGCGTACCCGTTGCTGGTGACGCAATCGACCGTGAAATCATTAAAAGCAAGTTGTTTCCCAAATTTGGTAGCAGGTGCCGGTATGGCCCGTCACAACTGCCCATGCCACAGTACATCTTCAGGCATATACTTGATTGGCAGAATCTTTATAAACTAAATACCGAAGATACGATTCATTGGTTGTTGGCAGCAGAAGCTTCATCAGATGATCCGCAAGCGTTACGTGCCTTGCGTTGTCTGATTCAACGCAATTACGGGTATCCGCTCGCTCGTGAAGTGGAGGCAGCGAAAAGACGCCTTTCGGACGATACAGAAACATACATCAACTTTGAAAAAGAAGGCATTGCTGTTAATGAATTGCTGGAACGTATTGAGTTTGCCCATATCATTGAAGACAATTTAGAAAAAATGTTGAAAAGCATTGAAGAAGCAGAAAAACTGGCGGGTATAACACCAAGAGATATCGATTTGGTCTTGACTACTGGTGGAACCAGTTTAATCCCTGCAATTCGCGATATGCTTGCCAATCGTTATGGAGAAGAACGCATTCGACGTCGGGATACATTTACCAGTGTCGCTACAGGATTGGCCATAGTAGCACGTTACCTGTAATATCTGTTCCAATGATGTCTTGAATATGTACCTTGCCGTCACGATACTCACGTAAATCAACCAGGGTGTGTACTGGTAAAAATAAATTATACAAAGATTATTATATGTTGGAGTGAATTGATGCTGCATACCCCTTTATACGAAGTTTATGAAACCCATGGTGCAAAAGTCGTCGATTTTCACGGCTGGGCCTTGCCATTGCAATTCAAGGGAATTGTAGAAGAACACCTGCATACACGAAATGCCGCGGGACTTTTCGATTGCTCGCACATGGGTGAGTTTCTGTTTCAAGGTAAAGACAGTATAGCAGCGCTCGACCAATACGTGTTTGGTGATTTTACAGGATTGAAACCTGGACGATGCCGTTATTCGGCATTGATGCATGACGATGGAGGCATTATCGACGACTGTGTGGCGCTGCGTCTGGACGAGGACAGCCTGTATCTGGTAACCAATGCGGGACCGCTTGATGAAGTAACCCGTCTTTTGTGCAACCCTGCGGTCGGTGCAGAAAACCTATGCAACGACACGGCAAAAATAGATATCCAGGGACCGGTCGCACGCGATGTACTTTTATCAATAGGATTCGATGCAGTAAAATCCATGCGGTACTGGGAAGGCCTCCGTTTAAACTGGAAGGATGTTTCAGTGATTATCACCCGGGGCGGTTATACCGGCGAATTGGGATATGAGTTATTTGTTCAAAAAGAACATGCTGAGGAACTATGGCGCTTGTTGGTCGCGCATCCGGCTGTTGAGCCGGCAGGGCTTGGAGCAAGAGATACTTTACGCCTGGAAATGGGGTACCTGTTAAATGGCCAGGATATCACTCCTGAGCGGACACCGCTTGAGGCAGGTTTGGAACGGTTTATTGACTGGAACAAAGATTTTCGTGCCAGAGAGGTGCTGAAGCGACAGTATGATTCCGGCAATTTTTCTCTGGTGACAGCCATCCGCTCGAATGATCGGCGTGCCCCACGTCAGGGGTTTTCCGTAAAAGAATCGGGTAATGAAATCGGCGTGGTTAGCAGCGGTACTTTCAGCCCAAGCACAGGGTGTGGCATCGGTCTGGCAATGTTGCCCAGAAAGTATTCGACACCAGGCATTACGTTGACAGCGGGACCTCGCGATATACCCGTTACGACTACATCATTACCATTTTATACTAAAGGCACCTGTCGGATTCGATTCTAAGGTTGCGTATCTATAAAAACGATACATCTGACTCAATCACTTTATTACTATGCTTGCTTTATTCATTCCCATTAAGGGCATATCCTTTGCTATAGTAGTGCCATGATTCGATTTATTTCAAGACGATTTCTTGAGTTTATACCGGTGCTCTTTGCCATCGTGACCATTACCTTTTTTCTGGTACGACTGGCACCAGGGGGTCCTTTTGACGCAGAAAGACAACCGTCACCAGAAGTATTGCGACAATTACAAGCTCACTATAACCTGGACGCGCCATTGCTCCGTCAGTATACGGATTACCTTGGGAATCTGATTCAAGGTGATTTGGGTCCTTCTTTTCGAAAACCCAGTCATTCAGTTCGCGAATGGATTCTTATGCGCATACCCATTTCACTGGAGTTGGGCCTGTATGGACTGCTGGTGGCATTGGGTGTTGGGCTGACAGCGGGTTTAATAGCGGTTTTACGTCCGAATTCCTGGCTTGATCATGCACCTATGAGTCTGGCCATGGTCGGGATTTGTATTCCGAATTTTGTTCTTGGACCGTTATTGGTGTTGGTGTTTTCGCTATGGTTGGGGTGGTTACCGGTTTCAGGTTGGAGCAGTGTTGCCCACAAGATTCTTCCCTCTGTTACTCTGGGTGCTGCCTATGCAGCCTATATTGCACGATTGACCCGTGGTGGCATGTTGGAAATCCTTTCCCAGGACTTCATTCGCACGGCACGAGCCAAAGGAGTCAGCGAAGCGGGTGTCCTGATACGACATGGTTTACGCGGAGGGATTCAACCTGTGGTTGCATTTTTAGGGCCTGCCATTGCCGGTATTATGACCGGCTCCTTTGTGGTAGAAACCATTTTTCAGGTACCTGGACTTGGCCGGGAGTTTGTGGAAGCTGCCTTTAATCGTGATTACACCATGATTCTCGGCACAGTGTTGGTATATGCGGTATTGGTGATGATGTTGAATCTGGTGGCAGACGTGGTACACGCCTGGCTCGATCCGAGGTTACGACATGGCTGAACAACCGCCCAAAAATATCTCTTCAAATCCGACAATTACACACGCCGATCCCCTGTTGACTGGTGGAGGTAACTTCTCCCCGGAATCTGGCACCTCCCTCTGGCGTGATACCTGGTACCGACTCAAGCGCAACCGGCTTGCGGTTTCAGGTGGTGTAGTCTTGTTGCTTGTTGCATTGTTCGCGCTTGCAGGCCCTTGGTTTACCCCGTATGCCTATGACGCGCAACAACTTGATATAGGAGCACAGGCACCTGACGCCAGACACTGGTTCGGTACAGACCCACTGGGTCGTGATCTTTTTACCCGGGTGCTTTATGGTGGTCGGGTCTCGCTTATGGTTGGACTCGCAGCCACCGCAGTATCGTTGTGTATCGGTGTATTGTACGGCGCAATTGCCGGGTCTGTCGGTGGGCGTGTCGACGCATTGATGATGCGGGTTGTAGACATCCTTTACGCCTTGCCATTCACCATCTTTGTCATCATTCTCATGGTATTTTTCGGGCGGAACTTTATCCTGCTGTTCCTCGCCATCGGTGCAGTTGAATGGTTGACCATGGCCCGTATCGTACGCAGTCAGGTTATGTCTTTACGAGAGAAAGAATTCATAGAAGCCACCCGTGTCATGGGTTTTTCTCGAATGCGGATTCTGCTTGGTCATCTCATACCCAATGCGTTGGGCCCCATCATTGTCTATGCAACGCTGACAATTCCAAATGTCATGTTGATTGAAGCTTTTCTGAGCTTCCTGGGACTGGGAGTACAACCGCCCATGAGTTCCTGGGGACTACTTATCAAGGAAGGTGTCGAAACGATGGAAGAATACCCCTGGCTGTTAATTTTCCCCAGCCTGGCACTCTCTTCTACCTTGTTTTCGCTGAACTTTCTGGGTGATGGCCTGCGGGACGCACTTGATCCACGGAGTGCGAAGGATTAATTGCGCTGTTGGTTGCACTGTTAGTTGCATTCAGGATGATTGCTGGCGGTCATGCCGATCTTTCCACAACTTCTCGAGCTTGGGACGAGCTTTCCAGCGACGGTGAAACCAGAGCCACTGCTCCGGGTGTTGACGCACAATGGATTCCAGGACATCCTGGCAACGTTGGGTATTTTCTTGCAAGTCTGCCCGAAAATTATCTGTCTTAACGAAGTCCAATGCGGGGTGAAAACAAATGCAATATCTGCCATCATCCTGACGGATCATGGTGATGACATGCACTTTGGCATGTGCCCGTGCTGCAATTATTGCCGGAGCAGAGCTTGCCCAGCAAGGTTTACCAAAAAAGGTTACAGGCAATGCATTCTTACGCGGACTTTGGTCTACCAGCAACCCAACAGCCCATCCTTTTTTTATTAATGCATTAACAGTGCGTGCAGCTCCAGTTTTTGGCACGGTTCGAACGCCAGAGCTGCTACGCAAAGCATCGACGCACCGGTTCAAGGCGGGATTGTCGAGTTTACGAATGATCTCCGCAACACGAAATCCCTGTATCGACATTGCAGGCGCTATCCATTCCCAATTGCCCAGGTGCGCACCAATAAAGAAAAGGGGTTGGGCGCGGTCCAGCTGTTCCAGCCCCTCGACTGTAAACAGGTGTGTCAGTTTACCTGCTGCCAAGTCAGGGATACGCGAAAATTCAGCCGAGACGAGCGCCAAGTTGTGAACAGAACCTTTGAGGATACGTATTTTCTCTGCCCGGCTCATGGAGTCGCCATAGGCTAAATCGAGATTCGCCAGGCCCACCTTTCGAATACGCGGCACAATGTAGTAGGCGATCCGCCCAATCAGCACGGTGAAAGTTCTGCTTATAGATAAAGGGAATATCCTGGTAATCCGTAAATAGGCAATGGTTAACCAGGCGGCAAAAACGCGGGTGAGTGCGGACCCTCTTCGGGACATGATGGCGCTATGCCTTCAATGTCAGTGTTTGCCCGATGGCAGGTGCATGTGCAGAAAAACCGTTCCCGGTGTTTTCATGCATCCAGGCAATGGCATCTGAATCTCCATGGACATATACTACATTTTTAGGCTTGAGACGCTCGATTGTTCTGGCTAACGATTTTCGGGGTGCGTGCGCACTGAAGTAAAAACGCTGTATATTCTCCAATTGCACTTCGACAGCATCTTTTTTCAACGTGAACTGTAATTCCTGCCCTCGTTCCGAGTGCAATAAATGGTACCCCAAGGTCTCATGGTCCAGATAACCAACAAAAAAGATACCGTGGTGTGTTTCTTTTACCATGGTCTGAGCAATCATTGCAGAGGGCGTATTGTGCAACATCATGCCAGAGGTGGCAACGATGATACAGGGCCGTGAGATCAATCTTTCTACTGTCTCTTGATTCCATACATTGCCGATACGTTCGAATCTGTCCAGGGGACAGAGTGCTGTGTTGGGCATGAGGTGGTCAGGGTAATAATCGTATAACTCATACACAGCCCGGCCCAAACCAGAAGCATACACCGGGACATCCGGAATAAGACCTTCCTCTTGTTGTCGTACAATGATATTGAGGATTTCCTGGGTTCTCCCCAGGGCGAACGTGGGAATCAATACAGCACCACCGTTAAGCAGTACTTCGCGTGTTGATTCTCCCAATCTCCGTGCCTCTGCCTGGTAATCTTTTATCTTGTCATCTTCTGTATTACCATGTGTACTTTCGATGATTAAGGTATCTACTTGTATGTCATCCCGGAGAGGCTTGCTTCCCGGCAACAATTCTTGCGGGGTCTCACAATAATCCCCTGTGTAAAACAAGGTGTGATTTGGCATATTCAGGAGTATGCCGGCACTACCCAGAACATGCCCTGCGCGTTGAAAGCTTCCCTGAACCGGAACCCGCAAACCCAATGAAAAGCTCTCTTCATAAGGATGCGTACGCGTACCCTTCAGTGCATAATTTACATCACCGTGATCGTAAAGAGGATACTCCGCGATACCACGTTCTTTTGCAATCAATCCCATGACGGACACACTGTTGTGCAGCATACGGTCCATGATTCGCAGGGTGGGAGCAGTTGAAAACGACCGGACCATCGGAAAATGGCGGAGCAAATAGGGGAACGACCCACAATGGTCCTGGTGACCATGAGAGATAAGAACTGCGTCCGGAGCTTTGGTTAGGAGTGAAAATTCCGGTAGCGCTTCCATACCATCTTTTTTGGGGTGTGTTCCACAATCCAGCACAACCTGTTGACCATCAATATTTAATAGAAAACAGTTTGCTCCTACCTCACCACCACCACCCAAGACGGTTAATTCAATCGAATTTGTCGTATTCATTTTGGAGTTGAATTTTACGTTGTTACAGCCCGGGAAGTCAAAAAAGAATTATATACAGGAATTTAATAAAATTTACACACATCTATCGATGATTTACATAAAATTTTACACCATCCTAACTCAATATAAACCAAGCAAGTGTACACTCTGGCATTGTAAATGTGCTTAAAAGCACTATTCACTTACTTGAAATAGAAAAAGAAATAAACACAAAGGAGCATGAACTTTGAGAAGAAATGGGTTTACGTTGATTGAATTGCTGGTAGTTATTGCGATAATCGGCATACTGGCTGCCATTTTGCTGCCAGCCTTGGCGCGGGCACGCGAAGCAGCCCGCCGCGCATCCTGTGCCAACAACCTTAAGCAGTGGGGCCTGGTATTTAAGATGTACTCGGGTGAAGACCGTGGTGGTAAATTCCCTCGCATCTTGAACCAAGACTATGCACGTGACGCCAGTTGCCAACGACGTGTTGGCCGGGTACGGGGTTTTGTCTGGATGCCCAGTGTTTATCCAGATTACTTGAGCGATCTGAATCTGACAGTTTGCCCTTCCGGTGTTGATGCAGGCCAGATGTCGGAGTACTGGAATTGTCCGGAAGGCGGCTGGTGCCAAACGGCATGTGAGTCAGACCCGAGTTATATGCGCCTGGACCCAGGTAAAATCGGAGAAGCAGAAGAAACTCACTATTATTATTATGGCTATGTTATCGATAGTGATGGTGCCTGGGCTACACTCAACCAAACTATTCGGAACTATCTCATGAGTTCCTTAGGGAATGTCGAGTATGCTGCCAATGCATCCGATCCTTTGCGTGGCGAAGCATTTCGCGCTTTGGATAGTGATTATAATCCATTCAACATTGCAACCGCTGCGGCTATAACCAATTCGATAGAGCAACGCTTGATCGATAATGGCGCCCAGGTTACCCGGCCCATAGTTGCACAGGGTACTGCCGGTTCTGCTACATTATACCGTATCCGTGAAGGAGTTGAGCGTTTTCTAATCACAGATATCAACAATCCAGGTAGTAATGCCATGGCCCAAAGCAATGTGCCGGTAATGTGGGACCGTATCTATTTCGGACTTGGCGATGATCGGCGCAATGTACGCTTTAATCACATTCCAGGTGGCAACAATGTACTCTATATGGATGGTCATGTAGAATTCATTCGCTATCCCAATGATGAATTCCCGGTGACCCCGACACATGCCGTTTTCGGACGCATGTAGGCTTTGAGTCTCAGGGGATTCACTGGTTACTATATATCAGTTAGCTAGGTGTGGTCTGGCAGTCATGAAGTTTCAAATGCCAGGCCACATCCATTTTTGGGTAACATTGTTGCAGGCATCACAGGAGTGATTTTATGTTAAAACGTTTACTGTTAAGTTTATTATTAAGTTTGTTACTGGTATTTGGCTGGAATAATAGAAGCGCTGTTGCACATGTAGAAGAACACCCCTCCATTCATGACACCGTCGCGGATATTCTGGTGCGCATGCGGTCTGAACTGGACAAAGAGGTGCTGGGTTCTTTGAATGTTGACATCGTGGAAAATTTTCTGAATACAGATGATCGCACCGTCCTTGGTGAGCATTATTTGTCGTTTCACGTAAATGTGCCTGTTGTGCTGTCTGTCTTCAGGCATGTAGATCTGGCTGATGAGCCTTTCTGGTTACGATCGCGTGATTTTATAGCTACTGAAATGACGGTGACAGTGGGCAGCGATGTATTCGACATTTGGCAGAAAGAATTTGATGCCGGGGATATAGGCTTGGGAATCAATTCTATCAGTGGGGCAGGTCGGCACTATTTTGTCGCGCTACGGCCTGTACAAGCGGAAGACACCCTGGAACTTACCCATGTTTATCCCGGTCAGCATACCATTGGAATTCTGGAAGAAGGTGAACGTGTTTTTACGGACCGAAATGACACTATTGAGTCGCTACCTGAAGAATTTACGGGACAAACCCTGATTCGCTCGGTAAACGATCGCCGCAGAGAAGCCCAATTGTTATACCTCTTTCAAACCACCCCCTATATCGCGGGTGAACTGCCCGATCAGGTGGTGTTGACCTGGAGTGAAGATCCCAAGACAACGCAGACCATACAATGGCGCACCAGTACCACAATAAAAGATGGTGCTGTGGCCTATATGAAAAAGTCAGAATACCAGAGCTTTACACAACACCTGCCCAAAGTGGTAACCGCCCGGACAGAAGTTCTGGAAACACCATTCAATGTCAATGATCCGGTGAATCATCGCCACACCGTAGTATTGTCAGGACTGGAGCCAGATACGACCTATGTGTATGCTGTTGGAACGGATGAAGACCAGAACTTCACGCACATGGCTGAATTTACAACAGCCCCAGATGGTGTAAGTCCATTTTCGTTCATCTATATGGGTGATGCACAAAACGGTCTGGAACGCTGGGAATCGATAGTGCAACGTGCATATCGTGATCGTCCCGATGCCGCCTTTTATATCATGGCAGGTGATCTAGTGAATCGTGGAAATGAACGCCATGAATGGGACCTGTTGTTTCAAAGTGCCCGGGGCATATTTGATCGCAAACCTTTGGTACCGGCCTTGGGCAACCACGAATACCAAGGCGGTGAACCTTGGTTGTATCTCCGTCTTTTTGCACTTCCAGAAAACGGCCCGGCCCATATTGCCCCTAAAAAAGCCTATACTCTAGAATACAGCAATGCCTTGTTTGTTGTCCTGGACTCAAACTTGCCCGCGGAATCCCAGACAGCATGGCTGGAAGCACAACTGGCAGAAACAGATGCTGTATGGAAGTTTGTGGTATACCATCACCCGGCGTATTCTTCATCTCCAAACCGCGACAATCCGGAAATTCGTTCCCTGTGGGGAGAGATTTTCGACAGGTATCATGTTGATATGGCGCTTCAGGGACATGATCATGCTTACCTCCGCACCTATCCCATGAAGGGTGGTGTCGCAACCAGTTCTCCATCAGAAGGCACCATTTATATCGTGTCAGTTTCGGGAACCAAATTTTATGATCAGGGCGATCTTGACTATATTGAAAAGGGTTTTGTGAATACAGCAACCTTTCAGGTGCTGGATATTCAGGTACAGGGCGACCGGCTCGTATACCGTGCCTATGATATCGACGGCAATCTGTGTGATGAGCTGGTGATTGAAAAATAATCGCGTATGTTGTTCCTGAGTCCGGCAGTTTCGAGAGGTGACTTTGCTAAATGCTGTCACATTTCTCTGCTGCCGGATTTGGGAATTTATTAATCTATATCAATGCACCAACAGTAAAATCAGTGCTCAATCACTATACGCTCACCGTTGCGTGCTTCCCGGTAGACCTTCATGTCATGTATATGAAATTCTGACATGGATTCGACAACAACACTGCGCTTGAACAGACTCGAAATGCCTTCGAGCAATTCTTTGTATTCTGTATTCAACCTTTGTGCCACATCCGGATGCACCTGAAGCACAAAACGACTGGCTTTGCTTCTACAGAACAGATTCTGCATGCGGCGCAGGCAATCGAATGTCATGGTGGTCACGGAGCGTACCATACCGCTACCTTCACAATATGGACAGGGTTGGGATAGTGCCTTGACCACATTGTGTTTTACACGCTTCCGCGTCATTTCAATCAAGCCAAGCTCACTTACTTTTGACAGGGTAGTTTTTGCCCGGTCTTTTTTCAAAGCATCTGTCAGGACTTTTAATAACTTACGCCGATTGGACTCCATGCCCATGTCGATGAAGTCACAGACAATAATGCCACCGAGGTCTCGCAATCGAAGCTGCCGGGCAATCTCTTCGGCTGCTTCCAGGTTCGTCTTCAACACGGTATCTTCGAGCTGTTTCTTGCCGGTAAATTTTCCTGTATTGACATCAATGGCAACCAGAGCCTCGGTCTGTTCGATACATATATGCCCGCCACTTGAAAGAAAAACTTTGTGGTGCATGGCTTTGCGAATCTGCTCTTCAATATTCAGATGATCGAAGATGGGGCGACGCAGTTTATATAAACGGACTCTGGGTTTCAACGACGGGTCCAGGTTGTCCAGGAAATTTATAATGCGATCATATTCTGATTCACTATCTATGATCAGTTTGTCCAAATCTTCTGTAAAACGATCCCGCACTGCCCGCAAAATGGGGCCCAAATCTTCACGGATCAAACCTGGGTTATTCAGCTGCTCGAATTTCTGCATCGTGCGTTCCCAGACACGATTCAAATATTTAACATCCTTTTCAAAATCGTTACGGGTACGGCCTTCACCAGCAGTTCGTGTGATCATCCCAATTCCCTTGGGCACCACTTTATTCAATATATCTCGCAACCGGTCTCGTTCATGCCGGTCTTCGATTTTGCGTGAAACCCCTAATGTTTTGGTAGTGGGCATGTAAACCGCGTATCGGCCTGGGATGGTGATGAAATTGGTTAGCCGCGCCCCCTTGTTGCCAAGTCGGTCCTTTACTACTTGAACCATGATGTATTGATTTTTTTTGAGCATGGTTTCGATAGGTTGTTGACGGGCACGCCGTGCGCGTGTCTTGGCCCGGGGCATCCCATTCACCAGTTCGACATCCCCAGTACCGGTAGTACCGGCAATATCCGAGACATAGAGAAAACCATTTTTTTCAAAACCGATATCGATAAACGCTGCTTGCATCCCCGGTATGACAGAATCCACACGTCCTTTGTAGATGTTTCCCACGATGCTTGGATTCTCTTGCCGCTCAATCATGAGTTCAACAAGTTGCTTGTCCTCGATAAGCCCAATACGGGTTTCGAGCGGACTCACATTAACAACAAATTCTTTCATATATACTCCCAACGTGCGATGAACACGTCATAAATTCCAAAAACTAACAAATGTAGTGTATTGCAGAATACATCAAACGATGATAAAAACTAAAGTAATGCTCAATCAACAATTCTTATTATTAATGAACAAACTTGCGTCGACGGATGGGAACGCTACATAGAATACCCACACACATCATGGTGGTCATATAAAATGTGCCCCCATAACTTAAAAATGGAAGGGGTATACCGGTAACCGGCATGATGCCGATAGTTATGGCGATGTTAACAAAAACATGAAATGCCAGAATAACGACAGCCCCTGTAGCGAGTAGTGTGCCCATCATCTCGGGACAATCCCGGGCAAACATCAACCCCCGTAATAGAAAAGCACAGAAGAATCCAATGACGATAGCGGAACCCAGGAATCCCCTTTCTTCAGCCAATAGTGAAAAAATAAAGTCTGTATGGTGTTCCGGCAAGTAATTCAACCGGGTTTGCTTTCCGTTTAAATATCCACGTCCAGTCATACCACCACTACCCACCGTAATTTTGCTCTGGTAGGTATGCCAACCACTTCCACGAATATCATGCTCAGGATTCAAGAAAGCATAAATACGTTGTTTCTGATAGTGTTTGAGCTCATAAAATGCTTGTCGTTCCGTTGGATTGTTAATGTCAAAATCTTTCAGTTGTACCCAGACGATTGGTACCAGGGAAAGACCTGCCAAGATGACCAACATCAGGTGTCGCATACGACACCCCGCAACGTACAACATCCCCAGAAGCAACGGTACCATACTGGCGGCGGTTCCCAGGTTCGGCTGTTTCAAGATTAAAGCCATGGGAATGGCAGTCACAATAAACGCAGAGACAAACCAGTGAAACCGTCGAATACGTTCGCCCAACGTGGTGAGATACCAGGTCAAGAAAAAGATCATAACCACTTTGGACAACTCAGAGGGTTGAATACGAATCGTACCTATTTGCAGCCAACGCCCACTGCCTTTAACTTCAACGCCTGCCAATTCAACCCAAAGGAGAAGCCCCAAAGCAACAATATACATTAAGGGTGCCAGAGAGACCAGAAACCGGTAATCAAGGCAAGCAATGAACAGGGCAACAAGAAAACCAGCCACAAAAAATATGATCTGCTTGTGAAAATAACTGATATCGCTGCTGGCACTGGCACTATACATGGTCAACCAGCCAGTTACTGCAAGCAGAATCACGAACAACATGAGCAACCAATCGACATGAAGCAAATTCCGCCAATTGAAATTGCGCATGCTGACATCGGAAACGTTTATACCCACTTGTGTTCGCGCCATCAATAGACCTTTTCCATAGCTTGGGCCATTAAAGGCGCTTCATTGCGTTCATAAAAGAATTCAATGACATCTCGGGCAAGTGGTGCTGCCACAGAACTACCCTGATGCCCATGTTCCACCAGAACGCACAGTGCTATTTTTGGTTCTTTGTCCATGACTCCTGCTACGAACCAGGCATGGTGCCGCAGGTTGTACGGGATGTCATCGACTTCCTTGTAATGCTGTGTCTGCTCGAGGCTTGCCACCTGGGCTGTACCTGTTTTCCCTAAGATGTCATACCCTTTAATATAAGCGGCATGACCGGTACCAGTTGGCGCTGGTGGTCCCTTGGTGACACACAGGCGAAGTCCGTCAATCACATGTTTTAAGGCCATATCACCCAATATGCGCTCAGATAGTTCCGGGCCAATCGCTTCATTGAGATAGGGTCGTACCCGGTATCCACCATTAACTATGAGTGCCATCATGACCGCATTTTGAAGTGGCGTAGTGCCAGCACTGCCCTGGCCGATGCTCAGATTAACGGTGTCTCCGGGATACCAGTTCTGCTCCCATACCGGTTTGTCTTTATTCAGCTCACGCTTCCAATCACGAGACGGTATTAACCCGGTAATTTCACCTGGCAGGTCAATGCCGGTGTGTACTCCCAACCCCATCTTGTTGGACCACTCAACAATTTTATCCACCCCTAAATCAAGACCGACATTGTAAAAAAACACATCGCATGAAAATGCCAGCGCATCATCTACATCGACATGGCCATGGCCTGATCTCCGCCAACAGTGCCACCACCGGGTCGTAGGGCTGAGACGAAAGCGGCCTGGGCAGTAATGGGTACTGTGGGCCGAAATAATCCCTTCCTCCAGTGCAGCCGCCGCCATAACAATCTTATATATGGAGCCTGGTGGATAGACTTCACGATAAGAACGACTGAACATTGGGTTGGGCTTGGGTGCTGTCAATAACCCCAGGCGCTCTTCGCTGTGTCCCCTGTTGACAAAAACTCCCGGATCATAGGTGGGGGTGCTTGCCATTGCCAATACAGCACCGGTGTCAGCTTCCAAAACAACAATGGAGCCTACTTCGCCTTGCAGCAATGCTTCGCAATATGCTTGCAATTCGATGTCCAGGGTTATATATAAGGGATTACCTGTGGTAGGTTCTACGCGGCGGCCTTCTTCTTCCAGCGTGTGTCCGAGGCTGTCGCGTTCCGCAATGTACGGTCTGCCAAGACGATCGGTTCGTAACTGCGGTCTGCCGGATGCATATTTGGTAACCACGACATAGCCGTCGTGGCCACGCAGATGACTCTCATACATCTGCTCCAGACCACCACGCCCTATAAGATCACCCATGTTGTATTCATCACGCAGCCGGGCCAATTCTACTTTGTTAATCTCACCCAGATAGCCAAGAAGCTGACCGCCAATCTTGCCATAGCGGTAACGCCGCTGTGGATGAACCACCGTCAAAACACCCGGCAAATCAAACGTTTGTTCTTCAACTCGCACGCGATCATAGCGGGTTACATCCCGTTTTATGGGAATTTGTGTAAAAGGTTCACCACGATGCTGGTGAATCCGCTCCAGTATCTCTTCTTTGGGAACGCCAATCAAGCGGTCCAGGGTTGCCGCAACATGTTCATGCATGTCTGCTGGAATATCTCCCGGAACCATGACAATATCCGCACTGGGGCGGTTGTCTGCGAGTACGACATCACCGCGGCCATAGATGATGCCACGGTCTGATTTCAGGCGTTTGGGCCAGACGCGTTGGTCTTCTGCCATGGCACGGTACAAACCTTGCTCAACAACTTGTAAATGCCAGAGCTGGCCTACGAGAATGAGAAATGCCAGGGTAATTACAACAGCAGTAAATTGAACACGATTTTCAACCCCTTCATAACGACGTGGTTCATCATTTTTGGGCATCAGGTCAAGCCTCCATGTGCAACATTCTTATGGTGCAAGGTGCGACTGAGCAAGTAAAACAGTAATGGAGTCAGCAGGGCAGTAAAAAACGCTGCTGGCGCCACGGAAGATACAATCGTATAAATAAAAGGTATTCCAGGATTTTGTATGTATTGAATCATCGTGTAAAGAACACCATTCGCGAAAGCTGCCACAAGCACCAGACCGACTTTTATGGCTGGATGTTCTGATATGATACGGCGAGAAAGTTGCGCGATGGTGTAGCCACCCAAGACCAGGCATAACACGTGATGTCCCAGTACTGAATTGCTGGCCACATCCAGAACAATTCCACCAAATACACCGGTAAACATAGCGCGCTCGGCACTTTCTTTCAGTGCCAGATAAACCACCAAGGCCAGCATCAAATCCGGCACTACATTTTGCAATTTGAGTACATCCGGCCAATTGGTTTGCAATAGCGCCATTACTATGATAGCGATAATCCATGCTGCGTTACGAAACATTGCCGTACCTTAAACAATCGTACATCACGCTATGATGCCCAAAAAAAAATGATACATATATGGTATGAATTTCACAGATATTAATTCGATAAAACATGATTATGGTGCCATACGTTCTTGTAAAGGACGTGTATCAGGCGTTTCTGGAGCCAGATTCTGGCTTTTTGCCGTTGGTGGCCCCATGAGGATGTCGTGTGGTTCTGAAGCTCGCCGTACAATATACACGATATCCAGTCGGTAAGGGTCCACCAGGGGAGTAACTTCCGCACGTCTCCACAGCGTATCCCCTGTCGGTGCGGCACCAATAATTCCAACGGGATACCCGGCAGGAAACAGACTCTCAGGGCTTGTCACAACCAAATCCCCGGTGCGCACATCCGCTTGAAAATCAATATACTCCATCGTACAGATAAGACTCAGATCGCTTCCACTGGCATGTATAACACCATCATAGGCCCGTTGGCGATTTCGCCATACCATCACACCCACTTTACAATCCGGATGGTGGAGGGTAGCAACGATTGATGTAAAATCATCGACTTCGGTAATAACCCCCACAACACCATCTCTGGTGATTACCGCCATAGAGCGCTCAATTCCGTGAAAAGAACCCCGATCAATCGTCAGAATGCCCTTGGCATTTTGCAAAATGCCAGCAGGTTCCAACTCATAATGGGGTTGTTCACGAAGAAAATTTAAATCACGCCGTATGCGATGATTTTCAGCAGACAATTCATTGTTGCGGGCTAACAGGACATTACGCTCTACGACAAGTTGGCGCAGCTCTGCATTTTCCTGATGGATGGCATGATAATTCGCAACAAAACCGTAAATATACGTGCCTGCATTGTCCGCCATTTGAACTGTTTTGAGGAATGGAAACGCTAACATGGACACGATACGGCGTGCACCGTGGTGAATCGTGCTGGATTCGGTTCCTGTTACCAAAGAGATAACCGAAGCCATCACAAGAAATATCAATACGATGAGTGGGCGATGCGTATGGAAAAAACGCCATAAATTCAATAGAAACAATTCCTACGGTCTCTGCCGATACCGGAGCAATGGTACAATGAACCTCGGTAAGCCGTTAAAGGTACAAACACAAGTTTCGGCAGGATCATGTACATTGCTGCAGGCGAACTACACCTCTTCAGCAGGGAAATTTTTCAACTCTTCCAAGAATTTACCGCCACCCAATACCACCGCTGTTAAGGGGTCTTCCGCAACTGTAACGTGTAGACCGGTCTCTTTTGCGAGTAACTTGTCCAAACCACGCAACAATGCGCCACCACCTGCCAACACCATTCCGCGGTCCACTATGTCGGCAGAAAGCTCCGGAGGCGTTCGCTCCAGGGTTACCCGTACCGCATCCACTATATGACTGATTGGCTCACTGAGGGATTCACGAATTTCTTCCGAGGTGATGGTGATAATTTTTGGCAGGCCCATGACCTGGTCCCGTCCCTTAACTTGCATCTCCATCTCTTCCTTCATAGGATATGCGGAGCCGATGGCAATCTTGATTTCTTCTGAGGTACGTTCACCCACCAGCATGTTATAGGTGCGTTTCAAATGTTGAATGATGGCCTGGTCCATTTCGTCACCAGCTACTCGTACAGACTTTGAAAACACAATGCCACCAAGGGAAATAACCGCGACTTCCGTCGTGCCACCACCAATATCAACAATCATGGAACCCTGGGGGTCTTGAACCGGTAGACCAGCACCAATGGATGCCGCCATGGGCTCTTCAATCAGATACACCTTTTTGGCACCAGCCTGCATGGTACTTTCCGTTACTGCACGCCGCTCTACTGCGGTGATACCCGAGGGGATACTTACAGCCACGCGGGGTGTTACCAAACGCTTACGGTTATGCACTTTTTCGATAAAACGTCGAAGCATTTTCTCCGTCACATCAAAGTCTGCAATAACACCATCTTTCATGGGCCGGATTGCTACGATGTTGCCGGGGGTACGCCCAATCATATTCTTGGCTTCTATACCCACAGCCCGCACTTCATTATTATTATCTTTGTTAATCGCAACTACAGAAGGTTCACTCAGGACGATACCCTGACCTTTCACATATACGAGCGTATTGGCAGTACCCAGATCAATGGCCATATCATGTGAAAACAGGCCGGGTAGATGACGGAGGAATCCGAACACAAAAAAACCTTTCAGTGTTGCGATTAAATAATTTGCAACAAGTGGAAACGACATAAACACAAGGGTTTACGAAAGCCAGAAAATGACGAGAAATCAGCTTACGGATTATAACAAAATCACAAGATAAAACCAATAAACTGAACGTTCATTTCACTGACCACCAAAAACAGAATCGGCATTGCCCAAAGATGCCACAGGTGCGCATTATGATATTATCTATTTACAAAGCGCTATTTCCCCGAAAAACTATGCAATAATCGCAATAGGCTATCCAGCAATACACTTCCTCACAATTGGAACGACATCTCTTGCTACGACATCATAATTAATCTACATAATAATTAGCTAACGTTGAAAAATGGAATTACCCTGACAGCCTTATCGAAGTTCTGACATCGTTGGACGATCGGGCCCGTCATAGGATGCCGCGCCAGGCAAATCGTTGGAAGATTCAAAACCATCTGTATACGCCATTAAGTCGGGTTGATCTGTGAGAGGTTCCGAGATCATTCCATAATACCGGGCCATCCAATAACTTTCCAACCAGGCATTCGGTTCTGCCGCTCCACGTCCTCCCGAGCCACCATCCAACTGAAGATAGTTCGCATCAAGTTTTTTAGGCCCCACCTCGCGTGGCGACATTGCCCTGGGAGATTCTGTTCGCGGACCTACGGCATAAGGCACATAGCCCGGTTTCGAATGCAAATCGAGTCGATGCGCATTTTGATAGCTGTATTCTACTAAATCCAGCGGCCATTCCCGCAAATGACGAACCGCAACGTCCAACTCACATTCGTTGCCGGTCAGAATGCCGTACATCAAGTTGTACCAGGCATATTCTTCAATCCGCTTGATTTCCCAGCTTCTGTCCAGACTACGTCGGTAGATGGAACGCAAATGGGGGTCTTGACAATATTTCAGTAGAGGATAATACGACAAAAAGGCAAGTCGATCATCCCAGGGGGTAATGTAGTTTGGCGGAAAGGTTATTTTTTGGCGTACTGTATGGTGGTGATACCGCCATTCAATTAATTGATCCAGACCTGCTTGAAATTTCTGATCCCCTGTAACACCCAGCGCGGTGATTGCATAGGCCTGGGCCTCCATGCCATTGAGTCCCAAGGCGTAATAACCATAGGGTTGCAATAAGTACTCCGGGTCCCAGCGTCCCCAGCGAGTCAATTGCCCATCCATATCGATGAGCTTCCACCCATTGTCCATGATATGTGAAGCCAGACGCTCAATATGGTCTTTGGCCATTGCTTTGTATTCATCTCTGGCAGCCAAATCGTGGTAAATGGATACCGCATAAAAGTGCGCACCAACTTCATCGCTGGAGGTGTCCCCTTTCCACTCAAAGTTGCCGTCAGGTGTAGGCACCCAACGCGCAGGCAGTCCTCCAGAGCCGTGTTGTGATTTCTCTGTATCGTCTCCAATAGACCAGATCGCACGTGCGGGAAAGCCTTCCATAGGGGTGATGGTTTCCAGCCAGCGCATCGCCAGAAAGGTGTTGTTGGCCTCTTCAAGCGCATGCGCGTCTCCCGTGACGGCATATTTGTAACTCATGGCAACAAGATAATGCCCGGTAAATCCACCATCGTTGTCAGAAACTTCTCGAACCCACCGACCCAATGCATCATTCCACCAGAGTTTGTGGGTAAAACCCATACGCTTGTGGCCCCAGGCATCCAGTCGTTGTTCGTAATAATCGGCCTTTTTCCGTAACGTGTAAGGCTCATAGGAAATGATTCCCAATCCACCTTGTGTTGCGATATACACCGAATTGCCATCAACAGCTATCGCATTGACATGATCCTCAGGCAACCAGCGTTGCCCTGCAAAGTAATGGAATTCGTCGCCACCCAACCACCGTATGGCACCACGGCGCGTACCAATCCAAAGTTCCCCATCAAAACCTTCTGCCAGGCAAGTGGTGTCTTCATAGGGCAACCCTGTCGCACCATTCAGAGTGGTCATAGACATGCCCCGAAGCTCCCCTACACCCCGATTGGTTGCAACAAACAAGCGATGTCCCAGCGTCAGCAGATCATGGGTTTGCCTGGAAGGCAGTACCCCCCAATCGTAGGCCGTAGGATCGATGTGTTCCCCATCAAACAGCACCAGGTTACCAGGTCGCAAGCCATATAATGTATCACCATAGGATGCTATACGAACCAAGGGGCCAAAACGCTCCGGACGTGGTAATACCTGGGTGCCATCTTCTTTATGATAGGTCGTATTGGTCGAAAGGAATCCACCGTCTGGTTCGATACTATGCAGCGTACCGTTTTCATACCGAAACACAATTTCAGAAGTTGCTGCATGAACTTGTCCCCGGTGCAGGGTAAGGTCGACGAATGATTCATCACTCAGGTGAGACCACTGGGAATCATGAAATAGATACAAACCACTTTCTGCGGTACACCACAACTGACCATCAGCATTTACAAAAGAGAAAATACGGTGTACACGAGAAGGTGCTTCAGCAACCTGGACAAAATCATTGTTTGACAGAGTGTACAACTGGTGGTCAATAACTGCATACACCAAGGCTTGTACATTTTCATTGTGTGCTGGTACAACAGCGATATCTAGAACAGGTTTTTCTGTTGATATATGTCTGCCAATTTCTTGCAGGTATATAGCGTCTTCTATTGGCTCCCATCGGGGCTCACCGGCATGTATTTTATATTCATCTGTCCTGTCCACAGCCATCGCACTCCATACACTTAGCATAGCAACACCAAGGAAACTCAAAAACAATTTCATAAAAATACTCCTGTCCACCAGAAAATCCAATTCTATTACGCAAATAGAGCATAAACATTAACACAACGCCAACAACTGTATACAAGTTGCTCTCAGGCAGTTACTCAACTCGCAAATCATCCTGCTGATGAAAATTGACAATCATACTATTATCCGTTTTTAGACATGGCATGCTATCATATAAAAATTAATCTAGTGTCATACACTTCAATTACATCTTGAATTTTTAATGGTAAGAGCAATATTTGTTTATGTACAACAGAGCCGGATATTCCTTAGTAACTTTATTGTTGGTTATATTGTTGGCGATTTCTGTGATCGCCTTTGTTTTCTTGTACCAATTAACCCCCTATCCTTCAAATTACATTCCAGACCAGGTGTTGCTGACTTGGAGCGAAGACCCTGCTACGTCACAAACGATACAGTGGCGTACGGGAGTTTCTGTACGAAAAAGTGTGGTCACGTATATGAAGAAATCCGAATTTCACTCCAGCCACGCCCATTTACCGACCATTATAGCGGCACACAGCAAATTATTGTGGTTACCCTATACCATTAATGATCCGATGAATTATCGCCACACGGCTGTCTTGACAGGGCTTGAACCGAATACCACCTATGTATATGCTGTGAGTTCCGATACAAATCGTGTCTTTTCACCCATGGCAGAATTCACCACGGCTCCAGCAACAGCAGCATCTTTCTCCTTCATCTATATGGGTGATGTCCAGAACGGATATGATGAATGGCGCAAATTACTGCTTCGTTCACACAAGACCTGTCCAACTGCCGCATTCCATATTATTGCCGGGGATTTGGTCGACCGGGGATTCGCTCGTTTTGAATGGGATATGTTTTTTCACAATGCCCGTGGAATATACAATCACAAACCTCTCGTACCCGCATTGGGCAACCATGAATACCAGCTAGGTAAACCCTGGCTATATCATCGCTTATTCACCTTGCCGCAAAATGGCCCCTCCAGTATCGAACCACAAAAAGCGTATACCTTTCAATATGCCAATGCCCTCTTCATAATACTGGACTCCAACTTACCACCGGAAACACA
This sequence comes from uncultured Nitrospirales bacterium, assembly GCA_964537975.1. Taxonomy (GTDB): domain Bacteria; phylum Hydrogenedentota; class Hydrogenedentia; order Hydrogenedentales; family SCBR16-9; genus SCBR16-9. Next base: position 1,879 of record CAZIDP010000014.1, on the reverse strand, counting down.
AACCGAATGGCTTGAAGCCCAATTGGCCCAGTCCAGTGCAGTCTGGAAATTTGTCGTGTACCATCATCCGGCATATCCGTCCTCGAAATCACGGGACAATCCAACAATACGTACCCATTGGACACCACTTTTCGACACCTATCATGTAGACCTGGCATTACAAGGCCACGATCATGCGTATTTGCGTACCTATCCCATGCGGGGAGGTGAACCGGTACCATCTTCTGCAGAAGGAACGACCTATATCATTTCTGTTGCAGGCACCAAATTTTATGGCCAAGGCAACCATGAGTACATTGACGTAGGTTTTACAAACACGGCCACTTTTCAGGTTATAGATATTGAGACAGGCCCATTTGAACGATTGACCTACCGCGCATACGATGTGAATGGTGTCCTTCAGGACAAGTTGGTCATTGACAAGTAAGTTAAAAACATTGTCCAGGCGACATAGGAACCATGTGGTTATCGTTGTCAAGAACACTATACAGTTTTCAGCCCGGCGTGGAAATTAGACATAAATAAATACGGAGGAATTCCCATTGAATACCAAGCTGGAAAAAAAGATTGCCGTAGTTACAGGGGGAAGTCGCGGGATTGGACGGCACATTGCCCAGGCACTGCATGATGCTGGCGCTAGCGTTGCGATAACCGGGCGCAATTCCGCAACATTGTCCGAGGCTGCGAAAATGATTGGCGTACACTGCCATACCTACGTATGTGACCAGCGATCACCCGATGAAATTCAGGCATTGGCAGATGCGGTTACAAAAGACCTGGGTGAAGTAGACATCCTTGTCAACAATGCTGGCGCCATGCGCGGCAGTCCAGTAGCAGACATGCCACTATCACTCTGGAACGAAGTATTGGAAACCAATCTTACCGGGGTGTTCTTGACCACAAAAGCATTTCTAACAGGCATGATTAATAAAAATCGTGGTGACATTTTCATGATCAGTTCAATGAGCGGAAAAAAGGGAGACCCCGGCGCAGGTGCGTATGCTGCCAGCAAATTTGGATTACAAGGATTCTCCCAGGCACTCAACTATGAAGTGCGGAAAAACAACATCCGTGTCATGGTGATGAATCCCAGCAGTGTTGACACCCGAGAAGATACCGGCCCCACCGAAGGCCCCGGATTACATCTGCATGCGGCCGATATTGCCGCAACAATAGTCCACCTTGCCAGCCTCCCCGGAAGAACCTTATTCAGAGATATGGACATATGGGGCACAAATCCATAGGTACACAACCTGCATAGACTTGAAATGATCACCTACGAGATACAACTCTTCCCCAACACCGCACCCCGAAAGGTGTAGAGCGTGCCAGCAAGAAATACCCCGACCGTTCTCCGCAGATTACGCCGATGAACGCAGATTTTGAAAATGGAGGTGATGAGTAGACGAATGTGATCAGCATATCGGTGCTGTGATAGCTACGCCCTATGCTGCTGACCTGCCTATGTGGCATAACGGTGTAGGCATGACAGTTGAGTGGCGTGATGATGTTGATGTAGCGATCGTCGGTGCCGCACTTCACGCTCCTGCTTGCCACCCGCTTTCGTTCCATATCGCGGAGCGATTACATCACCGTAGCGCGGGGTAAGGCCAACGAGCCGCCACCCCGGGTAAGTAGCTCCAGCAACCGCACCCCGGAGGGCGTGCCAGCAGAGATACCCGCGTTCGCAGACAAAATCGTCACTCACGCGTAGCCCCCTTCCCGTCATTCCCGCGAAGGCGGGAACCCAGAATGACATAATACTAGCACATAGATATAATCATTCCTGACACCCAAACCCTCCTGCGGGAACACCAAAATGCAAGCTAACCCAACTTCCGCAGTTGTCCTCTGATATTATATAAAACAGGCTAATTTT